>NZ_ATNM01000109.1 GCF_000427295.1 Cyclobacterium qasimii M12-11B | reverse complement strand
TTTAAACGATGTAGGTCTAAAGAATCTACATTAAAGGGGATTTTATCAAAAAATGATTTAAACCTTAAATCAGTCGATTGCAGTTCATATTTATAAATTTCCAACCCTGTTAAAGGCTCACCTTTTACGTTGTAAATGGTATACATAGGATGTTTTTCATCTCCTTCATTTACCATATACTTCCCAGACTTCCCGGTATAATTTGGTATTGAAAATTGAAAGCCCTGGTTTTCCGAATTGGAGGAAGCGATGCCTGAGCCCCTTAAAACTCCTTTGTTCTCCTCAAAGCTTATTTCACCAGAAATCACTTCCATTTCTCCAGTTGAAGTAAATATTTGCCCTGATAGATTATTGATTTTTGGCCTTGGGATTTCCTGATCGACTATGTTTAAATGCAATGTTATTTTATTGTCTTCAATGTTGGCAAAAGAAATGCTGCCTTGCATTGACACCCTATTTGCCTGGGTCTCATAATAAAAATCTGAGGAGGATAGGGCATTTGTAAAATTTGCAGGTTTCAAGGATGGGAGACAAAGTGTAGGGTGATATTCTGCTCTGTCTATATTTCCCTGCCATTTGTCTGTTGAGTTTAAACTTTTCTTTAATACCAATTCATTCCATTGAATGATTGGACTGTTTTGATTGGTTAAAATATCAGGGAGTAAGCAGTAAATACGTTCTTTGCCTTCCGGGAAAACCATAATATTAGGCAATGGAATTTGATGAATACCCTCGGGGGACTGAATCTCTAAATAACTTTGATTTAGTGCAATAGGATCAATTTTGAGATCAGGACAAGGTTGCGCATTCGATTGAATTGAGACTATAGCGCCTAATGTACCAACAAAAATCACAGTGAAAATAGCTTTTCCGATCATAATTTATGTGGATTTGGTCCAAATGCCGATTTAAATATAATTTAGTAAAATATTTGGGGTTTAAAAAGGCAGATTACTATTTACCCATGTAGGAGTTGCTGATATTTTTAATGCCTTCGGATATTTCCAAACAAAAATAGCATTTGGGGCTAGTAAAAAAGATATTGGGTAAGAATTGTCATGGGGTTGGTATGAGAATGTTTTGGCTGAATTAGGGATAAAAAAAGGGAGTATAGCATTAGCTAAGCTCCCTTTTACTTCATGGATCAAGTTGAATTCAGTCCATTATATGTTTAAACTATTCTGGAAATCATTTATTTGCTGAATAAATTTCTGACTTTCCTCTTTTTCAGTTTGGATGAAGCCGTTGTCTTCTAAAGCGCCCAATACAAGATCTCTTTCTTCTTCGTTGGCATATACCATGTTTCTAAAAGGGTTGTCATAGTCTTTTTTCCTACTGCTATAAATTTTTTCAGACATGGCTTGGCGAAAGGATTTTGATGCTTCCAGCATTTCGAACAATTGGCTTTTATCAAAATCTGAAGTTTCTATGCCTTGATCTGCAAAGGCAATGGCAAAAGCATGTTTGGTTTTAGCTTCCTCATACTCATTTCCGAGTTTTATGTATCGGTCATGCAGGTCATTCCAGCTATTAATCTCTCCTTCTTTTACATCTGCGATCAATTGATCCATACAAAGTTTTGGCACCAATTGTCCACCGACATTAATCCACATGTCAGGGGCAGGAAGTTTGGACGTCAATTCTTTTAGGAAGCTTTCATTACTTAAATCCACCTTGGAATAATATTCTGACAAGCAATAAACAGGATAGTATTGAATAAGTTGCTTGAATAGGGTATAAGCCTCAGCGACCTTTATCAGTCTGATTTTTCTTTTGCTGTTTTCCCATCCAGTAGCAAAAATGTCTAGTTCTTTAACTAGTGGATCCTTTGAAGAAAGCAATTTTTTTCCTTTTGTTTAATAGATTGATTGGACTCTTCTTGTCCCGTTGGATGTTTTGCAAAGAAAGCCTTTCCACAAAGCTCTTCTAATACAGTAATGGAATTCAAAACTTCAACCATACTGTCAGGAGCTAGAAAATCAAATTCCAAACGTTGAAATTTCTCTATTCTCTTGTCCCTGGCTTTGTATTTCCAGGCGTTTCTTGACAGCGCATAAAGGTTGTATTGGAACCAATAAGCGGGCATAACGATCAATTCATCATGGGTGACATCATTGCTCAGCAAAGAAAAGGGTATTGGGATATCCAATTCCGCCGGATAATCACCTTTGGCCACAATGGTAAAAGTAGCCAGGCGGGAATTGTGCTTGAGGCTTACGCATAAGCCAGGCCAAAAGCCTCTTCCTGCAATGATTTCCCCATCTGCTCCCCTGGAGTTATGGTTGGAGCCTACCGTGGCACCTGCGGCCATATTGCTCTGTCCCTGTACCAAGGCAGCACATAAAAAGGAGTTGTTATGGTGCTGTTCATGGGAAGGGAAAATTAGAGAGTTCAAAACCTCACAACAAGAGATGGTTGCATTGGAACCTAAATAGCTATTGATCAGTCTGGCACCATACTTTAATTGGGACTGGGCAGCCATTAAAAACCTCACTGCTTTTACCCCATAGAAAAGGGTGCAACCTTCACTTACAATTCCATTTACCAATTCACAGCCTTCGCCCACTTGAGTGCTGGCATCTGCCGTTGAGTGTATTGTTAGGTTTTTAAGTTTATTAGCACCTTTGATATATGCATCTGATCCGATCCAAACATCTTTTATGATCAAGGTGTTCTTAATAATGCAGCGGTCGCCTACTTTACCATAATAGCCTCTTTTTACATCAAATTCGTTTTGCGTAAAAGAGAGGAGTTTGGATTGAAAGCGTTCGTCTGTTCTGTACCTGGACCACATCCAGGCATCACCTGGGAGCATGCCACTAAATGGGGCTACTTTTCTACCTCCGTTTTCATTGCAGAGCTCAAGCCATATCCTTACATCTTCTGATTCGCCTTCCTTTACAATGCCATTGCCAAACTTCGCATGGCTTGTTGTAGACATTTCATTGACATTTACCAAAACTACCTCATCGCCTAAAATATAATGGGAAAGGTAGTTGACATTGTCGATGACCACATTGTCCCCAATATCGCAACTGATAATGGTACTGTTGTACAGACCAACTGGCATTCTTAAGTTATGGTATTCAAGGAAAAAAGGCTCCAATTTCCCAATTCTTATCAAGCCGAAAAATTTACAATTTTTTACCAGATCAGGATTAAAAGCATCAGAAACCAAGATGTTGTTCCAGTTGTCAGCTTGATTGTGATTCCTTACAAGCTGTTCAAGTTCACTTGCACTTAAGTTTCGAAACAAAGTTTTTGTCCTGTTCTGTTTGTTTCGAAGATAGTATTCATCGGCACCTTCCGGCAAATATTTAGGATCAATAAACTGATAGCCCAAAGATGACAATGGATGACGCGAGATTTTATTCATGTTAAAAATCTTTGTTTAAAAAATAAACTATTCAACTGTGACAGATTTTGCCAAATTCCTGGGTTTGTCTACATCCAGTCCTTTTGCAAGGCCAGTATAATAGGCCAGAAGTTGAAGTGGTACTACACTAATCAGTGGCGCAATTAGTTCATCAGCAGCAGGAACTGAGATAATGTCATCTGCAATTTCTTCAAATACGGTGTCATTCTCAGTAACCACAGCCAATACCAGCCCTTTTCGTGCCTTAATCTCTCTGGCATTGCTGACAAGCTTTTCATGGTAAAGGTCCCGGGTTGCAACAAATACCACAGGTAGCGTTTCCTCTACAAGGGCGATTGGCCCATGTTTCATTTCAGCGGCAGGGTATCCTTCTGCATGGATATAACTGATTTCTTTTAATTTAAGCGCCCCTTCTAAGGCAATTGGAAAATTGTAACCCCTTCCCAGGAAAAGAAAATCTCTTGCGTGCTGATATTTAGCAGCTAATTTTTCGATGGAAGCTGCATTATTCAACACATCTTGAATTTTTTCAGGGACTAAAGAAAGCTCGTTGATGTAATGCTGGTACCTTTCTTTCGATAAAGTCCCTTTGGCATAGCCCAATTTAATCGCAATCATATAAAGCACTGCAAGCTGCGCTGTAAAGGCTTTAGTAGAGGCTACACCTATTTCGGGTCCTGCATGGGTATAGGCACCTGCTTCTGATAACCTGGCAATACTTGAGCCTACGACATTGACTACTCCAAAAATAAACGCCCCTTTACTTTTAGCATTTTCAAGTGCAACCAAAGTATCTGCTGTTTCCCCACTTTGAGAGACAGCAATGATCACATCTCCAGGGTTTATCACTGGATTTCTATACCTAAATTCAGAAGCATACTCTACTTCCACAGGTATGCGGCAAAGTTCTTCCAGAACATATTCCGCCAAAAGGCCAGCATGCCAGGAGGTACCACAACCTACTATTATGATTCTTTTGGCCTCTTTCAATAAATCAAGATGTTGGTCAATGCCCCCCATCGTGATGGTACCACTTTTGGCGTCAAGCCTTCCTCTAAGGCAATCAAAAATGGCTGTTGGCTGCTCAAAAATTTCTTTCAGCATAAAATGTTCATAGCCCCCTTTTTCTATGGCTGCCAACTCCATATCAAGCTTGGTGATAAAGGGGGTTATTCTTTCATTCCCTGGGTTTTTTAAGATCAGTTCATCAGGTTTTACGATAGCCATTTCGTAATCGTTGATATAAACCACTTCCTTGGTATATTCTATAATTGGGCTAGCATCAGAAGCTAAAAAATGCTCGTTTTTACCGATACCAATCACCAAAGGACTTCCTTTTCGGGCTGCGATCAATGTATCAGGTTGGTCCTGATCAATAATAATGATTACGTAAGCACCTACAATTCGCTTAAGGGCTATTCTTACAGCTTCCTCCAGATTTTCGGCATCATTTTGGTAAATGTCATCTATAAAATGAAGCAATACTTCCGTATCGGTTTCACTCTCAAAAACATATCCTTTTTGCTGAAGCTCTTTCTTTATAGGAGCATAATTTTCAATGATACCATTGTGTACCATTGCCAATTTCCCGGATTTGGAGCGGTGAGGATGTGCATTTCTGTCAGAAGGCTCTCCATGAGTTGCCCATCTGGTATGGCCAATCCCCGAATGCGCATGAAGGTTTTTGCCCACAAGAGAGGATTCCAGCTCAGCCACCTTGCCCATCTTTTTGTAAACAGACAATTCCTTGTCTAATAGGGCTACGCCAGAACTGTCATAACCTCGGTATTCCAGGCGCTGTAGGCCTTTTAAAATTATTGGATATGCTTCTCTGGATCCAATGTATGCTACTATACCACACATAATAAAATATCGGAATAATGTATTGTAAAAATTGTTAATGTAATACTATTCCGAAATTTAATGAATAAAAATGATGAATTACAACATTGAATTTTGAGCTGAATACCTTAGAAAATTAAAAAGTAAGGAAAAGTTCTTCTTACTTTTTAATTTTTAACTAAAGTTTGATTTAAAATTTTATTTATCTATTTTTATGATGTGATTTATTTTTAATCATTTACTCAATTCTTTATTTTTACTTTAATAAATAAGGTTTGAAATTTGAAACTATTTATTAGAAAAATGTAAAAACAACTTACTTTATTTCACTTTTTATTTCATTTATCCAACTTTCATACATTTCATTTAACTCTTTTACCCTTTCAGGATATTTATCCGCCAGGTTATTTACCTCTGTAGAATCCATTTCCATATTGGTTAAGTAGAGTTTGTCTGATTCTGTAAAGGTCAACTTACCGGTTGGGTCATAAGGATTTCCTAGTAATTTCCAGGGGCCTTTACGAACTGCCCAGGCATGCCTTTTATCATCAGGAAATCCAGTACCCCAGAACATGGTTTCATGTGGGGTGGCTTTTTGGGGATCTAAAATCAAGGGCAACAAACTTTTACCATCTATTTTTTGACTGGAAGGAATATTGATCCCAGTTAATTCGGCAAGTGTTGGCATCCAATCGATACTATTTGCCCAATGGTGCCTGCTCTCACTTTCTGGTATTACGGATGGGAATCTGATAATGGCAGGAACTCTTATTCCCCCTTCCAACATGCTAAATTTAGCCCCACTTAAAGCTCCTGAATCGCCACCGCCAAAAAACGCGCGCTCTTCTACGCTAAAACCATGATCTGACTGGTAGACAATGATCGTGTTATCCAGTTCACCGATGGCTTTGAGGTGGTAATATATTTCTCCAACCATATCATCAATTGTGGATACAAAGGCCGCGTATTCCTTTCTGGGCGTTTCTAGCTCACTATAATAGTCCAACCATTTAGGGTCTCCCTGATAAGGGTAATGCGGCATATTTATGGCCCAATAAGTGAAAAAAGGGTTGGTCTGATTTTTCACTTATAAACTGCTTCATTTCTTGTACCATCAGGTCACCGAAAAATTCTCCTGGCCTGTAGATTTCTGTTTCATTTCGATAAAGGTCATGAAGGTTTGGACCATGCCAGAAGAAGAAGTGTGAATAATTATCAATACACCCTCTTTGGTGTCCAAAGAAATAATCAAATCCCTGACCATTGGGTAATTTCTCTGGTGTATGGCCCAAATGCCATTTGCCTATTAAACCGGTTCTATAACCGTTAGATTTAAACATTTCTGCCATAGTTACCTCTTCGGTAGGTAATCCCGACTTGCCTTCAGGATCAGAATTGGGAGGAACGACATTGCCAAAAAGACCAGCATTGAAATTGTATTTACCGGTCATCAATGCTGCTCTGGAAGGGGAACAAACAGGTGCAGCCGCATAAAATTGGGTAAATTTCACTCCTTCCTTGGCCAATCGATCAATATTGGGGGTTTTAAGGTCTGTAGCCCCGTAACTTCCAAGATCTTTGTAACCTTGGTCATCAGTGAGGATGACAATAACATTCGGTTTTTTATTGGATCGTGTTTGGGCCACTAAGGAATTGCCTAGGGAAAGTCCGATAATCAGACAGAGAGAAATTATTTGGTTCACAGTTTATTGATTTTTTTAGGTTTTATCTTCTTAATTTTTCTAAATTAGTTGCTTAAACTTTCCCAAAAAATAATTTCACTAATTATATCACGATGAATCTAAGATTGTTTTTAGCACTGTCTCTATTAATTTGCCAGTTCACATTGGTTTTTGCCCAGGAGGAATTAAGTTGGAAAGATCCTTTAAGTGTTCCTGGTAAAAATCTTGTTCATGGTCAGGGATGGCCAGGCGTGGATTACCACAGACTCCCAGCTGATGCAGAGAATAAGGTAAGAAAAGCAGTATGGGATTTATCCAGACATGCTGCAGGAGTTAAATTGCGATTCAATACAAATGCTGAAGAAATTAAGGTAAAATATGTTGTTTCTGGGGCTCACGGTAAGACTCATATGCCTGCTACAGGTGTAAGTGGACTTGACCTGTACACTAGAGAAAGCGATCGTTGGCTATGGGTTCGTGGTCATTATTCCTTTGGTGATACCATACAATATACCTTCCCACTTATTGCTGACAGTAGTACAGCTAAAGATTTTGACCTTTATCTGCCTTTGTACAATGAAGTGACTTTTCTTGAAATAGGGGTAAATGAAAAAGCAACTTTCAGTTTTATTGCTCCAGGGAATGAAGATTTGCCTGTAGTAGTTTATGGTACCTCCATTGCTCAAGGAGGCTGTGCTTCCAGGCCAGGTATGGCATGGACTGCGATTTTAGAAAGAATGATTAATAAGCCAATGATCAACCTGGGTTTTTCTGGAAATGGGTTATTAGAAGAACCCCTTATTGACTATATGACTACTATTAATAGCAGTCTTTATGTTCTGGATTGTTTACCCAATTTGGTTAGGAATAGCTTCTCCGAGGATGAAGTCACCAAAAGAATTCTTGATTCAGTGAGAGAATTGAAAGCAAAGAGGCCGGATACCCCAATCCTTATGGTGGAACATGCCGGCTATACCGATGAACTGGTTAATAAGGATAGAAAAGAAGCTTATCAAAACAGAAATGAACTGTTAAAGGCAGCCTATATAAAGTTGATTACTGAAGGCGTGGAAGAATTGTATTACCTGGAAAAGGAAGACATAGGCCTAACCATGGAAGGAACTGTTGATGGAACGCATCCTACCGATTTGGGAATGGACCAACAAGCGAGAGGGTACTATTCAATTGTAAATGAAATTTTAAATTAAGAATTCAGGGAATGGTTTCTTGTTCTAAATGAAAAATTCAATGTTGGTTTTTGCCTGGAATTCGATCATTTTCCTTATGTTGGTTTATTTATGATGCCAATTAATTGAAACTTTCATTTTATTTCATGATTCAATAGGGAATCTATGGTATAATCTGGCTTGAAGAGGGAAATTTTAGAATAAAAGGGTAACCAGTCATATAATTTATAGGATGTTCTATTTGAACCTGAACCATGAAAAGCTATATTTGAATTATCCCTTTTAGGTAAATAAACTTTTATTTTCTTCACTAACTGCGAATGACCACACTTCAGAATGCCAGTAACAAAAGACTAGTTTCCTTGGATGCCTATAGAGGGATCACGATGTTTTTATTGGTTGGGGAGTCTGCAATGATTTATGGTGTTTTTCAGGGATTGTTTTCCGAAGGATCTATAGGGTATTCATTTTTCAACCAATTCACCCACCACCCATGGAATGGGTTAAGGTTTTGGGATCTTATTCAGCCATTCTTTATGTTCATTGTAGGTGTGGCCATGCCATTCTCCTTAAATAAACGATTGGCTAATCAGGGAGATCAAAAGAAAGTGACAAGACATATTCTTAGAAGGTGTCTACTTCTTTTTCTTTTTGGTACGGGTTTATATTGTATTAATGCTGGAGAGCTGGTTTTCGAGTTATGGAATGTCCTTACACAGCTGTCTTTTACCATCTTATTCACTTATTTCTTAATCAGAAAACCATTTAAATATCAATTTGCCATCTCTATTGGCTTGTTGGTGTTGACGGAATTGATGTATAGGCTGTATGATCCTGCGGCCCCTTTTATCAAAGGGGAAAATTTCGGATCCTATATGGACATGATTTTAATGGGTAAAATTAGTAGTGGGGGATGGGTAGCCATAAATTGCATTCCTACAGCAGCGCACACCCTTTGGGGAGCAATGTGTGGTAAATTACTGCTAAGTGATAAAACCAATGCTATCAAGATAAAATATTTAGTAATTGCTGGTCTGTCAGGCTTGGTTTTGGGATATGGACTTGATTGGACGGGTATTACGCCGATTATTAAAAGAATTTGTACCAGTTCCTTCGTTCTGGCTTCTGGCGGATGGGCGATTTTGGTGCTAGCTTTCTTTTTCTGGTTTATAGATGTTAAGAAAATTAATAAATGGCCTTTTATGTTTACGGTTGTGGGCATGAATTCCATATTCATTTATTTGTTTGCCAATCTATTGGGGCATCGATGGTTAACAAATGTGGTTCATGTTTTCAATTATGGATTTTTGGAACCGATTGGGGTTCCTGAAGTGATTTTGGCTTTGCTAAATGGCATCTTTACCTTGGCCATTATGTGGTATTTGTGTTATTTCTTGTATAAAAAGAAAGTGTTTTTTAAAATCTGATGATTTTAAATGGAAATATAAATTAAAAATTCAACTAACTAATTAATGTACTTATGAGTAATAAAAGGAGAGAGTTTTTGAAGCTCTCCGGCCTTGCCGGATTAGGAGTAGTGGGAACTGGTTTTAAAGGGTTGTCACTAGAAGAACAAAACAATGTCCTTGCCCAAAGCAAGAGAAGTCATACCCAGAGATTTAACATGTCAGGTTATGCTGCACCTAAATTAGATGTGGTAAGAGTAGGAATTGTTGGTCTTGGAAGCAGAGGACCTGGAGCAGTGAATAGACTTAGTAAAATCGAAGGAGTAGAAATCAAAGCACTTTGTGATTTGCTACCGGAAATGGTAAATAAAGTAGTTAAGTCTTTGGAGGGAACTTCCCACACACCTGATACTTACAGCGGTTCTTCATACGCGTGGAAGGAAATGATGGACAGAGATGATCTTGATTTGATCTACATCGCTACTCCTTGGGAATGGCATACTCCTATGGCTGTTTATGCTATGGAAGCAGGTAAACATTCTTGTTGTGAAGTGCCAATCGCAGTTACAGTTGAAGAGTGCTGGCAGTTGGTAGAGACTTCAGAAAGGACAAAGAAACATTGCATGATGATGGAGAACTGTTGTTATGATTTCTTTGAATTGATGACGCTCAATATGGCCAGAGATGGTTTCTTTGGAGATGTTTTCCATGGTGAAGGAGCGTATATTCATGATTTGTTGGGATTGAATTTTGCTAAAGACGGCTACCAGGACATGTGGCGTTTAAAAGAAAATTATAGGGATGGTAATCTTTACCCTACCCACGGATTAGGACCTGTTTGTCAGGCAATGGATATCAATAGGGGAGATCAAATGGATTACCTTACTTCTCTTTCCAGCAATGACTATCTTATGAAAGCTCATGCTCAGGAGTTGGCAAAAACAGATGATTTCTTTAATTCCTATGCTACTAAGAACTTTAGGGGCAATATGAATACCACTATAGTAAAGACTAAGAAGGGTAAATCAATTATGCTTCAGCATGATGTGAGCTCTCCTCGTCCTTATTCCAGACTTCATTTATTGAGTGGCACTAAAGGTGTCGCAAGTAAATATCCTACGCCAGGTATTTCTACTGGACATGAAGGATGGTTTAAAGCGGAAGAAATGAAAGCTTTAGAAGAAAAATATACCCCAGAAATTGTTAAAAAAGTAGGGGAGATGGCCAAGAAAATTGGAGGTCATGGTGGCATGGACTTCATGATGGACTGGAGAATGATCGATTGTCTTAGAAACGGTCTTCCTTACGATCAAGATGTATATGATGGCGCACTTTGGAGTGCAATTGCTCCATTGAGTGAGTGGTCAGTAGCAAACAGATCCAACTCTATAGATGTACCTGACTTTACAGGTGGATCTTGGAAAACGAATGCTCCTATTGAACTTACCTTAAAAGGTGGTGGAACGACAGGCGTAAACGTTTAAAAATAAAAAAGCTGTGGAAATTATTTCCACAGCTTTTTACTTTATTTTTCAACTATATATTCTTCTTATTTTACTTTTGAAGTTCCATACATTTTTTCTCTGAGCGCTTTGATCTCTGAGCTTTCAAGGTAAGACTCATAATCCATTCTTCTATCGATTGTTCCTGACGGGGTAAATTCAATAATTCTATTGGCTACCGTCTGAACAAAAGCGTGGTCATAAGAGGAGAACAATACCGTGCCATTGAAATCTATCATTGCATTGTTAAGGGCATGAATTGATTCCAGGTCCAGGTGATTGGTAGGTTCATCCAAAACCAATAAGTTTGGATTTTGGAGCATCATGCGAGAGAGCATACACCTTACTTTTTCACCACCAGAAAGCACTGACGCTTTCTTAAAGGATTCCTCACCCGTAAATAGCATTCTTCCCAAAAAGGTACGAACGTAAGCTTCTTCCTGATTATCCGAATATTGACTTAGCCAATCAATTAATTTCAAGTCAGAGTCAAAGAAAGGAGAATTGTCATTTGGCATATAAGCCTTATTGATGGTTACTCCCCATTTATAGCTTCCAGACTGTACTGGATTTTCGTCCATTAAAGTTTGAAAAAACTTTGTCACAGCTTGTTTGGTTTTTGAAAGGAAGGCAATTTTGTCTCCTTTATCCACCATTAAATTTACATCAGTAAAATAAGTGGTTCCATCATTTTTCAACTCAAGCTCTTCGGTGAGAAGTATTTGGTCACCAGCTTCACGTTCTGGTTTGAAAATAATACCAGGATATTTTCTGGTAGATGGTTTAATTTCATCCACATTCAATTTTTCCAGCATCTTTTTTCTTGCTGTAGCCTGCTTTGATTTGGCTACGTTGGCAGAAAAACGCTCTATAAATGCTTGGAGTTCTTTTCGCTTGTCTTCAGCCTTCTTGTTTTGATCTGTTTTTTGTTTGGCTGCAATTTGCGAAGATTCGTACCAGAAGGTATAATTTCCAGAGTAGATATTTATTTTACCAAAGTCAATGTCTACTATATGTGTAGCTACTTCATCTAAGAAGTGCCTATCATGCGAAACAACAATTACTAGATTTTTGAAGTTAATCAAAAAATCCTCTAGCCAACCGATCGTTTCTGCATCCAAATCATTGGTAGGTTCATCAAGAACCAGGATGTCAGGGTTACCAAACAAAGCTTGAGCAAGAAGCACCCTTACCTTTTGGTCACCAGAAAGGTCTTTCATTAGTTTACCATGAAGGCTTTCCACTACGCCTAGTCCAGACAATAATGCAGCAGCATCACTTTCTGCATTCCAACCATCCATTTCTGCGAAATCAGCTTCTAATTCTGCTGCCCTCAATCCATCAGCCTCGCTAAAGTCTTCTTTCATATAGATGGCATCCTTCTCAGTCATGATTTCAAAAAGTTTTTGGTGACCGATAATCACGGTACGTAAAACTTCTTCATCCTGAAAGGCAAAGTGATCCTGAGACAATACGGCCATTCGTTGACCAGGTGTAATGTTAACATTACCCGTAGTACTATCCATCTCACCAGTAAGGATCTTTAAAAAAGTTGATTTACCCGCTCCATTGGCACCGATAACGCCAAAACAGTTTCCGGGAGTAAATTTTAAATTAACTTCTTCGAACAAGGTTCTCTTGCCGAATTTGAGGGATAAATTATCTACTGAAATCATTCTTTTTACTTACTGTTTTAATAATAAAGTGCAAAGTTAAAAATTATTCCAGTATCACCTATTATATAGCAATTTGACCCTTAACTAGCTTTTGAATTCCGGTACCTGGATAGTAGTTCTCCAGTTGAATGAAAATATTTTAGCAATACAAGACCTGCAATTAAAATACAGGAAGCCATCAAAAAAACCATCGGTATTGCCGTTCCATTGTGAAACACACTGACCAAAGCGGAAACGATGCCTCCAATGGCCATGCGCATGAATCCCATCATTGCTGCAGCACTTCCTGCATTTTTGGTGAATGGAGCTAGGGATATCGCTGCAGAATTCGGTACACTTAATCCATGTCCGGTTAAAAATATAAACATCATGCCTATAAGAAAATAGACATTGAAGATGTTTGCCCAAACCCCTACGACCATTATAAAACCAATGACCAATTGGTAGCACAAAGCTGTAATTACAATGGTTCGGTTACTAAAATGATTTAATAAAATGTGGTTTAACTGCGTAGCACCTATCATGGCTATTGATAGGAAGGCAAACAACCAGCCATATTCGGTTACAGATAACCCGTATATATTAATAAAGACATCTGATGAGCCTGCGATATAGGCAAATGGTGCTGCTCCGGCAATTCCACCAACGAGTATGTAAGTAAGGTACTGTTTGTCTTTTAATACCTCTATATATTTATAGGTAACGGCCTTAGGTTTTAGCGATACACTTGGGTCAGGATCCGCTCCATCTGGAAGTTGCCATTTACAAGCAAATATTATAAGGGTACAAAGAATAGACAAGATTATAAAAAGCCAATGCCAATGGAAGTGAGCAGTGATGTATCCACCAAGAGTGGGTGCAATCATTGGCGAAACCGCAATCACCAAAGTAAGCATGGCAAATGCCTGGGCTATTTTATTTACAGGGAAAATATCCCTTACCAATGCCTGAGCTGCGACCATGCCCACACAACCTCCCACCGCTTGCATAAAGCGCATAAAGATTAGCGATTCAACAGAAGAAGTAAAAGAGCAACCTATGGAAGTAACCACATAAATCCAGAGACCTATATAAAGTGGCTTTTTTCTACCAAATCTATCAAGTAGTGGACCATAAAACAATTGTCCAATAGCAATTCCAATCAAGTAGCTGGTCAAAGACAACTGAACATTTGAAATACTTGTGGAAAGGCTGTCTGCTATGGCAGGGAAAGCTGGTAGGTACATGTCCACAGAAAATGGACTAATGGTGCTCAGTGCCCCTAGAATCAGAACCAGAATAAAATAGCTTTTTTGCTCCTTCATAATAATAAACAAAAGTAACCATTAAAATACATATTCTACCTTCTTTGGATAAACCATGCGATTAAAAACAAATGAATAGATAAAAATGTATTTTAAAATGATTAAAATGCTTTTCAAACTTGACTTTGAGTTACTAATTCATTAATATTGTGTCATATAAACAGTTATAAATTTTTATATTTTTATTATAGGACAGTTTTAGCATATTTAATTTCAATTACGATGAAAAAGCGGGTTATTATTCCGGTCAGATTGTTTTTTTACATTCTTTTGATTGGATTGGGGAGTTCGGGAAAACTATTAAGTCAAACAGTAAGTTTTAACCAAACAGCACTAAATTTCAATGAGTTCGATGAGATTGTATTAGGTACCTCTTTAGAGTTTGGTCCTGATGAGCGACTTTATGTTTCACAGCTCAAGGGAGAGATTAAAATCTATTCAATTTCTAAGGAAGGTCCAAACCAATACGATGTTGTTGGGGAGGAAGTATTATTAGGTGTTAAAAATATACCTAATTATGATGACCATGGCTTATTGGCCTTTGACAATCGATATGGTCGTCAAATAACGGGTATTACCGTAACAGGTACAGCCGAAAATCCTGTTATTTATGCCACTTCAAGTGATCCTAAATGGGGTGGACCCAGTGGAGATACGATGTTAGATACCAATTCGGGTATGATAACCAGATTGACTTGGACAGGTACAGCCTGGGAGGTTATTGATTTGGTTCGAGGGCTTGCAAGATCTGAAGAAAACCATGCTATTAACGGTATTGAACATACTATAATTGGAGGTAAACCCTATCTGATTATTAGTAATGGAGGTTTTACAAATGCAGGTGCACCTTCAAAGAATTTCACTTATATATCTGAATATGCCCTAGCCGGTGCAGTTTTGAAAATTGATTTGGATGCTATCGAAGCACTTCCAGTCAAAACAGACAGCCATTCAGGAAGGGCTTATAAATATGATGTTCCTACACTAGATGATCCAACCAGGGCAAATGTAAATGGGATTTATAACCCAAATGATCCTGGATATGATGGAATAGATGTTAACGACCCTTTTGGGGGTAATGATGGATTGAACATGGGTATGGTAACCTTAGATGGTCCTGTTCAAATCTTTTCACCAGGTTATAGAAACACCTATGATTTAGTAGTAACTGAAAGCAATAAGCTTTATTTGACAGACAATGGCGCCAATATCAACTGGGGTGGAATGCCAGCGAATGAAGGGGACTCTCTAACAGTTAGTAATGCTTATGATCCTCTTGAACCAGGTGCTAGTCCGCTAAACCCTACCACAACTGGTGAGTTTGTAGACAATCAGGATCACCTATTAATGGTCACCAATGATTTAGAAACTTATTCTTCAGGAAGTTATTACGGCGGGCACCCAACACCTTTAAGAGCGAATCCAGGACAACCTTATCAGACAGGTAGTCCTTTTCCTTTTTCTCCAGGTGGAGCAGGATTGTACACGAAATTTGTTGGTGATGATAAAGATTTTACGAATATCACTCCTACTGTACAACCTACAGATAAGTTTAGAACACAAATATTAGAGCCGGTAGCACCCGGCCAACCGGGATTTGAGGAATATGCATCCAATAGTCTTCCAGCTAACTGGCCTCCAGTACCTTATAGTGTAGCCAATGGAGTGGAAGCGGATTTTATTTCGCCTACTTTACCCAATTCTAATGGACCACAACCAGACATTGTTACAGTTGTACCAAACAACTCAAACGGTATAGCTGAATATACTGCAAGTAACTTTGAAGGAGCAATTAAAGGATCTTTAATTGTCGGTAAGAATGGAGGTATTTTGCATTTAATTCACCTTAATGAGAACGGAACATTAAAAGAAGCTGAATTTAACAAATGGAACCTGAATGGTGGAAATGCTTTAGGTATCACTACCAATGGGGACGTGTCCTCATTCCCGGGAACGATCTGGGCGGCTACCTTTGACAACAGGATAATGGTCTTGACACCTGCTGATGATATATTTTGCATAGCAGTAGATGATCCGGAATTTGATCCTTTAGCTGATTATGATCATGATGGATATACCAATCAGGATGAACTTGACAATGGCACAGACTATTGTTCTGGTGGTTCAGCACCAAATGATTATGACAAGGATTTAATATCTAACCTCAATGATGAGGATGATGATGGTGATGGCATTCTAGATTCTTTGGATGCTTTCCAAGTCGGTTATCCAATTAATTTACCATTGGAAAACCAGTTGTTTACCAATCAATCTGATGCTTCAGGAGATGAATTTGGTTATCTAGGTTTAGGTCTAACCGGACTCATGAACAATGGGGATAGTAATCCCAACTGGCTGGATTGGCTGGACAAAGGGAATGACAGTCCTGGACCACCTGATATTTATGGAGGTACTGCTGGTGCCATTCAGGTATCCATGACAGGCGGAACCGCCAATGGATTGTCAAACAACCAGGAAAAAGGCTTTCAGTTAGGTGTAAATGTTGGTAATGAAATAGGGAACTATGTCATTTCTTCAGGAATAATAGGTTTATCCTCTCCTGGCCAATTGTATGATTTTGATGGAACCGGTGAAGTTGGAATTCAGATTGGGGATGGTACTCAAAGTAATTTCATCAAGCTTGTGTTTAATGATGCAGGAGTACTTGCATCCCAGGAAATTAACGATGTGGAAGACCCAAATCCTTTGTTTCTTCCAATACCTGTAAATGAGCGACCAAGTTCAAACACGCTAATAGAACTGTCTTTCGATGTAGATCCTGTAAACGGAACAGTTAAACCTTTTTATAAGTACAGTAACCAGGCATTGGTGCCACTTGGCACCATTCAAGCAGCTGGAGCAGTACTAACTTCCATACAAGATATCAATCAACCATTGGCAGTGGGTATTTATGGTACCAGCAATGATACCACCAAGAGTTTTATTGGGGTGTGGAATTTTATCAGTGTCATTGGAGAAAAACCATATGACATCCGTAGCTTGAAAGACATCAGCCGATTGTTGGGAGACGATGACGTTACAGTAGACCTTACGGAATACTTTGGCGACAATAATGGAGAAAATAATTTGACGTTCTCGGTTACGGAAAACACGAACCCTGTAGTTGGAGCTACTATCAATGATAAAATATTAACAGTAGATATTCCAAATGACGAAGTTACTTCGGATATAACGGTAAGAGCGACGGATCAAAATGGCTATTATATCGAGCAAACTTTTGAAGTGATGGTAGAGCAGGATTTCACCATACTTTTAAGAATTAGTGGTGGTGGAACGGAGATAAGTTCAACAGGTGGTTTACCATCATGGATGGCCAATTATGTTCAGGGACCTGCATATACAGAGGCTTTTGAAGCTACAAATAGTAAAAGTGGTAGTAATGTTTTCCCTATTGAAAACAGACACGCTTCCATACCTAGTTATATTACAGATGCCGAATATGTTTCGATCTTTAATAAAGAACGGTATACTACTGATGCTACCATGGAATACAAAATTCCACTTCCTGATGGACAATATGCGGTAAATCTTTATTTAGGGAATGGGTATATAGGTACCTCTGCACTTGGAAAACGTTACTATGGCATTCAAATCGAAGGAGAAGTTGTAGAAACATCCATTGATCTTATAGAGCGTTTTGGCCATCAAGTAGGTGGTATGGAGCAATACCTTGTGACAGTCACTGATGGGGAGTTGAATATCTTTTTCGAAAAACAAAAGAGAATCCACTTTTCAATGGAATAGAAATCCTTGGTAAGCCAATTCAAACGCCAATTACTTATACTAAAGTTGAAGATCAAATAAATTTTGTTGGTCATGAAACAGATGGAAGTATGTTTGTTCAGGCTTCCGGTGGAAATGGTAACTTAAGTTATGCTGCAGTAGGATTGCCTCCGGGAATATATGTGGAACCTACCAATGGTACCATTTACGGAACAATCGAAGAAGGCGCATTGGCCAATAGCCCATATAGAATTACCGTTACCATCGATGATGAAGATGAAATTCATTCAGATGCTGCCTCATTTAACTTTAATTGGACCATTAGTCCACAATTAACGAGTCAGGAATGGAATTTTAAAAATGAAAACCGTTCCTACCACCCTAGGCATGAAGGTAGTTTTGTACAGGCAGGTCATGAGTTTTACCTTATGGGAGGCAGAGAAAGTTCAACTACCATTGATATTTATGATATAGGCAATGATTCATGGAGGTCTTTGACAGAAATCAATCCTTATAGCTTTAATCATTTCCAGGCAGTTACTTATCAGGGTTTAATTTGGGTAATTGGTGCTTTTGATACCAATGATTTTCCAAATGAAACTCCGGCATCAAATATTTGGATGTTTGATCCAGTGAACGAAATCTGGATTGAGGGGCCTGAAATTCCTGAAAATAGGAGAAGAGGATCAGCTGGTTTGGTAGAGTACAGAGGTAAATTCTACGTAGTGGGTGGAAATACAGATGGCCATGATGGCGGTTATGTTAATTATTTTGACATGTACGATCCTGAAACAGGCGAATGGACAATATTAGGTGATGCTCCTCGCGCCAGAGACCATTTCTTTGCTGCAACTATAGGCAACAAATTATACGCTGTTTCCGGTAGACAATCCGGAGGACCGGAAGGAACTTTTGCTCCAGTATTGTCAGAAGTTGATGTTTATGATTTCAATTCACAAACATGGAGTACTTTACCTGACAGTTTGGATTTACCAACGCCAAGAGCTGCCGCGGTAGTGAATAATTATCTTGGTAAGTTGATTGTAGCTGGTGGAGAGGTTGCTACAAATCCTCTTGCGCTACCTAATGTGGAGATGTTTGATCCATTGACCCAGGAATGGAAAGTACTAGATACCCTGAATATCGGGCGTCATGGTACACAAGGTATTGTTTCTGGAAAAGGATTGTATGTTGTTGCTGGTTCTCCTCGTAAAGGAGGCGGAAATATTGGCAACATGGAATACTTCGGTTTTGATGAACCTAATACCACACCTTTGGTAGAAAGTGAATTGATTTTACCGGAATCTATTCTTGTTAAAAAGGGAGAGCCTAAGGAAGTAAGTATAGCGCTTGAAAACGGTAAAACAGGACTTTGGATCAAATCTGTAGTCATTACAGGTGAAGATGTTGAAGATTTTGAAATCATATCCGGTGAATTGGTTAGCGAGGTACTATTGAGAGCGGGCGAATCTTATAACTTAACGCTTGATTTTGTCGGTGAAAGTCTTACAGGTGCTGCCAATCTGGTAATTACTACAAAAAATGATGAGGAGATTACCATACCAATTATTGCGGATGGTAATTTTGAAGAGGTCTTCTTGTATTACAATACTGGATCGGGAACAAATGTTGAGTTTGAAGGAAATTCTTATATAGGAGATGTTAATCTTGCCTCAATTCACAATGGAGGTTCGGTTTATAGAAATGGAAACGTTGTAGGAAATGAAATGTACAAATCTGAAAGGTATGCTTCAAATATTGCCTACGAGATAGAAGTGCCTAATGGGGTTTACACTGTCACCACGCATCATACAGAAACTTGGTTTGGTTTACCAAATGGAGGGCCTAATGAGGCAGGAAGGCGTGTTTACGATATCCTACTTGAAGGGGATGTTGTCCAACCTAATTTTGATTTGTTCATTGAAAACAACAATCAGCCAATTGCTTTGGTTTTTGAGGACATCCAGGTAACCGATGGAAAATTAAGCCTCAATCTAATTGCAAAGGTGAACAATGCGAGTATTTCCGGAATCTCTATAGTAAACCAAGGGGAAATTGGAGCTGTACCGATAGCCAATATCACTTCATCTACTGTAGGAGGTATAGTACCATTAGAAGTAGCATTTACCAATGAAATATCAAGGCCTCAAGACTTTACTTTTGCCTGGGACTTTGGTGATGGAAACACTTCTACTGACCAAAATCCAACACATATATTTGAGGAGTTTGGTGAATACAATGTCAAGCTGACCGTATCAAGTTTGTTTGGAAATACAGCCATAGATTCTGTGACCGTTAATGCTATTCCTGCTTCAGAGTTTGAGTTAAATATCAACGCTGGTAGCCAGGTGACTGTAGAGAATGATGGTAAATCATTTATCGGAGAAGACAATGCAGGGGTGATCTATTCAGGTTCAAATGCCTATAGTAACAACTCCTTACCAAATCCTCCATTGTACTTAACAGAACGATTTGGCAATAACTTTAGCTATTCAGTTCCTGTTCAGAACGGTGTCTTTACTGTGAAAACGTACCACAATGAACTGTGGTTTGGTAAAAATGGACGTGAAGGTCGGGCCAACCAAAGGGTGTATGATATTTATATCGAAGGAGAACTTGTAAAAGCTAATTTTGATTTATTTATCGAAAATGGTTACGAACCAATGGAGTTGATACATGAAAATATAACAGTAGCAGATGATACCCTGGACATTCAGTTGGTAGCTACAGTTAATAAAGCCAACATGTCTGGATTCTCCATAATTGCTCAGAATGGACTAATCGTTTATCCTGAAGCTTTAGCAGAAGCCAATACGGTAAATGGTCCAGCTCCTTTGGCTGTAACGTTTGACGCCGGAAATTCTACTGGCAGTAGCCTATTGACTTATGAGTGGAACTTTGGAAATGACTCTACTTCTACAGAGGCGCAGCCAGAGTATACCTTTAATGAAAATGGTACCTATTTGGTAAGTCTGAATGTAACAGACGAAAACGGGAACATGGATACAGATGAGATTGAAATAATAGTGGGTGATTATATTCCAGTACCTGCTTATTCTCTGAATGTTAATGCTGGTACGGACACCCCAACAAGCTACATGGGTACTGATTTCGAAGGGGAATCTTCTTCTGGAGTTACTTTCGCAAACGCATCTACCTGGAGTAATTTTGGGGCAGGTGATCCAACAATGTTTTTAACAGAAAGATCAGGTAAGAACTTCACGATCACTACACCAGTAGAGAATGGCGTTTATACCATAACAACCTATCACAATGAATTATGGTTTGGTAAATCAGGCCCAGCTTCGGAAGTAGGTCAGCGAGTGTACAATATAATGATTGAAGGTGAAGTCGTTAAAAATGGGTTTGATTTGTTCGCGGAGTTTGGCAATGTGCCGACTGAGTTGACTTTTGAAAACATTGAAGTAAGGGATGGGGAGTTAAACATTGGCTTAGTAGCAACGAAAAACAACGCAACTATCGTTGGCTTTAAAATAGAGTCAATGACTTCGGTTACTTTGCCACCATCAGCAATTATTAATTCATCTGCTGTCGAAGGTGCAGCACCTTTTGAAATCACTTTTGATGCTTCTGCCTCTACAGGTTCAGGGGACTTGATCTACAATTGGAACTTTGGTGATGGCGAGTCAAGCGCATTGATTAACCCATCGCATCTGTACGATACAGCGGGTAACTATTCTGTGATTTTGACTGTGATGGACAGTGTTGCTGTAATGGATTCAGATACCCTGGATATTACTATCTGGGAGGAAGCTCCTGTTTGGTCTATGACATTGAATGCCGGATCAGATGTGAATACCTCTTATCAAGGCAAACTATTCTTAGGAGACAAAGCTTTCCCAACCATTTTCAATAGCACCAAAACCTATAGAAACACGTCAGCAAGTACCGTTGAACTCTACCAGACGGACAGGTATGATAAAAACTTGACCTATGGTATTTCGGTAGACAATGGTACCTATAGGGTAAGGACTTTCCACAATGAATTATGGTTTGGAAATGGTGGACCTGCTGGTCAGCCTGGACAAAGGGTCTTTGATATCCTGATTGAAGGTGTTACGGTTAGAGATGACTTTGATTTGTTTGTAGAAAGCAATTATGAGCCAACAGAACTTGTTTTCGAGGACATTGTGATCACAGATGGGGAAATCAACCTTGGTTTCGTAGCATCAGCAAACAATGCAAGTGTCTCAGGTATAATCCTGGAAAGAGTAGACTCCATTAATGGTGGAGATGGCTCAAATGCAAGAATCCTATTTGAAGAAGATGCTTTACCAGAAGGTACAGCAGAGGTTTCAACCGAGGAGCAGCAAAAATCAACTTTATCTGAGGCAATTATCTACCCAAATCCAGCTCAAAATGAAGCGTTTATCGTTATTCCAGGAGAAGTATCCTTGGATTGGATCAACGTTTACGACATGGAGGGAAGACTAGTGTTGACTTTCAATGCCAGAAACAACAGTGTAAATACTTACACATTACCATTGAGCAGACTGGAACAAGGTGTTTATATGGTGAGGTTGCTTGGTAGAGATGGTATAGTTGATCAGTTAAGGTTAATTATCAATAGATAGAAAGTAATTACAATCCACTTTTTAAAATAATCAACTAACCCCGAAAGGTCTGGTATCCCACCAGGCCTTTCTTTTTTTAGAGGTTTACCTAAACCATAAAGCAGCTGTAAAGGATGGATTGTGCTCTGTTAAGGGTAATTCGTTATTTGAATGTTGACCCTAGCAGGGTAATATGTTTTTAGGCGATGATTCATGTTTAGGAATGCGACCCTAACAGGGTCGAACAATATTAAAACCAAAATGTGTTCTATAGACCTATAATACCTTCAGGATTAAAATTAACGAAAGCACAGTTGAGTAAATAAAGGGGGCAAAGAAAATTCCAAACAATTCAATGCTTCTCCTCGTAAACCCCTTCATTTCTTATCGCCCCACCGCAGCACACACTGATAGAGACTTGCAGACCATTAATAACATATTTCATTAAAATTTCAGAATCTCCACTGGATTCCTTGTCAGTAATCCTTTATTTACCAGGATACGGTTTGATGAAGGAGGACTGATAGTTTACTTATTATTATTACTTTTATAAGAATTAATAGGGGGTAGGGATCAGTCACTACACTATCATATTAAACAGAAGCGAAGCAGTGAAATTAAAACGAAGAAGAAAATTAGTTACCTACTTAAATATTTTAGATCAACCTGTCCGATTCAACCCCTTCGTTTTCAGTCGGACTTTTTTGTTATGGGCTTTACTTGGATTAATAGGAGGGGTAATAGCAGGCGTTTATTGGATTGGACTCGGATTGCTAACCCATCAATTATCCTTTTTCAATGGTTGGCAAGTAATTCCTGTAATGGCCATTTGCGGACTATTAGCAGGTTTGGTAATTCATTTCATTGGAGACCCAGGAGAAATAAATTTGATTGTAAATAACATTCGATTTAATAAAGGAAGACTTGACCCTAAAAATAACCCGTCAATGATTCTCTCTTCATTGCTATGTATTGCGTCAGGTGGTAGTCTCGGACCCGAAGCACCTTTAGTACAAGTTACAGGTTCAACGGGAACTTGGATAGGAAAATTGCTTCGGTTAAAAGGAGAAGAATTACGGTCATCAAGTATCGCAGGAATGGCTTCAGGTTTCACAGCTTTATTTGGTGCTCCTTTAGGTGGTAGTCTCTTTTCATTAGAAATTTTGCACCACAAACATGCAGTTGAGTATTACAAAGCCATTATTCCCGCATTTGTCGCAAGCTGCTTTAGTTATTTGGTATTTGCATTAATCATTCATTTGGGACTTGGCCCAATATGGGACTTATCATCTTATGAATATTCAGGTATTTTCGATTTTGCTTATGCGATTCTGTTCGCTATAATTGGAGCTGCTTTTGGCTGGGTTTTTATTTTTTGCACCAAATTTTTCAAAACAATTTTCGAGAAAAAACCAATACCTATTTATGTGAAAACACTGATTGGAGGAGTTTTATTAGGTATTATTGCGTTTTATTTTCCATTAACCCGATACTTCGGACATCACGAGATTAACGAACTATTGTCAGGGAATTTTTCAATTACGCTTTTGTTTTCCATTTTGGTTTTTAAAATCATAGCCATTTCCATAAGCGTAACATCGGGTTGGAGAGGTGGTTTTATTATTCCGCTGTTTTTCGTTGGAGCAACACTAGGACTAATTATCCATCAACTATTCCCGACAATAAATTTGACATTAGCGATAGTCAGCTGTATGGCGGCAATTAATGCTTGTGTAACGCGAACGCCAATGAGTACAACAATTCTACTTGCTACTCTGACAGGATTTGGACATTTAACCCCAATATTCTTTGCGAGTTTGACAGGATATTTTTTAGCACCGAGAATACCTTTTATAGGTTCACAAATGGAAAAAGAATAAAGAAATACGCCCTAAAATCTCCAAATATTCTTACAACTGGACAAGCCAATAAGTGGACCCTGGCCCCTCGACAAGCTCAGGGTCCAATGATGGGGCTGGTTTTTGGGTTTTTTTTAAGCGTCGAGCATTTGGGAAATGTAACTGATTTTAAGAAGGCCGCTGCAGCATATGCTTATAGCGCGTTGCAGTCTAGATTTATCAGTTTCCATTAAAATTTAATGGTCTCCAATGGGTTACTTGTTCGAAATACTTAATTTAACGGGGCATTTAAAAAGAGAAAGAATGAGTAATTTATCAGCTATAGGATTTGACATTGATAGTGAAGAGGAATTTTACATATTGGCTAAGAAAGCTTATGCAAAAGCTAGCTCGATCAAAACTGATAAAGGTACTTATTTTCAGTATTCAGATCCTTCTGGAGCTGAACTTTGGATTCAAAGTAATACGAAGCACGAATTGATTGGGGTAAACCCTTATTATAAAGGGATTAGTAAAAGAACCGTTTGCTTGATAGCTAATATTGATAGGGAAATAAGTGCCTTAGATGGGGCATTTCATTCATGGGCTGATCCAACTGAACCAGGCAATCCTGAAAGTGGGGCTTATCCATTTGTTTTTGATGTTCCAAACCATAAATCATTGGGAAGTATAAAGTTTCCACAAAGCATTGAAATACAACTGTCAGCATTTGCTCAAGACATTGATTACTATGAAAATGAAAAAGCATTTGAACAGGGGCAGGAAGGTGAACAGAAATGGGCAGCTCAATCCTTTGTGCCGAGTGGATTATTCAGTTCTAATGCAAACCTTGACCTTAGTTTAGCAGTAGCAGCAGGCTTAATTTCCGGAACAATTAAAGAATCAGATAAGAAAAGAAATGATTTAACCGGTCAGGAATTTCAGTGGATGCTTGTGGATACTTTGGGAGGTGAAATTGATGTGGTAGCAGATTTAGAACTCTTTTCCACTGATCCACAGGTTGGGGGACTGATACAAGGTCAATTTTGGCTTACAGGCCAACTTTTAAAGCTACCCGAATTGGTTTAATTAGAGAGATTAAAGGTGTTGTAAATAGCCAATTAGGAAGAAAATAAGGCCCAGTAATAATTAAACCTCCTCACAACTGTAAAAGTCACCAAACTGGACCCTGAACCTGTCGAAGGATCCAATTTGGGGGTAATTGTGGGTATTATAGGGGTTGTTTTCCCTGATTGTTTTTTAAGCCTTGGGTGATTTGAAAATGTAACTGGATTTAATCAAGATTAAAAAGCCTCAGCAAAAGCACCCTGGAATAGCTAACCTGGATCAATCAATTCTTCTAGATATATTGCTTTTCTGGCTATCAAAATACTTGCTTTTAGAGCTCATCAGTCTATTTTTACAATTTCCATTAAAACTTTAGGGTAGCCACTAAGTTCCTTGCCTGAAACACTTAATTTAAAATATAAAATAAGCAGAAAGAGTTAAGTGCATAGTATATATATACACAACTCCTAAGCTAATCATGTATATACTATTATTGTAGTCAATACATAAGCTCTCGACCTAATAAGAGACAAACAATTAAAGATTTACTAGTAAGTCAAATCCTGATAGAGATCATTGTTAATAATCAAACTTCTATTAAAATTTACATTTCGTATTTGAAGAGATTAACTATAGTATTCTGATACAGAAAACACAATATTATTAAATCTAAAATTTAAATATCATGAAACGTTCAAAACAATTTTTATTCGTATTTGCTATAATAGCTTTTACATCAGCTTTTATTTCGTGTAAAAACAATAAGAAAAAAGACATCAATAAAGACAAACTCCCAGAAGAACTTGCTGTTAAAACTGTTAATCCTACTGTTCTATTCGAAAATGAATATGCTAAAGTATCGAAAGTCAGTTTGGCTTCCGGAGAATCCCAACCAACACATGATGGATTAACACGAGTGATTTATGCATTAACTGATTATTCAATTGATTGGGAAGAGCAAGGTAAAAAATTGGGTACTAAAGCTTGGAAAAAGGGAGATGTTCATTTTCATGAGGCGGGAACCCATGCCGCAAAGAATAGTGGAACCACACTGGCCGAATGGTTAGTATTCACCAAAAAAAGCACAGATTTGCCAGAATGCGGAGAGAATACAGTTGAAAACGATGTAACTTCAGTATCACCTGACTTCTCCGAGGCTTTATTCGAAAATGAAGATTTTAAGATTACACAGGTAAATTTACCCGTAGGAAAAAGTATTCCAATGCATTCGGGAATAAACCGTATTATTTATTCACTGAATGATTATAACTTAAAATACGAATCCGATAAGGCAGATAAACTCGATAAAGAATTTAATTCGGGTGATATTCATTGGCATGAGGCTTGTAAACATGCTTTGGAAAACATTGGAGATACTGAAGCCAAATTCTTGGTCGTTAGTTACAGATAGGCTAGATAAAAGTACTTGCTAGACTAGACAAAGCCCGCTAACGGGCGGACCCCTTCAAAAGGCTCAAGGCCCCCACTACACTTGGTAATTGAGTTTACTATGGGGATGGTTTTCTCATAGCTTAAAATGTTGAATATTAACGATAAGTCTAATGTAGGAAGAAACGGCAATAACTGCCGGCTTCCTGCCTTAGCAGGATTCGTTTAACAATGGCTATAAAAAATTGCCCTTCGGGACACGTTTCATAGCGGGAACGTTGGTGTACCACGAAGCTGTGGTAATCCAGTAGGTCTAAATTCTATCTAAATAATTTGCTGTTTATTTAGAAGAGCTTCCGACAGTTAAACTCGTGAGGGTTTCGCTGAAGCTCGTTATGCTCAAATGACCAAGCCGTAATGCGTAAGCGTGAACCCATAGTAGTTACGATTGTAGTGTGAACAAAAGCATAAATAGGGAAGGGGATCTACTTTAGAGAAGGGAATATAGAATGGATACTTTCAGTACTGGCTTAGACCTTCTCAGCTGAATTAATAAGTAATTGATTCTAAATGTCGCTATACGTTTGTTCAAATATGAAAAGAAAGCAGATGTGATTCATTTAGTCAATGGTTTATACACGTGCTGGGTAGATTCATGTAAAAAGCAGGTAAAGAACTCTATCGGTAAGCCGTATGAGCGAAAAGTTCACGTACGGTTTGATGAAGGGGGCGCTGATAGTTTACTGCTTATTATTATCTTTATAGGTAATTAAATAAAGTAGGCTATCAGGCTCTACTCTACTACACCATTTTGAGAAAAACGAAAATACATACAAGCAAAAAGTTGGAAAAGTTGGTCAAGAAACTAATCACGGCCGACAAAAAAACTGAATCCGGAATTCTTGGAAAATGGAACGCCACAGTTTTCTATGTTGAAAGAAAAAAATGCTGGTTAATTACAAACGGACTTACCAAGTACAATGTAATTCTAACAAATATTAAATCCTCAGAATTAACCAATATTGACCAAGTTTTTAAAGATACTCTTTACTCTCAACTAATTTATGACGGAATAATAACTGAGTTTAAAAACCTTGACTCAATTATTGGTGGACTAGACTTCCTTCCTACTGACAATGACAGAAGTACTACCGGTTTTCAAAATCATAGTCTAAGATCTCTTGACTGGTGGAAAGAGGAGTTTGGTAATTTAGAAAATATGCCAGTCAAAGATTTGACGAACCGACTGAATACAAGTCCCATTCATATTGGACAAGGACAGAAAATATCAGACTACACCAACTCTATTGAACAAATGAATAAATTATTGAACAAATAAAAAACGGTGTACAATAACTAAGCATTCTGACGGCTGGAACAGCCTAGTCTGAATGCAATGTTGAACCCTGAGAAAGTTCAGGGTAGACTTCAATGAAACATTGAAGTGATGTTGGTAATTAGGGTTACTATGGGGAATGGTTTTCTCCTTTTATTTTTTTGCGTTGGGAGAATGAAAAAGTTACTTATTTTAAGTTGTTCTATGGCCTAGGGTTCTTTGTTTCAGTAGCTATTATTCATTAGGTAAAGGATTTGGGAGGGAATATGAGGCTGGTTTTACCTTTCGGACATACCTGTCCCATTAAGCTAGCTGGAGCTCATTGTTTTGCTTTCTGATTTTTTTCCCTGTCCAAATTAAACCATTTTGAAAAACAGCTGTCTAAAAAGCAAAAGATTTCAAATGATAAAATACTTGGTTTTAATAATAACTTGCCTTGGCTCACAACTTTTTGCCCAAGAAAATAACAAGCATTTATCCGCTACAATAATTGGCTCTGGCTCACCTAAATTTAACACAGAACGTTCGGGACCTTCGGTACTAATAGCCTACAAAAACACTCAAATTTTGGTGGATATGGGGAATGGGACTCAGGCCAATTTGAACAAAAACAACACTAAAATTAAGGCCATTGACGGCTTCCTTTTTACACATCATCATTTAGACCATAATGAGGAGTTTACCCCTATTTTTATACAGTCGCTTCTTGGGGGAAACAGCATAATTGTTGCCGGACCCAAACCTACTGCTACAATGGTAGATAATATCCTGAGCATTTATGAAGAAGATATAGCCTATCGACTCTCAAAATCAGGAAGAAGTATAAGCGATGTTAAAACGAACTTCACCGCTAAAGACTTGACCGGAAACACCCCATTCTATATTGGAGATATAAAAATCACCTACACAGCTGTAAACCATGCTATTGCAACCTTTGCCTATCGTTTTGATGCAGGAAAAGAATCTATCGTAATTTCTGGAGACTTAACCTATTCTGAATCTTTACCTATTTTGGCTAACAATGCCGATTATTTAATAATGGATGCTGGTGGGGCTATTGAGTTAGGAGAGCAAAGAAATGCTGCAAAAAGTAATAACAATAGAAAAAGCACTAAAAGCAGGGAAAAAGCGCACGTTAATCTAGCAGAAAGTTCTCAAATGGCGAAAGAAGCCAATGTAAAAAATTTAGTCTTGTCACATTTCAATTTTACATATGTTGATCAAGAAGCTACAACTGTCGAAATACGCAAAAATTATTCAGGCACAATTATATATGGAGAAGACTTAATGTCTTTACCGCTCAAACAAAATAGTACTACAAGCAAGCATTCAAGTTTGAAGGACAATTACCCCATTGTCGATACAAACGTACAAGGTTTTTATTCAGATACGGAAGAAATTTCCAGGCCATCTGCGGGAGACTCTTTTTACGGACAAGATGACAACTATACTGGTAATCAGCCCTTATACACAGACAATGGCGACGGCACAATATCAGATAATGTCACGGGCTTAATGTGGGAACAGGATATGGGTACAAAATTGACGCTGGAAGAAGCCACTCAAAAAGCAAAAAATGCTAAGTTAGGGAGCTATTCTGACTGGAGAGTACCTACAATTAAAGAGCTTTATTCGCTGATACAGTTCACCGGAAAAGTAAAAGGAGCTACTGCCATAGAAATGTTTATTGATACAGATTACTTTAATCAACCGCTTGGTGGCAGTAAAATAGGAGAACGGGAAATTGATGCACAAACCTGGTCATCAACAGTATATGTTGGAAAAACCATGAGAACTGATGCAACCATATTCGGAGTTAATTTTGTAGATGGCCGGATTAAAGGCTATCCGAAATACAATCCAAAAACAGGTGCTGACAACAAAATGTATTTCCGTTTAGTACGTGGAAACACAGATTATGGCAAGAATAATTTTATAGACAATGGTGATGGAACGGTGAGTGATTACGCGACTGGATTAATGTGGCAAAAAACGGATGATGGTATGGGTAAAGACTGGGAAGAAGCCCTACGCTACGCCGAAAACATTGAGCTAGGGTCACATTCAGATTGGCGTTTGCCCAATGCAAAAGAACTACAGAGTATCGTGGATTATACTCGCTCTCCACAAACAACCCATTCAGCGGCAATAAATCCTGTTTTTGAAGCAACTCAAATCAAAGATCCGGATGGAAACCCTGGACAGTATCCTTTTTACTGGACGAGCACAACACACTTAGATGGACAAAACCCCTCTGCACATGCTGTTTATGTTGCCTTCGGGGAAGCACAAGGACAAATGAATGGTAGATTGATGGATGTTCATGGTGCTGGCGCCCAAAGAAGCGACCCAAAAAGTGGAAACAAACAGGATTATCCTCAGTATTTTGGACCACAAGGTGATGTTAGGTATGTTTATAATTATGTAAGATCCGTTAGAGATATCAACCACACAGAAAATACTGAGACTATCCCGGAGGAGTCCGTTCAAACAACCGAGCATGCACCGCAAAATCGACAAAGAGATAATAGTCAGGGTTTAAAAACTGCAGCCCCTTCCTTCAAGAAAATGCTGACGAATATGGATGTTAACAAAGATGGGAAAATCGCTAAATCAGAAGCCAAAGGTAAATTGAAAGAAAACTTTGATCAACGAGATAAAAACAATGACGGTTATATTACAGAAGAAGAGTTGATAAGAAGAAACAGATAAAAACTGGTTTCATCAATTTGAAAAAATAATAACCATTTAATCGCTCAACCGAAACAAAGTAAACATCTAAAAGGACTGTGTTTAACCTGAAAGTTGCTGCTCAAAAATCCGCTAGTAATCTAATACGAGACATTTAGGTGTAATTAATATTATGAAACTAAAAGCAATATTTATAAGCTCGGTATTATTAGGACTTCTTTTGAGTTGTTCAAATAACAATTCAAAGGAAAAGAACTATGATGAAAGCCGAGAACTTGTTCCTAATCCAGAAGGACTCAAGATAGATAGTTTCATGCTTAAAGAACCACAAGAAATCAAATCAGACTTAATCAATATTGACAAGGGACTAAAAGAAAAATTTGGAGACTATTTCATAGGCTACAATAACGGTATTTTAAGCCTTTGTTGTTTTGATGATTTAGCATACCCTTTTGGAGGAAATGAAAAACACGATATTCAAAAATATTGCCCAAACTTTACTGATACAACTTATAAAATTGAAATAAAGGATGAACTACACGATAGGACAAAGCTATCAAACAGTACTTCTGAACTAACTTTGTTTTCTTACACGCATGATGATAACTACTCAGAATACTATATAGAAGATAGCAGTTACTTCAATACGCCAAAAGTTAAACTTGAAAACGGTTTACAAATTGGAATGGGTAAAAAAGAAGTCTTTGAAAAATATTTCACTTCAAGTAATGATAGCATTTTTAACACTTTGGAATTAATAGCTGTTTGCCCTGATGAAAGAGGCGAATTGTATACTCAGTATAGGTTTGCAGGCGATACCTTGAATTCAATATTTTTTGGATACCTTAAAATAAACTAAAAATTACCTCTAAGACTGAATTCTGACGTTTGGAACAGCCTAGTCTGAATGCAATGTTGAACCTTGAGAAATGTTTAGGGAAAACTTCAAAATCCCTTCGACAAGCTCAGGGACCAGTTCTAGTCTAAGCAATGTGTTCTGTTGGCTGTGTTTGAATTAGACGTGCTTTGGGAAATTTTTCTTTCTAATGTATGGCCTACAGCTAAGTGTGAGAAAGGCAAAAAAATACGATCCTTCTTTAAAAATTGTGATGAAATGGAAACCAGTAAAGTATATCTCTGTAGAGTGGAAAGGTCCAAAATAAACGGAAATTATACCGTTTGGTTACCGGAACAACCAGACGATGATTTTGTCGATTTGTTGGTGGATAAAAATGATTTATTACAAGGGGAACTGTGGGAAATCCTTTTAAAAACCGGTGCCAAGGATAGCAACTTAGATGTTTCAAAGGTCTATTTTGCCCCTGAAGGAGATGTCTTTGTCTCCTATACCAGCGATTATGCATTGGGTAAAAACATGGAGAAAATCCTTAATAAACTGATTTTAAATCCCGAGTACTTCACTAAGTTGGTCCACCTAAGCGGATTTAAATTGTAATTGGCAGTAGCGCAGGTTCCTTATTTGCTGGTTAACTGTTAATCCAAAAGTAAGTTGAATTCGCCCTTTTTTTTGAGCCATACATTGATGGGCTTATGGTTTGCCCGAGCTGTTTTAGCACCGGCCAATTGTATTCAATTTGTCTTTAAGATTGTACTATTGTTAAGGTTATTTTTATTGACATTTTTATATCTTTAACATTATCAGCCATAAAAGGTAATGAATCATGGTATTACGCGCGCTTATCCTTCTTGTTTTATACTTTTCTATAGGCAATCTTGCCCAGGCGCAAGTAAAATACAATAGGGTGGTATTTAAACCCAGCCCTTATGTAGAATACCATGCTAATGGCAATATTTACAAAAAAGGTTTTGTGAATGCTGACAAGCAATTTGTGGATACTTTAGCAATTTTTTTTCCTTCTGAGAAAATATCCTTGACTGCCGTTTACGACAATGGTGTGCTGAATGGGCAATGCCTTCAATACAATGAGGATGGCTCAATTAATAGGGAAGGACAATATGTTCAGGGCAAAAAAGAAGGGCTATGGGTCTATAATAACTATGCTGAATCAAAAGATGGTCTTCCATATCGCTTCACTGTGAATTATAAAAACGGTCAACTTCATGGAGAGACAATCCTATATGAAGGAACACATAAAATCCGCACCATACATGCTTTTTTAGGTAAACCCGCACCTAATACAATATGGGAAATGTATTACGATAATAGGGATAATTTATGGGCTGTTGGCTTTATTTCCAATGACAATCAATTCACTTTGCGGGGTTTATATACGGAAGATGGGAAATTTGTAGACAAGGTTGAGGTCAGTAAGGAAAAAACCGAAACTTTTCTAGAAGCCATGAGAACGTTTTATAAGTCCATCCCTAAACAAGAAATAAAATCGATGTCCAAGGTCACACAAAAGGTAAAGACAGTTACACATAAATCCGTCCCCTTTAGCACTTATCACGCCAATGGGAAAGTTCATGAGAAAGGCTATCGCAATGCCAAAGAGCAGCTTGTTGGAAAGTTACAAACCTATTATACTTCCGGCACTTTAAAATCAGAAATGCACTATTTCAATGGAGCGCTTCAAGGTGATTGTACGCATTACAATGATGATGGTACAATTAAAATGCAAGGCAAATATGCCAAAGGTAAAAAAGATGGTTTATGGATTTATCCTGACTACATCAAGAATAATGAGGCTAGGTTTAGTTATGAGGTGCATTATAAAAACGGCCTGGTTCATGGAGAAACCTTATTCATCAGTGGAGATGAAAAATGGTTGTTGATGACAGCTTCCGAAGGAGTATTGCTTGGGAAATGGGAAACCTATTACCCAAATGGCAACCCATCAAGCTCTGGTTTGGTGAGTGCTGCCGGGGATGTTCTTACCCATAAAGTATTTGATAAAGAGGGCAAAAGATTGGTTACGATGTTTTCACCGCCTACTCCTGAAAATTTAAGTAAGTCCGTTAAAGATGTTTTTGCCGCCATTCCTAAATAGAGGAGTAAGCGCTAGGAATATAAGGTAAGCTTTCTTTTGCTGCTGATGTGGTTGGATTAAATTTGACCATAAAAGGTCATTTATTAATAGTCAATGATTTCAGGTTTGTAATACGACCCCTACAAGGTCGATTAGCAAAGAAACCGATGTCTGTCTATAAACACATAATCCCTCCAGGGTTAAAATTGCGCTAAAATATTTTTTTATACATAAGTACAGGATATATAGCGTTATAACGAATTAAAATCGTTATTTTAAATCAACCAACACCTCGAAGCAGCCTTTTATAGTACATGTTATAGGCTTTCCTTCACCAACACGATTTGTAAATCAAATGGTCTTCCCATGAAAAAGATAACCTTCCTTTTCCTGACCCTAATTATTGTTTTCAACTCTCAAGGACAAAGCCCGGAAAACCAGCCCCCCATTATTTTTATATACGATGCAAGTGGCTCCATGTGGGGACAGATGCAAGGGAAAACCAAAATGGAAATAGCTGCAGCTGCTTTAAGCGGTGCAGTGGGAAACCTTTCGGAAACACAGAAAATTGGCTTTGTTGCCTATGGGCACCGAAAGGAAGGGGATTGTAAGGATGTGGAATTTATGGTGGATGCTGCCACAGGAACAAAAAAGGAGGTGATAGAAGCCGTCAAAGGGATTAAACCACTGGGCAAAACGCCATTGGCCTATTCTGCAGCAATGGTCATTGATCAATTGAGAGCGGCCAAGCAGAAAGCCACCATTATCCTTATTACAGATGGCATAGAGTCCTGTGATGGAAATATTTGTGAGATAGTGGAAGAAGCCAAGGATGAGGGCATTGATTTTAAGTTGCATATTATTGGTTTTGGTTTGAAGGCTGAAGATACACAGCAATTGAGGTGTGCAGCGGAAGCAGGGGATGGGAGCTATTTTAGTGCGGAAAATGCAGAAAACCTGGGTGAAATCCTGAATGTGGCCACGGCTTCTACTGTAGACAAGCCTGCCAATAATTTCTCTGTTTATGCCGTCAAAAATGGCCTCCCAATGGATGTTTATGTCAAAGCTTATGATATAGTAGGTAAAAGAGAACCCATATTGCTAAGGACTTATCAGGATACGGGCTATTTTTATTTACCTCCTAGTACCTATAATTTTGAAGTGGCACCACTGGAAGGGAGTGATGTAGATAGGATCACGGTCAGGGATATTGAAAGCCTTGAAAATGTCAAAGGGCATCAAACGATTACTTTTGATGCCGGTACATTGGATGTCTTGGTTACCAATAACGGGCAGGGCTGGGACAGTATGGTCAAGGTTATTGATCCTAACGGGGAAGTAGTTGCCACTACCAGGACCTATGGGGTCAAAAAGGAAGTGGAAGTCAATCCTGGACTGTATAAAGTAGCCATTCAGGCATTGAAAATGGAAGGGCTACAAACGAATACCGAGATTGATAGCATCGCAATTGAAGCGGCAAAAACCTTACCCTTGGTTTATGATTTTAAAACCGGAGAATTTGAAATCTTTACGCAAATAGGAGGGGAGAATATAGATTGTGTAGTGACAATAGTCGAAGAACAGACGGGAAAGAATGTGGCAGGATCACGAACGTATTTAAGAGGAACGAAATTCCTACTTAACCCTGGGAATTATAGCGTTACTTCGAAACCACTAGGAGTGCACAAAGACAAGGCGATTCAGTCCTTTACAATAGCGATTGAACAGGGGGAAACCATCAGGAAAACGTTGACTTTCTAAGGAAAGCTTAAGATTTTGTCAGTATTGTTGCAGAAAAAAAGCAACAATACCGCCAAAATCGTTTAATGTGCATAAACCGAACCACGGGCTGCACCCGTGGCTGATATATTACGCCCCTTTAGGGCTAGTAAAATAGGATCTTAGTGAGTCGTTTTCACCAATTCTATCACCCAAAACAAGACCTATTGCATACCTCAGGTTTAACTACTGCCCTACAATCACTTGACTTTGGGCACTATTGGCTTCCCCATCGATTATCAACACCTTTAAGGAACCTTCATCAGCTTTTTCCCGGTCAATGGCGATATTGACCCATTGTTTGCCAACACTAAGGTTAGTAGCTCCTGTTCCTTTATTTAAGGAAATTTCATTTCCACTTACCCAGACCTTTGCCTGATCAACTCCAGTTAATTTTAAACTGAACTCCCCAGCTTTTAGGATATTTACTTCAAATTGAACAAGACTGAATTTTTTGTCATTGTTGTCTGTAATAGTAGGGATATCACTTAAAGGTAAATCGCCAGCTACTTTGCTGTACAGCCCTTTTGGCATTTGGCTTAAGTTATTGCCAGGCAGGCTTTCCCAACCATCCACTCCGGCATCTTTGCGCAACACCTTGAATTCAGTTGCAGCTTTCCATCGTCTTACCAATTTTTCATTGGTAACCCTGAAATCTCCATTGCTTCCCAGTTTGGATAGGTAACTGACCAAATTAATGAAATCTTGTTTTTCAAGACTTGCCGTAATCCCTGCCGGCATTAAAGAACCGGGTACTTTCTCCAGGCTCTTTATTTGAGATTTAGGGATACCATTTTCATTTCCTGCCATGTCTCGAAGGACAACCTCTCTGGCACCATCATTGATCAAATAGCCCATTAAGATACCGCCATCATTTTTTGTTATTTTTTGTAACTCAAAACCTTCTTTGATGGATTCTGTGGGCTCAAGAATAGATTTGATAATATTGTCCACAGGGAGACTTGTACCCAAAGAACTTAAATCCGGTCCCAATTGGCCTCCGGCACCACCTATTCCATGGCAGTTTTGACACATCATTGATTGTCTCCTGTAAATGGCTTCACCAATAACCGGATCGCCCAACGTTTTTACTTCCTGTCCAAGGGCATAGATTTGACGGTTGTCCAATTGTTGGGGCATTTTTTCGGGAGGTAAAACCCCTCCTGAGGCTTCTAAGGCATCTTTAAGCTTTATTGCAGCATCCTTGGTTCTTCTATGCAAAGGGAGTAATTCTTGCATGGCCTTTCTGCCGATTTTTGCCGTTTCTGATGGTATTCCCGTGCTGGACAAGGTGTTTGCCAACACTTCAGTGGCATTGTTGGAAGAAAGGAAAGCAGCAAATAAGTTTCGGGTGTCAGTATCCGATGGCTTTTTTGTAAGCAACACAATGGCAGCATCGGCAGCCTTTTCTGGTGCCGTTTTTACCAATTGAGAGATGGCCAATACGCGGATGCTTTCGTTTTTATGTGTTTTAGCCATAGTAAGCAATACTTCCTGACTTCCTTCATCGTCTAGCTTGCCCATGGCCTCCATGGCTGCTTTTCTTACCTCCTCATTACCGGTCACATTTTTTTGTAAAAGGAGATCCAATAGGTCCGCTTTTTTCCACATGCCTACCAATTGCAAAACTTTAACTTCTACAGATTCATTGGCTTCCTTTAGCAAAGTTCTCAATTGAGAAGAGGTATGCTGTGGTTCAAGTTTTCTGGCTGCAGCTGCTTTGTAAAGTATTTCCAGGTCTTCTAACTGGTTTTCGGTATTAGCTAATGCAGGATTGATTACTTGAAGGTAAATTTTGGTTAAATCTTCTGCTGTCCCATATTTAGCCAATTTTTCACGTACCAATTCCAGGTATTTATCCGGAACTTTATTGCTGCTGTACAATTCAGCAAGCAGAGAAGTAGATTTCGGGTCACTTACAGTGTTCAATGCGAATATGGTTTTGTCCATATCACCAAAATAAGTGGGGTTCTTTAAGACTTCAGGTAGCCATACTGGACTTAAATTATTTACCGTATGCCACAAGGCAAAGTCCAGGTTAACATCCATTGTTTGATCCAATGCTGACAATGTCGCAACGGTAGCTTCCATTGTTTTGAAATTCGCGATTCCAACAATAGCCTCTAATCTTACCGTTGCGTGGTTGTCTTTTATCGCGGTGACCAGTAAGGATTGCGTTTCTGGGATGTTTTCTTTCCAATGCACCAATACCCTAATCGCCGCTGCTCTTGCTTCCGGATTTTGAGCAGTTAAAAGCTTTTGCAGTAAAGGTACATTCACATCGCCAATGGCCTGGTGTATCCAAAGTGCCTCTAATAAATGGTGCTCATACTCGGTATTTGAAGTTTCAAGCGCAGCTATCCATTTGCTTAATGCATCCTTTACTTCCTTTTCGTCTTTGTTCTTGAGGATTAATTTTGCCTGCAATCTTTCCCAGTTTTCTTCAGATTTTAAGGCTTCTAATAATTCGGGAATGGTTTTGTTCTGCAAATCAGGGTATTTAACCAAAGGGCTATCCTTTTTAGTTATACGCCATATTCTACCATGCTGTTGGTCCCTTCTGGCATCGAAAAAGTCAACTTCTCCATGTTGAATGATAGGGTTGTACCAATCTGCTATATATATCGCGCCATCAGGCCCCATTAAGATGTCTACAGGTCTGAACCCTATATGATCAGTCCACAATAAATCATCGGCTTGCTTGGAAACAAAGCCGCTTCCTTGCTCTTCTAATACGAATCGATTGACCCGGTTGGCCCTAAAATCATTGGTGATAAGACTTCCTGACAAAGCCGCTGGCATGTGCGCGCCTGAAATAATATCCAGTCCGCTGTGTTTTGGTTGACCGGGATTTAAACCACTTAAAATGCGTTCAGCTCCAGGGGCAGTTAAAAATGTGGCGCCAGGAAAGGCATAATTAATGCCTTCTCTACCAGCTCCATCGGTGAGGAAGCTTTTACCCCATTTATCAAATTGCAATCCCCAGGGATTAACGAGCCCTTTTGCAAAAACTTCCAATTGCTGTGTTTTGGTATTGTATTGCCAAACACCACCACCTTCTAGTCTGCGTATACCATAAGGTGTTTCTACATGACTGTAGATGTAGATGGATTGATTGAAGTACATTAAGCCATCAGGGCCCCAGCGAAAGGTATGGATCAGATGGTGGGTGTCACCAGTTCCAAAACCAGAAAGGATCTTTTTAGTTTCGTCTGCTTTGCCATCTCCATTGGTATCTTTTAAATGCAAGATTTCTGTTGAGTTGGCCACATATACACCACCGTCTCCTGGGAGAAGGCCAGTAGGAGTGAAAAGCCCTTCAGCAAAAACAGTCGATTTGTCTGCTATTCCATCCCTGTCTGTGTCTTCTATGACGAGGATTTTATCATTGGCAGTTTCACCCGGTTTCAGGTGCGGGTAAATGGTACTGCTTACCACCCATAACCTGCCCTGAGCATCCCAGTTCATTTGAATGGGTTTCACGACCATTGGGTCTGTTGCAAATAAATTGACTTCAAATCCTTCTGCTACCTGAAACCTGTCCATTTGGTCTTGAGGGTCAGGAGAGGGGATATCCCTGAGCGAATTTTGGCCATGTGCCGAAATGCTTGTTATTAAGAGTAGAAGTGCCAATGAAATTTTATTCCAGAGGAATTGGGTTGATTTCTGTTGCCTAATAACCTTTTTAGGCAAGCATTTTATATAGGATATTGATTCTAAGATCATCGTATTAGTGACAGTTTCAGTAAAATGGTTCAATTGATATAGGTCCAGTATTTATGGCAACCGTTCCAGTAAATATTGAGTACTTTGTTGTTTTTTGGTCTGATTGATTTGATCGTCCAACCAAAGAATTAAAGCATCCAATGCCGCCAGGCCTTCCTTATGTCTGCCTTGTTCGTAAGACCTGAAACCTATGATATAGGTTCTGTTTTGAGGCCGGTATTGGTGGAAGTAGGTTTTATCCTTTTCTCTTATCAATTTCAGCAACTGTCCAGACTGTTGTGAGGAGGCACTAGGATGTAATGTGATTCCTTCTTCCCAGTCATTTCTTGACCCTACGGCCTGAAGTTCGCCTCCGATGGATAATGTATAAGTTCCTTTCTTCAAACCTTCTACTGTAATTGTTTGACCATTCAATTGCGTTTTTGAAACAGGTGTTGAACTTGCTTGAATTGTACTGTTAAATGAAAACCCTTTGGATTTATCTATTATCGTAAGGTTTTCTGTTGTCACATTACTTTCGATAGTGGCTGTGGAAGCATCAATTCTAAAGGAAGGAATTTCAGTTGTAAGCTTCATTTGATCCATTATGGTTTCAGCAAGAAGCAAATACCCCTCTTCGTTTAAGTGAACACCGTTATTTTGATAGTGCTTTAATTGGTCGGGGATATTGAATGCATTAAAAACATCAATAAAAGCTAGCGATCTACTTTTAGCGATTTCGGCAATGGCCTCGTTGTATAAAATTAACCCTTCATTTCTCTTTGCCAAAAGCGCTTCTGATCCTGCGATTGCTTGAGGGATGGTAGAAAGCAAAACAGGTTTAGCAGCCAAGGCTTCCACACTGTCAAGCAATTGGTTTAATCCTGCTTTAAAATGGGCCAAGCCAGAAGCACCATCCTGCGCTTCAACATTACCATAGGCTATAATCATCCAGTCAGGGTTACTGGCTTTTATTTGAGAAATAAGCAATTCATAGGGGCCAGGAGGGCTGGTATAATAGCTTCTTGCCTCACCAAAAACGGTGTCGCCTGACCAGCCCAGGTTTCTAAAGGTGAGGTGTTTTTCAGGCCAATAATTGGTTAAACGGTATTCGAGGAATCCATACTCCTGTTCATTTTCAATCAGTGCGTTTCCCAATAAAACAATCCTGTCCCCATCTTGTGGGCTAAATGTCTGTTGGGAAAATACAGCGGAATGGAAAAACACCGAAAATAAAAGAAAAATGTAATGTCTGTTCATGAAGAATTTTTGGGTAATAGCGGATATTATTAAATACAGGCTACAATATAAAGAGGAAGTAAGATTAGACAGGTATTTTCATTTATTAATTATATCATTGGTTGGTTTATTAGACCAATGGTAGCTAAAAATACTTGCTGAGGTAGCTAAGAAGGTTTTTTTAAAAGCGTCACTAAGGGATTTCCTGTGTTATTATATCTATGAATTAAGGCCCATTGTAGAGGCGGATTATTGGTGATGGGGTGATTTTGTGATGTAGTGATATAGTAGAGGGTGTGGATAGACTTTGGAATCGTGGTATATTGATAGCCTAGTGCTTAAGCCCTTGTAAGAAAATGATATTCCCTTCTTGATTTTGGCGGTATTGTTGCCTATTTCTGCAAGAATGCTGACAAAATCGCTACGCTTTCAGGAGAAGTGTTCCCATTGATGCTATCGTCTGATTTTCTTGTAATTGCAACAAGACCAAAGATCCGACAGGAAATCCATTTTCCGCATACAAGCTTATTTATAAAAATCATACATATATTTGTGTCTGAAAGTCGCTACGACTTATATTGATCTATACAAATCCCTTTAATTAATGAGTGCATTCCTAAGTGCAAGGCCAGCCAGTTTTTCCCGCGTTACCATTACCGAGCTTATGATACCCTCTTTTGCTAATTTTGGTGGCAAAATTCATGGAGGTATTTTACTTTCTATGATGGATAAGGTCGCCTACACTGCTGCAACCAAACACAGTGGCGCTTACTGTGTAACCGTTTCAGTAGATACGGTTGATTTTTTACAACCAGTGGAAGTAGGAGAGTTGGTTTCTCTAAAGGCCTCCGTAAATCATGTAGGCAACAGCTCTATGATTATTGGAATCAAGGTGATCTCGGAAAATGTTAAAACAGCAGTGGTGAAACATACCAATACTTGTTATTTCACCATGGTGGCAAAAGGGGAGGACGATAAACCAACGCCGGTGCCCCCCTTATTATTAGAAACAAGAACGGATGTCAGGCGATTTGTGGAAGCGATTAAAAGGAAAAAGTACAAAAGTGAATACGGAGCGATCCTTAAAGAGTTAAAACGTACCTGGGATCAGGAGGTCATTTCGACCTTGTTAAAAGACCAGCGATGTGAGATCTCAATGGATATTAAATAAATTATTCCTCTTTATCAAAAACCAGAAAGTGCTGGATGTTCAAAAATTGGCCATTGGTAGTCAATTTGAATCCATTCGCTTCCAATTCTTTCTTTACCTGCTTGACGGTCATTTTATGCAACGGCTTTATGGCCACTTTAGGATCCTCTCCACGGTATTCAATAAGCAATAACTTACCCGTTGGTTTTAGGGATTTTTTTATGTTTTGAAGCATCTCTTTTGGGAATGCCAACTCATGGTAAACATCCACCATAATTACCAAATCTAAGGTGTTTTCAGGTAGGTTAGGGCTTTTTTCTGTTCCCAGTACTGTTATTACATTGTCTGCTTTTTGTTCAGCGGCTTTATTGTCAATGTAGTTTAAGGCCTCTTGCTGAATGTCTACTGCATATACTTTACCTGCTGGTACCCTTGCAGCAATGCGAAAAGTATAAAAACCAGAACCTGCCCCCACATCTGCCACTTTGCTGCTCTCATTAATAGGAAGATTGGCAATGGTCAGTTCCGTGTTTTCTTCCTCCGAACGACTTTCTCTTTCCAGCCATGCCACGCCATGAAATCCCATGACATGAGAAATTTCTCTTCCCATGTATACTTTACCAATTCCATCTCTCGATGGCTCCTTTTGGGAATAGTCATTGCCAGTTTGTGCAGTTACTTCTCCGAATAGGTAAAGGGAGAATAAGGACAGAACAATTAGTAGGTGTCTCATGGTTTTAACAACGTTATTGTTGATTGGTTGTTTAATTTAACCATAAATACCTGAATGTGCCTCTGATATTTTGCAAATAGTATCCCAAAAGTCATGATCCTAAAGGAAATAGAAGGAAATGTGGAAGGAGAAAGTGGAGTTTAAAAATGAGAAGATACATAAGGAAAAAAGGGTAGCAGATGGACTTCAGAAGCGATTTGATATATGAAGTTTATTGTCAGCAAAGAAGCGAAAAGTGGGACAATGATGAACAAAGCGAATGAATGGCGTAAAAGCCCTTCTGGGTGTTATTTATTGTTAAATTTATTCATAAGTAGCTCTATTTAATGGGATTATACAAATATATCCAAATTTTATAGTTAATTTGACGTGTAAATAAAAATAGGATAAGACCTTTCATTAAAATATAAAGTCATGATTAAAATGGTATTTGTTTTTGGAATCTTTTTATCTTCATCGGTAGCTTATGGACAGGGATTAATTATCCGCCATATTCCCCATTCAATACAAAGTAACCTGGATGTACTTGAAAACCTAAGCTATAGCACCCTTAAGTTTGAGACATCACTTGGCCATAAAGTTCCAGCACTTGAGTCAAATGTTAGTGATAATAAATTGGAGGAAGATTCAAATGTATCCATTTTAGACTCTTCAAAGGGTTTTTCTTCCAATATACCTGTCAAAGATTTCTCCAAAGATTTCCCCTCCAGAATGCCTATGTTTGGCAAGATACCAGTGAAATTTGGGGTTCAATTGGAGGGTATAAAGAAATAGTTTTATTCTTTCGTTAGGCTCTAAATGGCCCCATGAAATACTTTGTCATCCTAACAGCATCCATTGTGTTTTTCACAGGGTCAATTTTGATGGTTTATTTTCTATGGAACCTTGAACAAGAATGGACATGGAAAGTTTTAATGATTATCTGTCCAACTTTTTGTGGATATTTAATTATCAAGAACCTCCAAAACTATTCAAAAATTCAACAAAACAAAAATCATCTCCAGGTCTCAAAATTGTTCAGCTCTCGAACTTATAACCTGAACGATCTCACATCTTGGACTGAGGAAACCAACCTTTATCGTGTGAGATACAGGAAGATGAAACTTACATTTCCTAACACTCAGTTAACACTGGTCGACCATGTAGATCGAAGCAATATTGAACAACTTTATCATTTTTTGCGAACTCACGACAAGAGCCGTATGAAGAAAATTTAACGGGAGAACAACGAAACTTAAAAACGAAAAGTCAAGAGAGCCGAACAGTCTGTAAATGTATGTCACTACTGCCTAACCTCCAGTTTTAGCGTAATTGGACTGTGATTTCTGGATTTGAGAATTTGTTTGTTGAAGGAAATCTTTTGGCGACAAAGAAGCCATAAAGGGGACGATGATGAACAAGGCGGATGAGTGCCTTAAGAGTCCTTCCATCCGTTATTTATTGTTAAATTTATTCATAAGTGGCCCTTTTTAATGGGGTTAAAAGAATATATCCAAACTTAATAGTTAATTTGACGTGTAAATAAAAATAGGATAGGACCTTTCATTAAAATATAAAGTCATGATTAGAATTGTATTTATTTTTGGAATTGTTTTTTTATCAACTGCTTCTTTTGGACAAACCCTTCGTTATCCCTACGAACAAAGTGATTATTTTTCAAGGATTGACATCCAATCAATTAAAAAGTTTAACCCGGAATTATTTCTCAATTTTGAAGAACCCAAAGTTGAGTCATCCATTAGGACTACTGAAACGGACAAGGTTGAGTCAAACGATAATGCTGAAATTAGGACTGACGAAACTGAAGAAGAATCAAATATGCCCATAATAGACTTATCAAAGAATTTTTCTTCCAATATGCAAGTGAACGAATTCTCAAAGGATTTCCACTCTAATATGCCTATCGTTACTAACGTGCGTGTGGGGTTTTCGATTGAATTGGATGGTATAAAGAAATGAAATTCAAGAAGAAATTAAGGCAGCTAAACCTCTAAAATAAAAGCGCCTTAAGCTTTTCTAGCAGCGGAAAGGTTTTCTTATGGCTGTTTAACCTTCAAACGCAATAACACTTCACATCTGTTTCGTTGAACCCGTAAATTCATGGGGTTTTGGGGATTCAATAGTCAAACTATTGAATAATCAGTGGTAAAAAGATAGGGAAATATTACAAAAATTCTTACTTTTATTACAAACTCAATCTTTTATGAACATAGCAAAAACCTTAGTATTATCTGTATTGATGTTTTCAGGTATTTCTTTTTCTATCAAAGCCCAAAGCTTTGAGGATGGAAAAGCCATAATTGATCTGATTGCCAGCTATGCACAGGCAAGAGAAAGCATCGATACAGTAATGCTCAAATACATTATTACGGAAGACATGGATCAGTTGGTGTCCAGCGGGGAGTGGCGGCATGGAATGAAAGCTGCTGTTAAAGGCATGGCAGCTAGTTCAACCAGCAATCCTGGTGATAGGGTTTTGAAAGTAGAAAGGGTGCGTTATTTGAAAGAAGATGTAGCATTGGCAGATGCGAGATACACCATCAAAAATGAGGATGGTACTGACCGAAAAATGTGGAGCACTTTTGTTACCATAAAAAGGGGAAACAGTGGAAAATAAGTGCCATTCGAAACATGAAACCTACAGAGTAGTATAGGCTTTCGAAATCTAAGTGTTTTAATAGACTTGATTGATTCAATCCGTCAAAAAATATCCTTTACAAGAAAGCAATAATTGCATTAAAAATATCATAAAAATAGCGGCCAATTTCTTGGCCGCTATTGTTTTTTTATCCTTTTACTTCATTGACTACCTCGATGGCTTTTTTCGCCATTTCTTGAATTTTAGCGTAGTTTTTATCTTGAAGCAATTGTTTACTTACCAATTTACTGCCCATACCTACTGCACTTACTCCAGCTTTAAACCAAGCCTCAACATTGTCCTTGTCTAAAGACACGCCGCCTGTTGGCATAAAGATTAGATTTGGGAACAAAGATTTGATGCCAGCCATAAAGTTGGGTCCTAGCATATCACCTGGGAACAATTTGATCATTTTAGCGCCTAGGTTCTCTGCTCTGATAATCTCAGAAGGAGTCATACATCCAGGAATCCAAAGCATGTCGTGCTTGTCAGCAACTTCTACTACTTCTTCAACAAGTCCTGGGCAAATGATAAAATCAGCTCCTGCCTCAATATAAGTTGTGGCCATCTGCGCATTTTTAATGGTACCAATACCCAACAACAAATCAGGCATTTCGCTGTTCCTTAGCGCAACCATTTTCGTGAAGTTGTTCAAAGCTGCTTCACCTCTGTTGGTGTATTCTACCAGGCGAATACCTGCCGCATATAGGGCTTTCAAAACTTCAAGGCTAACAGTTTCATCCGCATCAAAATAAAGGGGAAGAATGGCCTGATCGGTTATTTTCTTAAGTATGGTTTCGTTTTTAGTCATCTTGATAAGATTAAAGTAAATTACCCCGGAGAATTCCCGGGGTAATTTTTATAAGTTATTGATTTATAGCAACTTTGTGCTTGTCGTTAAATTTTAACTTTAACAACCATTTTCTTAATAATACCCTCGCCAATCATAGGCGAATGTACATCTTCAGGATACAGGATAACAAATTGTCCTGGCTCCATACCGAAATACATTTCTGGTTCGTCCACATAAAAAGACACATCCTTCTCAGGATTGTATGCCCCTTTTACTTCAGTACACTTTTCTCTCGGTTTCCATCCAATGCTTTCTTTTCCTTTGATTAAAACTTGAATGTCAATGTGCTTGTCATGGCACTCAAATTTCTCATTGGATTCGGCTTGGGTTTTAGCGCCTTTTTCAAAAACAGCAGCTATTAAATTATCCCCATCGATGACATATTTGCCTTCTTCCATTTCATCCAAATTACTGGAAGCAATGAATGCAAACGCTTTTTCAAACAATGGATGCACGCTATTGTATCTTGCGGCATTGGATAATGTATCAAGTATCATGGTTTGTCGTTTAGCAGTTACTATCGTTGAACTCTACCACTAGCATCACCACCCATTAGTACTTCTACCTCTGCAAGTGTTGCATGGTTCATGTCACCAGGGAAAGTATGTTTCAATGCTGAAGCTGCAACAGCGAATTCAGTAGCACCTTCAAGACCCATTTCCTGAATCAAGCCATAAATGAATCCACTTGCAAATGAATCACCACCACCTACACGGTCAACGATTCTAATGTCATATTTTTTAGAATGATAAAATTCATTACCATCATATACCAATGCACTCCATCCATTGTCAGAAGCACTGTAGCTTTCTCTAAGGGTAGAAGCAATGTATTTGAATCCGAATTTTTCTTTCATTTGTTTGAATACATCTTTGTATCCATCAAGGTTCAACTCACCTTTGGTCACGTCAGTTTCCTTACTGTGGAAACCCAATGTTGTTTCAGCATCTTCTTCGTTACCGATACAAACATCAACATACTGGCAAAGTCTGCTCATCACCTCTCTGGCTTTTTCCTTGCTCCATAATTTCTTACGGTAGTTAAGGTCAATACTAGTGGTAACACCTTTTGCTTTGGCTGCTTTAAGTGCTGCTTCAGTCAATGCTGCTGCTTTGTCACTCAATGCTGGAGTAATGCCAGTAGTGTGAAACCAAACAGCACCTTCAAATATTTTATCAAAGTCAAAGTCAGAAATTTCAGCCTCTGAAATGGATGCATCAGCTCTGTCATAAACTACTTGAGAAGCTCTCATAGATGCTCCTGTTTCAAGAAAGTATATGCCAAGTCTCTTACCACCTTTAGCAATATATTGTGTGTCCACACCGTACCTGCGCAAGTGATTGATGGCTGATTGCCCAATTGGATTGTCGGGAACCTTAGTCACGAAAGTGCCTTCCAGCCCATAATTGCAAAGGGCTCCAGCCACATTCGCTTCACCGCCACCATAGGTTATGTCAAAAGTATCAGTTTGTACAAAACGCTTAAAATCAGGGGTAGAAAGGCGAAGCATTACCTCACCTAGAGTAACTACTTTTTTGGACATGATTGTTTTATATGTTTAATGATTAATTGAAATTCTTTTATTAAAAATCTTTAAAGGGACTTTTTAATGACATTATTGCTAAAAAAGCCCTTTTCAAGACAAGATTACTGCTTAATTTTCTAAAAACCAAATATATTCATTGCGCTACAAAGGATCTAATTCGCTATCAATTACATAAATTTATAGCATTTAATGCAAGGAATGAGTGTTAATCCAATATCCCAAAATCTTCTTATTAGAAAAATGAATCAGACCTGCAATTACCTACCGAAAGGGAAGGGAAATAAGCCTATTTGTAGGATTAACCAATAAGTGAACCAATATTAAGTCTAGGTCATGTTCAATTTCTCAATGGAAAATTGAGCTTTAGAGGCTAGTTTCTTAATGGTTTGTCAAAGTTTACCTTGAGTAGCTTACGTGCTTTTCTGAAATCGATGTACTCAGCCAATTGCTCAAAGGACAAGACCTGGTATTCATTTTTACTCAAAAAATCCAGGTACCTCAGGAACATCTCTGGAGGCGTGTTAACCCAAGGATGTTCCAAATCAGGCACACCATGAATCGTTAAAACAACAATTTGCCCATCCTTTGCCTGTGCCAAGGCTTCCATCGTTTCCGCTTCATTTTTTGAATCAGTCGCCCAACTTGGGATAAGATAAGGGTGATCTTCTAAGGGCTTGTAGGTTCTTTTACCTCCCGCCCGAGCCAATAAGTAATCTTTTTTGTCCAAAGCCTCTAGGACGATCTCACTCATTGAGTAGCCCGGATAAGCAAAACTTATCATCCGTTTAATTCCTAAGGAATCACATTTAGCTTCTATATAGTTTATCTCCTTTATAACCTCTTCTTCAGATAACTTTCCTACAGCAGCATGATTGTGCGTATGGTTGGCCACTTCAAAACCCATTCTGTCCAACTGCTGCATTTGTCGCCAGTTCATGTACTTGGTACTGTCCGAAAAGTTAGGAGGAAACTCACAGACGAAAAAGGTAGCGCCAAATCCTCTCTCCTTTAATAAGGGGGCAACATTTGAATAATGGCTGGCGACACCATCGTCAAAAGTCAAAACAACTGTTTTATCTGGAATAGGTTTCTTTAGTATTTGCCCGTTTACTGGCAAATGAATCAGCAAAAAGAGCATCAAAGTGCAAACCTTTAAATAAGGAAATACTTTTGCCGATAAAACAGAGCTGAATTGAATCCTACTCATTTTTTGTTTTCCTGAGAAGCTCTATACCTTAGTTGCATGCCTTGCAAAAAGTTTCTCAAAACCTGGTCCCTACATAGCCTGTATTGGGCTTGTTCAGGCTTTCTGAAAAATGCGCTAATTTCATGCTTGCTCATTTCTCTGCCTGCAGAGGCCAAAATCTCCATAACATCTTCATTCTGAAGTTCAAAGGCAATTTTTATCTTGCGAATAATTTGATTATTGGTCAGTCTGCTTTCAGGAATAGGCTGTGCACCTTCTTTCTTACCTCTTTTATAATTGATCAGCCCGTTTAAAAACACGGCCAATTTAAAGTCATTGATGGGTAAAGCATCCGGATCATCATCTCTTTTGAGCCAAGCGCTAACTTCTGTACGGGTCACTTCTAAATCAGCGAGACCAAAAATTTTAATCATTTGGTCATCCCCAAAATCAAAAGTATATCTTAAACTTCTAATAACATCATTGTTTTGCATAGACCATAAAGGTAAACAATGACTTTGAAAAAGATTTAAAGTTTTAGAGACTAAAAACGTTTTTATTTAGAAAAACCGAATAAGAAGGTTTATTTGTCAGGTTTTTTTAACTTAAGCCTATGAATGGAGAAAATTTCACATTGATCACCGGAGCCAGTATGGGAATAGGCAAAGCTTTTTCCAATGCTTGCGCAGCAAGGGGAATGAACCTTGTTTTGGTGGCCTTGCCAGATGGAGAGTTAGCAGCCGTTCAAAAGGAGATTTTAGCGACATGGGAGGTAAAAGTGCTTGTTTTCACCATTGACTTGACAGAAGAGGATGCGGTTAAACGCTTGTATGATTTCTGCATAGAAATGGACCTGACAATCGATGTACTGATCAATAATGCAGGCATTGGAACAGGAGGTAGGTTTGAAAATATAGGCTTGGAAAAACAGCTGAAGGTCATTGATTTGAACAACAAGGTCCTGGTCAGAATGTGCCATTATTTTTTACCGCTGCTCCAAAAACAGGACAAAGCCTATATTTTAAACATGAGCAGTATGGAAGCCAATTTGCCTTTGCCTTACAAAGCGGTCTATACTGGATCTAAAAACTTTGTTTATGCTTTTAGTCTTGCGTTAAGGGAAGAGCTTAAACGAGGCCCGGTTTGTGTCTCGGTGGTCTGTCCTGGTCCGGTTGTGACGAATGCAGAAGGCTTAGAGCGTATGAAGGCCCATGGAAGTCGGGCAAAATTAGTAGTATTGATGCCAGATGAGGTGGCTGAGATAGGTCTAAAATGTTTATTGAAGGGCAAAACCATAATCATTCCTGGCAAAATCAATTGGGTATTAGTCAAACTGTCCCGTCTTTTTCCTACTGCCACTAAGATGCGGTTATTGGAGCGCTTGTTTCGCGTATACAATACGCATTAACTTATATTCTCAAAGTAATCGCTTATTCCACATTGCTTACAACTTAATGCCCAAAGCCTGTCAGCATCAGTTATAGAAGCTGCTTTTTTTGAAACTGCTTTGGGCTTGCATTTGTCCCAATATTGTCCCGATTGGCCTTTTATCATTTCATCGGAAGCCAAGAAAATGGATGTAGCCGCACCTTCGGCAGGCGTTTTTCCTGTTAGTCTTCTTAGTTTCCACATCAAACCATGAAAGGAAAAGGTATGTTTCAAGCCTATATCTGTTTTTACCAAGCCAGGCTGAACGGCATTGATGCTCAGTTTTTTATCAGGGTTTAATTGATCAAATGCTCGAGTGAACAATACATTGGCCAACTTAGATTGGGCATAAGCCCGCAGGCCATGGTAATTATTGGTCAGGTTGACATCTTCAAAATGAATTTTGCCATGAAAATGGGAATCCGAGCTGACCGTTATAATTCGTGGATCTTCTGACCGTAGGAGTAAAGGCAATATTAAATGGGTCAATAAAAAAGGGGCGAGGTGATTGATTGCCCACTGTCGCTCTATTCCATCTTCGGTCAACACCATATCCGAATACCAGCTTCCTGCATTGTTAATCAAAACATCAATCACCTGGTATTTGGCAGCAACTTCTTTGGCCATGCTTCTTATTTCCTTTTGGGAACTTAAATCAGCTATGGCATAGTCTAGGTTGGCTTTCGGATATTCCTGCTTTATTTTAGACATTGCCGAGTTGGCTTTTTCCTTTGTCCTACATACAAGAATTACTTTATAACCTTTTGCACAAAGGGCTTTGGCGGTTTCAAATCCTATTCCTGAATTGGCTCCGGTTATAAGGCAATTTCTATTGGTCATTTTGGTTTAAGTTAGGCTTGAGTTAAATTTTATTGTAGAATAAATTTATGCCAAATGAAATACAAAGCATTTATATTCAGTTATTTATTACCATTTAAATAAAGTTTAACTTCATTGACCCTCTTTTAATTTTTCTTCGCTTCTATAATTACCGGATGAAGGTCATAGGTAGGGTAGAACTCAGTAGAGAAGGCTCCCCAGACACTTTTTTCTACAGCAACATTGAGATTTCTTAACTCGCTAGCAGGTATTTTTAAAGTAACCACCTGACCAATGCCCATCATCACGTACCAATTGATTACGCGAGCAGAAGGAGGAGGGAAATTCTCTAAAAAATCCATTTTTGTTACGGATCTCCGTCAACTCTTCGATATTCTTGTCCTGATGATGTTTCATCATGATGGTAATCATAATGCTGTCTGAAGGGGTAGAAAGGGTTTCGGTTTGTCCCTGACTGAAACCAGGTATCATCAGAAACAAGATAAGCAGGGAAAAGCCCCATATTGATTTGCTACTTAAGATCTCCATTTTTTGGTTTATTCGGAATTTGTTCATGTTAGCCAATTTAGTTAAATACAGTGAAATACGAATAAAATAATGTGGAAATTGGTCTTGCATGATTCTAGAGAAGCCTATCGGGAAGAAACCTGTAAGCCTAATGTTGATTTTATTCATAGTAAACAATAAACAATCGATGGGGTAATTGCCAACTAATTTTTTGATGCAATTCCATTAAGTGTATTAAATAGCATTTGCTAAAAATTCTTTTGGGATAATTCATAATTTAAAAAGAGCCCATCGTACTTGATAGTTCCATAGGATGATGATTCATAAATGGTATCAACGTTAATCGCATCTTCGATGTGAAAAATAATTTTATCGCAAACAAAAGAACCTGCATCAGTAGTGACATTCACATTTTTATCAATGACTTCATACCTTCCAACATCATTGTTGTTATTGCCTTCCCAGATGGTGCCTATGGCAGGGTCATTTTTCCTGAAAATATTATTTAAAGGGTCATCAGTAGCGGAATTCATTTGGGAAATATTATCTCCACAGGAATACCATATATTTTCTATTGGTTCAGAGATGAGGTCTGAATTAATCGATACTTTAAACATTCCCGGCTCCAAAGGTTCAGCTATTGTTACAATCATCTCAGCATCAGCCATGAAAAATGATTCCAGTTGGTAAGTCCATTGATTTCCTTCTTTCATATAAGGGAAATTATCATTTTCCCCACAAACTCCTTCTTCAGGTTCATTATCATCTGAAATACAGGATAGGTTGAGGCTTGAAATAAGTATAATTGCCAAAAATGGCATTCCAATAATTGTATTTTTGAAACGCATAATAAATGTTCTTTATTAAAAATAGTTTAACAAAGCCCAATATTAAAGATTTAATTTTCAATTTTTTTAGCCGGAAATAAAAAATAATTGTTCTAGTTTTAAAACTTTAGTCTTAAGAGGGTGATATTTTAAATCAGTCCCATTAGAAATTTAAGTTTTTTGATTTATACAGAAGGGTTGAAATATCGCTTTTTGACCTCCTATGATTGCTTCCTTTGGAAATTCCTAAACTTTCAGGCAATCTGATCCAATTGAAGAACTAAAAGAATTCAAAGTTTAATATAGTCAAATGAAAAAACTTAGTTAAAATTGAATGGCTTTAAAAAATGAAGTATAGTTGGCTTTTTTTATTTTTATTTGTCAGGAGCAATTGCCACAAATCCCTTGATAAACCATGCTTATACTTAAAGCTTTAAAACCACCTGGAATGTTTGCCTGAGGGATCTTAGATTGGGTGAGACAGAAAGTTTCATTGCATTTTATACAATGAAAATGGATGTGTTGATCTTTAGGTTCACAGGCACAGCCTTCTTCACACAAAGCATACTTTACAGCACCTGTCCCATCTTCAATGCTGTGGATTAATTTCTTCTTTTCAAAGGTTTTAAGAGTACGGTACAAGGTGGCTTTGTCTGCCCGGTCAAACTTGCTTTCAAGGTCATTAAGACTCACCGCTACATTGGACTCTACCAATTTTCTTAAAACCAATAACCTCATGGTAGTCGGTTTTATGCTTTTTTCTTCAAGTTTTACCTCCAATTCATTTCCCATATTTCCTTTTGATTTTTTTGACTCAAATGGACCAATCATCTTCTACTGATTAAAAGTTAAAATTAAGTTAATTGGTTCCAGCTGAGGTGCTGGCAATAATCAACTTTTAATCTGAATTATGCAATGGCAATTCAAATTCCATATCAAAATACTTCCCCCAAAGGGCGCCTGGTTACCAATCCTATATTTCTGTATCTAATTATTAGGGATTATTGATTAATTTAATGATCTCAAAGTCTTTGTAGGAACCACATTAAGGTTTAAATAGGTTAGGGGAATTTAAAGGAGACAGCAATTGAAGCTTCCACGAGAAAAGCCATATATTGTATTAAAAGTAAACAATTAATCCATGAAGGTTGAATTTAAAGATCAGATAAGTACTGTCGAGGAATTGAGGGAAATCCTTGGTTACCCGAAGGAAATGGTACAGAAAAAAGCGATCAATTTTATAGATGCGCATTGCAGAGATTACATTGCCAAATCCCCTATGCTTTTATTAAGCACTTCTAATGAAGAGGGAAAATGTGATGTGTCACCAAGGGGCGATCCGGCAGGTTTCGTAGCCATCCTTGATGAGCGATACCTGATCATTCCTGAAAGGCCTGGGAATAAGAGATGCGATTCATTGGTAAACATTCTCTCAAATCCTCAAATCGGCCTTATTTTCATTATTCCCGGACTCAAGGAAACCTTAAGAATCAATGGAAAGGCCTTGCTTACCCGTGACAAGGAATTACTGGAAAAACATCAGATCAATGGCAAGTTTCCTGAGGTAGGTATCGTCGTGGAAGTTGAGGAATGTTTTATTCATTGTGCAAAAGCCTTTTTAAGATCCAAATTGTGGCAACCTGAAACCTGGCTGGAAAAAGAGGAGCTTCCATCAATTGCCAAAGTATTGGCAGATCATATAAACTCTGAGAATTTTTCATCCGAAGAAATTGAAACAGTACTTAAGGAGAGCTATTTAACGCGGTTGTATTAACCTTTCACTAGTGTTTGTCTTTTGTAGGAATCTGATATTTATTGAATGAAGCGTAGAAAATTTTTAAACCAAATGGGAGCGGGTACTATGCTTGCCTCACTGCCCTTAACTTCTCTGTCCTTTAAAGCCAATGCTGCAAATGGTAAGAATGCTCAAACATTGCGTTTTGGACTAGTGGCTGATGTACACAAAGATTTGATCCCGGATGCTGATCAACGGCTGGAAGAATTTATAGACAAGGCCATCTCAAGAGAGGTGGACATGCTGATACAATTGGGTGATTTCTGTATGGGGGAAAATAAAAACAAGGGGTTTATGGGCATCTGGGAAACCTTCAAAGGTCCAAAATACCATGTCCTCGGCAATCATGACATGGACCGGAATTCAAAGCAGGAAATGCTGGATTTCTGGGGCATGCCAAAGACTTATTATTCCTATGACTTGAAAGGAATCCATTTTATAACGCTGGATGCTAATTTCCTGTATCAGGATGGGAAATTCATTGATTATAACAAAGCCAACTTTTATGTAGAAGATTCCCTGCGCACTTATATTGACAATGAGCAGATCGAATGGTTTAAAGCAGACCTTGCTGCCACAAAACTACCTACAATTGTACTTTCTCACCAAAGCCTTTGGCATCATCAATGGGGCGTGAAAAATAGGTTGCGGATTCAGGAGATAATGGAAGCTGAGGCAGACAAAGTCATTTGCTGTTTTAATGGTCACAATCACATTGATTTTCATCGCCACCTGAATGGAATTGATTATATAGAAATCAACAGCATGTCTTACCAATGGATGGGAGAGAAGTATAGCAGTTTGGATAGGTTCCCAAAGGAGCAATACGAAAAGTACCCAAACTTACCACATATTGCAGCCTATCAGCATCCTCTTTATGCATTTGTCACCATTGATCCAGCAGGAACGCTTATGGTCGAAGGTGTTAGGAGTCAATGGATGAAGCCTTCCCCCTATGACTTAGGAATGCAGGAAGCCCAGTATGGGAGTGTCTCTTCAGCAGAAATATCGGACTATAAAGTCAAGTTTTAATTTTAACATGAGAGAGACAATAGGTTTTCTATTATGTGATGGAAACGCTTCCCCTGTATAATGATCTTTTGAGGCTGATAAAAGTCCGGAAATCCTATTTCATAATTCCGTCTAACTCCTTTATTCAATACAGAAATTCTCCTGAATTAATGGAAGTTTGATTATTTCGAATATCCGAGCCCCAAGCGGGCGAAATAGCATAAACAAGGGTGTCAGCACTTGGTGAAAAAAATGAGCACGACACGATTTTGGGGGTATTGTTGCTTTTTTTCTGCAACAATGCTGACAAAATCCCAAGATTCAAAAAGTTACTTTCTGCTGAGGACGTAGCATCTGTGTTCAACGGCCCCTAAAAAAATGACAATCGTTTTTAATTTAAATAAATGGTGACAAATCAAGGCTCTTTTAGCACTGATTTGTCACCATTGTTTTATTTACCTGGCGTAGATATTTAATTTCCGCATGTTCCAGGGTTTGTCGCCTTCTTCTAAGCTTTCAATTTTTAGAAATTTGGCTTTTGAATTATTGTCCCAATTGATGGTGTTGCTCCCTTGATTTCCTTTAGCCTGAGCCACTTCAATCCATTGTTTACCATCTAAAGACACCATAACTTTGTATTGCCCAGATTTCATCTCTTCTCCAGATTCAAAAGCCAATTCGGTAAGGGCAGCAGCCTTTGGCAATTCTATTTGAAACCAACTGCCATTTTTTAAGTTTCCATCGGTTTTCCAACCTTTAAAACCAAAGACATAAGAGGGATCTCTTGTAGAGCCTACACCTTGTAAGGAAGTACTGCTCGCAGTTACCTTCCAATTGTCTTGAGGGGCAAGTGCTTTTGGAACTTCAGCTACCAACGCATCGTATTGGTAATTTCCATCCTTTTTCTCGGTTTCTTTACGGATTTTTGCTACATATTCTGGACTTACAAAGCTTCCTGAATTCCCGAATTCATTTCTAATATAAGAGGCTACAGAAGCGATATATTGGTCATCATTGCTATTCATGGCAATCATTACCCCTTCGTATTCCTTTCCTTCAATTGCTCCGGTTAGCCCATGGAGAAGTGTCTTGACGATGTACTCAGGATGACCTTGAATTCGTGGCGAACCAGAGAATGCTGGTGCAATTAATTGACCTCCAGCAGCACCAGTAGGTGTTCCAAGCCCTTTTACCCCATGACAGGTTGCACAGTAACTGTCAAAAATGGTTTTCCCTTGATTATATAACACAAGGTCAGCTTGGGAATACTTGGTTTCGGCCAGCTTTTTTGCTTCAGCTATATTTTCCAATAGCTGCTTGGTAACCAATTGAACCCCTTTAGCTTGATTGGACTGATTGGCTTTTTTAAGCATTTCTTCAAAACCAGTAATTTTCAATACATAAGCACTTTGTAGCGCTTGAATGACTACTGAAGGTTCAGCATCCAGCGTCATTTCTAAGTAAGACTTCTCAAGGCTTTTCTCTCCATATTTGTACAAGGTTTCGCTGGCTCGTAGTCCTTGAATCCTGATATTTACACTTTTATCTGCAAAGAAGGACAGTACAAGGTCTTTTTTAAGTAAGCCCAATCCTTCTAAGGTCCATAAGGCATGGATTCTAGCCAGTTCATTGGTAGAACTTTTGGCCATTTTTATTAAATCAGCAGCCACAGATTGGTCTTTTCTAAGAATTAAGAGTTGTTGGGCTTTGTCTCTCCACCATCCGTTGGGATGTTCCAGGTGCTTGACAAGTTCAGCAGCACTTTCTTCAAACATTTTAGGCTTGTTTTTGTCTCTAGACATGCCTTCATAACTTACCCGCCAAATCCTTCCGTTTTCTATGACATCGTCCATTTGGTACTGAAGAATTTTTGTACGCAAATAACTTCCGTCTTGGGTCCAGTTTCCTTCCTGGATAATCCCACGGTACATGTCTACGATATACAAGGTGCCATCAGGAGCGGTAGCCATATCTGTTGGTCTGAAAAATGGATCTGTAGATTGGATAAACTCTGATTCTATGTCTAAATATTGATTTTGAATAGAGGTAATTCCTTCCTTTTTATCAGAATAAACCTGTCGAACGATCCTACCAACTGGCTCTCCATAGAAATACTGGTTGACCAGTTCTTTTGGCAGTCTGTCTCCTCTAAAGACATCACTTCCAGCAGCACCGGTAACATTATTCAGTGAGCCATCGGGTTTCGTTTCCCTCATGCCAGGTTCAAAATCTGCTAACCTAACCAAACTGAAAGGAAGTCTAAAATCTTTTTGGAACTCCTCCTTTACGTCGTAATTTCCATAAACAATGGGGAAGTTAAAGTTTCGCGGAACTCCGCCTGCACCATCCTGAAACCAAACCTGCCCATAATTGTCCTGAGTCACTCCCCATTGGCCATAAGGATTGCCCGTTGGTTCCTGAATAACGCCATCAGGTGTCCATCGAATTCGTTTGGAGTTATAGGTACTGTACATCCAATTGTCCATGGCCCAGGTCAGGAAGCTGGTTTGGTGTTCTACATTACCGGATCTACCCAATCCAGTAGCAAACAATTCTTTTTTATCCGCTTTCCCATCATTGTCGGTATCGGTGTATTTGTAAACTTCGTCTTCGTTAGATTCCATTGACAGAATAGTGCCTGGTCCAAATGGAACAACAAATCTTGGAAAGACCAAGCTGTCTAAAAAGACAACTCCCTCTTCATAAATACCATCATTGTCTTTGTCTTCCCATCTGGAAATACGGCTTGTAGGCAATAATTCACCAACCGCATCAATGTCTTGCATGTAGCTTCTTAATTCAAGTACATACATTCTGCCATTCCCATCAAATTGGATGGCCGCTGGCTCTTTGATTTGTGGCTCTGTCAGAATTGGCGTCATAGAATACCCGGGTTGAAGAACGAAAGTCTTTTGTTCTTCATTGGCAGACAATGGAACCAATGGGGCCAATGGGCTTAGGTCAATGCCTTTCCATCTTGGCGAAGTTAGGTCTGCTGATTCAGGAATCGGAACTTCAGGAAAGGGAGCTTCCGTTCTTTTTGGGTCGAGTCGCTCTACAGGTGAAATATCTGTATAAGACTTTTCTTGGGTGCAACTGAATAGAAGAAGGAAGGAAACACCTAGACTAAGGAGTGGTTTTACTGACGAATGCATCAAATTTTGATTTACTACACCTGTAAAGACAAGGTGTATAGGTTACGGTGATTTGGTATTATAAATTAATACCTTTGGACGGTATTAAATTTAAAGCGACAAAGTATACTATATTTTTTAAAATATCGGAAGATTAAAAAATAATTTTTTATGGTTTTATTCTTACTAGTAATAATTTCCTTTAAATTATGACGAAATCTGTTTTTCGCCTAAAAATAGAGTATTGCATTAGTAAAATCAGCCCTTCTTAAATCATTTGTTTTATAATAGGGACACTTTAATACTCCAATCAAATGCTATTAGAATATCAAATAGCGGGTTATGTATTTAATGCTTCTTGTTTCACCACCAAACAATCAACCTTTCTTGTCTCAATTTTATTTTCCATGAAAAAACACCTCAATATTATTCTTGCCTTATTCTTTTTAACCTCCTGTTCCGAAGAAAATGCCTATTACAACCTTGATGATTATGCTAAGGTCAAAAAGACAGATGTTCACATTCATATAATGTCCGACAGGCCATATTTCGTGGAAAAGGCCAAGGCTGACAATTTTCATTTGGTGAATGTTGCCTTGGAAATAAATAAGGGATGGGACGATGTTTATATCAAGTACAATTATGGAAAGAAACAACAAGCACAAAACCCTGAAACTGTTGATTTGGTAACCTCGTTCGCTGTATCAGATTTTGATGATCCTGCTTGGGAAGAAAAAGTAATTTCCTGGTTAGACAGCTGTTTTGATGAAGGAGCAGTGGGAGTGAAGGTTTGGAAAAATATAGGCATGGTATCAAGAGATACTGCAGGTAATTTAATTGCCATTGATGATGTCAAGTTTGACCCTATTATCGATCATATTCAGAAGAGGGGCAAAACCTTAATGGGACATCTTGGAGAACCTAAAAATTGTTGGTTGCCATTGGACGAAATGACTACCAATAATGATAGAAGTTATTTTAAAAAGCATCCAGAATACCATATGTATCAGCATCCTGAGATGCCTTCTCATGAGGATATTGTCGCTAGCCGTGATAGAATGTTAGAAAAACATCCTGACCTTAGATTTCTAGGTGCCCATATGGGGAGTTTGGAATACAGCGTAGACGAATTGGCCAAAAGGTTTGAGAAGTATCCAAATATGGCAATAGGGCTTGCCGCCAGAATGGGGCAGGTTTATTACCAAACGGTTGAGAATAGAGAAAAGGTCAGGGACTTCTTTATTAAATATCAAGACAGGATTTTATATGCCACAGATTTGGCAGACAATGACAACATGACCAAGGAAGAACTGGAGGCCAATATGGAGGCTGCATGGAAAAGAGATTGGGAATACTTTGTTACAGACAATGAGATGGAGAGTGATTTGATCAATTCCTCCTTTCAGGGGATTAAATTGCCAAAGGAAGTTGTGGATAAGATTTTCTATAAAAATGCCAATACCTGGTTTGCCTTGAACCCTTAAAAATTTATGGGCGCCAGTAAAAGCTGTTTTGAATCAAATCAATTTCTTGAATTTTATTAAATCAACTAAGTTTAACAGAAATTATAACCCAAATAGGAAAATGGCCTGACCTATTAAGTATAATTCTAAGGCCAGTCATAAACCAATAAACCCAAATTTCTTATTATTACAAATGGAGTTTTTAAACAATTTATTCAGTGAAATAACCGGATTTTTAGGCATTGACCGATTGATGGAGATCTTAAGTGCTGGTGATTATGCAGCATTCAAGACCTATGATGGTATTACATCTTTAATTTTTCCAATCATTCCGCTGCTGGTTTTATTAGAACTTGGTTTAAGTTTGATTTATAAAAAGCCCCAAACAAAAGTTTATAAGGTCAATTTCTTGATCTATGTATTCAACCGTATTGTTGGCAGATTTATCGCAATCGCCATGGTTGTTTTACTTATAGGATTGTTAGAGCCTTATGCACTTTTCCATGCGGAACTTACCTGGTACTGGTTTATTTATGGCTATATAGTATGGGAGTTTGCGCATTTCCTGTACCATTATTGGGGGCATAAAGTTCGTTTGTTTTGGTGTCTGCATGCTACGCACCATGCACCTGAGGACATGAATCTTTCTGTTACTTATGCGCATTTCTTTCTAGAAGCCCCTTATGCTGATACCATACGTACCGCGGTGTGTATACTAATGGGAGTTCCTCCTGAAATGTTGTTTGCCATTATGTTAATAGATGGTACTTATGGTGCTTTTATTCATGTAGGTGAAAATTTGATGAAGGACGGGAGAATGGGTTTTCTCAATAAGATTATACTTACGCCTTCTCACCATAGGGTCCACCATGCCAAAAATCCCTTATACATGGATACGAATTTCTGTAATCTATTGCTTATCTGGGACAAAATATTTGGCACTTTTCAGGATGAGGACGATAAAATTGAAATAGAATATGGGATTACCCGAAAAATGGATTCCGGAAATTTTATGGACGTTTACTTTGGAGAGTTTGTAGCCCTTTACAAGGATGTAGTCAATGCACCAGGTTTAAAGAATAAGTTAATGTACATCTACAAACCACCAGGTTGGCACCATTCTGGCGAGTACCAAACAGCAAGACAACTAAGGAAAGAATTTATCGAAAATAATGAATTGAAAAAGTAATTTTATGATGAAATGTAGGGTAGTGTTAGCCTCATGAAATCCTTTTTAATTTTGTCCTTGTGTTTTACTGCATTTCATCTACGAATAGAAACTATTGAGGAAAATTTAATCTCAGATTTAAAAACCTAATCATAACTTAAACCAACACAATTTTGAAAGCAACAGTATATAATGGAAACAGCTCTTTTTCTGTCATTGATAAAAACATAGAAACACCCAAGGATGATGAAGTCCGTATTAAAGTTGCCTATACGGGTGTTTGTGGGACAGATGTACACATATACCATGGCATGATGGACAAACGGGTAGCTATACCCCAAACCATTGGTCATGAAATGTCAGGAACCATTGATGCGATTGGAGAAAATGTAAGTGGTTATTCAATTGGTGAAAAAGTAGTAGTTAGGCCTTTGGATGACAGGTTAGTAAAACCATCTGACAAAGGATACAATCATATCTGTGCAGGACTAAAATTTATAGGCATTGACAGTCCGGGATCCATGCAGCAATATTGGAATGTTCCGGCTTTTGTTCTACACAAATTAAAGCCTGAAACAGACTTGAAATTGGCGGCTTTGATAGAACCATTGTCAGTAGCAGTACATGATGTGAAATTAAGTGGTTTGGTACCCGGAGAAACAGCCGTAGTACTAGGTGGTGGGCCAATAGGTTTATTGGTGGCTTTGGTCGCTAAGAATGCCGGCGCCAATGTGATTATCTCTGAGGTCAATGAGACCAGAATTAAAAAAGCAGCTGAGTTTGGCCTACAGGCAGTTAATCCAACAAAAACGGATATCGTTGAATTGGTGCGGGAGCAAACAGAAGGTAGACTGGCGGATGTGGTCTTTGAAGTAGCAGGAGTACAGCCTGCCCTGGATATAATGACCGAACTGGCAGGAATTCGAGGTAGAATAGTAATGGTTGCCATCCATGGGGAAAAGAAACCGGTAGACCTTTTCAAGTTCTTTTGGAAGGAATTGAAGCTTATAGGGGCAAGGGTGTATGAAAAGGAGGATTATGAGAAAGCCATTGCACTGATCACAGCTAATGAGCTACCTTTTGAAAAAATGATTACCGATGTGCAGCCTTTGAGTAATGTTCAGCAGGTTTTTGAGTCCATAGATAAAAATCCTTCAGGCTTGAAAGTATTAATGGATTGCCAGCTATAAAAGGAAATAATTCCAACACGTTCTGCCATCTATCTTGCTCAAATAGCATGGATTTAATTGGTAGCCCTGGTTATTAATCCATGGACAAAATCACAACGTTATTTATTATTGTGGTCGTGGATTATTTCATTTGACCTCACCAAGCCCCAGCGGGGCGCCATATCACAGCCAAGGGTGTAAGCCCTTGGAATAAAAGATTAAGCACACCTTGATTTTGGCGGTATTGTTGCTTTTTATCTGCAACAATGCTGACAAAATCACAACGTTATTTATTACTGGGGTCGAGGATTATTTCATTTGACCTCACCAAGCCCCAGCGGGGCGCCATATCATAGCCAAGGGTGAAAGCCCTTGGAATAAAAGATTAAGCACACCTTGATTTTGGCGGTATTGTTGCTTTTTTTCTGCAACAATGCTGACAAAATCATTACGAAATTACCTGTATCGAGGTATTAAAATTTTTAACATTTAAACAATTTGAAATGTCAGTATTGAACGCTTTCAGTTTGGAAGGTAAAACAGCTTTGGTAACCGGTTGCAAGAGAGGGATAGGCAAGGCCATGGCCATAGGCTTGGCCGAAGCAGGTGCGAATATCATAGGCGTGAGTGCTACCCTCGAAACATCAGGCAGTGCAGTGGAACAGGAAGTAAAAGCCTTGGGAAAGACCTTTAAAGGTTATGCCTGTGACTTTAGTGATAGAAAAGCTTTGTATCGCTTTATCGATGCCGTCAAACATGATTTTCCGGTAATAGACATCCTTATCAATAATGCAGGTACCATTCTCAGAAAACCGGCTGCTGAGCATCCTGATGAAATGTGGGACAAAGTCATCGAAGTAAACCAAAATGCCCAATTTATCCTTACCAGAGAAATCGGTAAAGAAATGGTGAGTCGGGGAGCAGGTAAAATTGTTTTTACAGCCTCCTTATTAACTTTTCAGGGAGGAATTACCGTACCCGGCTATGCCGCAAGCAAGGGCGCTATAGGCCAGATGACCATGGCATTTGCCAATGAATGGGCAAGCAAAGGAGTAAATGTTAACGCCATTGCTCCAGGGTACATTGAAACGGACAATACAGAAGCACTTCGCAATGATCTGGAAAGATCTGCCAGTATTCTTGGAAGGATACCTGCCGGCCGTTGGGGCAAGCCGGAAGACTTTGCCGGGCCTACCGTATTCCTATGCTCTGAGGCTGCATCTTATATGCATGGCACCACCATGTTGGTAGATGGTGGCTGGATGGGAAGGTAGTGAATTGTTAGTCCTATTAGATTAATATTTGGGTAGGTTTAGGCTTGTTTTTTTCAACAGGTTTAGCCTACTTTTTTTGTTTTGAAAAGGATAAAAGAATTATTGTAACCTTATTCTCAAACCTATTTTATTTTCACATACTTTTCATCCCTATTCAAAGACCATAAGATTATTTTATAGATATAATTCATATGGGAAGTATGGATCCATTTTTATGGGTAAATATTAATAATATATAGTTTTTTCAATATGTAATTTAAACTATTATTTACCTCGAATTTTACAAAGTAAATGTAAGTAATACTTAATTTTGGACAAGTATTTTTTCACTAAATATTGATTAGCTAATCTTCAGATTTGTTAAAATTATAAAAGTTAAAAATCAACAATAATATATTTGTATTTTTTGAATTGAAAAATCATAAATATATTCATTTTATCTTAAAATTTAACTGCATAAATAACTCTTAATCAGTTTGTTAAAATGTAACTTTTAAAGTTATTTAAATTAAAATGTACCATGGTGTAACGATAATTATTTTACTTTATTAAAGCATTTATTTCACTTATAAAATATCATTAAATAACACTTTAAATTTCTCATCCCTTACTTCATTGTCCGCATTATAGCTTGGATTCAATGTGGGCCAGTACCGCTTGTCAATGTTTTCTTTTATCCATCCTTTTAACTTTTTGAATAATTCTTTGGTTTGCTCAGGAGAAGTTTTAGACAAGTCATTTTTTTCAAATGGATCATTTTCAATATCGTACAAGCGTAACCTTCCATACCAATCAAATATAAGTTTGAAATCCCCTTCTCGGATAGCGGAATGTGGCGTCAATGGATAAGGTTCGAAAGGACTATTGTAAATTACATTGAAAGGATAGTGCCAGTAATGACTTGTTTTGGTATAGCTATTCTTTTTGTTTTACTGTCTGTTAACAGCCCCATTAAACTTTCACCATCCAAGTCATTTTCAGCTACTATTTGTTTTGCGTTGTAGCCTCCTGCTTGCAGTAAAGTAGGATAGATATCTGTACAATCTATGGGTAGGTCTACCCATTGTCCCGAAGGGACATTGCCTTTCCATCGAAAAACCAAGGGAACTCTGATGCCGCCTTCGGTAAGGCAGGCTTTTCCTCCCAGGAAGGGACTATTACTGGTACCATCACCCCTTGGAGTGATACTGGCATCAATTCCTCCATTGTCAGACATAAATACTACCAGGGTATTCTCTTCCAGGCCTAAGCTGCTAAGTTTATCCAATATTTTGCCAACCGACCGATCTAATCCTTTGATCATTGAGGCATAGGTAGGGTCTTTATGGCCATTCCATCCTTTGGTATCTTTTCCTTCAAAATAACTGATTTCATCTGCGATACCCTGATAAGGGGAGTGGATAGCGAAATGGGAAAAATACAAGAAGAATGGCTGGTCTTTGGTTTTAGCCCTTTGTTCCAAAAAATCAAAGCCTGTGTGGTCAAATCATCTGTGAGGTATTCCTCGGAGCTTGGATTCCCGGCATCTCCAATATCCAGTTTTTCAGGTGCCAGCTTAGGGAAAGTCTTATTGGTAGCATCATTCCATCGGTCTTTCCAATTAAAATAGGCCGATCCACCGGCATCATACCATGCCAGAGGTTCAAATCCCTGATCTTCGGGTTGGTAGCCTTTTGCTCCAAAACCGCCAATATGCCATTTTCCAATAAAAGCCGAGTGATAATCTTCCAATGCTTCAGCTATTGACAATTCGTCCCAGCCCTTGTCCAAGTCAGAACCTGTGGGGATGGCAGAATTGGAAATACCATTTATCAAGGCTTGTTCTATCAATATATTGTCCTTATGCTCCAATACATCATGAATATATTGCCCTTCAGGAACAGCTATATCCTGGTTATAATAAGTAGCCCTGGGCGGCATGGCAGTGGTAAAACCAAGCCTGCCTGCATATTTACCTGTGAGTAGGCTTGCTCTGGTAGGCGAACACAGTTGGTTGGCATAGGCTTGAGAAAAAGCGGTGCCTTCGCTGATGAGTTTGTCTATATTAGGCGTTTCATAGAACATTTTGGCAGTATCCGCACCTGTGAATTTTTGCGCATAGGCCTGGCTGTCCATGATCCCATAATCATCCGCTAAAATGAAAATAATATTGGGACGGCTTGCTACAGGTTTATCGGCTTGTTTTTCTTGGTTCTGACAAGCGCTGCAAAGAAGGAGGGAGAGCGTTAAAAATTGTAATTTATTCATTGTATAGGTATTTGGGCTTTTATATCCTCGTTTTGGTCAAGGTTAAACAATTCCTTTTCGAGATAAAAACTGAAGTCTTTAATTCGGCTTTAATTTATATGCTATCCTAAAAGTAGGGTTTTGATTTAATCAAACCATCCTGTGCATTACTGGTAATGGAATTGGAAAGAGATTTAAAATGGGTTAAAAAAATGTTGTAGATATTGTTTTGTCTTTTTTTGGGTGCCAAGATGTCAGGGTGTTGTTTTCAACTATACCTCAATAACTTTACGCATCTGGAATAGGTAAAACAACTCGTAATCACACATAACTTTATCACCAGCCACAATCCTAAAACCTTGCATTTGGTTCATAAATGATGTATAATTACACCAGTTTAGTTTGAAGGTTAATTATTATGGCAAGACAGAGTATTTCATTTACAAATCCCAATGACGCTTGGTTAAAGGAACAAGTTGAAAGCCAGGAATATTCAAGTAAAAGTGAATTAATAAACGATTTAATCAGACAAGTAAGAAAATCACAAGCGCAGATTGATTGGATTCAGGCAAAGTTAGAACGTGCCGAAAAAAGTGGATTTACAGGTAATTCACAAGAGCAAATTAGACAACAAGCCAAAGATTTGATTAATGGCCGATTATCAACTAAGTAATGCTGCTAAAAATGACTTGATAAGGATTTATCATTATGGTGTTGAAAAATTTGGAATGACTCAAGCAGACAAATATTTTGACACCTTTTTCAACTATTTCGCTAATATTTCAGAACAGCCATTTGCCTTTGAACGTATTGACCACATTAAAAAAGGATACAGACGATGCGCCTGTGGGTCCGATATTGTTTACTATAAGATTGAGAATAATGCCGTCGAGATTATGGCGATTGTTGGTAGTCAGGATTTAAACAATTTTGTGTAATCTATTTAGAGAGAAAATGATAAGAGGATTTTAAAATCCAAATTCTACCTTTTCTAGGTGTAGTTTGCAACTACACCTCACTATCTTTAACGATAAGTAATCGTAAAAATAGCTCGTAATCATAAGTAATCCACTTCAATAAGGCCTTCTTCTTGTAAAAACAGCTGCTCATTCTACTGATGATTGCATTTCTAATTACTAGTTCATTTAGATTATTCTTATTTTATGTATCTTTGAACTATGGTGGATTTGATTCAAAATAAGATTGATGATATAATAGGAGCATGTAAGCAACATCATGTAGAAACACTTTCTCTTTTTGGATCTGCTGCAAAAAATGTTATGCTTGAAAATAGCGATATCGACCTTCTTGTAGCCTTTTCTGATGATATTGATATTTTAGATTATGCCGACAATTACTTTTCATTATTAGATACGCTTCAAAACATTTTAAATAGAAAAGTAGATCTTGTGTCTAGTAAATCAATTAAAAACCCTGTATTAAAAGAGGAGGTTTATCAGACAAAAGTAGAATTATATGCAGCGTAAACTATTGAAATACATTTTAGATATAGAAAGTGTTATTGAGGAAATCGAATCTATTAAAAAGAAAACCCAGAACGACTTTAACCTTTTTTCTGAAGATATAATCTTCCAACGTGCAGTTGAGCGGGATTTAGAGATTATTGGAGAAGCCATTCGGAAAATGATTGAGATCAACCCTGAGATTCAAATTACAGCGTCAAAAAATATCATTGGATTAAGAAATATTATTTCACATGCTTATGACTCGGTTGAACCTGAGATGTTATGGGGAATAATTCAAAAGAATATACCTGTTTTAGCAGATGAAATTCGAAAATTGAAAGCTGGATAGAGAATAAATAATGATAAAATAGCCGAAGTTTATTTATTGTTAAAGCAGTAAATCTTTTCTAAAACCTAAATTCTACATGTCCTGGTTGTGAGTTTGCAATTACACCCCAATATCTTTAACGATAAGTAATCGTAACAATAGCTCGTAATCAATAAGTAATCCACTTCAATAAGCCCTTTTCCTTTCGGCACCAAGTCAGGTTTTCCAAAATAAAATCGCTATACCTTTTTCTTGTAAAAACAGCTGCCCATCCTATAACCTGAAAAGTGAGGATATAAGTCAATTCCTGATCTCTTATTTGATAGGCTTCTCCCATACCTACAAAAAAATAGATGATCATCGAATTGCAAATTAAAAATTGTTATAAGGCTATTTTATCCTTAGTCTCGGAGGTAATTGTAATTTTTACGGATATCTAGGTGTAGTTGCAAACTACACCTAGCATAGGGGTTAAACAATTCCTTTTTAAGATTAAAACCGAATCAAAGACTTCGTTTTTAATTTATAAACTAGCCTAAAAGTAGAGTTTTGATTTAATCAAACCATCCTGTGCAGTACTGGTAATGGAATTGGAAAGAGATTTAAAATGGGTTTAAAAAAATGTTGTAGATATTGTTTTGTCTTTTTTTGGGTGCCAAGATACCTGGGTGTTGTTTTCAACTATACCCCAATATCTCTAACGATAAGTAATGGTAAAAATAGTTCATAATCATAAATTATCCAGCTCAATAAGTCCTTTTCATTTCGGCAAGAGAACAAGTAGTAATTGATTATACTGTTTGTTCAAAATAGCTCTGAATAAACTTAAATGATTATTTTGATATATTGAATGATCATAAATATAAATTGAAGCATTTACTTAAAATGTATTGATTTTTTTAATACATTCGGTAATATAAGAAACCCATGAGTATGGAGTGAGCGTGGTTAGGCATTCAAGAGTACATGAATATGGTAATTATAGCGCTGCATGGGCATGGATTTACTAATTTCTACGGTTGGTTATATTTCGATTTAGCAAAAGAAAACCATATTAATTAAATGATTTATTATGAAATATTTAAAAATAGCTTCATTAACAATAATAGGTTTTCTTTTTTTATTACTTCGTGTAATAAGGATGAAGAAATAAAAGACCAGCAACCAAAAATAGAATTAGAAACTGTTGATATAAAAGTAATACTTCCTGAAGGATTAAATTTTGATCTATCAAAAACAAAGCTTATTTCACTTAGCGAAGAATTTAGTGTATCCAATAGTGGCGATACAGAAGCAATACTCAATGCTGGCAGCAGAGGCCTGATCGTATTAAAGAGCCAAAATGATACTCCTTTGTTGATGAGTTTTATTTCTGATACTAATAGAGAAATATCAGTAAAAACAACCTTGGAAGCTGCTATGTTTTATGGTTTAGGCACCGTTTTTCTACCCGAAGAGGTAAGAGAACAGTATTTTGAACAAAGCGACGAGTTGATAGGTAGTGAAGAAATTTTAAGTAAAGCAAATGCAATTTTCACTTCAAATATCAGTGCTTTAACTACAAACACTTTTGTCTCATTTTTACAAGAAGAAATTGATAAAATAAGAAATAATGGTACAGATGTAGCTATTAATAAACGCACAATTGAGATATTTCAAAACAATGTTAAAAGTGGATTACAGGTTGAAGAAGTAGATTTTGAAACGATAAGAATATCTAATAATTATAGAAGAAGAGCTCATGCATTTGTATATAAGACAGGCTACAAAGATGAAACAGGTAAAGAGTTTAGTTTAATTAGCAATATACCGGAACAAAACCCATCTCCATATAAGGATGAAAAAGTACCGCCAACAGGATCAGTTCGTGAGTTTTTTGGACTAATACAAGATTGGGCAGCTGGAGAAGGAACCAGTAAGGTTAAAGTGGAGTCCAGCCCTATGAAGCTTGATTTAGAAGAGAATCACCTAGAAAATATTTATAGCACAAGAATTATTGGCGTTTCCGCAACACCCAATAAGTTGACTGAATTAGAAAAAGAAAAGTTACATGAATTAGAATGGCAAACCCTAGGATTAGATTTCGTTTTGCCTCTAATGTTAGATCTCGTCGGACATGCAGAACTCTTAAAAGGATTGGACGAAACCGCATATGAACCTTTTGTAAATGGCTTGATACTTTTCGGATCTTCAATTTCTTCAACATCTTCAGTAACAAACTTAATAAGCGAAGGAAAATATTCAGATGCAGCTATTGAATTAATTTACGGATTAGTAAATAATTCCACTAGCGGAGGTGTAGAAGATGTGTTAAAACTTTTTATTGACGGTACCTTGATTGCTGCTGAAAAGCAAGGGAAAACAACATCCATTGCACAAGATGATCGCATTATGGAATTGGTTAAAAATTTTGGAATTATCATGGAAACAACTGATATTTTCCTGAAAGCAGCTGATTATGCTCGAATTTCATCATCAATTTTTAATGCTAGTATGGTGGAAGAGTGGAAAGTTTCGGCTAAAAGAACCCCTGTAACCCTAGTGCCAGAGGAAGCTATAGCATTTCCATTTATTCTTAAACCTCTTGAGGCAATAATCAAAGACACAGAGTTAAGTGCTGGACAAATATTTGAATACAAATGGTCGACGACAGGAAATTTTGGTACTTTAAAAGATGATGATGGTCGAGAAGGAACTTCTATTTCTACAACGGCTACTTCTAGCCCAGGCAATATAAATTACTTAAGTAATGTGGACGATGATGACCTACCTGATGGTGCAGAAGATAAAGTAATGGTAGAGGTTATTATTAAAGGACCAGGAGATGATATCATTGTAGGTAAAGATACTGCGATTGTTAAAATTAGACCCTTCAAATATGAAATTAAACCACAAGGAGTTAAAATTAGCGGAGGGATGAACCTTGCTCTAAGCATTACTAAACCAGATGGCTCTGAAAATATCACCAACAACGAATTAAACGATTATAGAATTATATGGTCAACATCTGGCTCGTATGGATTACTTGGTGGAACAGAAAGTAACATGACGAGGTATAATGATAATAAAATGGTATATAACTGCCTAGACAAAGATGTTGAAGATGCAGAAGAAAAGGTATTTGCTAAAATATATAGCAAGCGAAAAGATCAGGGTGATGATGCTTATTCTCTCTTAGACGAAATTGAAACAACAATAAAAATTGACAATGACGAAAATACAATAGAGTTTAAGGTTAGTGGTTCTGGGTGGATCTATGATCAGTGGCCTGAAGCTGGTGGCTTACGTACACTATTAAGGGGTGGCTTTCAAATTCCTTATTACAAGGATGCTATTTCTTATGAAATTGAAATACTTGATTATGGGTGGGTTGATGAGGTTTATAGTATTGGCAATACTCATATTGGAGACACCTATACATGGACCAATGACACTCAAAGAACGCCTATAGTACCTGTATTTCCAGACCAACCTATAACCGAAGGTTTTAGCGCACAATTTTCTAGTGCATCTATAAATAGTATTGGCAATAACTTCGATGAAAATGTGAATCGTTATTTGTCTATATATGGTACAGCCATAGTAAGAATTACGCTAGACAATTAAAGCACATCAGAATTTTAATTATGCTGTAAACTTCAATCCTTTTGTATATTTTCAATGGTTCTTTCCTGGGTGTAGTTTGTAATTACACCCCAATATCTTTAACAATAAGTAATGGTAAAAATTGCTTGTAATCATAAGTAATCCACTTCAATAAGCCCTTTTCATCTTTGCATCAAGTCAAGTTTTCCAAAATAGTATCTCGATACCTTTTTTTTGTAAAACATCTGCCCATCCTACCACCTGGAATTGAGGAAATAAGGCAATTCCTGATCTCTTATTTGATAGCCATCTCCCATACTTATAGAATAACTGATTATTAACGAATTAAAAATTTAATAGGGTTGTAAGGCAGTTTTTCAAGTGGCTTGGGAGGTAATTGTTGGTCTGATGGATATCTAGGTGTAGTTGCAAACTCATCTAGCGAAATTTTTAGGGTTCACTTTTTATTGACCAATTAAATAAGTGTAAATTAATGCCGTACATTTTCAGTTTAACTATTACTCCAAATTAACAATTGGTACAGCCCTAAAATAATTAAATATGGATTTTAAGTTACTTATTTATTGCGTTTTAAGTATTGTTTTATTTCAATCATGTCAGTCCACACCAAATTCTGAAAGCCAGAAAACAAACCCTAAAATTACCGTCAGTGCGGAGCAGATGGATAAATTGGGGATTACCAATGCGGAACATTTAAGTGCCGCCTCCAAGCGGGCACTGAATTGGCCGGATATAGGGAATGAATGGTTTATAGAATTCTCAAAATTACAGCCCTTAAAAGGAGACCTGGCCTATGAAGAAGGGGTGGTTCGGAGAGACCCAAGTGCCATGATTTTTGAAAATGGTAAATACTATGTTTGGTACACTAAAAGTACAGGACCAACGGATGGATTTGCCGGGGACATTGAAAAAGACAAAGTCTTTCCCTGGGATAGGTGCGATATCTGGTACGCAACTTCAGAAGATGGCTGGACCTGGAAGGAAGAAGGAATGGCGGTAGGCAGAGGGGAAAAAGGAGCCTATGATGACCGTTCGGTATTCACTGTTGAGATCATGAAGTATGAGGATACGTATTACCTGAGCTACCAAACAGTGAAATCTCCCTACAATGTGCGTGTGAAAAATCAAATTGGACTAGCCTGGTCTGATTCACCTGATGGCCCTTGGACCAAAAGTGAAGAACCTATATTGAGTCCGGCAGACAATGGCGTTTGGAGAGGAGAAGAACAGGATAGGTTTGCTGTAGAGAAAAAAGGGGACTTTGATAGCCATAAAGTCCATGATCCATGTATTCTTCCCTATAAAGGCAAATTTTACCTTTATTACAAAGGGGAACAAATGGGGGAGGAGATCACTTTTGGGGGTCGACAAATTCGACATGGAGTAGCAATAGCAGACAACCCCAAAGGACCCTATATTAAATCTCCTTACAACCCTATCAGTAATAGTGGACATGAGATATGTGTTTGGCCGTACAATGGTGGAATAGCCTCTTTAATCACCACAGATGGCCCGGAGAAAAACACCATTCAATGGGCCCCTGATGGGATCAATTTTGAAATTATGTCTTCCATCAAAGGAGCACCTCATGCCATCGGCTTAAATCGCAGTGCGGATACAGAAAAGGAACCTACTGAAATTCTTCGATGGGGACTGTCACATATTTACAATAACTCTGATTATCAAAGTATAATGCGTTTTTCTTCTGCAAGACGAACCTCACATAAAGCCAAGGGAGAATAAGCACTAATCGAGATATTGGATTTAGCAGTTGTTAAACAGGTTTATATTTTAAGACTGCTATCTTTACCACTAGATTTATCCTTACTATTATCCCAAAACGAACTCACCATGTCAATTACTTCAAAAAGTGCCGTAGCCAAAGGGGACGGGACTTTTATTATTACCCAGGTCATCGTTTCTGATCCTCAAGAAGACGAAGTCTTAATCAAAATGAAGGCTGCAGGACTTTGCCATACGGATTACGATTCACTCAATTGGGGAAAGCGGCTTGTGATGGGCCATGAAGGGGCAGGAATCGTAGAAAAAATCGGATCAGCTGTAAAAGACCTCAAAGTAGGGGATCAGGTGATTCTGAATTGGGCAACTCCTTGCATGCATTGTTTTCAATGTCAGGAGGGGAATCAACACATTTGTGAGAACAATTCACCGGTTGTAGCCGGAGCAAATGGACATACTCCCGGTCATGCCAAGCTTGAGAGTAGCCAATGGAATGGAAAAAGCATTGAGCGCTCATTTAATCTGGGTACCCTAAGTGAGTATGCCCTTGTTAAAGAGGCTGCCGTGGTGAAAGTGGATGAGCCTGGGCTAAATTTTTCGGCAGCAAGCATAGTGAGTTGCGGTGTGATGACAGGTTTTGGCTCTGTTGTCAATGCGGCCAAGTTGGAAGTAGGAAGCTCAGCTGTAGTGTTAGGTTGTGGGGGAGTTGGCCTGAACGTGATCAACGCCTGTAAAATTTCAGGAGCAGCCAAAATTATAGCAATAGATGTCAACCCTACAAAGTTGGATTTGGCAAGAAAATTCGGAGCAACGGACACTATTTTGGCAGACAAGGAGGATATTGGTTTATTGGTGGCAGCCAAAAAGTAAACGAATTATTAGGAGGTCGAGGCTCAGATTATGCTTTTGAGTGTACGGCTATTCCTGCCTTGGGTGCTGCACCTTTGGCCATGATTAGGAATGCTGGCACAGCGGTTCAGGTGAGTGGAATAGAAGAAGAGATAAGCATTGACATGAGGCTATTTGAATGGGATAAAGTCTATATTAATCCTCTTTATGGCAAATGTCGCCCCCAAATTGATTTTCCAAAAATCATGAAACTTTACAAAAAGGGTGATTTGATGTTGGATCAAATGATCACGGAGGAATATGAGTTGGAGAATTTACAACAAGCATTTGATGACATGCTTGCAGGAAAGAATGCAAAAGGAGTCATCGTTTTTAAGTAAATTGAGTAGATATCATGAGTAGTTTCAGAACCAGTGAATTGTCAGACAAGGCTTTTGAGAAAGACGGTTTGCGCTTCCTTACTGTCAAAACACCAAATCTTAAAGGGAGGGGAGACATTTGTTTATTTGTGCCTGATGGGACAGATGCACTTACCGATCTGCCCATTTATATTTTGCTTCACGGGGTTTATGGGAGCTCCTGGGTTTGGGCAATGAAGGGTGGCGCTCACCATACCGCCAAAAGGATGATGGATTCTGGTGAAATTAAACCTGCTATTCTGGCCATGCCTTCAGATGGACTATGGGGAGATGGCTCAGGTTATCTGAGTCATAAGGACAGGGATTTTGAGCAGTGGATCGTGTCAGATGTGCCTAAAGCGGTTTATGAGAATATATCGTGTGCAAGTAAGCATTCTCCGCTTGGAATAGCCGGTCTATCTATGGGAGGCTATGGTGCTTTAAGGTTGGGAGCTGAATATTCGGAAGTTTTCAAGGCCATCTCTGCACACAGTGCCATCACTAAATTTACCGAAATGGAGGGTTTTGTAGAAGAGCCTTTGGCAGCTTATGATTTAATACATGAGGACAATGACGTGATCGATTCAATAAGGAAAAATCCCAAATCTATTCCTGCCTTGCGCTTTGACTGCGGCAAGGGGGATGACCTTATTGATGGCAATCGCTTACTACATGCTCAATTACTGGAATTAGGTGTTCCTCATGCCTATGAGGAATTTGAAGGAGCTCATGAATGGCCCTATTGGCAGAAGCACTTGGAAAGCACATTAAGGTTTTTTGATCGATACTGCGTTAAAAATAACAGCTTTAAATGGCTTTAAGCCTATTGATTGATCTTTTCCTGCTTATCAACTAGCGCATAGGGTTGGATTAGAAGATTCACCGATAAACCTAGGAAGGTTGATAGATTTCTAACCATTTCAACTTTCAAAGGTCTTTTTCTATTGAGCACAAGACTGACGGTGGTTTTGCTTCCAATTGCTGGAATTAAATCTTTGTCTTTTAGGCCTTTTCTTTCCATTGTCTCTTTTATTGCATCAATTGGATCAGGAAGTGAAATAGGATAATGCTCCTTTTCATATTTTTCTATTAGTGTAACTAATAATTCCGCTTCCATTCCTTCCGCACTGTCTGGATCAGAATCGAAAATTGTAGAAAGCCTTGCCAAAGCAATTTCATATTCTTGTTCCGTTGTGATCGTTTTATCCCACTTCATGATTACTATTTGTTAAAATTAATATTGTTCGACCGTATTGACGTCAACTTTGTCGTATTCCGAGTGTGTCCCAATAAACCTGATAAAAATCCATTGCTTTTGATAAGATATTTGAGCAACCAATCTGTAGCGGTTTTTTGATATTTTAAACACAATCCGGTTATTTTTTACCGGTTTTGCATCTGAAAAATCATTTATCACATCTGATGGTTTTTGCCAGTTAGCATCTTTTGCAATAGAAACCCATGTTTCTATACTTGTTTTAGCATTCGGATACTTTTCGTAAAATACAACCAGATTTTTGATTGAAATGATGTTTTTCAAAGCAACGTATTTACAACGATGGAAGGTAGGGAAAAGTTTTCAAATTGAAAACAAAATCAAGAAAATTTACTTATTAGAAATTAATTATCCTTTAAAGTACTGATTATCCGATAAATAACAAAATAGTTCAACCTGGATTTTTCAAAGGGGTTTTACTGTGATAACAAGCAATAATAGAGCTAAACCCTATCTTGAGCTTTTGTGTCAAGCAAGTCTGTACTGGAGAAAACTTGGTGTCAAATCCAAGCAATAAGGATCAAACCAATAAATTCTAATTTGATAATTGTCTTCCTAATCCCTCATTTTACCTTTTTAGTGATTATGAATAGGGCCATCTTTTGATTTAAGGTAACCACCCATACTTCCAGTCATCACAGCTTTTATTTCAGACATTATAGAAAGGGCTATTTCTTCCGGGCCTTCCGCACCAATATCCAGTCCCATAGGGCCGAAGATTAGCTTATCCTCCTCATTTTGTAATTCTACGCCATTTATCCATAGCTGTTCTTTTAACTTCAATAGCTTTTTTTTCGGCCCTAATACTCCGATATAGGGACATTTGTAGGGGTACAAACCTTTTAATATCGCCAAATCGTAATTAAAATTGTGGGTCATTAGCACCACCGCCGTTCGACTGTCAACGTCTAATTTCCTTACTACTTCATCTCCTTTTCCTATGATAAGTTCTTCCGCCTCGGGGAAGCGAATACCTGTTACCAAGTCACTTCTGCCATCAGCAATGCAAATTTCCCAGCCCATTATAGCCGCCAATTTTACCAAGGGTATAACATCATTTCCTGCACCCAGTATGTTTAGTTTGATAGCGGGAGCCATGTACTCAATAAAAGCAGTGAACTCGGATTCAATAACTGGAAGGATTGAAGATCTCTTAGTAGAGATTACTGATTTGGCTTCCTCTAAAATAAAGGATTTTATTGCCGAATGGATTTGGTCAAATTGCTTATTAGCGCTTGTGTTTTCAGCAGCTACTAAAAGTATTGTCCCAGGCTGTGCGCCTCTTTTATGCTTAAAATCAAATAAGGTGACAAGCACCTTTGATTCCCGGTTTTTTACGCAGGATTTAAGCAGTAGGATTGGATTATTTCCATTGTTTTCATCAATCGGTTCGATCAGAATATGTATGATTCCATTACAACCCAATCCCACACCAAATTTGGCATCGTCCTCGTCTGTAGTGTCATAAGTAACTAGCATAGCTCGCTGCTGGAAGATGACCATTTGGGCTTTTTTTAATGCATCTCCTTCCAGGCATCCTCCTGAAATCGCCCCTGTTAGTTCTCCATTTTCCGTAATGAGCATTCTTGCACCGGGTCTCCTATAAGAAGAACCATCCACATTTACGACGGTTGCCAAGGCAGTTTTTTCATTGTTCTCCACTGCAATAGCATAGGCTTTCAGGATCTCTTTGATTTCTTTCATGCCGACTAGAAGCTGTTTTTGTGCAAGTAGGTGATGGGGAATATTTCTCCCTTTTTAAACTCAGATTGCTCCGATGGAAGACTCAGGAATGCATCAGCAAGTGCCAAATGTACCCAATCTCCGGAACCTGAATTGGCAATAGGTTTGGCCAATAGCTTGCCGTCCTCAGTGCTGGTCATCACCAATAAATGATTGGTGACGGGCTTGTTGAATACGATGTCCTTGTCTAAATGTCCAAAAGTAAGGATGTCTTTTATGCCCCAATGCTGTTTTAACCACAATTTAAAGTAAGCGTGAAAACAGACAAGGGTAGAGGTGGGATTTCCTGGGAATCCAAAAACGAATTTTTCCCCCTGTGAACCAAATAAAAAGGGTTTTCCTGGCTTTTGCTTTACGCCATGGATGTGTATTTGAACACCTAATTCCTGAAAAACAACCGGTAGAAAATCATATTTCCCCTTTGATACAGCCCCAGAAAATAGCAACACATCGTAATCCCTTAGCAATTCCTTTATTGCCGTTTTAAGTTTTGGCTTGTCATCTGGTAAGTGAGTGGTTTCAGCTTCAATGTTCAAATCTTTCAGCGCTGCCTGAAGCATATAAACATTGGACCTTCTGATTTGATGGGGTAGCGGTTTGTTTTCAATGGGAACCAACTCATCCCCTGTAGAGCAAATCATGATGGTAGGTGATTTCACCACTTTTACCATGGTCAAACCAGTCGTGGCCAAGACTCCTTTTACACCAGGGTGAACCCAAGTTCCAGCAGGTAGCAACTGGTCTCCTTTTTTCGCATCAACACCTTTTTTGTGGATGTTTTGAAAGGACTTGTGCGCAGTTGAATCCAATGCTGCAATGCCATTATCAATGGTTATTCTTTCATATGGAATCACACAATCTGTATTGTATGGCAAAACTGCTCCAGTCATCACTTCAAGGCAATTTTCGGGGTTTTTGAGCTTTTTTTGCTCTTGTCCGGCAGCTTGAATGTCTTCGATAAAAAATCGTTGCCTTTTAAGTAACTGTTCACTTTGAATGGCAATACCGTCCATGGCCACTCGGTCAAAAGGTGGCGCATCCCTGTCGGCAAAAACACCTTCAGCAAGCATTCTATTGAGGCAATCTTCGAAAGCAATGCTTTCTGAGGCTCCTTTTTTGGAAAATTTTATAATTGTATCCTGGGCTTCTTTTACACTTTTCATTCAGGTTAATTTTCTTTGAATTCATTCATTCAGGAAAATTTATCCTCCTAAAAATGACATGGATTTTTTGGAACCATCAGCAATTTGGTTTTCAGCTTCGAAACCATCCTTTGCCTTTCCTGCAATAGCAGAAAGAATGGCTGATTTTAGCATTTCTTCTCCAGGTCCACTCCTCAAAATGTCTCTAAGGTTACATACAGGAGGCCCATATAGGCAGGTTCTTAACTCACCTGTAGCAGAAAGCCTTATCCTGTTGCAAGTACCACAGAAAGTACGGCTAAAAGCGGGGATTATACCGAAACTACCTAAATATCCAGGAACCTGGTAATTGATAGAGGTGCTGTTTGATTCATCTATTATTTTCCTTATCTCCGGAAAATGACTTTCAATATAGCTATAAAGTGCTTTATAGTTCCACTCTGGAATATCAAATTTATCAGTTCCATTGAAAGGCATTTCTTCTAAAAACCTTACTGATAAAGGATGCTTTTCAGTTAATTTTATGAAAGGAACAATGTCGTCAATGTTCTTCTTCCCATCGATTACACAATTAAGCTTTACATTGAAGTCTTGAGCCAATAATTCCTTAATGCAGGACATGACTTCATCAAATTTATCACGTCTTGTGATTTCGTGAAAGCGCTGGGGATCCAATGAATCTAAAGAAATATTTACTTTCTTTATCCCTAAAACTGCAAGTTTACTGATTTGTTCTTTGCTGATTGACCCATTGCTGGTGAGGGTTATTTCCTTAAGTCCTTTGTTTTTGGATAGCAATTCTAAAAAATCCACAATGCCTTTTCTAACAAAAGGTTCACCTCCGGTAATCCTTATTTTTTTAACGCCAAGATTCACGAAAATCTTTGTGATATAATCCAGTTCCTCATAGGTTAGGAGGTCTTCCCGTTGGACAAAGTTCATTCCTTCCTCCGGCATACAGTAATAGCACCTAAAATTACAGCGATCCGTCACTGATAACCTTAAATAGTCTAGTTTTCTGCCATATTTATCTATTAGCTCTTGCTGCATATGATTGTTATTGGGTATTTCGGGTTCCCCAAATTAAGGATGTGCATTTACCCAAACCGTTTGGTCGGTAAAGTATTCTTTTTTCCAAATTGGAACGGACTTCTTAAGTTCGTCTATAAGAAACCTACAGGACTCAAAAGCATCTTGTCTGTGTGCCGATGAGGTACCAATGACCACTACAGGATCTCCTATTTGTTTGACTCCCAAAGCATGGACAATCACTATTTTTTTAAGCGGCCATTTCTTTGCAGCAATTTCTGCCAGTTTGTTCATTTCAGAAATAGCCATTGGTTCATAAGCCTCAAATTCTAATTTTACAACATCTTTTCCTTGGGCATGGTTTCTTACATTTCCTATAAAAAGATCCATTCCACCTGCTTCAGGATGTTGCAGAAATGAATAAATGTCATTTAACTCTATTTGATCAACCAGTTTTATTTGTATCATTTTATCCTCCACTAACTGGTGGTATTAAGGCTATTTCTTTTGCGTTTCCAATGGCTAGGGTGTCATCAGCATATTCTAGATCAACAGCAATACCAATACTGTTAAGGTTTCCCATTCGTGGATATGTTTTCAATAACCATTTCTTTAAATCCAATACTGTAACAATTGATGGATCTTCGGGGAACTCTAGTTCTCTTTGTCCTACAATGTCTTTGGAAATTCCGAATAATTGAATTTTCATGCCTTATATATTATTCATTGATCTAATTTTAAATTTAAGCATAAGCAATCGATATAGCATAGGGGTTGGCAAAATATTAATTGAAAAGGGGAATTGAAAAAGCTAAAAGTGCAATCAGGATTGTCATTATGCTTGCTTTTTAAGCCTAACTGGGTAAACGCTAAAGTAGCTGGTGATTTTGCAGGATCTACGCCAAATAAAGGATTGAAAAATTTTATTTTTTAAGAGTTTGCAAACAGGGAATTTTAGTAAAGCATTTCGTTTATGATAGCTTTCGTTTCGAAAAAATTACTTTCTTAATTATAATTTGTTGATAAATAATCATGTATGGTATATTTTAGTACATTTAATTCAATTATTTGATGAAAATATACTATATTTTCACCTAACCTTTAACTTATTTGTTAATAATTTTAAATAACCATAGAATGTGTTATTCAAATTTTGAATTATAGGTAATAATTGTGTATTTATAGAAAAATTCATTACTTGTGTTGTGATGTTTCTAAATTTACCTATTCAATGAATAACAATCAATCCGTTCCTGAGCTCGTAGGCTTGTTGCAGACCGGAGATCAAAAGGCCTACAATAATTTATACAAGTTCTTCGCTCCGAAAATTTTAAATACATGCAAGAAAATGTATTTAAATCAGCAAGATGCGGAAGAGGTGGTTCAAGAAGTGTTTTTAAAAGTGTGGGAAAAAAGAGGGCAATTGGACAATACCTTGTCCTTTAATGCCTATTTATTAACCATAATGCGGTCGTTGATATTTAAACGATCCAGAAAACAGGCTATGGATATAGCCTATCAAAAATATAATATCCAATTCCTTACCAAAGAAGACAATTGTACTGAGGAAGCCATTCTTTATGAAGAAATTAAATCTTTCTCCACCAAAGCCATTGCTTCGCTACCAAAAGGGCAACAAGAAGTTTTTTCTTTAAAATTTTCTGAACAACTGACTGCAGATGAAATTGCTGTAAAACTGCATATTTCCAAAAGAACAGTGGAAAATCAGTTGTATAAAGCAACGAAAGAGCTTAAAAAGAAATTAATTTCCAACGAATTGATACCCTACGAATTGTTAATGATGTTGTTGATTTATTAATCAAATCATTAATTGAATGAATATTTTTTAAAAATGAGTTTGATTAATTTAAAAATATGTAAATATATAAAATGACGTAAGTAAATGTAAGTAGGTGAGGATATATACCATATAAACAATAAGGTTCTAATGGATAACTTTACGAAGAAGTGGCAAGATTTTCATGCAGGCAGTCTTTCAAAGAAAGAAGCTGTTGAATTTCTTTATTTTCTTGAAAGTGACTTGGGAAAGGCAAAATTTCAAAAACTTCTTAAAAGGACCTGGATGGATCAGGAAGAAGAAAAATCAACTAAAGACAATCCTACCGCTAACCCTACTTCCTCTACCTCAAACAACAGTGCTGCACATAGAGAAAAGGGAGATTTTTTTAATAAGTTTTCCATAATAAAAATTACAAAGTTTAAAACCTTTATTAAGTATGCAGCCTGCCTGCTTGCTTTAATTCTTGTGCTTAAACACTTAGATTTTTTACCAGATCTCACTGGAAATCAAACCAAAGAGTCAGCAGAGACGGTATGGATAAGTAAATCAAATCCTAAAGGGATAAAGTCCAAAATATTATTACCTGATAGCTCCTGGGTGTATTTGAATGCTGGCAGTAAAATTCAATACCCTGAAAATTTCATTGAAAATAGGGATGTTCACTTGGAAGGAGAAGCATTTTTTGAAGTTTATGAAGACAAGGATCACCCATTTGTTGTAAAAACTTTTCATGTTAAAACGCAAGTTTTAGGAACTTCATTTAACATTAATTCCATGAACCCTGAATCCATAGAAATTGGCCTGGCTACAGGTTCCTTGAAAATAATTAATTCCGCCTCTGGCAAAGAGATACAGCTTGTACCCGGGGAAGGGAGCAACGTTAATCCTACCAATGATGAAATGGAAAAGTACAATGTTGACATTCTAACACTTTCTCAATGGAAAGAGGGCATTCTCCATTTTGACAATGAAGATTTTCTAAGAGCAATAAAGAAATTAGAAAATTGGTATGGGGTGCAAATAACTGTTACAGGAGAAATCCCGAAAGGAACCTGTAATGGGACTTTTCAAAAACAAACCTATTTGAGCAATGTATTGAAAGTCTTAGGCCATGCAATGGATTTTAACTTTGAAATCAACAAAAATCAAGTAACAATAAACACTAAAAAGTAAATGAATAGATAGATAAATAGTAATAAAATTAGTTCTAACAAATACCCAAAATACCATGAAACAAGTTTTATTTAAAAAGTTTAACGTCCTAAAATTCAGATTTCTGATCGTAGGTTTGTTAAGCATAATCACAATTCTGCCAGCATTGGCAGCCAATACCGCCAAGAGTATTGAAGACGTAAAGATTAAAATGGATTTCCTTGAAGGAAATTTAGAAGATCTTTTAAGTAATATTGAAAGCAAAACCGACTATAGGTTTTTCTATACCGATCAAGCCCTCGTGGACAAAGATGTACTCACCCTGGACCGGAGCAAGGGATCGGTAGCAGACATTTTAAAGGAACTTGCTAGATTAAAAAACCTGCACTTTAAACAAGTCAATAACAATATCAGTGTTAAGTTTTTGGAAAACAAGGCCAAAAATTCAGATGTTGAGATTGTATTGGATGAAGCAGATATTGCCATTAGTGGTAAGATTACAGATAATAGTGGTGAGCCTATACCGGGTGTTGCTATTGCTGTTGTTGGCACTTCCATAGGTACCATCACCAATATTGATGGTGAATACGCTTTAAATGTTCCCGAAGATGGCGTATTATCAGTATCCTATATTGGTTTCAGTACGCAAAGGATACAAGTTAACTCCAGGTCTATTATTAATGTCACTATGGAAGAAGCCATAGCAGGACTTGATGAGGTAGTGGTAACAGCACTTGGAATCAAAAGAGAGGCAAAAAGCCTTGGTTATGCTACTTCTACGGTAGAATCTGATGAAATGACAATCAACAGGTCACCAAATTTCATCAACTCCCTTCAAGGAAAAGTGGCCGGAGTCAACATCACCTCCATGGGATCAGGCCCTCAGGGAAGTAGTAAAATCAGGATCAGAGGAGTCTCTTCTTTCGGAGGAAACAACTCGCCTTTAATTGTAGTAAATGGTGTTCCCATTGACAATACCAACTTTGGAGTGAATGGAGATGTTTCTGAAGTAGGTAGCAATAGAAGATCGGATAGTGGCGATGGTCTGAGTAGTATCAACCCAGATGACATTACTTCAATGACTGTTTTGAAAGGCGCTGCAGCTTCTGCTTTGTATGGTGCTAGGGCTAAGGATGGGGTAATCATGGTTACGACCAGAAACAGGGCTTCAGGATCGGGCATTCAAATAGAGCTCAATACCAATTATACCAATGATACTCCTTTGGATTTTACGGACTTCCAGTACGAGTACGGGCAGGGTGAAGGTGGACTTAGGTCAACTTCTCCAAGACCAGTATCAGGTGTTTGGAGTTTTGGAGAGAAAATTGAACCTGGAATGACCCAGATTCTTTTTGATGGCATAGAAGTTCCTTATACTGCTCAGCCTAATAAAATTAGAGATTACTACAGAAATGGATCCACACTTTCCAATACAATCACTCTTTCATCGGGTGGAGAAAATGGTGGTTTTAGTTTATCAGTTGCCAATATGGACAGTAAGGCCATCCTACCGGGATCCAATTACAACCGTAAAACCATTAACTTAGGTTTTACCCAAAACATCAAAAAATTAACGGTTTCAGGAAATATAAATTATTCTAAAGAAGACAGAATAAATCCACCAAACATAGCAGAACAGGATTTTAGCCCTGTAGTGCTTTATACACTGGCAAGTTCTTTGCCTTTGGCATTATTGGAAGAATATGCTTTTGATGAAAATGGTGATGAATTCCCTTATTCCAGATTTACCAACAGAACCAATCCTTACTTTGCACTTTCAAGGTTTGAAAATAACATCAGAGATAGGGTTTATGGTAATATTACAGCTAAATATGACATCACTGATTGGTTATATGTTCAAGGAAGATTTGGACAGGATTTTTATTCCAGAGATTCAGAATACAATCTACCTACAGGATCGCAAAGACAATCCTCCCCACCTCCTGGATTTGTAAATGGTCAGTATGCACAGGATATAAGAAGGTTTAGAGAAGTAAATACAGATTTTCTTATAGGAATGAACAAGACTTTTGGAAACTTTGGGTTGTTGGTTAATCTTGGAGGAAACCAAATGTACAGAAGGTTGGATGTAAATACCCTTTTGGGAGAGAATTTTTACACCCGTGATCTTTATACTATAGGCAATGCAAGTAAAATCACCACCAATTACAGTATTTCTGAAAGACAGGTTAATTCCTTGTATGCGAGTTCTGAATTGTCATGGAAAGGTTACTTATACCTAAATGGAACGGTTAGAAACGACTGGTTTTCTACACTTTCTCCAGCCAATAGAAGTATCGTTTACCCATCAGTAACAGGTAGTTTTGTCTTCTCTCAGGCTTTTGAAAACCTACCCAATTGGTTGTCCTTTGGTAAGGTCAGATTGGCTTATGCTGAAGTGGGTAGCGATACAGATGTTCAGCCTTATGCCAATAACCTTTTCTACAACATCAACCCGCAGCAGTTTCCAAATTCCAATGGCATTGCCCAGCCTGTTGGCTCAGTAAGTGGGTCAGTGGTTCCTAATGCCAATTTGAGACCAATGAGAGTTACTGAAAAGGAAATTGGTCTTGAAATGACTTTGTTTGACAACCTTCGTTTTGAACTGTCTTATTATGACAAGTTATCTTCTGATCAAATTCTTCAAGCGCAGATTTCAAATGGTTCAGGATATGTCAACCAATTAATTAACGTAGGAGAAAGTGAAAACAAAGGCTTAGAAATGTATGCCGCCATTTCGCCTGTTAAAACAGCTGATTTTGAGTGGAATTTTGGAGCCAATGCTTCTTATAATCAATCCAAAGTATTGAGTCTTGGAGATGATGTAGAAGGAACCTTTATCACTGTAGGTGATGCAGAATTTCATGGCGAGTTGAGGCAGGAAGTAGGCAAACCAATGGCACAATTATACGGTTGGGGTTACCTTAGAGATGATCAGGGAAGACAAGTTTTTGATCCAAATAGTGGACGTCCTATAAGGTCAAACGAACAATTGAATTTCGGTTCAGCAATACCTGTATGGGTTGGCGGTTTTACCAATAGCTTCAATTATAAAAAACTTAGTTTTTCCTTTTTAGTAGACTTTAAACTAGGTCACAAAATGATTTCTGGAACACATATCAATGCCTATAGACATGGTTTGGATAAAGCCACGCTTGTTGGAAGAGATCAGGGATATGTGGTAGGAGAAGGGGTTAACCCGAATGGAGAGATCAATACTACACAGTCAGCTATACAGCCCTTTTATGAAACCATTCGTGCTGGTAGGATGTCCGAGCAGTCTGTATTCAATGCAGGATCATGGCAACTACGCCAGTTAACCCTAGGCTATGACTTAAGTAGCTTGGTTCAGAATAGTAACTTTATAAAGGGATTAAAATTCAATGTTGTTTCTAACAATGTAGCGGTAATAAAAAAATGGGTTCCTCATCTTCATCCTGACCAAAATGGTATTATCTCAGATAATATGGCTGGTCTGGAAGCTACTGGATTACCTGTTACAAGAAGTATTGGTTTTAACCTAAACGTGAAGTTTTAATGGCTTTACAACCTCCAATCAAACATGTGTTACAACTAAAATTATCAGAGATGAAAAAGTCTAAAAAATCATATATCTACCCAATCCTATTACTGTTCATTATCTTCTCCTGTGATTCGGGATTTGATGAAATGAATACTAATCCTGTGCGGCTTACTTCTATTGACCCCACGTTTCAATTGAACCAGGCAATTATTTCCAGTTCACCTGGATACAACAACCTTACCTATGAGGTAACGATAGTTAAACAGATGAATACTCCCTTTCAAGGTGTGGGAACTGGTGCAAATTTAAACCAGGACAATAGAGGAGCGACCGAAGGAAACTGGAACACTGGCTACCAGACAGTTTTGAAGAACCTGATAGACGGTTTATCAAGTCTTGAAGACATGCCAGAAAGAACTAACCTTAGACATATTCTTCAAATTTGGAAGGCCCATACTTTCATGACCTTAACAGATACCTATGGTGACATACCCTATACTGAAGCTGGTAGAGGATATATTGATGGTTTGGTCTTTCCTAAATATGATTCTCAGGAAAGCATTTATACATCGATATTGAATGACCTGGAAGCTGCAGTCCAAGGCCTTGATGCCTCAAAAGATGCCATAGGTCAGGAGGTAATGTACAGTGGAAATGTAGAACAATGGAGAAGATTAGCAAATTCATTGTTGCTTCGTGCCGGCATGCGCCTATCAAAAGTTGATCCTACAGCAGCGGCTTCTTATGCAAGCAAAGCCGTTAGCGGTGGCTTGATGATGTCAAATGATGACAATGCAGTAGTGAGACACAATGCGGATTATAGAAATAATGTAGGGACATCCATTAATGGAGGTCAAGGCCCATTTTACTACCTGGATCAAGATTTTGTTGACTTCCTTCAAGCAAACAATGACCCTAGATTAACCTCAATAGGGGTAAGGTATATCGGAGCCCTTAGTGGAAACGATCAGGTGGAAGCAAATGCCAACAGGGATTTTGATGCGCAAGTTGGAATGCCACAAGGCTATGACAATACTACCATCATTCCTATAGTGGCTGAAGCAGGTTTGACGAGCCTTTTTGATTATACTCAGCTAGATAGAAGTAGAATGGGAAGTCCTGAAGCCCCAAATTTTCTGGTAACCTACTCACAAACTTTACTTCTTTGGGCAGAAGCAGCTTTTCGTGGTTGGGCACCTGGAGATGCTGAGCAATTGTATCAGGATGGTATAAGAGCACATATGGAACAAATGGCATTATGGGGTAGTAACACGGCCATTTCTGCTAATGATATTGATGCTTATATAGCTGCCCATCCTTTGGAAGCAGGAAAAGAACTTGAGCTTATCAATACCCAGTATTGGGTGTCTTCATTTCTTAATGGTCACGAAGCATGGTCTAATTTCAGAAGATCCGGATACCCACTTGTAAACCCAAATCCTTTTACAGGAAGCGATCTTAAGAGTGAGGACTTTATCAGAAGACTTACTTATCCTGATGCTGAGTTGACAGTAAATAAAGCAAATATAGACATCGCTACAAGTAGAATGGGTCCCGATATCCTGGATACAAGGGTTTGGTGGGATGTGAAACAATAGATGCATCAAAGTAAGCTTTGGATTTTAAAGGCTTATTTATAATAAAAAGTTAAGCTGGATTAGGTAATAGAATTGCTATTGCATAATCCAGCTTACTTCAAAAGGTTTGGTATTCAATCAAGTTCGGAAAAGGAAGGTTTTAAACCTTTTACATTTCGTGTTATAGAAAGTATAGCTTAAATGAAAAAAATCAAAAAAAGAATAAATGCTGGTGAAACATTGGCTGGTTGTTGGCTAAATCTGGGCAGTTCTGTGACCGCAGAAATTGTAGGATCATCAGGTTATGACTGGGTCCTGATCGATTTGGAACATGGGGCAGGAGAGCAAACCGATCTATTGCACCAGCTTCAGGCATTGGAACATACACCTGCTGCAGCATTGGTCAGAGTAGAAAGCTACCAAAAAGAAAGAATTCACCGGGTACTTGATCTGGGGGCCAATGGAGTAATGGTGCCACGTATAAAATCTGCTGCCGAAGCCAAAGCGGCTATTGCAGGAATACATTATCCACCAATGGGAGTAAGGGGCGTGGCCAAAATGGTTAGAGCAACCGGCTTTGGGAAAAACTTTGATGCCTATAAGGAAGGAACCTTGGATAACTTACTTGGGGTGATACAGATCGAAACGGTTGAAGCTTTGGAGGAGTTGGATGGGATAGCGGCACTTCCAGGAGTGGATGTCCTTTTTATTGGTCCGGCAGACCTTACCATGGCACTGGGAATAGATGGTGATTTATCGCACCCTTTATTTGTGGAAGCAGTAAAGAAAATCATTGCAGCAGCAAAGAATGCAGGAAAGGCTGTGGGTATTTTGATTTTTGATCCCAATGACTTTGAAAAGTACAATGCCATGGGTATCCAACTTATTGCTTGCGGGGCAGATGCTACTTTTGTAGCCAATGGTGCAAGGGCGCTTGCCAGTAAGCTGAATTCATCTAAAATAAAAAAGAGTAGGTAAATGCTACATGACCCTTTAATTATTTTAGTAATTGGTATGGCCATCGTTGTTGGTGGCATTATTGGAGGGAAGTTAAATCCCTTCATTGCACTTATTCTAGCGGCATTGGTTGTGGCATGGTTAACACCCACCGCAGCTATTGTTGAATTTGCCTTAAGCAAAGGGCAGTCCGAATCGGCTGCAAATGCCTTAGCGAATACTTCCATAGGAGAGCGTATAGCTGCTGCTTTTGGGAGTACAGTGGGTAAAATCGGTATTCTGATAGCCATGGCTGCCATTATTGGTAAAGCCATGTTGATGAGTGGAGCAGCAGAAAGAATTGTCCGGTCAATTCTGGGAGTTACAGGAGAGAAAAATGCCCCATTGGCATTTTTAAGCGGAAGTTTCTTTCTGGGTATCCCGGTTTTCTTTGATACGGTCTTTTACCTAATGATCCCATTGGCCAAAGCCATGGCCATGCGGTTAAAGCAGAGTTATTTATTGCTGGTATTGTGTATTACAGCAGGTGCGGCTATGGCGAATTCATTGGTTCCACCCACCCCTGGCCCTTTGTTTCTCATTGCAGAAATGAATATACCTATAGGGATGATGATGGTTGGAGGCTTCCTCGTGGGCTCCGTTACCATTACAGCTGGTTATTTCTTTGCTGTTTGGGTGAACAAAAGAAACCCTATTCCGCTTCGGGAATCATTGGATGCTCCTTTAAGTGAAATTGAAGCTTTGGCCAACAAAGACGAATCACTATTACCTTCATTGGGCATTTCCTTGTCACCTATTTTGGTGCCGCTCTTATTAATTACAGGAAGTGCTACCGTCAACACCTTTATGGATGTGAATGCAGCAGGAAACGACAATGTTTTTCTGGCATTTCTTCAATTCTTTGGCGAGAAAAACATGGCCCTGATAATGGGTGCTATGGCAGCACTGTTGACCTTATTTCTTCAAAGAAGTAAGTCCAAAGATGGCATGAAAGGTGCCGTTCAATCTGCTTTAACCAGCGGAGGCGTAATCATATTGATTACAGCTGCAGGCGGTGCATTTGGAGCCATGCTTCAGCAGACTGGTATCAGTTTGAGGATTGCAGACCTAACTTCAGGTTACCAAATGGCCTTAATTCCTTTGGCTTTCTTCATTACCGCACTGGTTAGGACTGCACAAGGTTCAGCCACTGTAGCCATGATAACTGCTTCGGGGATTTTATCCGGTATGTCTACGACTGGTTTGGACTTCCACCATTTGTACCTTGGATTAGCCATTGCCTGTGGATCTAAACTCGTTCCATGGATGAACGACAGTGGATTTTGGATTGTATGTAAAATGAGTAATCTAACGGAAAAGGAAGCATTGCGAACCTTTTCACCTTTGCTCACAATCATGGGCGTCGTTGGCCTAATTACAATTATGATTGCAGCAAAAATTTTCCCACTAATTTAACAAAAATAGTAAACCCAGAATAATATGAAAAATATACTTAAAACCCTTCAAAGAAGGAAATTCATGAAGTTGTTTGCTTCTGGTACTGCAGGAGCTTTAACTACCGCTTCCGTCGCCATGGGTGCAGATAGGTCTGATTCCAGGCCTTCGGCCAATAAATTAATGCCTGCAAAAAAGCTTTTGATGAAGGTGGGCTGTCAATCGGGAGGTACTTCCGAAGAAAACCTGGCTTTTAAGGCCAGGCATGGTGTTTATAACATGGATGGTGGAATGCCAAAATTTATCCCAGGTGTAGGATGGGATTTGGAAGATTCACTGAGAAAAAGAGATGCTTGTGAAAAGTACGGTATTAGTTTGGATGCTTACCACCTTCCATTGACCTCTGCTGGAATTGATAGAGTACAAGTTCCTAATATCATGCTGGGGAAAAGTCCGGAAAGAGACAAGGAAATAGAAATGATCCAGCAGATGATCGAAGTTTCTGCAAAGTCAGGGGTGAAATTGTTGAATTACAATACCACCATATTGCCTGTACTGAGGACCAGTAGAACCATTGACCCAAAAAGAGGAAATGCTTCCTACAGTACATGGAATTATGAAGAAGCACTCAAAAGAGAGCAACCAATGACCATCGCAGGGAATGTTGATGCCGATGAAATCTTTGAAAGAATCGCTTATTTATTGGATAGGATTGTTCCAGTAGCGGAAGAATACAAGGTCCAATTGGGAAATCATATCGCCGATCCACCTGTTCCTGACCAATACAAAGGAATTATGCGATGGAATAGCCCCGAAGTTTTTGAAGGGATGAAGAGGTTTGCTAAATTGTCCGACAGTCCATACCACGGGTTTAATTTCTGTATTGGATCCATTGCTGAAGGTTTGAGGGATCCGAAAAATGATATCTTTCCAATTATAGAATATTTTGGCAAACAAAAGCAAATATTCAATGTACATCTGCGAAATATCAAAGGAAACTACAATAATTTCCAGGAAGTTTATCCAGACAATGGGGAAATGAATTTCTTTCATGTAATTCGGGCCTTAAGGGACGTTGAATTTGATGGGATGATAATGCCTGATCATGTACCTACACATGAGGCAGAAGGGGCAAGTTCCCAGGCTTTTTCCTTCGCCTATGGACATATTATAGGAATTCTTCAGGCTTTAAAAGATGAAGAGGGCTGATTTCTTGAACCAAAAAGGACTATCAATACCATAGAATAAGTGAAAATTGTAAATTAATAAAGAGCAACTATTATGAAGAAAGTAGGATTTATAGGATTGGGAATTATGGGTAAACCCATGGCGATCAATTTAATCGATGCAGGCTATAATTTAAATATTTTAGACAGCAACAAGGCTGCCGGAGATTTAACCCCAAAAGGAGCAACTGCTTTTTCGACCTGTAAAGAGGTAGCCGCGAATTCAGAGATTATTATTACCATGCTTCCGGATTCTCCAGAAGTAAATGAAGTGGTCTTTGGTGATACTGGCGTTTTGGCAGGCATCAAATCAGGAAGTGTATTTGTGGACATGTCTACTATCGCACCATCCACGGCCAGGGAAGTGGCAGAAGCAATGCTTCTTAAAGGAGTGGATGCTTTGGATGCGCCTGTCTCAGGAGGTCAGGTTGGTGCAGAGACAGGAAACTTATCGATTATGGTAGGAGGTAATCAAGCGGCCTTCGATGCTTTGAAGCCATTGTTTGATGTGATGGGTAAAAGCGCCGTGCTTATTGGAGATGCAGGCGCAGGACAGCTAACGAAAGCCTGTAACCAAATGATCGTAGGAATGACCATTCAAGCGGTGGCTGAATCTTTTACCTTGGCCAAAAAAGCTGGTGTGAATCTAGAAAAAATGAGAGAAGCACTTTTGGGTGGTTTTGCACAAAGCAGGATTCTTGATTTACATGGACAAAGGATTATTGACCGAAACTTTGACCCAGGGTTTAAATTGAAATTGCACCGTAAAGACATGAACATTGCCTTAATGGCCGGAAAAGAATTCAAAGTGCCATTGTATGGATCTGCTTTAGTGGCCAGTCATATGGATGCTGCTTTGGCTGCTGGATGGGATGAAAAAGACCACAGTGCACTGGCTTTACTGATGGAAAAATTATCCAATGTGGAATAAACCTTCATTTCCTTAAACTATGAATAAAAATTTATCAGGTAGAGGACCGATCATTAAAGAGATGATCATAACCCCTATCGCGATTACCGATCCGCCTTTATTGAATGCGGCAGGATTACATGCTCCTTATGCCTTGCGCACAATCGTGGAGTTAGTGACGGAAGATGGAATCATTGGGATCAGTGAAATACCTGGAAATGATGCCATCAATAGTTCATTGGCTGAGGCTGCTAAGATTATTATTGGGAAAGATGTCTACCAATTAGGTAAACTACAACAAGCATTGAATGCCCATTTTGGTACCGACACTAGCAAGGATAGGGGGGATGCACCATGGGATCAGCGAAAGCTTGTTCATGTTTTTTCAGCCTTAGAAGTAGCTTGTCTTGATATTATAGGGAAAGTCGTTAACCGGCCAATTGTAGATCTTTTGGGAGGGAAAATGCGTGATGCAGTGCCTTTTGCTGCTTACTTGTTCTATAAATACGAAGGAGCTGGTGGAGATTTGGGCTTTGGGAAAGAAAAATATGCTACCGGTTGGGATGCTGCCAGACAAGAGGCAGCCATTGACCCAAAAGGAATTGTAGCCCAGGCAAAGGCCATGTGTAAGCACTATGGTTTCCAATCTATAAAGCTGAAAGGTGGAGCATTTGAACCTGAACAAGAAGTTGCGGCTATGTTTGCTTTGCATGAAGAATTTGGGGACCAAATGCCGCTTAGGTTTGACCCCAATGCCATCTGGAAACCAGAAACAGCATTGAAATATGGTAAAGAGATGGAGCCTATTCTGGAATATCTTGAGGATCCAGTACGTGGTCAGGAGGAAATGGCCAAGCTAAGAAAATTGATTAAAACGCCTTTGGCTACCAATATGTGCACCACTTCCTTCGATGAAATACCTTCAAGTATACGATTGGGAGCTGAGGACATTATTCTTAGTGACCATCACTTTTGGGGAGGCTTGAAGGCTTCTATGGAATTGGCAAAGCTGTGTAGCACTTTTGATCGAAAACTATCCATGCATTCCAATAGTCATCTAGGCATTTCACTGGCGGCTATGGTACACTTGGGAGCCGCTTTGCCAGAAGTCCCATATGCCTTGGATACGCATTACCCCTGGCAGTCTGAAGAAGTGATCATAGGTGGAAGCGTGGTTTTTGAAAATGGTGCTGTTGAGGTGCCAAGCGGGCCAGGGTTAGGAGTGGAATTAGACAGGAAGGCTTTAGCAAAACTTCACCAACAATACCTCGACAGTGGATTATCTAAAAGAGACGATCAAATAGAAATGAGAAAAGTGCATGCAAATTGGACTTTTCAAAAGGTAAGATGGTAAATGAATCTTTAGGTTTCTATTGCTGCTACACCACTAAAATTTAGAGATAATTATGATTTTTAAATAAACTTACTGCGGATGAAAAAGTGGATAACGATAAAAGCCTTTTGTGCGATTTCATTTTTCTTACTTACGATTATGCAAAGTGAGGGGCAGCAGATAAGCAAAGAAGAAATGCTATTCCTTACCCCAGAATGGAAAGGAGAACGATTTGAGGATGGCAGACCTAAAGTGTCTGATACTATTTTAGAACGTATGAAAGCTGTGACACACGAAGAAGCGTGGGCAGTTTTAAAGAATGAAGGTTATAAGTACCAATATGCAGAAAGATGGGAAACAATTCATCCGGACAGTGTATTGGTAGGTAGGGCACTTACAGCTACGTTTATGCCTGGAAGGCCGGATATCCATGATGCCATAGACAAGAGAGGAAAAGCTTCAGGAAAACGTGGACAAAACAGTTGGCCCGTCGACCTCTTAGTGCGAGGAGATGTTTATGTAGCCGACCAATTTGGCCTTCACAATGGGGGACCTACAATCGGTGATAACGTTGGGAATGCGATTTATGCGAAATCTGGTAACGGGATAGTGTACGATGGTGCGATTAGAGATATCAATGGTTTGAAAGCCATTGGAGGTTTTGTGTCTTTTTTTAGTAGCTACCACCCATCGCATCACAACCAGTCTGGAGACCTAAATACCATGCTCATTGGAATAAATAAACCCACCAAAATCAGACAAGTAACTGTTATGGCTGGAGATGTAGTATTGGGCAGAGATGGGGCTGTTACCTTTATTCCTCCCCATTTGGCCGAAAAAATTGTCATTACTTCAGAAGTTGTTCGGCTTCGCGACATGTTTGGCCATAGCAGGCTTAGGGCTGGCATTTATACTGCAGGGCAAATAGACACCCGTTGGTCAGCTGAAATAGAAAAAGATTTTTCTAAATGGCTTAACGATCATATAGATGATTTGCCTATTTCAAAAGTGCAAATACAAGAAATACTGGAAAACAGGACTTGGTAAATTAAGCTTTTTTCTAGTGCCAGAAATACCTTTTTTTCGGTATTTACTGACCTATAGCCAAGATTATTAAAGGTTTGAGAGCTTGGGCTTTTAAGAATGTTATTGAATAATGTAAATATTGACTTTCCCTCAAACTTATTGACCTGATTTTAATTAATAACAATTGACCCGAAATAATATATCATGACTAAAAACATACACCGACGGTCTTTTCTTTCTAAGGCGGCATTGACAGGACTCACAGGCTCAGCTTTTTTATCCAACTATGGGACTGCACTCTCTGCCGCAGTGGATAAGATGCCTACTCATTCCAATCCTTCTGCACTCCAAATTACAGAGGTAAAATGCGGTTTTGTAAGAGGGGCTTTGTACGTTAAAATTTACACCAATCAGGATGTTGTAGGCTGTGGTGAAGCAGTAGATGCCATCCACGGAACCTATCACCTGGTCAAAAGATTAGGCGGCCAAATCAAAGGGGAAAACCCCCTCAATCCCAACCGGCTTGCAGAACAATTAAGAAAAGGAGCTTTTTTCGGCGGCGCTCAATCGGGTGTGTTTGTGGCTGTGCTCACAGCAATAGAGACCGCACTTTGGGACATTACAGGGAAAGTATTTGGGGTGCCAGTCTACCAGTTACTGGGTGGTAAATTTCGTGATAAGATCAGGGTATATTGTGATACAGCACTTTATACGTCTACTAATCCTAGTCCTCAAGATTATGCTGAGGCCGCCAGAGGAGCGGTAGATAGAGGTTATACCGCAGTAAAATTTGATGTGGACGATGGGAGAGATCCCAACAAATACGACCGATTCAATTGGACAGCAAGCCCTGCTGAAATTGACCGGATGTACAATGCCATTGCGGCTGTGAGAGAAGAAGTAGGTAGAGGCATTGATATCTGTGTAGACATGCACGGTAGGTACGATTATATAACTGGTGTAAAAATGGCCCGAATGTATGAAGACCTTGACCTGATGTGGCTGGAAGAGCCCATTCCTGCAGATAATCCTAGCCTTTATCAAAAGCTCACCCAACAAACCAGCACTCCGATCTGTACTGGTGAAAATGTTTACCTCGCTTATGGCTTCGTTAATTTACTCACTGAAGGCGGAGTAGATATAATCATGCCGGACATACAAAAAGCAGGAGGTTTGGGAGAAGCCCAGCGCATCGCCAACCTTTCAAATTTATTTTATGTACCCTTTAGTCCACATATGGTTGCCTCATTTTTAGGGGCAATGGCTTCATGTCATGTATGCGCTTCCGTTCCAAATTTTCAAATTATGGAATGGCAAATTTACATGGACACGGATCAGATGTGGCAGGACATTGTGACCTATGATGGGGAGAGAACTTCAGATGGATTCATAACCCTATCTGAAAAGCCCGGTATTGGGGTGGAAATCAATGAGGAGGGTATGAGAAAATATGCAGTTAAAGACATTCCGTTTTTTGAATAATATAATTAATTAAACAAATAACTATGAAACCAATTAACAACCCAAAATTTAGTAACCTCTTCAATTTACCTACTTCAGCTAAAAAAGAGGAACCTCAAAAATCAATAATCCCTCCCGAAACGGCAGTTCCTGATCGCAGGTCATTTCTTCAAAAAGCAGCACTAGGAGGCTTGGGTCTTGGGGCCTTTATGTCTATGCCAATCGAGGACACCCTTGCCCATTCGATGCAGAACGTCAATCGAAATTCTAATCCATCAGATTTAAGAATAACAGATTTGAGGATTGCAGAAGTGGCAGGAGCACCTATGCGTTGCCCGATTATAAGAATTGATACCAATCAGGGAATATATGGATTGGGAGAAGTCCGCGATGGTGCCAGTGCCAGGTATGCACTGGTATTGAAAAGCCGTATTTTAGGAGAAAACCCTTGTCAGGTAGAACGACTTTTCAAAAAAATCAAGCTTTTTGGCAATCATGCCCGACAAGCAGGTGGTGTCTGCGGGATTGAAATGGCCCTGTGGGATTTGGCCGGAAAAGCTTATAATGTACCCATTTATCAAATGCTCGGAGGTAAATACAGGGATTCCATTCGTTTGTATTCAGATACTACAAAATCCAATGACCCAGAAATCTTTGCAGACCGTATGAAAGCAAGAAAGGACAAGGGCTATACCTTTCTAAAAATGGACTTTGGTGTGGAAATGGTAAAGGACAATAAAGGATCTGTGGTCAATACCAAAGCATTTGAGAAAGGAAAGGCCTGGGATTCCGAGTATGGAAGTTACGGCCGAACGGGTCATCCTTTCACAGGAGTTCAAATTACAGATAAGGGAATTGCTGAAATGGTAGAATTCGTTGCTGCAGTAAGAGATAAAATCGGTTATGAAATTCCTTTAGCGGCTGATCATTTTGGACACTTTGATTATAAAGAGTGTATCCGCCTTGGCGAAGCATTGGAACCATACCGTTTGGCATGGTTGGAAGACATGGTGCCTTGGTTTTATACCGAGAAATGGAAACAAATAACAGATGCCATCAAAACGCCAACACTTACAGGCGAGGATATTTTTCTGAAGGAAGAGTTTATCAAATTGATTGATGCAAGGGCCATTGATATGATCCAGCCTGATTTGGCATCCTCAGGAGGGATATTGGAAACAAAGAAAATAGGTGATTACGCAGAAGAAAAAGGGATACCTATGGCCATGCATTTTGCTGGTACCCCAGTCTCCTTTATGGCCAATATACATTGTGCTGCAGCTACTGAAAACTTTATTTCTCTGGAACATCACTCTGTGGACATCCCATGGTGGGAAGACATGGTGAAGAATATCCCGAAACCTTTGGTCATTGATGGTTTCGCCAAAGTACCAGAAGGTCCCGGTCTTGGAATAGAGCTAAATGAGGAAGTTATCAAGCAACACTTACAAGAAGGTACTGAGTACTTTGCGCCTACTGAGGATTGGAATACAGACCGGTCGAATGATAGATGGTGGAGTTAAATCGCATTCTTTTATGATAAGGCTGTAATAATTTAGATTGAAGACAGGTTGTTTTATTACTTTCTTTTCTGGAAATTCACATTTTAATACTATTAAACATGATTATGATGAAGAAGATTACACTTGCTTGCCTGGTATGTTTATCTGCTTTTACTATGGAAAGTTTTTCCCAACAAATTTCCCCTACACCAGATCAAATTAAAGCTTTGACAGTAGAATGGGAAGGGGAAAGGTTTCCAGATGGTAGGCCGAAAGTTTCAGATGAATACCTTGAAAGACTTAAAGCCATTTCTGTAGAAGAGGCTTGGGGGATTTTGAGAAACAAAGGGTATAACAATCAGTTTGAAAACGATTGGATTATTTTAGATGAGAATGAAGTAATGACCGGTAGAGCTGTTACTGCTCAATACATGCCTTTCAGAGAAGACGTCAATAATTTGGTAAAGAAGAATGGCAAAGCCGAGGGTAGATCCCAATCTGGCGGAACCAATTCCTGGCCTATAGACGGATTGGTTGATGGTGATATTTATATAGCTGACAGTTATGGAAAAATTGCTGATGGGACTTTGATTGGTGACAATCTAGGTATTGCAATAAAAACCAATTCCAATAGGGGAGTAATCTTTAATGGCGCTGTTAGAGATATGGCTGGTTTATCTAAAATTAAAGGTTTTAATCTTTGGATTAAAGGTCATGATCCTTCCTATATTCAGGACATGATGCTTACCACTATTAATTATCCAATCAGAATAGGTAGAGCGACAGTTTTACCTGGAGATGCAGTTTTGGCAAATAAATGGGGAGTAATTTTTGTTCCTGCTCATTTGGTTGCAGACCTTGTAATCAATGCGGAATTTACTGCGCTAAGAGATGAATTTGGTCACCTTAGACTTCAGGAGAAAAAATATACTGCTGGTGAAATTGATAGCCGATGGAGTGAAAAAATCAAAGGTGATTTCATGTCTTGGTTAAATACTAAAAGTGATCTTCCTATGAGTAAGGCTGAATTGGATGCCTACTTGAAAGATAGAAACTGGTAAACAATACTTATATTTTGCTCTAAAAGCCTCCCTTATAATGCTAAGGGAGGCTTTTTTTAGCATAACATTAAATAATGGTCAATATTTTTGACTATAAGTCACCACCTATTTATAGTCTTAATTTTAACATTTTTAAGGATTAGAAGGTTTGTAGCTTATTTCCTTACAAAATCACTTTTAAGGCCTTATTGATTGTAAGATCTCTTGGAAATATCCCGGATAATCTGATCCAATTCCTCTGTTGAATCCATAATATAATTTAGAATTTCCTCAAGTTTTTCTCCAGAATAATTCATGTTCTTTTGAAGATTAACCAGTCCCATTATCCTTGCCACTGGTGCCCGAACAATATGAGATTGCCTCCAGGCAATGTCTCTCAGCTTTTCATTTTGCTTTTCTATTGCTTTGATATGGTTAACCTTGTCAGTGATGTCTCTACAAAAGCAGGCTGCTCCTGTTATTTTATCTTCTCCAGATTGTTTGTCAATAATAGGATACATGCCTATTTGAAAAGTTTTAGGACTTGAGAGCTTACCTTTGGCTTCAAATGTGATATTTTGTTGTTCCCCCTTAAATACTTTGCTAAATATTTCCGTCCAAAAATTGAATATTTTTTCCTCTGAAAAATTGATTAAATGTTCCCCTAGTTTACAGTCAATTCCTGTAATCAATAACATTTCTTTTAAAAATGCATTATTGGCTATTATCAACTTATATTGATCGTCCATTGCCCAAATGAGGTCTTCAGTACTGTTTATAACATGCTCTTGAAGTAGCCTTACTTCAGCCAAATTTTGTTGCTGTTCTATTCTAGCCGTGATATTCTTTAAATAAACAACGATGCCATTTTCTTTCGGAAATGTGGAACATTCAAGCCAGATACCAATAGTTGGATAAAATTCTACGAAGAACCTTTCTTCCTTTTTATCCATACTTATCGAAAACTCTGTAAAGAAAGCAAGATGTAAGGCGTCTTGGTATATGTCCCCTAAATTTTCTCCTACTATTTTTTCCCGAGGTTTTTGCAATATTTTCTCTGCAGCATTGTTCCAATAAGTTACTATCCAGTCTTTGTCTACTGAGAAGAAACCATCGGTAATGCTTCCTAGAATATCTTCAATTTCATGATTTGCCTTTTGAAGCTCTATTTTGGATATCACTTCTTCCGTAACATCGTAATTGATTCCAACAATTCTAATTGGTTCACCGGTTTTGTTTCGAACTACATAACCCATCGCTTTAATGTACCTAATCTCTCCACTAACAGGTCTCACTATTCTAAATTTGGTATTGTAGTCATTCTGCCCGGCCATGATTTTCTGGACCAGGTTATTTTGCTCCTCAAGGTCATCTGGGTGTAAACCTTTTTTCCAAAATTGAAAGGCATTAACGACGGTATCTTTTTCTAACCCGTATAGGATTTTCATATTATCATCCCATGTCAAAACATCGTCTTTAATATTCCAATCCCATATACCCATGTTATTTCCTCTATAAGCAAGGTCATAGCGGATATTTGCTTCAGCTAATTCTGACTCTATGTTTTTTCTTTCAGTGATATCCTGAACGCTGCCATATATTCGAAACATTTTACCATTTATCCATTCCGACTCGGCCTGAACCCTTACCCACAGTTCTACACCTTTTGAAGTAACCAACTCTACATCGATGTCAAAGTCATTTATTTCACCTTTCATAGCTAATGCCACTTTTTCCTGGACTAAGTCTTTGGAATACCCTTCTTTATAAAAGGCAATTGCTTTATGCAGATCTGGCTCAAACTGCTCATCCAATTCATGGATCACTTTAACCATTGGTGACCAATAAACTTTATTGTTAACCAGATTCATTTCCCAAGTTCCCATTCGAACGATCTGGTGGGCCCTCTTCAGCAAATCTTCCAAATTTTTCTGATGGGAAATATCTTTTCCAACACAGTAGATGAAAAAGCCGGAAGGGAGAAGTGATGCTGTTAGGTTGATCCATATAAGTTGATCCTTTATCAATATGGGAATATCAATTTCAACGATTGACCTTTTTTTATCAATATTGATCAATAAATCATCAAATTTAGATTGATAATCTTCAGGTACCATTTCACGAAAAGATTTGCCTGTTAAATCAACTGAAAAACAATCAAGGGTTATTGCGGTTTGCAAATTCCCCTTTTTTATTATTCCATTAGAATCAATTACAAATAATAGGTTAGGTGTTAAATCGAAAATAGATTTTAATTCATCTTCGGTTTTCATCCGCTTTAGTTCAGCCCCTAAGCCAAGGTTTATTTTCTCAAAGAACTTCAAATGGTATTTTACCTGAGTAATGCTTTCTTGAGAAAATAGCGTAATGACTCCCACCATTGTGTTGTCATGGTAAATGGGAATACCTACTGCTGTTTTTAATCCATATTTCAGCATGGATTTATTTTGGGCAAATTCGGGGTGATTTTCAAGGTCTTCCCATATTATTATTTCACCCCTTTCCCAAACCGTACCCGGCAAATCTATTCCGATTTCAACTTCTTTGGAGATAGCTTTCAATTCAGATACGTTATCAAAATCAAAGGCTTTTGTGCTGGAAGCAGCTTTATTGAGCCTACTATTGTCAATATTCATTATCCAGCCTTCTGCAATTTTCAAATTTGTGTAATTCAAGATTACCCTTAGTAATGCCTCAAATTTGCCCTCCAAATCTTTGGGTTGGTTAACAGCAATACTCATTCTTTGAAAAACTTCCTTAATTTCACTGTCCTTCACCCGTTTGGTGATCTCTCGGTAAATACTAATCCAATTGGTAAAAGAACCATTTTCATCTGCTATAGGAGCTACTGAAAACTCTACCCAAAATTCTGACCCATCTTTCTTATAATTTATGGTTTTGATTTGGCAAGGTTGCCAATTTTTTCATGGCGATTTTTAATCGATTTAGTTCTTTCCGATTGCTTTTAGGTCCTTGTAGAATTCGGGGACTTTTACCAAGAATTTCTTCCCTTGAATATCCAGTTTGTTTTAAGAAAGCATCATTGACAAAAATAATTCGAGGTCCAAGGCTGTCTTTTGCTTCGGCCTCTGTTACTAAGATGGGATCATTAGCGCTTTCCACCACCTTTTCCATTAAATTTAGCTGATGCTCTCTTTCATTTTGTTTGGTGACATCTTGTATGACGCCAAAAGCACGTATGGCATTGCCCTGGTCATTGAATACGAATGTACACTGGTCATATACCTGGGCATAACTTCCATCTTCTTTTAAGTATCGATAGCTTGCTTGCCACATTTCTTTTTTCTAAAACAGCCTCATTGAAGCAATGGATGATTTTATTGCGCTCATCTGAGTGAATGGCATTCTTCCAGGCGTCAAGCTTTTCAGTTTTTATAAGATTATATCCAAAGAGAGCGCTATAATTATCACCCCAAATAACCTTATTGTTCTCCAAATCATATTCCCATACAGCATAATTGGCTGCCTTGAGCATCCATTGGTATTTGTTAATATAGTTTTTTAGCGTGCTCTTTGTTGTTTCGAGTTCGGTTATATCCAAACAGGCAAATAAGAGCAAATTCTCTTTTTCTGCAATGATATGTTGTAGGGTAACTTGAATTAAAATGTCCAATCCTGAATTAGAAGGATTGTTTATCCTTGTTTGAAAGGAATAACTGTTATGGGTTTGCTTGTCCGACAGGACTATGTCAAAAATTTCTTTTTGGTTTCTTCAAAAAGTTCGTCTATGTATTCTATTGTTTTGCCTGACAATGTTAATAATTTTTCAGCCTCAAGATTTGCTTTCAATATTAACAGGTCATCCTCTCGGCATAAAAATTTAGGTGTAGGGTGCTGACTGAAAAGTAAATCGTACCAATTTTCATTTGTGTTTGGCAGAATTTGATCAATTTGTTTTTCAGCCTTTAATAGCCTTTGTTTAAATTCTTGTTTTTCCTTGGCAACACTTAAGGATTTGTATAACTGTATTTTATCAAACTTTCCTTTAACCAAAACATCTTGTATGCCCTCTTTAAGTAATTCTATGGCAAAGTCTGATTCAGAATTAGTAGTCAGGACTAAAATAGTTATTTGACCTAATTTGAGCTTTATTTTAGCTAAAGTTTCTGTTCTATTGGTGACTGGTGAGTTTAAATCAAAAATTACTAAATCAAAGTTTTTTGAAGTAATTTGTTCTATAGATTTTACCCAGGAAAGCTGTGATTTATCTATGCCTATTTCACCAAACTTTTCTTCAAAAAGCATGTATTCATCCAAATTACCCACTATTATCAAAACCTTTTGGGCATAAAAATTATTCATGTTGTTCTTGTTAAGTCTGGATTATTTACAGTGGATTTTTAAATTTAAAATTGAAAATTAATTCAAGAAAGATTGGTGTCAGGTTAAATAATGAATGCTATTTTAGCATTTTTCTTGGATATCTTTGTTGAATCCTGAAGCTTATAAATTACAAGAAATTTAACACAAAAAAAATTTTCAAGTGTCTCTATAGCAATTAATTTATATTTTTTTGTAAAAAATTATAAATTCGCTTACTTTTTATTTATTCCTTTTTTCATTTAAAAATGAAAATTAACTAAATTCTTTTTGATTCCTATTCTTGTTTTGATAATAAAGTGGCAAAAAAGATTTATAGTAAGCATGCTATAATTTGAAACAGAAACCTGTAAATGGGTATTCACTTCATGATGACCTGGTCCTTACAGCCTAAGGTTTAGAAATAAAGTGCTCTAAAGGTCCGTCAAAAAGTAGGGGGAAAATTGGAAGCTTTTAACGCTATAGTGGTTCGCATCAGAACGAAATCACCTTGATTCTCATATATTTAACTCAAACATAGATAAAGACTTTTCATTTTAGTTAAAGTTTATAGAATTGGGTAGGAGACCAGGAGAGTAGTCAGTATTTAAGCATTAATTATCAGAAAAGAAGCTTTTATCATAGAATCGCGCACTTTCACCTCTAAAAAAAGGATTTCTTGAAGGAACACAACAATCCGGTATGTTAACTTGAAGTTCAGGTTTATTATGAAGCGCTAGCAGACAATTAGGAAGTAGTTTCCGCAACATTCCCTTACCTATCAGGAATAAAACGACGGCAGATTTTCTAATTTTATAATCCGTTATACTGGCGAATTTGTTAACTACAAGGAAAATGACCGTCAAAGCAGAAATTAGCAGACACTCCCTAAATTGATTGATTTTATCAGGATTTAGGGCTTTCTTAAATTTTCTTCTCTATATTTTATGCTTTCGTATTATTGGAAATATCTCTAATAATATGGTCCAGCTCATCTGTAGATTCCTTTATGTAGGTTAAAATTTCATCGAGTTCTTCTCCTGTATAATTCATGTTTTGTTGGAGATTGATAAGGCCCATAATCCTGGCAACGGGGGCTCGAACTATATGGGATTGTTTCCAGGCTATATCTCTAAGTTTTTCGTTTTGTTTTTCTATGGCTTTGATGTGCTCCACTTTGTCGGTAATGTCACGTGCAAAACAAGCTACTCCTGTAATTTGGGTTATCCCCGAACGATTGTCAATTATTGGATACATTCCAATTTGGAATATTTTAGGTTTTAGAAGATTTCCCTGTGTTTCGAAGGTAAAGTTTTGTTGCTCTCCTTGCAGTACCTTGCCGAATTCATTTCTCCAATAATTAAATATTTTATCTTCATTGGAATTAACCAGGGTGTCTCCTAATTTATACTTCTTACCCGTTACATTTACAATCTCATTTATAAAAGCATTATTGGCAATAATTAAATTGTATTCAGTATCTATTGCCCAAATAAGGTCTTCTGTACTGTTGATTACATGTTCTTGAAGTAATCGTATTTCAGCAAGTTTTTGTTGCTGTTTAATTCTTCCCGTTATATTTTTTAAATAGACCACTAGACCATTTTCTTTTGGAAAAGCAGAGCACTCAAGCCAAATATCAACTGTTGGATAATATTCAACAAAGCGTCTTTCCTCTCCTTTCTCCATGGAAGTAGAGAACTCACTAAAAAATTTAAGCTGAATGGCATCATAATAAACATCCCACAAATTTTTGCCCACGATATTTTTTCGTGGCATTTTCAATATACTTTCCGCTGCGTTATTCCAGTAGGTTACTTTCCATTTTTTGTCAACGGAGAAAAATCCATCCGTTATACTTCCCAAAATTTCTTCTCTTTCCCGGTTAACTCTTTCTAATTCCGTTTTGTATTCAACTTCCTCTGTAACATCATAATTGATCCCTACCATTCTTACTGGTTCCCCTGAATCGTTTCGGACAACATAAGCAATAGCTTTAATAAACCTCACTTCACCTGAATCAGGTAATATTATTCTAAACTGAGTATTGAAATCTTTTGTACCCAGCAATGCTTCTTGTATGAGAGAATTTTGTGTCTCCTGGTCATCATGATGTAATCCCATTATCCATTCTTCATAACTGACCAAGGAGTTGCTTATATTTCTCCCGTTTAGTTTTTGCATGGTTTCATCCCAGACCACAGCATTCTCTTCAATGTTCCAATCCCAAACACCAATTGTAGAAGCTTTTGAAGCCAATTCGTATCGCATCTTGGCTTCCATTATTTCCTCCTCAGTTTTTTTACGGTCATTAATGTCTTGGATACTACCGTAAATTCGAAAAAGCTTTCCATTTAACCATTCAGTTTCAGCTTGAACACGAACCCATACTAATCTCCCTTTAGAGGTAATCAATTGCGTATCAATATCAAAGTAGTTAATTTCTCCTTTGATGGCTAATGCTACCTTTTCTTGGATTAATTCCCTAGAGTACCCTTCCTTATAGAAATTTATGGCATCTTGAAGTTCGGGTTCAAATTCATCTCCCAAATCATGGATGACTTTGGTCATAGGAGACCAATACATCTTGTTTTGAGAAAGGGTAACTTCCCAAGTACCTATTCTTACAATTTCATTGGTTCTTCTAATTAAATCTTCTAGATTTTTCTGATGCGAAATATCTTTACCTACACAGTAGATAAAGGATTCAGAAGGAAGGAAAGTTGCTGTCAGGTTTATCCACTTTATCTGATCGTTGATCAAAATTGGTATATCAATTTCATCGATTGTTCTGGATTGTTCGATTTTGATCAAAAAATCATCAAATTCTATTCTATCAGCAATTGGGATCATGTTTCGAAACGAGATGCCTTTTAGTTCATCCTCAGTGCATTCGAAAGTGTTGGAAGCTTGTATGTTTCCTTTAATAACAAGCCCTTTAGCATCGGTTACAAACAGTAAATTAGGAATTATTTCGAAAATTGTTTTTAATTCATTCTCTGTTTTAATTCGCATTATTTCCAATCCCAGTCGGTTACTGAGACTTTCAAAAAATGGCAGCTGCTGTTCCAGTTGAAATTGTTTTTTCTTTGTAAATAATGTTATCACCCCAACCAAGGACTTATTCATATGAATTGGAATTCCTATTGCTGAATGCAACCCATATTTTTTCAATTCTTCAAGCCCAATAAATTCAGTTTTGTTTTCCAAATTTTCCCAATAAACTATTTCTCCTTTTTCCCAAGCAATTCCAGGTAGACTTAAGCCTATTTCAGCCTTATTAAATGAGCTTCGAACATTTGAGAAATCATTGAATTTGGCTTTGTTTGTACAGGTAATTACTTTGTTTAACTTACTATTGTCGATATTAGTGATCCATCCCTCCGCTACTTCTAAACCTGTGAACTTCAAAATTACTTTTAACAGGGCAGAATACCGATCTTCCAGATCCTTGGGTTGTCCTACCTCCATATTCATTTTTTTGAAAACACCTTCCAATTGCCTTTTCTTCACAACGTCTGTTATTTGACGTTGAATACTGATCCAATTAGTGATTACTCCTTTTTCATTTGAAATTGGCACAACAGAGAATTCTACCCAAAATTCTGTTCCATCTTTTTTGTAGTTAATGGTTTCAATTCGGCATGGGTACCCATTAATTAAAGCTTTCTTTAATTTTTTAATTCTTTTTTGTTACTTTTTTCTCCTTGTAGGAAACGCGGGGATTTGCCAATTATTTCCTCCCTTAAATAGCCTGTTTGCAATAAAAAAGCATCATTTGCAAAAATTATACGAGGTCCTGCAGGGTTGATGGCATCAACTTCCGTGATCAAAATCGGGTCATTGGCGCTTTTAACTACTTTTTCCATCAAACTTAGCTGATGTTGCCTTTCTTTTTTCTTGGAAATATCTTTCATGGTTCCAAAAGCATGAATTGCTTTGCCATTCTTATCTCTAATGATTATGCATTGTTCAAATACATACACGAAATACCCATTTGCTTTTTGGAAACGGTAGTTTGCCTGCCATTTGCTTTTTTCCCCAGTTAACGCTTTATTAAAGCTATTGAGAATGGTTTCCCGATCATCTGGATGAACTTTATTTGACCATTTTGTAATGTTTTGAACGCTTTCTGTATGGTGTCCATAAATGGCTGTGAAATTATCACTCCAGTCCAATTCTCCATTAATCAAATCGTATTCCCAGGTAACATTATTAGTCGTTTGCAAGACCAATTGATACCGATTTATATTCTTTTCCAGGGAGGTTTTTATTTCTTCGAGTTCAGAAATATCTATGCATGAAAACAGTACCCAAGACTCTTCACCAATTTCAATTCTTTGAGCGGTAACTTTTAAAACGACAGACTTCTTTAGCTCAATTGAATTGAGTAAAACTGTCTGAAAGGTGTATTTGGATTTAATGGACGTATTACCAGTGAAACTTTTAATAAGATCTTCCTTATTGTCATCAAATAGTTCGTAGATGAATTGGATGGGTTTGCCTGTTAGCTTCAATAATTCAGCCCCTTTTTCGGAAATTTGATCAATTGATAAATCATCTGCCTTGCATAAAAATTTAGGCTCCTGACTTTCATTAAAAAGGTAATGATTTAAATTTTATTTGAAGCATTGGGAAGATGATTAGATAACTTATTTTTTAAGCTTATCACAAGCAATAAACACCGTTTTATACAATTGTGCCTTATTGAGATCTCCCTTTATCAATACATCTTTTGCCCCGTGTTCAAGTAATTTAATTGTAAAATTTAAATCTGAATTGGAAGTAAGGGCAATAATTGGAAGCTGACCTAAAACGCAATTTAATTTACTAAAAGATTCACTTAGATCAATATCAGATTTATTAATAGTATAAAAAATAAGATCAAATTTTACTTCTGGTATTTCGGTGAGGGATTTGCTCCAATAAAGTTGTTGTTTGCCTCCTTCGATTTCTTTAAATATTGTTTTTATCTCTAGATAATCTTCAGGAATATCTGCTAAAATTAAAATATTTAGAGAATTTAAAATGTTCATTTAGTTGAATTATAGAGAAATGATTTAAGGTGATTTCAGTACCTTAAAACCAATAAATGCTTAAATTATTAATGTTTATTTTAGAAAATGAGATTGTTTTCTTCTAAAACAGACCTTTTAGAATAGTATCGATCCTTTTATTGTAAAAGGAAACGCGATATTTTATTGTTCTTTTAAAGGAAATGATTAATTAAATGGGCTTATCGAAATATTCTTTCATCAAACAGGATAAACCAAAAGAATAGATTAAACGGTAAATAACTTTTCTACAATGGCATTTCTTACAGTATAACTTTATTTATCTGCTTAGGTTATATTGCTTATTTGTATATACCCGATTAATGTATATAGATTTACATTGTGTTAATTCGAGTTAAATACACCAAATATTGATCTATTGATTTTTTTAAATTGTTTTTACTGTTGATTGCTTAATATCCTTTATGAATAATCCAATTGATTTTTTTGATTTGATAATCAATATTATTTCATAATTATTGTGGCGTTAAAGGCTGCTAGATTATAATTAGCGTTTTATGCTAATGTCAAGAGACAAAATGACAGATTAATAGGCGAAACCTTTATGCTGAAATAAAATAATTGTTCAAATTTTTAGGTGAGGATTATAGCATCAAGAAGTTTTGACGGTACATCAAAGGGGCTGTCTCGGAATCAAAACAGCATGGGTACAATGAAGATACAGGTTATGCATGAACATAATCGATTATTATTTTTTTAGGTGATTTTAAAATAAAAAGGTAACCAGTCTTTCGAGGAATGGAATCTGACTATTTGGGTAATAAGCATGCTTCTTCAAAGAAAAACAAATATTTAGCGATTTTAAGGCGTATTTATGGGTGATAAATAGGTTACTTTAAAAAAGCTACTTGAAAATTCAAAGGTAAAGATTTGCATTGAATTTAATTATCTAGTTGACAATTATTTTTTTCAAATGCAATGAAAGTGGGATCCGGAATGACTATTATTTGGACTGAGCCATCATTTGATGGGGAAACTATCCGCTCTTGAATCACCTACCTTGATGATTTCTGTGACTACATATTCACTTGCACCACGCCAAGGGATTGGATTGAGGTATTCTTTGTAGCGTAATTCTACAAATTTTCCGCCTGCCCGTTCTAATACGGAAGCTAAAGAATCTCCGTCAGCACTAAAGCGAAATTCATTGCTTTGAAGGGCTCCAGGGTTAGGGCTTTGAAATCCATCCTGAACCAATCTCCCTTCCCAGGTTTTAAAAATAAAGCCTTTCTTTTCGAAGTAGTTCAAATTACCGGCTTTTACACCTTCAGCAAATACAAAATAATACCTCCACCAGAATACTCCAGCAATAAGGATAATCACCAATATTGAAATCGGACCAATAAATTTTTTCATTTTGATTTAAGTTGAAGTTAACCGTCGCCAAATATACTAATAAATCACAAATTTTGTATATTCAAGCATTATTGAACAAACCCAAATTTATATGAGCACTACGCTGATTATTATTATAGTTGCCGTCGTTATTGGCTTGTTTTTAGTTTCACTTTACAACAAACTTGTAGCGTATAAAAACAATAGAGAAAATGCCTTTGCTGATATTGATGTTCAGTTGAAGCAGCGACATGACCTTATTCCACAGCTTGTGAATAGTGTAAAAGGCTACATGGACCATGAAGCTGGGGTGCTGACCCGAGTAACGGAAGCCCGATCTAAGGCTATAAATGCCACCACAATTGATGGGAAAATTGCTGCTGAACAAGAATTAGGTTCAGCCTTACAAGGCTTGCAAATTCAAGTTGAAGCTTATCCGGACTTAAAAGCCAGTGCCAACTTCTTACAACTGCAAAATGAAATTTCAGATGTAGAGAACAAGCTTGCTGCTGCAAGAAGATACTTCAACTCTGCCACTAGAGAATTCAATGTTGCAGTGCAAAGCTTTCCTTCCAACTTAATCGCTGGAATGTTTGGTTTTCATACTGAGAAAATGTTTGATGTGGGAGAAGTTGAAAGAGAACGTCTGGACAAAGCCCCTGATATTAAATTTTAGAATATAAATGGCAGAATATATTGGAATACAAACCCAAATCAGGAGAAACAACTCACGTTCTGTCTTACTATTAATAGGTTTTCCGCTATTAATTTTGGCTGCGGTATATGCATTTTTATACCTGACCATTCCTCAGGAAGAGTACAATGTTTCAATCAATGAAATGTTTGTAGATACCATACCTGGGGTGCTTATTGCTGTAGCTGTCTGGTTTGTGATTGCTTTTTTGTTTCACTCTAAAATGATACAAGGGGCAGCAGGTTCGAGACCACTGGAGCGTAAGGAAAACATGAGGGTATACAATTTGGTGGAAAACCTATGTATAAGTAAGGGAATGAAGATGCCGAAGGTGAATATCATAGAAGACCCAGCTTTCAATGCCTTTGCCAGTGGCATTAACGAAAAGAGTTATACCGTTACCCTTACAAGAGGAATTATAGAGGCGCTTACGGATGAAGAACTTGAGGGAGTAATCGCTCATGAGCTGATGCATATAAGGAATAAGGACGTACGTCTTTTGATTATTTCTATCATTTTCGTGGGGATTTTCTCATTTGTTGCTCAAATATTGTTTCGTAATATGCTTTTTGGAGGAGCTAGAAGGAGGGGGAAAAGTGACAACCGTGCCATGCTTATCGCCATGGTTATTGCTATAGTTGCCTATCTACTGAGCATGCTTTTCCGATTTGCAATATCCAGAAAAAGAGAATTTATGGCAGACAGTGGTGCTGCAGAAATGACGCGAAATCCACTTGCTTTGGCATCCGCATTGCGTAAAATAGCGGGAAACTATCAGGTGAAAGGAGTGAAGAGTGACGATGTTGCCGAATTGTTTATTGAAAATAGACCTGATAAGTCTTCAGGCATTTTGTCTTCAATTTCCGGTTTATTTGCGACCCATCCTCCTATAGAAAAACGCATTGAAATTTTAGAGAATTTTTAACATTAAATCATAATGTATTTATAAAACATGGATTTTATTGATTATTATAAACTGTTGGGTATAAATAAATCTGCCACTCCAGAAGAAATAAAAAAAGCTTATCGTAAAATGGCCAGAAAATACCATCCTGACCTCAACCCTGACGATAAGACAGCAGAAAAACAATTTCAAGCTATAAATGAGGCCAATGAAGTACTGAGTGATCCGGAGAAGCGAAAGAAATATGACCAATATGGTGAAAACTGGAAAAACCAGGGAGCTCAACAAAATTCCGGTAATGCTGGTGGAAGAGGAGCACAGCAACAATACAGCAATGCTGATTTTGAGCAAGCCTTCGGAGGAGGTGGTTTTTCAGATTTCTTCGACTCCATGTTTGGCGGCGGCGGCGGTGGTGGTAGAAGGTCATCCGGTTCTGGTATAAAATTCAAAGGACAAGACCTTCATGCCACGCTTGAACTTCAATTGCGAGATGTTCTCGAGTCGGACAAGAGAACCCTTGAGATCAATGGTAAAAAATAAGGCTTACCATCAAGGCAGGGGTTGAAGATGGACAAACCATTAAAATTAAAAACCATGGAAGCGACGGTGTAAATGGAGGGCCTAAAGGTGATCTTTATATCACATTTAAAATCGCCCCTGATCCTGAGTTCAAAAGAGAAGGTTCAGATTTACATAAGGAAGTGGAAGTCGATTTATATACTGCTATTCTAGGAGGGGAAATAATTGTTGCTACCCTAACCGGAAAAGTAAAATTAAAATTAGCTGCCGGTACACAAAATGGTACGAAAGTAAAATTGAAAGGAAAAGGGTTTCCAGTTTATGACAAAGAGGGCATTTTTGGAGACTTGTATTTGAATTATGTGGTGAAAATTCCTAGTTCACTTACAGCAGAGGAGAAGAAACTATTTGAACAATTGGCTAATCTTAGAAACCATGAATAATTTAATAGATGATCATGTTTCACTGGATCAGTTTTGCCAATCCTGCAATATAGAAATGACATTTGTCTATTCACTCGCAGCGCAAGACTTGTGTGAAATAATTGTTATTGAGGAAAAGGAGTACGTTTTACAGGAGGATTTAGCCCTCTTGGAAAGACTTTCAAGGTTACATTATGAAATGGAAATAAATTTAGAAGGTTTATATGCCATTGTCCATTTACAGGAAAAAATTGAAAGGCTAAAAGAAGAGGTTAATTCTCTGGCAAGGAAACTGGATAGGCACCAGTAAAGTTGAAAAAGTAGGTCGTACCAGGCTCGAACTGGTGACCTCTGCCCTGTCAAGGCAGCGCTCTGAACCAACTGAGCTAACGACCTAAATTCAGTTGCAATTATACATGATATCGTTGGATTTGGCAATAGGCAATGGGTAAATATCCCTTAAAATAAAATGGAGTCACCGGGATGCTACATTACTATTGCCAATTCTTTATTTGAGATTAAAAAGTTAGCACGAAAGTGGTTTCCTTAAAAGGTATTGAATGCACTCTAATGCTGCCACCATGCAAATGCATAATCTGTTTCGATAAACTTAATCCAATACCTGTTCCACCGTTTTTGGTGGTAAAAAAGGAACGAAAATTTCATCCATCTGTTCAGCCAAAATACCAGGCCCGTTGTCTTTGACTTCTATGTATTTCCTGCCTTGCGCATTGATGGAAGCCTTTATGGTCAGCTCTCCATTGTTTTGTCCCTCAACAGATTGGATGGCATTTTTTGAAAGATTAATCAGCACCTGCGCAATTTGCTTTTCATCAATGTAAAATTCCAAATCTTCAGGTTCCACCAAAACATTAAATTCTAGCTTTCGACTGTTGTTTTCCATTCGCATCAATACTTTTAATCGCTCCAGTAAGGCTTTAATATTCACCAAAGATTTATCTGGATTAGGAAGGTCCAAAAAACTACGATAAGACTGGACAAAATCCATTAAATCCTCACCCTGGATTTTAATAACATTTAACCCTTTTACCGTATTTTTAATTTGATCCTCATTCAGATTTTCCCATTTCAACTCTCCACCTTCATCGACTTTATAGTATTTGGATAAGGACTCTGAAATTGAGGTAATAGGAGTGATGGTATTCATGATTTCGTGGGTGAGCACCCTTATCAGCCGTACCCAGGAGTCTGTTTCTTTTTCATCCAATTCTTTATGAAGGTCCTGCACCGTTACCAATAGAAGGGCTTTGCCTTCCATATTGATCGGGACAGCTTTGAAAAACAATTGATTCTTTTCGCGCTCATTTACCAATTGGTAATACTTCTGCTCAAAGGGGCCAAGGTTATCTATCAGCTCATATAACTTAAGGTCGATTTGACGAAATTGTTTTAGATGTAATAGGGGCCTGAAATTAAGTAGTTTTTCCAGAAAAGGATTTGAATATAGAATATGGCCTTTTTCATCAATGGTCATTATACCAATATCGATCTGCTTTAATATTTCCTGGTAATACCTTTCCCTGACCTGAAGCTTCAACTGAACGTCCTGAATCAATTGGTTTACCCTGTTCAAACTGCTATTCAATTCTTTGAAGGATTGGATAGAAACCTTCTCTGGAAAACGTAAGGTAAAGTCTTCATTTCTAATGGCATCGAAAAAATAGGCGATTTTTCTGTTGGTTTTATTTATATAGGAAATAAGGAAATATGTTTGAAAGCCAATACTTATTAAAAATACACCACCAACCCAAAACCACTCAAGTATAACAAAATAAGCACTTCCCAAGGCTGCCAAGGTGATCAATACCACCCTAATGATCATTTGAAAATAGAAATTTCTACTGGCCATCAGTCTCTGGATTTTTTAACTTTATTGTACAATGTTTGTCGGGAAATGCCAAGGCGCTCAGCTGCCAGTGTATAGTTTCCGTCACATTCTTTAAGTGTTTTCTCTATCATTAAGGTTTCCATTTCTTCCAATGAACCAGGGAAAGAATCAAAAGAGGATATGGCGGCTGAATTTAGAAAAAAGTCAGATGGTTTTAACACATTCCCTTCACTTAGAATCACTGCCCTTTCCATAGTGTGCTGTAACTCCCGAACATTTCCAGGCCATTTGTATTTCATTAGTTTTTCTTCCGAAGACTGATTTATGCGCAAGCCTGGCTTTCCATATTTATGCATGAACTTTTCTAAAAAATATTGACACAAAACGATTATGTCCTCACCTCTATTTCGCAAAGGAGGCACATCAACATGTATGGTATTGATGCGATACATTAAATCTTCTCTAAAAAGCCCATCGGTAACCATTTTTTCCAAATCGCAGTTTGTTGCACAAATCAACCTAATATCTACTGAAACGGACTTATTTGAGCCTACTTTTACGATGGTTCTATTTTGAATGGCGGAAAGCAATTTGGTTTGCATTTTTAGCGAAAGGTTACCAATTTCATCAAGAAACAAGGTTCCCCCATCTGCAGCTTCAAATTTCCCTGTGCGCTCTTCTTTTGCATCCGTAAATGCTCCTTTGATGTGTCCGAAAAGCTCACTTTCAAAGAGTGTTTCTGAAATGGAACCCATATCCACCCCAATAAAAATTTCTCCACTTCTTTTGGAACAACGGTGTATTTCTCTTGCTATCAGTTCTTTTCCAGTACCATTTTCCCCTGTCACCAAAACGTTGACATCCGTTTGGGCTACTTTTCTTGTCAGCTTTAAGGCTGCTTTTATTGCTTCTGATTGACCAATTATCGCATGATTGTGTTGGTTAATGACTTGCTTAAGATTGTGCTCCTTCTTCTGAAGTTCGATTACTTGTTTCTGTGACTTTCGTAGTTGGTGCGCAGACCTGACGGTTGCCAGCATGCGTTCATTGCTCCAGGGTTTGAGAATAAAATCAACCGCCCCATTTTTAATCGCCTTTACAGCAAGGTCTATGGATCCATAGGCAGTCATCATTATCACAGAGATGTAGGGGGCCTTTTCCTTGATCTGATTGAGCCAAAAAAGTCCTTCATTACCGGAATTAACTCCCGCAGAAAAATTCATGTCCAATAAAACAATGTCTAAATCAGCAAAACCAGGGTAAGATGTAATTTGGTTTGGATTGGATAGCGTCGCTACATGCTTGTACTCAAACTGTAACAATATCTCCAAAGCGCTTAACATGCTCTTGTTGTCATCAATCACCAGAATTTTTGCGTCGATCATCTGTATTTTATCTTGGTAAATGTTTAAAACTACAATTCAGAATGTCAACCTGCTAAAAAGTGTCAAATTTTTTGACAAAAGACGTACAATTATTTTACAAATAGGTACTAATCTAATAAAAAACAAACGTAAACATTTGTAAATCAACATTTTAAAATTATTGGCATGAGGCTGGTATAGGTATTTGTCAGAAACATTATCATATGGCACTAAAATTAAAAGCATTTCTACTTCTATTAAGTTTTTTTACCTTGAAGGTACAAGCACAAGGTTCCTGGTCTTTGGAAGAGTGTGTGGCCTATGCCATGGTGCATAACCTTGAGGTAAAGGATTATGAATATGTTTCCCAATCAGGCAAGGAGAATTATAGACAATCCGTTAGAAACCTACTTCCCCGTATAGATGCCTCCACAGGTTATAACATAAACTATGGTAGAAGTACTGATCCATTTACCAATGATGTAGTTACCAATGAATTCTTTTCAAATGGGTATTCCTTAAATTCATCAATTGATTTGTTTCAGGGTTTTTTAAAAATCAATGCCATTAAAACCTCCCGATTTATCTATGAAGCAAGCCTACAGGAAACCATGCAACAAAAGTATCTGCTGGCTTTCCGGGTGATGCGTGCATTTTATGATGTTCGTTTTTTTGAGGAATTGGTAGAAGTTGGAAAAGGACAGGAGGAGGTTTCTCAAGCGAATTATGACCTTGTGAAACGACAAATTGAATTGGGTTTAAAAGCAGGAGCAGATTTGTATGAATCAGAATCTCTTTTACTATCAGATCAACTTAACCTTACCCAAAGTGAAAACAAACTTGAAATAGCAAAGCTTCAATTGATGCAAGCCATGAACCTGGAGGATAGGGAAAATTTCTCAATAGAGGGCAAGAAAAATGAGACTGGGTTTCAAATGATTTTTCAAGCCATCCATACCGATTCCATTTACCAGCAAGCGGAAAGTTTTTTGCCTTTGCTTAAAGCGCAGGAATTTAGAGTAAATGCTGCCAAAAAGCAGGTGGACGTTTCAAGGGCTTATCTGTATCCATCCCTTTCCTTATATGCAAACATTGGTACTGGGTATTTTCAAACAACGAGGGATACTATTGGGAATACGATAGAATTTAGAAATCAGATAAGAGACAATACCTATCGGGTTGTCGGGCTGAGTTTAAATATACCGATTAGTAGGGGATGGTCGACTAGATCGCAAATAAAACAAAGTAAAATTGAACTCAAGAGGACAGAAAACAACCTTGAGATTCAAAAACAAGAGGTGTACAATGATATTCAGCAATTGGTAGTAGAAAACAAAGCTTTGAAAAATGAATATAGGCAAAGCCTTCAAAAGGTAAAAGCCCAGGAGCTTACCTTTACCATTGCGCAAAGACGGTATGAAAAAGGGCTAATCAGTATATTAGAGCTTACAAGTGCTAAAAACTTATTTTCTGCGGCCCAAAATGAAAACCTGGAAGTAGGCTTGCGTCTGGAAGTGAATAACAGTACCATCGATTTTTACAGGGGATTGTCCCTTTTTAACATTCAATAACTTATGGATATTATACTTGAAAAGAAAAAAGGGTTGAGGCCTAAACACTACGGATACATGGCTTTGGCGGCTTTGCTGATTTTTGCAGGTTATCAGCTGTGGTTTACCAATTCCGTTTCCACTTTCAGAACGGAAAAGGGAAAGCTGTCTATAGCCGAAGTTGAAGCAGGAAAATTTGATGATTATATTACAATCAATGGTAGTGTTGCACCCATTGCTACAATCTACATGGATGCTTACGAAGGTGGTCGTGTTACCGAAAAATTGATTGAAGAAGGGGCGATTGTTAAAAAGGGTGACATTATCCTGGTTTTGGAAAATAGAAACCTGTACGAGCAAATACTCGCTAGCGAAAGTAACCTGGCCTTAAAGCAAAATGACTTGCGTTCAACAAAATTAACTTTTGATTCCAGACAGGTGGAAGGAAGAAAATCACTTGCTACTGCCAGTACCAATCTTCACCGCTTTAAAAGGAATTATGAGCAGAACAAGTCACTTTATGAAGAGGAATTGATTTCCAGGGAAGAATACCTCATCGCCCAGGAGAATTATGAACTTTCTGAAAAGCAATTTGATATCATAAAACTACAGACAATTCAGGACAAGGAATTGAGGGAGACTTCACTAAAAGGGCTAGATACTGATCTGGAGCGAATGGAAAAAACCTTGTCCATGGTTTATGAACGATTGGACCATTTAAATGTAAGGGCTCCTGCAGATGGGCAATTGGGGTTTTTGGATGCCGAAATAGGTCAAAGCATCGCTCAGGGAGAGCGCATAGGTCAGATCAATGTATTGACAGATTACAAGATCGAAGCCGACATAGACGAGCATTATATTGATAGGGTACAGAGAGACTTGATGGCTATATTGGAGCGAAATGGAAAAGACTTTAGCTTGAGGCTAAGAAAGGTATATCCTGAGGTTAGGAGTGGCAAATTTAAAGTTGACCTTGTATTTACGGAAGATAAACCTGAAAACATAAGAACAGGACAAAGCTATAATATCAAACTTCAACTAGGCGAATCTTCCGATGCGTTGTTGCTACCCAAAGGGAGTTTCTTCCAAAGTACGGGAGGGCAGTGGGCCTTTGTTGTGAACCAAGAGGGAGACGGAGCAGTAAGGAGAAACATTAGAATCGGGAAACAAAATGCCAGGTATTATGAGATCTTGGAAGGATTGCAACCTGGAGAAAAAGTGATCACCAGCAATTATGATAATTTTGGTGATGCTGATCGAATAGTTTTGAATTAATCACATGAATATGGGCCTTGGCCCTACAATACTTTAGAAAAAACACCTGACCAATAGTTATAATTCAATTGAAAAAATATGATAACCATTAAAGATTTAGTGAAGAGTTTTCGGACTGAGGAAGTGGAGACCTTGGCCTTAAACAAGGTAAACCTCAAAGTAGAAGCGGGTGAATTTGTGGCCATTATGGGGCCATCTGGTTGTGGAAAATCAACCCTACTTAACATCATCGGCATGTTAGACAACCCAACAGAAGGCAGTTATAATTTTGCTTCTAATGAAGTGGCCGGTCTTAGGGAAAACCAAAGAACGCAATTGCGAAAAGGGAACCTTGGCTTTGTTTTTCAAAGCTTTAATTTAATAGACGAATTGACTGTTTTTGAAAATGTAGAGCTACCGCTTATTTATTTGAAAATGGAAAAGGCAGAACGCAGGGAAAAAGTCATGCAGGTTTTGGAACGAATGAAAATTGCTCACCGTGAAAAACACTTTCCTCATCAATTGTCTGGTGGACAGCAGCAACGAGTAGCAATAGCCAGGGCAGTGGTAACCAAACCCAAATTGATATTGGCCGATGAACCTACGGGTAACCTGGATTCAAAAAATGGTTTGCAAGTTATGAACCTGCTCACAGAACTTAATCAGGAAGGAACCACTATCGTGATGGTGACCCACTCAGAACATGACTCTCATTTTGCGCATCGGGTAGTTAACTTATTTGATGGTCAAATAGTAACCGAGAGCCAGAACAGGGCCATGGGAGCAGAGGTCTAAATTACCAAGGTGGACCTGTTTCTGTCATTACTTTCTCTTCGATTAGCATTAAATGATAATGTTTAAATACTATCTAAAAATTGCTTGGCAAGCCATTTTAATTTTAAGACTATATTCTCTATCAGTAATAATCCATCGCAACCATGTTCAGAAATCATATTAAAATCGCTTGGAGAAGTCTTAATAAACAGCCGTTTTTTACTTTTCTTAATATTTTCGGTCTGACTATCGGCATGGCAGGCGGCCTGCTTATTTCATTGTACATTTATGATGAGTTGAGTTACGATAAGATGTTTCCTGATGCGGAACAGATCTACCGGCTAAATGCGGATATAAAGTTCGGTGGGGCGGAAAATAAAGTAGCTGTTGTGCCAGCACCTATGGCTGATGTATTGGTAAACGATTTCCCACAAGTAGAAGCTACCACCAGGTTTAGAACCATTGGAAGTACCTTATTAAAGAAAAGCGGTACTATCCGTAATGTCAAATTGACTGGAACAACCTATGCTGATCCATCATTTTTAGATTTCTTCGGTATTGACCTTCTTTTGGGTGACAAGGCAACGGTATTGAAAGATCCCAATATGGTAGTGCTTACCAAGTCAGCCGCTGAGAAGTTTTTTTCTATAGATGAAGCGGTGGGTCAAACCCTTATTTTTGATTCTGGCGATACTTTTACTGTGTCTGCAGTGATTGACGACTTGCCACGTAATTCGTTATTGAGCGATTATACCCTCTTTATAGCCATGGCAGGCTATGCAGATGCTAAAATCCCGAATTGGGGCACCCACAATTACAATACCTTTGTAAAACTTTCCCCTCTTTCGGAAAGCGCTGATTTTGAAGAAGGACTTCCCTATATCGTAGATACCTATGTGCTTACTTGGGCACAAACGGTTTTTCCAGGAATGACCAAGGAGCAGTTTGATGCTTCGGGCAATTATATTCGGTACAGTACCATTCCATTGACTGATATTCACCTTCATTCTCATAGAAAAGGTGAAATGAATGCCAACAATAGCATTCAGAATATTTACATCCTTTCCTTCATTGCATTGTTTCTTATCGTTCTTGCCAGTGTCAATTTTATGAACCTTAGCACGGCAGGTTCGCTAAAAAGGGCTAAAGAAGTAGGGATCCGAAAAACCTTGGGCTCCAATAGGTCCACCTTAATTGGGCAATTTCTTACTGAATCTGGTTTAATCAGTTTTGCTTCCTTGCTTGCGGCTTTGGGCTTGACCCTATTGTTAATGCCTTATTTCAATGATTTATCAAACAAGCAGTTGTCCATCCCATTTTTAGAACCTTATTTTTGGCTGACCATTATTGTTGCAACCGTTATTTTAGGATTGTTATCAGGGAGTTACCCAGCCTTTTTTCTTTCACGTTTCGCACCTATTAAGGTTCTTTCAGGAAGTGGAAGTAGTGCTGTTGGAGGGGGTAAATTGCGAAATGGACTTGTCGTTTTTCAGTTTGCAATATCTGTTTTCCTTATAGTCGCTACATTGGTGGTGTACGGACAGTTGCAGTTCATACAGCAAAAGGACTTGGGCTATAAAAAAGAGCAGGTGTTAATCCTTAATGATGTGTATGCCCTTGGAGCAAAGAGCAATCTTTTAAAGAAAAAATAACCGAGTTACCGCAAGTAAGCAATGCCACCTTGAGTGCCTATTTTCCCACCCCTTCAAGTAGAAGTGACAATTCATTTTTTTGAAGAAGGAATCTCTGACCAAGAAAAGGCACTTAGCATGCAAACCTGGGATGTGGACCATGATTATGTTTCCACATTCAATTTAGATATCATCGCTGGAAGGGATTTTGATTACAAAAGATCGGCTGATTCCTCTGCCATGCTTATAAATGAAGCCACTTTAAAAGTTTTGGGAATATCGGCTGAGGAGGTATTGGGAAAAAGGTTTTCTTCTAATATGTTAGAAACGGATCATGAATACTATACCGTTATTGGCGTCATCAACGATTTCCATTTTGAATCCCTCCGTGAAAGCATAACACCCTTAAGCTTAGTGATAGGTAAAAACCCGGGGAGTTTGGCTATAAAACTTAATGCAGGTGATTTTCCACAAGCGATTGCCCAAATCGAAGCTACCTGGACCCAATTGGCTCCTGCGCTTCCTTTTAATTATTACTTTATGGATGCATCCTTTAACGATACCTATCAATCAGACCAACGCTTGGGAAGGCTATTTGTGATCTTTACTGTCCTTTCTATTTTAGTTGCTTGTCTTGGACTTTTTGGATTGGCAGCTTTTAATGCAGAAAAACGAACCAAGGAAATTGGAATTAGGAAAGTCATGGGAGCAAGTGTAGGACAAATATCTTTCAAGCTTTCTATTGACTTTTTAAAGCTAGTAGGTCTTGCGGTGCTTATTTCCTTGCCATTGGGCTGGTACGCCATGAACAAATGGCTTGAAGATTTTTCTTATAAAATAGAAATCAGTTGGTGGGTATTGGCGCTTGCGGCCTTTTTAGCTGTGGGCATTGCACTGGCCACCATTAGCTATCAAAGCATAAAAGCAGCCCTAACCAACCCCGTAAATAGTTTACGGTCAGAATAAATTAGAATAACCTTCACTGGCTTTGAAAGCTTGTGAAGGCCTTAAAAATATGATTTATGCTTAAGAACAACCTTAAAACCGCCTGGCGAAATATAAAACGCAATATAGGCTACAGCTTTCTGAATGCCAGTGGTATAGCCATTGGTCTTGCGGCTTTTTGGTTGATAGCCTTGTATGTAGCCGATGAACTCAGTTATGATCGGTCCTTTACCCATTCGGAGCAAATCTATAGGGTTGCGCAACATGCCAATTGGGACAATGGAAACATGGACATTGCGCTTACTTCTCCACCTTTTGCTCCTGCACTAAAAAAGTATTTCCCTGAAGTAGAAGATGCCGTAAGGATAGACGTTGAGGGTGGGGATTTGATCCAATACGATAATAAAAGCATAAAGCAGGAGGGTATTTGGTATGCTGAAAACACTTTCTTTAAGTTATTTGAGTACACTTTTTTACTAGGCAATGGAATTGAGGCACTGAATCAGCCGCGCTCAATCGTACTAACAGAAAGCTTGGCTGTGAAAATTTTTGGTGATCCTTCACTAGCCATTAATGAGACCATATCAATAGGTAGCGATAAACAACCTATGAAAGTTACAGGTGTTATACAAGATGTTCCCCAAAACTCACACCTTCAATTCAGCGGTATACGATCCTTTGATACCAATAGCTTAAAAAATGAAAATTGGAATGAGGCCTATCTTTATACCTACCTTCTTCTAAAGAAAGGGACTGACCTGGCATCATTTGAAAACAAGCTGCTTCCTTTTGAAAAGGACCTGGCCCATCAGATGAACTTTTCCAATTTTCAAATAGAACTACAGCCATTGACGGCTATTCACTTGCATTCTGATTTGGATTATGAATTGAGCAGCAATGGAAGGGCTGAAATAGTATACCTTTTTATTCTGATCGGATTGCTTGTTTTGTTGATTGCTGTGATCAATTACATGAACCTTTCCACTGCAAGAGCGACCATGCGTGTGAAGGAGATTGGTATACGGAAAATTGTTGGCTCTGAGAAAAAGCACCTGGTAGGTTTGTTTATCACTGAACCAATGATGATCACTTTTATAGCGGCATTGTTTGCCCTTTTCATCGTTCAGTTAACCTTGCCTGTTTTTAATCAATTTGCAGAAAAAGAACTGACACTACTGCATTTTGGGGTCATAAAAACTGTTGGGGCAATCGTCCTTTTTACAGTTCTCACAGGGGTTCTAAGTGGGAGTTATCCAGCCTTGTTTTTGTCCAGGTTAAAAATGATTCCTTCCCTACAAGGGCAGCTGGGGAATAGGGGCAATAGTATCTTATTTCGGAAGTCCCTGGTTGTGTTTCAATTTGTAATCGCGGTTTTGCCTGATTAGTGCATCCTATATTATTTACACTCAAATGCAGTATGTCTCCCATAAAGACCTGGGGTTCGACAAAGAACAAGTTATTATTGCTCATATCGATGATGTAAAAGTACGCCGCCAAATTCCCGGATTGAAAGCAACACTTCTGCAAAGTCCATTTGTAGAAAGTGTGGCTACGGCTGGCAACCCATTAGGGACAAACTATCTTGGTAAAAATGGCTTTTTCTTTGAGGTAAATGGAAAGATGCAAACCACAGCCTCTTTGGCAAATTTCATCTATGCAGATGAGGATTTTTTACCAACCAATGGGATGCAATTGATACAGGGAAGGAATTTCTCCTCCGATATGACTACGGATAAAGATGCGACTGTAATCATAAACGAAACACTGATGAAATCCCTAGGCTATACAAATGCCATTGGTAAAAAAATAAGTTACAAAACCGGAAAGGATAGCCTGATAAATCGGCAGGTCATTGGCGTTGTTAAAGATTTTCATGCTACTTCCCTGCAACATATAATTCAACCCATGGTCCTGTTGATGCCTCCAAAGGATAATGACAAGGACAATCTTTATGTAAAAATCTCAAAAGGAAAAGCTACTGAAGGGATCGCTTTTGTGAAAAAAACCATTGAACAATTCGATTTCGAGAACAAGGCAGATGTCTATTTTCTCAATGAGAATTTTTCAACAACAGTATGTGTCTCAGCAAAAGCAGGGGAAATTAGCATTGGTCTTTACGGTCCTGGCTTTTGTCATATCCTGTCTTGGTCTATTGGGCTTGGTGATCTTTATAGCGGCACAGCGAAGAAAGGAAATTGGTGTTAGAAAAGTGCTAGGGGCTTCCATTACTTCTGTTACAATTATGCTAAGCAAAGATTTCGGCAAACTGGTTGGCATTGCCTCATTAATAGCTTTTCCCATTGCATGGTTTGCCATGGATAGGTGGTTACAGGATTTTGCCTACCACATAGATATTAAGTGGTGGATGTTTGCACTGTCAGGGGGAGTTGCCATTCTAATAGCCATGATAACCGTGAGTTTTCAAGCCATTAAAGCAGCTTTGGAAAACCCTGTAAATAGTTTGAAGTCAGAGTAGTAAATCGATTGTAACACATGCGATTAAAGCCGCAAATGTTAATCCTATTAAAAGTTTAAGAACCGAATAACCCATAAAGTCATGTACAAAAATTATCTAAAAAATTGCCTGGAGAAATCTGAAACGTAACAAAGGATACGCTGCCATTAATATAGGCGGATTGGCGCTGGGTATGGCTGTGGTTATTGTAATTGGCCTTTGGGTCATTGATGAGTTTACCTTCAATACCTATCACAAAGAGCATGATAAGCTTGCCCAGGTTTATAATCGGGGTAAAAATCTTGACACTGGTGAAATTGGTTCTTTTCCATCTACCCTGTATACAATGGGAACGGTTATAAAGGAAAACTATTCAGATTATTTTTCCCAGGTAATTCGTGCTACCTGGGTGGGGAATTATGTATTGACCAATGAGGGGGAGAGTTATACCCAAACGGGGCAATTTATTGAAAGTGAGGCCTTAGAAATGCTTTCCTTGGAAATGGTTCAAGGTTCTTATTCGAGTCTGGATGAAATGAATGCAGTGGTTTTATCTGAGACGGCAGCAGCGGCCATTTTCGGTAAAGAGGATCCTTTAGGCAAATCAATAAAGATCAACAATCAGATGGATGCGGTTGTAAATGGTGTTTATAAAGAACTCCCGAAAAACAACAGTTTCGCCTATGTGAAATTCTTTGCCAATTGGGAACTGACGGAAGCAAACGAACCAGAAAGATTTGAGCGGATCAAAACGGTGTGGGACGACTGGTCTTTTCAATTGTATGTGCAATTGCAGCCAGAAATAGATTTTGAAACAGCCAATGCTGCCCTTCGGGATTTGTATGCAAGTTATGGGCCTTCTGACTCCGCCGAGGGCTATGAGAAAAGGGGGCTTCATCCATTTGCCTACCCCATGGACAAATGGCATTTGTATTCCGAATTTGATGCGCAAGGCAAGCCTACTGAAGGCAGAATCACCTTTGTTTGGCTGTTCATTGCTATAGGTGGGTTTGTATTGTTACTCGCCTGTATCAACTTCATGAATCTGAGCACAGCTCGCTCTCAAAAACGCTCCAAGGAAGTAGGCATTCGAAAAACGGTTGGATCCAATAAGAAGCAATTGATTTTCCAGTTTTTGAGTGAGTCCATATTAATTTCGGGTATTGCCCTATTGTTTGCCTTGTTATTGGTTTTAATCTCAATCCCATGGTTCAATGAATTGGCCGGCAAGAATATGCAAATCCCTTGGTCCAGTTTGGTCTTTTGGTCCTCATTAATTGCTATCACCTTGGTTACCGGGCTTTTGGCTGGAAGTTATCCAGCACTGTACCTATCTTCTTTTAGTCCTATTAAGGTTTTAAAAGGCACTTTCAAGGCAGGACCATATTCTGCTGTTCCAAGAAAAGTACTGGTGGTGTTTCAGTTTTCCGTTTCCATAATGTTGGCAGTGGGGACTGTCATTGTATTCAACCAAATAGAATTCTCCAAGGACAGGCCTATCGGTTATGATCGAAACAATCTTATTTCTATCCAAATGAACAATCCAGAATACAATGGGAAATATGATCTACTTAGAAGTGAACTCTTAAACTCAGGAGCAGTAGAAGACATGACGCAATCCTCGTCTCCATTAATGGGCGTTTATAGCAATGGTGGGGGTAGCATATCCTGGGTGGGAAAAGATCCTGAGATGTCACCAGATTTTGGCATCCTTAGGGTAACCCACGATTATGGGAATACAGTAGGTTGGCAATTTCTGGAAGGTAGGGACTTTTCCAGAGACTTTGCTTCGGATTCTTCCGCCGTTATAATCAATGAAGCAGCAGCCAAATACATGGGCTTAGAAAATCCGATAGGAAGCTTTTTCAATTTTGGAAACGGAGACCGTGCAGAGATCATTGGCCTTACAAAGAACATGGTAATGCAGTCCCCTTATCAACCAGTAAAACAGGCTTTTTTCTACCTTGATTACGATAGGGTAGATTATATCAACATTAAAATAAAGGCCAATGCCATCACGAGTGAAGCCATTGCGACAATAGAATCAATATTTGCCAAAGTAGTGCCCTCCGCGAAATTTGATTATAGCTTTATAGATGAAGACTTTGCACAAAAATTTGAATCCGAGGAACGACTAGGGAATTTGGCTGGTGTATTTACCATCTTGGCCATTCTTATCAGCTGTCTGGGTCTTTTCGGATTGGCGTCCTTTGTGGCGGAGCAACGAACCAAGGAAATAGGCGTAAGGAAGGTCCTCGGAGCATCCGTTTTGAATTTATGGCAAATGCTTTCCAAAGACTTTGTTATTCTCGTACTGATATCCTGTCTGTTCGCTGTACCGATAGCTTTTTATTTTATGAGCCAATGGTTGCAAAATTATGAGTACCGAATGGAAATATCTGCTTGGACCTTTGTCTGGGCAGTTACTGGAGCAATGCTTATTACGCTTTTAACGGTAAGCTTTCAAGCCATCAAAGCTGCCAATGTAAACCCAGTAAAAAGTTTAAGAACAGAGTAACCCTTTAACCATGTACAAAACTTATCTTAAAATCGCCTTTAGGAGCATTTGGAAAAGCAAGACCTTTTCCTTAATCAATGTTATCGGTCTGTCAATAGGTTTGAGCGCAGCTTTCGTAATTGGTATCATGATATACTATGACCTTACCTTTGACACTTTCCATGCAGATAAGGACCGTATTTACAGGGTAGTGGTTGACACCCAAACGCCAGAGCAGGAAGGCCATTCAAAAGGCGTTCCGGTACCTCTGATTGAGTCTTTACAAGCCTATAGTACAGGAATTGACCATGTCGCCCCTTTTTTCCTATTTGGTTTTGATAAAGTTACGGTAGAATCTGGTTTAAAGGAATTTGATTGGCCGGAAGATGTAGTGATTGCTGATCAGGAATATTTTCAAATATTTAAGTACCAATGGCTTGCCGGATCATCCAATACTGCACTCGAAAATCCGTATGAAGTAATATTAAGTAAAAGTAGGGCGGAAAAATACTTCCCTGGTAAATTACCAGAAGAAGTTATAGGAAACACCTTAATATATGAGGATTCTTTAGTCGTAAAAGTGACGGGAATTGTGGCTGAATTTGAAGAACGCAGTGATTTTACTTTCAAGGAATTTTTATCAAGAGAGTCGTTTCGAAATTCTGAGAAGTATGGCTATATCTATGATACAAGTTGGGGAAGTATTAATTCATCAACTCAATTGTTTATAAAAACGGATAAATTTAATAGCAAAGTGGCTGTTCAAGCCCAACTGGATGCATTGGCAGAAGTGCACAAGAATGAGGAAATGGCTGCCTTGGGCTATTTCCGGTCCTTCAATCTACAACCTTTAAAATCACTTCATCTTAACGATAATTATGGTGTATTTGACAACAGCAGTTACCGGGCAAGCGCTGATGTTTTATTTGGTTTGGGTTTTATAGCCCTCTTTCTGTTGCTTTTAGGTTGTATTAATTTTATCAATCTTAATACAGCTCAATCTACCAAGCGGGCCAAGGAGATTGGTATTCGGAAAACATTGGGAAGTTCCAAAAAGCAATTAGTAATTCAATACCTAGGTGAAACTTTCATTTTGACCCTTGCTGCAGCTATTCTGTCCCTATTTTTTGCTTCCTTACTGCTTCGGGTATTCGCCGACTTTATTCCTCCTGGACTTAGTTTGGATTTATTGAAAAGCCCTATGGTTATTCTTGCTTTAGTGCTGTTACTAATCCTGATTACCTTTTTGGCAGGATTTTACCCTGGCCTTGTGCTATCTCAATTTAAACCTGTAGCTGTACTCAAAAATCAATCGGTTTTGGATGGAGACAAGGGGCGTTTAAGAAAATACTTGACCGTTTTTCAGTTTGTTATTGCCCAGGTTTTTATTATCGCTACTTTATTGGTAGGAAAACAAATAAACTACCTGGTAAATAAGGATATGGGATTTAAAACGGAGTCCATCGCATATATTAGAGCACCAAGTGTTAATACCTCTCTTGAAAAATATGAAGCCTTTAAGGAGGTTATAAAAGCAGTCCCAGAGGTTAAAAAGCTAAGCATTGCTGGAGACCCTCCAGCCTCCGAAAGCTATTCAGGAAGAGGAGTGAGCTATTTTTCTGAGGGAAAGGAAACCCATGTTCAACTACAATTGCTCTATGGGGATGAAAATTACCTTGACTTATATGGCATAGCCCTTTTGACGGGTCGTTTACCTCTCAATGATTCCATTTCCGAATATGTTATCAATGAAACATTGATGCGCCAAATTGGATTTCAAAATCCTGAAGAGGTTATTGGCCAGCAATTCAAAGTCAACAATAAAAACATACCAATTGTAGGGGTAATGGAAGACTTTAACCAGAGTTCCCTTAGGGAGAAAATAGATCCCATGGCTTTTATTCAGGATACTCAAAACAGTACCCTTCACTTTTCCTTTCAAGCCAACGATACAGAGAACTGGCCTTTGGCAATTGATAAAATTCAAACCCAGTGGAAAGAGTTCTTTCCTGAGGAAACGTTTAACATTAATTTTGTGGATGAGGATGTCAGGAAATTTTACAGTCAGGAGCAAAGAACGGCAACACTTTTAAAATGGGCTACAGGATTGGCCATACTCATTAGTTGTCTTGGTCTTCTTGGATTGGTAATTCACACTACCGAAAGGCGTACCAAAGAGATTGGTATTAGAAAAGTCCTGGGTGCCTCTATCCTGCAACTTAACCTGTTGTTGGGGAAGGAGTTTATGCTGCTGGTAGGCTTTGCCTTTGTTGTGGCAGTTCCAGTTTCTTGGTGGGGTATGAACATTTGGTTGCAGGATTTTGCCTACAAAACAGCACTAAGCTGGTGGGTTTTTCTCCTAAGTGGGGTTAGTCTTATGATAATAGCTTTGGCAGTTATCAGTATCCGAATATTTGCAACAGCCAATACCAATCCAGTGAAGAGCTTGAGGACGGAATAAGAGTCCTTAAAGTGTATATTTATTAGACATATTTTGTCAAAATATTTTACATCTTGTCCTCTGATTGAAATTTTATTCATCGTAAAGGATTGATTAATAGATGAATGTATTTATGGCATAAAGATCGTAAATAAGAATTACCGAGAATGGATATTTATACTATAAGAAACAATGCTAAGACATAACTTAAAAATTTTCTTTCGAAATATTAAGAACAATAAGGGAACCTTTCTGATCAATACATTTGGTTTGGGTATTGGCATAGCATCCTTTTTATTGTTGGCTCTTTATGTGCACAGTGACCTAACCTACAATCACTTTCATGACAATTTCGAAAACATTTATAGGGTAAGGGATGATAATTCTTTTCAGACCAAAGGGCCTTTATTGCCCAAGTTATTTGAAGACATACCTGAAATAGAAAATGGCACAAGAATCTTCGATTGGGAAAGGTTTCGCATGAGTCATGGAGAGGTGGCTTTTCAGGAAAACATTTTTTACGTAGACGAAGGTTTTTTCTCCGTTTTTACTTTTCCTTTCTTAGAAGGGTCAGCTAAAAATACAGTAAAGGATAAATATGGGGTGGTAATCAGCTCGGATTTTGCCAAAAAGTATTTTGGAGATGAACCAGCATTGGGTAAAAGATTGCAAATTAAATTTGAGGACCTGTTTTTGGAGGTCAAAGGAGTAGTTGCCATTCCTGCGAATTCATCTGTTCAATTTGATATCGTAGCTTCTTACGAAACTGGAGAAGAAATTTCCCCTTGGATCAAAGATATTCATGACTGGTACAATCTTTTTTCCATAACTTATGTGCAATTAAAGGATGGTATTGGCCCAGAAGTGATCGATGGAAAATTACAACAAATTGTCAAAGAAAATTACCTGCCCATAGGTCAAAATGAAACAGTCATCAACCTATTGCCTTTTGGTGAATACCATGCAGCTGAAGAGTCCAACCAAACCCTAATTGTCATTCTTAGCATTATCGCTTTTGGCATCATTAGTATAGCAATTGTCAATTTTATCAATTTAACGATAACCAGTGTACTCTCCAGAATTAAGGAAATTGGGATCAAGAAAGTACATGGGGCCAGCAGAAGTGATCTCTTTGGACAAATAATGACCGAATCTTTTGCAGTCAGCTTTATCGCTCTGTTTTTGGGTCTTGGCTTAATGGCCCTATTTCTTCCTACCTTCAATTCACTCTTTGATACGGATTTAAATTTCACCCCCTTCCAAAATCCTGTTTTTCTATGGATTCCTCTCATGATTTGGGCAGTAGTAGGGATTTTATCTGGTCTGATACCTTCAATGTTTTGGGCCAAAGGAAAATTAACAGAAAGCCTAAAAGGCATTGCCTTTTCAGGAAAACGGTCTTCGGGTGCCAGGCATTCTCTTATCGTTATTCAATTTTCTATAGCCATTGTTTTGATTTCAGGGACATTTTTAGTGCGTAAGCAAGTCAATGCCATGATGGAGAAAGATCCTCTATTTGACACTGAAAATGTAATCATTACAGAATTGCAACCCTGGCAATTTCCAGATATGGAAAAAACAAGTAATGAATACAAGCGAATTGCCGCGGAGATAGAAGCAAGCCCCTTGGTGGAAACCGTAAGTTTTTCCCAGTGCATACCTGGCTATTATAGTGAAAACTACAATGTTTTTTATCCTCAGGGAGATAATTTACTGGAATCAATACACCTTCGAAAAGCCTATGTAGGAGAGAATTATTTCAAAACCTTTGGCATCCAATTTTTGTCTGGTGGCGGCTTTGAAAAAGGGTCTGTAAATTATGAGAATGCCATCATTCTTAATAAGACAGCGACTCAGGAATTAGGATATAAAGCAGCAAGTGGTCAGGTACTAAATGAAACTTCCACAACTGGTGATATCAGAAAGTTGGTCGGAATTGTAGACGATTTTAGTTACCAGGGTGTCCAACACAAGTCTCAACCTCTGGCCCATATATTCTCTGAACAAGAAGATTTCACCAATTGGGGATACTTTTCTATTAAGGCCCGGAAAGGAGCGAGCCTTCAAGTCCTTGATCTGTTGAAACAAAAATGGGGCCTTGCGTTTTCAGGAATTGAACCTAAATTTTACTTTGCAAATGACAAGCTAACCGAACAATACAAAGAGTACATTAAAATCAACACCCTTGTGGCCTGGTTTTCTATTCTTGCCATTCTGTTGTCTTGTATGGGCTTGTTTACATTGGCAGCATATGCCATGGCCAAAAGAACCAAGGAAATTGGCATTAGAAAAGTAAATGGCGCAACAATTTCCGAGATTTTAATCCTCCTCAACAAGGATTTTCTAAAATGGGTATTATTGTCTTTTTTTATAGCTGTTCCTATAGCCTGGTATGGCATGTACCGTTGGTTGGAAGGATTCGCCTATAAAACAACAATCAGTTGGTGGGTATTTGGCTTGGCGGGTACTGTTGCAATTGGTATCGCAATACTGACAGTCAGTTGGCAGAGTTTCAGCGCTGCAATTGCCAATCCTGTGGAAGCTTTAAAAGAAGAATAGCAATATACATTCAAACCTTTAAACGTTAAATTGAAACCATGCTCATACAATTAAGCAATATTTTCAAATGGGTCCAACAAGGAGGACGAAGGGTTTTTTTATTGAAAGACATCAATCTTGAAGTAGAGGAAGGGGCTTTTATCTCAATCATGGGCCCTTCTGGATCAGGGAAATCGACCTTGCTCAATGTGATTGGCATGTTGGATGTTTTTGATGAAGGTAAATACAATTTCATGGATGAGCCTGTTCATCAACTAAAGGAAAAGCACCGGTCAGCGCTTTATAAAGAATCCATTGGCTTTGTATTTCAAGCCTATCATTTGATAGATGAGTTGACGGTATATGAAAACCTTGAAATGCCTTTGCTTTACAAAAAGTTTGTTGGCTCCGAACGAAAAGCCTTGGTGGCAGATATGCTGGATCGTTTTAATATGGTTGGTAAAAAAGACTTGTTTCCGTCACAGCTAAGTGGAGGACAACAGCAATTGGTAGGTGTAGCCAGGGCCTTGATAGGCAAACCTAAATTGATTTTAGCAGATGAACCTACAGGAAATCTTAACTCAAAGCAGGGGGAAGAAATCATGGCCTTATTCAAACAGTTGAATAAGGAAGGTGTAACGATTATACAAGTAACCCATTCAGAAAAGAATGCTGCTTATGGCAATAAAGTGATTCATTTGCTTGATGGGAGGATGGAGAAAAAATAATATTTTTATCTCGAAGCCGAATTTATAGTCTGGAATCAAAAGAGATGCGCTTCTTGAAAAAAAATAAAACTTCCCAAAAGCATAACAAATGTCAATTTGGGATGGAATTATTTGATTTTGATCAATCGATGATTTTATAATTCGATAATGGAGCTTGGTTAAATGATTGATTGTTAACTAAAAAACCTTTTTCATTTTTATAAAATAACAACCCTTTTTAAGCTAAAAGGGCAAAAAAGTTGAAAAAATCTAAACATTATTAAAGAGTGTGCGTTATATTTTGTGTTATTCACTATATTGCATTCTCAAATTATAAGATTGATATTCGAAAAAAGAACATATAGAAACATTGCTTTTGCATTTTTAGGAATTTTCCTATCCTTGTTGTTTGTGCCTACAATTATAGTCACAGCAATAGATGAAGATGTAAATATTTCTATGATTTTTTCGTTTGCTGAAGAAGAGACTAAGGAGAATGAAGTAAAAAGTGAATTGGACATTGATGATTTTTTTACATCCAATAACTTTCTACCTGAGCATTCCTTTATCAGTAAATTTTCTTCCGACATTAATTTTGAAAAGATATTAACAAGTCTCCATAGTCCGGGCATAATTGTCCCACCTCCTGAGTTATCCTAATTCTTTTGTTAGTCCATGACACTTCTCGTTGTCATTGGTTTTTTATCTATCTGCCTAAGCAAAAATTATTTTGTTAGGGTAAGAATTTCAAACTCATAATACATTTACATGAAAAGTAACAATCTATTTGCACATCTGAAATCAGATGTTGCATCAGGTTTGGTGGTATTTCTGGTAGCTTTACCATTGTGTTTAGGAATAGCTTTGGCATCTGGAGCTCCTTTATTTTCAGGAATAATTACCGGGATTATTGGCGGTATTGTTGTTGGTTTCCTAAGTCAATCCCATATAAGTGTCTCAGGCCCTGCAGCAGGTTTGACGGCAATCGTTTTCGTTGCCATTGCTGATCTAGGCTATGAATCCTTTTTAGTTGCTGTTGTTTTGGCAGGAGCAATGCAATTACTTTTAGGATTAATGAAGGCAGGTACCATTTCTAATTACTTTCCTTCGAATGTCATTGAGGGAATGCTTGCAGGTATCGGAGTAATAATATTTATTCAGCAAATCCCTCTTGCCTTAGGTTCTGACGTAGAAATAAGTTCAGGTTTAGGTATCTTTGCCGATATTTTTGCTGCTTTCCAAGACATCCAACCAGGAATATTGATCATCACAGTTGCCTCTTTGGCAGTACTTATAACTTGGGATAAAACTCCTGCATTGAAAAAGTTAAAACTGGTGCCTGGTGCATTGGTGGCTGTGGTAACAGGCATTGTTATCAATGGTGTATTTATGCTGACGGATAGTTCGTTAGCAGTCACTTCAGAATACATGGTAAACCTCCCTGTTCCTAAAAGTATTGAAGAATTTAAAGGAATTTTTGTATCCCCTAATTATACCGCAATATTCAACCCTGGGGTGTGGATTGTTGCCATTACCATAACAATTGTGGCATCTATTGAGACGCTTCTATGTATTGAGGCGACTGAAAGATTGGATCCATTAAAACGATTTGTTAATACTAACGTAGAATTAAAAGCGCAAGGTATTGGTAACATGATCAGTGGTTTATTAGGTGGATTGCCAATGACCTCTGTGGTAGTTCGTTCCTCTGCAAACGTAAGTGCTGGAGCAAAAACAAAAATGTCTGCCGTCATACACGGATTACTGTTACTTATTAGTGTGTTAAGTATACCTACTATACTAAACATGATTCCAATGGCTACTCTAGCAGCTATTTTATTGATTATAGGGTACAAATTGGCTAATCCTTCTACTGTAAAGCACTTTTGGGAGAGAGGAAAATACCAGTTTATTCCTTTCATCATTACCCTATTAGCCGTTGTTTTCCTAGGCTTGTTAAATGGTGTTGCATTGGGAATGATCTTAAGTGTGATTTTCATCTTAAGAGGAAATATTAAGAAAGCATATTTCTTTAGAAAAGAAGAGTATACGGCTGGAGATGTGATACATGTAGATTTAGCTCAAGAAGTTTCATTTCTTAACAAGGCTGCAATTAAACTGACACTAAATAAACTCCCAAGAAATTCTAACGTTATCATTAATGCCTCCGATACAATTTATATTGCACAGGATGTTTTGGATTTAATCCACGAGTTTAAAATGATTAATGCCAAGGAAAAAGGAATAAAAGTTATATTGGTAGGATTTAAAGATGCTTACCGACTTGACAATGACATTGAAACGAACAATAAAGTATACATTGACAAAAATCTTTTATCAGAAGAAAGAATTAGCCAATTGTTTAACAATTAATTTTTGCCAGGAAATATAATTGGACGTTTAATGTTCGCAATTAAACAATAAAACTTTACTTCTTGGTATTTTATATTCCACTATAGCTGAGGAAAGTATCAAGGGGGTAAAACTCTTATTGAATGCAACATTAAGTCGATTCTTATTCACTTTTCCTGGTTGTATTGATACCCATATTTAAAAAGAAACCAAATAATGAAAGCACATACTGCAGAAACCCAGGCCACAATGACACCTGCCAAGGCTCTGACCATTTTAAAAGAAGGCAATCAACGATTTATAAGTAACCTTAAAATAAATAGAAATTTACTTGAGCAAGTAAATGACACCAAAGATGGACAGTTTCCTTTTGCTGTCGTCTTGAGCTGCATTGACAGCAGAACTTCAGCTGAATTGGTTTTTGATCAAGGTTTAGGCGACATTTTTAGTGTTAGAATTGCGGGGAATGTGATTAACAAAGACATTTTGGGAAGCATGGAATTTGCCTGTAAGCTTGCTGGTACAAAACAAATAGTAGTCCTTGGACATAGTAAATGCGGTGCAATTAAAGGCGCATGTGCTGGTGTGAAAATAGGAAACCTAACAGGTTTGTTAGAAAAGGTTCATCCTGCTATAGATGAAGTTACCATCAAAATGCCTAATACAGAAAAAACCGATGTTGCATTTATTAGAGCTGTTGAAAAGCAGAACGTAATTTCTACCATGGATTTGATTCTACAAGAAAGTCCGGTATTAAGAGAGCTGTATGAAAATGGAGAAATTGGAATGACTGGTGGCTACTATGATGTGGATACTGGAGAGGTAGCATTTATGAAAACTGTTATTGGCGAGCCTTTAACGAAATAAATATGGGAAAAAGCAGTTTTTAGAACCTGAATCATCAATCACTATTCAGCTAAAAACTGCTTTTTCATTAACTTTTTAATTGTGTTCCCTTAGAAAGCATTTATAATTTTAGCTTATTCGAACTTATACCACAATTTTTATAGATACAGGTCTTCCTGGTACTTTGGTGTAGTGAGCTTTACTTTATCCAAATTTCTATTGTTAAGGTTTATTTTCAGCCCTTTATAAAAGAACTCTTCCACTTCTGTTTTATAGATTTCCTGATCTTTTTCACAATCTTCATATTCCTTTTCGTAGATTATTTTCCCTGTAGAAATATTGAAATCAAAGCTGGCCCAATAGTCACAATTTCTCCCATAAATGCTTGTATGGCCTATCAGTTCAAATTCTTCGTTTTGAAACCTGTATTTATCTTTGTAAAACCATTTCCAACTGCTACCACCAGAAAAGCTTATTGTCAAAATACCATTTTCAATGGCTATCTCCTCAAATGGATCACCCATAACGCCGCCTTCCTGACTTTTTAAAATGGCATTGCTGGACTTTTTCCAAACCTGCCATTTTCCGTTCGAATATTTCAGCACTTGAATTTCTCTGACATTCCCATATTCAGAGGGTTCTGAGGTTTCAAATACAAGTACTTTTTCACAGATCTGATCCTTGTCCAAATCTCCAATATCTTCAGCAATCAATTCATAACCATTTGGAATGACTATTTCCTGGCCAAAAGATAAAAAGCTAAGGAAAAGTAAGTAGATAATAAAGGGCAGTTTCATTTTATCGTAAGTTAACATTGAAAATTAATTCAATCTAAGTTAGGTTCAAAAATGTATTTACTTTAGAGGCTTAAAAATTTGTATTAAATCATCAATTGTCGCTTTTCAGCTTCTGTCAATTTACTAAACCTTAGGTAGGCAGCTATTGAAATAATAAACAGAATGGCCGTCGCTACATAAACCCAGTTAGGTACGGGAACTGGATCTCCCTTGGCATAAGAGTGCAACCCAGAAAGGTAATAATTCACGCCAAATGAGGTCATAATTATGGAACTGAAAGCCCATAAACTTGCCAAATTGTAAATTATGGCGTTTCGACTTCCTGGAATAAGCCTCAGGTGTAACACCACAGCATAAATTACAACAGAGATAAGGGCCCAGGTTTCCTTAGGGTCCCACGCCCAATACCTTCCCCAGCTTTCATTGGCCCAGACTCCACCAAGAAAAGTGCCTATGGTAAGTAAAAATAAACCTACGGTGATGGACAGTTCATTGACTACGATTAGCTCTTTCATGGATAGCCACCACCTGGAATTAGGTATTGAAGGTTTAAAAATTAGCAAACATAGGCTTAACAAAGCTATGATTGCTGAAAGGGCAAGTGGTGCATAGCCACTAACAATAATGGCCACATGAATTTTCAGCCAGTAGGAGTGAAGTACCGGCATTAGGTTGGTGATTTCAGGATTGAGCCAGTCCAAAAAGCTCACAAAGAGTAAGGTACCAGAAAACAACAAACCCAGCGGAACAGTGAAATGTGATTTCCTTCCAAATATTAAACCAAACAAGAGTACTCCCCAGGCTACAAAAACCAGCATCTCGAACCCATCACTCCAGGGCGGATGCTTGGCAATGTACCAGCGAAGTGACAAGTGTAAGGTAAAGACTACCCAGCCAATCCAAGCCAATAGCACTCCAGCCTTCCAACTAATTCTTAGTGCTTTGCCAGAAATAAACAATGCCGTAATTGCCAGGCCTAGCATCAGCAAACCCAATAACCAGAAATATCCAAACAGCCGATTTCCAAGCTTTAGCTTGTTAAACAGCAATTCACCTTTGATTTCGGCTTCTTTTGGATAGACCGCTTTTCCAGCCTCCTTCTGATACAAATCTATATAGTCAAAGGCTTCATCTGCTTTTTCCCAATTTCCAGTTAATAAGCCTTCCTTAAGGTTGCTTAAATACAACTTACCAATGTTTTGTACAAAAATGGCATCCTCCTCCTCAAAACCGTTGGTGAACTGGGAACTGGTATACCAGGTGTGATTGTCATCCAATCGGTTGGGATATAATTTTAGGAAATCTCCAATCAATACAGCATAAAAAATATTGAATCGTTCATCTGTTTTTAGCAATTCCTTATGACCCTCATTTCTTTCTGAGGGTTTAAGTAGATTGGCCTTTTCTACCAATTCGGAGAGTAAATAATTGCCCTCTTCATCTACAAAATCCATAAAATTAAGGTGCCCAGTGGGAGTTTTACCTAAAGCCTGAAACACTTCCAGGGACTTCTTTTGGTTCACTTTTATTAAAGGCAAGCTACTAAAATAGGCTGGCTCCAATTGAACCGCGAGTAAAAACTGTTCCGGGCTAAGAACGATAGTTTCTCCTTCATTTTGAATTTCAATTTCAGCCTTGCCACTAAGTTTTCGGGTAATTTCATTGGCCAGTGTATTCAATGGTTTCATTCGCCCATCCAGGTCCTGAACAATCAGTTTGCCATAAGCTTCTGCTTTCTCTTTTGGCACTACAAAACTTTCTGGAGACCTGTTTTCTTGACCTTTAACAGCAAAAGAGAGAAGGCTCAAAAGAATAGTCAAACTGGTTCCTGCTGAAAGCTTGCCTAGTCGACGCTGTAGCATATTGAAGCGACTGTTTTTCGCAAATAACGTCAAGAACATTCCTAAGCCTAAAAATAAATAGCCGATATAGGTCAGGTAGGTTCCTGGTCGGTCCTGATTGATGGTGAGGATGGTGCCTTGTTCGTCAGCGTCGTAGGAACTTTGATAAAATCGGTAACCTTTATGATCCAACACATTGTTCATAAAGATTCGGTAGGGCCATGATTCCCCATTGTCTTGTACCATCACTTCGCTGGCATAACTTTCAGGACTTTGGGAGCCAGGATAGCGTTTGAGGTCAAAGGTGTTTAGGTATAGAGAAAAAGGAAGCTTCTGTGCTTTAGGCCCATAGGTCATGTGGTAGGTGTTATCCCCAATATTAAATGCTATCCAAGCGGGTTTATAACTTACTTTTGGAAAAAAATCCGAAGCCAGTTTGGTGTTTTTTGAGTCATAAAGACTCATTTTTAATGCATCTGCATAGTTTTTAGCTATCTCTGGATCTTCCTCAGGTATATAACTAAGGCTCACATTTTCTTTAATGTCTCTTACGACCAGTGCGCCCGTTTCCCATTGGTAAAGAGATCTAAGTTTTAAAGTTTCCACTGAATTGGCATGCAATACCCCAATCTGTTGTGTAGCCATTTCCATTACTTGAAGGTGAACCTCTGATGCTATTTGCCAACCAGAATCACTTTTATAAATTCTCAGTGGAGCATTTCCTCCTTCTTGCATTTCCAGGCTTATGTCACCTAAAACCAAAGTTTCTCCATGTCTTAACATTTGATCTTCTCTTGTTCCTTCGTTTACAAAAGAAAGCTCAATAATGGTTTCAGAACCCGGAATAAATGAACTCTTGGCAGCTGGAATATATTCCTCTAAAACCAACTCAAATTCTTGACCATCCAAGATTAAATCATAGCTCGTAGGTTTAAATGTTTTGGACGTAAATTCAGCTCCTTCACTGTAATGCACACCAGCTCCACCTTCTAATTGTAGGTGATTTTCACTGCTGTAATAAACGTTCTCTGCATTTCCTGTGCGTATATGAATAACTCCTTCTTTACTAAATATCCTGGTGACACCTGCACCGACAATAATGACGATAAAGGCAATGTGAAACATTCCCAACGGTAGCTTTTCTTTGCTTAATAATTTGTACTGGCCAATATGGGTAATGAAATTTATACAAAGCCAGATCATAATTAATTCAAACCACCAGGCTTCGTAAAACAGGGCTCTGGCTACGGCTGTACCATGGTCATTTTCTACAAAAGTGGCAATACCCATTGTTACAGCAAGTATAAAAAGAAGCAACACGGATACTTTGGTGGAGAGAAGGAATTTCATAGGGCTATTTTAAAGGGGTACACCAATGAATTTGGCTTTATTGTTAGGCCTGAATACAAACATAATATAGGCCCAATTCTGATTGCTTTTAAGGCTACCATTGTTCTGAATATGTTTAAAAGTATCAGAAGCAATGAATTGACTGTAACCTGCTTGAATGGAAACGGACTCACTGATCACCTTGCCTACAGAAAGGTCAATCTCCGAACCAAATCCCTTGTCCAACTCAGGCCCACTGTAAAGTTCCTCGAGTATGGTTGCAGTACTGGCAAAGTGATGATAATCCCCCTGAATCCAAAAGCCAGCATCAAAATTGTACCGTGTTCTGAGATAAATGTCTCTTAAACCCACTGAATTAAAGTGATTGCCTACATAGAACAAATCCATAAAACCATTAAAGGCATGGTTGGTACCATATAGTGGCGCGAATGACTTGTTTTTCTGCTGGCTATTTGTTGGTGTTCCACTTAACAGTTCAAAACCAGCTGTTGCGGTGTATTTGGAGCCACTCTCCTTGTTTTCGGTCAAAGTTTGGGTAATATGCGCACTTAAATCGTAAGCGGAGGTAGACCTGTTAAAGACATCTTTTCCAAACTGATAATAAAAATAACCAGAAAGCTGTGTTGTTGGAAGGTTGTATTTTAGGGTTGGCAACGCCAAAGTCTGTAAATAACGAATACCTTGACTAGTATAGTTGATATTATTTGTTTCCTGATACTGCCTGCCATCATTCCAAAAGAGTAGGGCATAGTTGAATTTGCCGGCGCTGTTTTCATACCTGGCAAACTGTGCGGCTTTGTATTGGTTAGGGGTAGTAAAAACATTACCACTAACCTTTTGGCTGTCTTGGTTAAAACCCATTCCAAAATGTAATTTGGCATTTTCCTTTTCATACTTCATCAAAGCAAAGTCGTGAGACCTGGCTTGGAGGGCCCAATCCAGGTTGCCAAGAAATCGTGCATTGTCATAATTTAACTCTTGCCTTCCCAGCTTCAACTTCCAGTGTTCGCCAAAATCAACTTCTGCCCAAGCCTCATGCATAGATAGATAATTATCTGAAATATTGGCAGTAGAACTGCTTCCCCAAGTACGAACATCTTGAATGCTCATAAAGAAATTTAAGCGATCTACTTTGTAATTTGCCTGAATTCGTGCTCTATGTGCGATAAACCCAGCAGGGTCTGCACTCTCATTCAATAATTGATTGTAGCCATGTCGGTATTCGCTTCGGACAAGCATTTGCCCATCAATTGAAAATTGGGCAAAGCTGTGCTGTTGGGAGCAGAACAATAACAGTAATGCTCCCACTATAATATTAGACCTTTTCATAATGGTGGAATTTGGTCAGTATTTTATTTGATACTGACTGTTTGAATTTCTTTTTTGCTTCTCTGGCTTTTCCTTCCTTGAGCCATTTAGGGACAACTTGCTCAAGGAAATCCTCCTTGGCAGCAAAGTCTTTTTCTATGTCAAAGCCGATATAGGCTTGCAAGGCATCTTTTGAAGTGAAATCAGGCATTTCTACAGGTTTGTTGTGGCCAAGAGTAGCCAACAGCCTGGCAAGTTCAATTCTGGCTTCTTGGATAATTCCAGTAGCTGAGGTCACAATTCTACTTGTTTCAAGTGGGGCATGAAAAGCAGCACCATGAGAGGCTACAGAATAATCCCATCTCCATTGTGCATGTCTGATGCCTTGCTGAATAGTACTCATTTGATCCTGTGTGGCTCCCAATTCCCAAGCTTTTGCAGCCTCTATATGGGCCATGGCTATTTGTCGCTGAAGTTTGGAAGTACCCTCTTTTACCTTACGTTGTCGCTCATAGACATCCGTGATCAAATCGTCTACTTTTTCCCTATGGCAAACAAAACAGCTGTTCTCTACATTGCTCAGAGGTGAGCCAATATTGTGGTTGGTGAACTTCTGACCTCCTTCAGATTGGTAAGGCATGTGGCAATCCGCACAACTTACGCCTCTTTTGCTATGCACACCCATTTTATATAATTCGTAGTCTGGGTGTTGGGCTTTTAACATTGGCGTTTTACTCAATGGGTGCGTCCAATCAGAGAATCCAGCTTCATCATAATAGGCTTCTGCACTTTCCACGTCCATGCCGTCTTTCCATGGAAAGGTAAGGTAATTGGCATTTTCCGCCCCAGGCTTCTTCTTGTCGAAATAATATTCCACATGGCATTGGGCACAAACCAAGGAACGCATTTCCTGGTGAGAGGCTTCGTTGATGTCTTTTCCCATGGCCTCATAAGCTTCTATAAGCGCTGGCCTTGTCACTGTAAGTTTCATCGTCTCTGGATTGTGACAATCGGCGCAGCCAATAGGATTGATTACTTCTGCTCCCAGGTCTGAGAATTTTTGACTGTAATACTCCGTTACACCCATTTCCTTCATTAGCCGGGGTACATCAGGACTTTTACATGTCCAGCAAGTACTTGGCATTGGACCTTCACCAGCATTCATTGGTGCCCCTGTTCTTAGTGTTTCATTGATGTCAGAGATGGCATGATTGTGGCCCTTAGGTGAGTTATAGTCTTTACTAAATCCATAACCGGCCCATAGAATTACCATCTCAGGTTCCGCCCGAAGCATGTCTTTATGTCCACTCGTATTGAACATGCTATGAAAGGTGGTGTCCTTGGTTTTCATATAGGATTGGTATTGCCTCGGGAAATTCAACCCCCAGACAGAATCCCTTGGCTCTATTCCTTCAATTTCAACTTTTGGTTGGTAGGCAAACCTGGCTTCAGATTTACGGTCTAAAATATTTACGGCCAAATAAGCCAAAAGGAATACGATTACTGCCGTTGCTAAAAAGAGAATCCAGTTTTTCATGACACTTTAAGTTATTTATCCTTCGATGTTTTCATTGATTTTTTAAGCCATTCAGGAACAATGCTTAGATCCGAAGGACTGTATTCTTTGATGGGTTCTATTTGTGCACCTACTGCGGAGAGACTTCTTACCCTACCATGAGGCACTTCACGATGACATTCCCAGCAGGTTCGGTCTGTTCTATTTTCTTGGTGGTTGTCTACAAAGGCTGCGGTTTTAGCATCTGTAACCTGGTCCTGATGGCACCTAATGCAGTTGTCTTGAATAACAGCGATAGAAGGGGGTAAGGCCCTGATCACCTCCGGTTCGGCCCTGGCTGTAAATACGGAAGCATGATAAAGCCCATCTTTGGCCTTGAAAAAGTATTTGTTGAAAACATTGTCATGAGGAACATGGCAGTCATTACAATGGGCTACCTCCCTATGGGAACTGTGCGTCCAGGTAATGTATTGTGGTCCCATAATATGGCAATTGACGCAGGCCTGAGGATCATCCGATAAATAAGAAGTGGCATTGCTAATGTCCAGCAAAAAAAATCCCAATCCAACGATCAGTGCTACCAAAAAAGTAGCTCCTGTTCTCCACTGCCTGGGAGGAACCAGACTGTATTTAAATAAAAAACGCTTGATATTGACCTTCATAGCCTTCGCTTTAATTGGTAATCAAAAATAAGCCATTTGTATTTATAGAAACCTGAGAAAAGTCAGTTTTGAACCTGTTTTTTGCTCGTACAAATCAGGTTACTAATTAAATATTATTTAAAAATAAAATATATAAATAATTTGGTATAATTAAAATTAATAAGTGTAAAATTGTTAAATATATATTTTTTATTGGTATTTATATAGGAGCTTTTTTTGTGTTATAATATTTTATAATGTAAGGTTTGGAATTAACTGTTCAGGTTTTGCTTTAATACTATTCGTGATTTTACAGAATTAGAAAAATCCTATTTCATGATTATTTCTTGAGAATAAATAAATATTTTGAATTATGAAATTAGTAGGTTGATGTGTATTATAAAATTAGCCTTTTAAAAAAGTTAATTTTGAAGTGCCTGCTGTTCTTATTATATTCAATTTGATCTCTTCTCAGTTTGACCTGATTTAATGAAAATTGAAAAGGAAGAGAAACGTGATACAAATGAAGAAGAAAATACAAACCAACTCATTTATTGGGCCATTGTTAGGGATTCTATTCCTTTCAATCGTAGGCTGCGCAAATGAAGAGGTGGGAGAAGCCAGTCTGGAGCCATTTCCTGATGTAGTCAGTTATAATTTCCATATTCGACCCATTCTTTCTGACAATTGCTATGCTTGTCATGGTCCTGATGCCAATGCAAGAGAAGCAGGCTTAAGGTTGGACCTGGAAAGTGAGGCTTATAAAGCTCTGGCAGAAAATCCTGGTGTCTTTGCACTTGTTCCCGGTAAACCCCATCAATCCGAGGTCTACCTACGCATCAATTCCGAGGATGATAACGAAATGATGCCCCCTCCGGATTCAAACCTTAAACTGACCAATAGAGAAATTGAGCTAATAAAAGCCTGGATCAAAGAGGGAGCCGTTTATGAGCAACACTGGGCTTTTGAGCCTCCTAAATACCATGAACCTCCTGCAGTAGAAAATAAGGATTGGCCGATCAATGAGATTGATTATTTCATCCTTAAAAGGCAGGAAGAAATTGGATTGAATCCGAACGAACCTGCTTCTAAAGAAAACCTATTAAAGCGTTTGAGCTTTGACCTAACAGGCCTTCCGCCTACGCTGGAAATGATGGACCAGTTTAATAGTAATGAGGACCCTGATGCCTATGAGACCATGGTGGATTACCTTCTGGCTCAAAATGCTTATGGTGAGCGCATGGCTGTTTATTGGATGGATCTCGCCAGGTATGCGGATTCCTACGGCTATCAACTGGATAATTTTAGAACCCAATGGGCATGGCGCGATTGGGTAATTCATGCTTTCAATAAGAATTTATCCTATAAGGATTTTATTACCTGGCAATTGGCGGGTGACCTTCTGGAAAACCCAACCAAAGAACAAATCTTAGCAACAGGCTTTAATAGAAACCATAAAATAACGGAGGAGGGCGCTGTGGACGAGGAAGAATACCGGATAAGCTACGTGACGGACAGGACCAATACCGTTGGCAAAGCGCTCTTGGGAATCACCTTTGAATGTGCTGCCTGCCATGACCATAAATTCGACCCTATCTCACAGAAGAATTATTACGAAGTGTTTTCATTCTTCAATAATATCGATGAGTTAAGGACCTCAACATCGGCCATTGATCCCTTGGCCGGCACACCTGCCTCCTATGCAAAAAAACCTTATATAGAAATAACGGATGAAGATGCATCGGGTATATTGTCTTTTGTAAACAAGCAGGATACCAGCAAATTAATTGTTTCCGTAATGGGCGAACTGGATACCCTACGGAACAATTATATTTTAGAAAGGGGCGTTTTCAATGCTTTTGGTAAGGAGGTATTTCCTGCTACTCCAGAATCCATTTTAGGCTTCGATCCCCAATACCCCAAAACCAGACTAGGGCTGGCCAAGTGGTTGTTTGATGTAAAGAACCCACTTACTTCCCGGGTTTTTGTGAACAAAATCTGGAAAGAAATTTTTGGAAGAGGAATAGTCAATACTACCGGTGATTTTGGAATGCAGGGAGAAATGCCAAGCCATCCGGAGTTATTGGATTGGCTGGCCATTGATTTTATGGAAAATGGCTGGGACATTAAGCGGCTGGTAAAACAAATAGTAATGTCTGCAACCTATAAACAATCTGTTGCTGTAAGTCAGGAAAAAAGGAACAGGGATTCGGAAAACAAGTTCTATACCTATGCTTCCCGCAACCATTTGAAGGCTGAGTTTATAAGAAACATGGTTTTGTCTTCAAGTGGTCTTTTGGTGCCGGAAATTGGTGGGCGAAGTGTGAAACCTTACCAACCAGATGGACTTTGGGAAGCTGCTACCGCTGGAGGTTCTACTTTATCAGAATATACCCAGGACCATGGAGAGAATCTTTACAGAAGAGGCTTGTATACCTTTATGAAAAGAACAGTTCCTGCGCCTTCCATGCTAATATTTGATGCCAGCAATCGGGATCAATGTGAAACGGAACGCTCTTTTACCAATACCCCATTGCAGGCGCTGGTAATGCTTAACGACCCTACGGTTCTTGAGGCTTCCAGGGTTTTGGCTTCCAGATTGATCAACGAAAAATCCAGCGAAAAGGAAAAAATCAATAAAGCATTTCGATTAATTCTTTGTAGAAAACCCAAAACCAAAGAGTTGGAACTGCTGGAATCTTACTATAAGGAAAAGCTAGCTTCGATTACGGAGGCGGATGCCATCGAATTGGCGTCAATTGGTGAATATCCTCAAGAGGATAAGGTGGACAAGCAATCAGTAGCGGCCCTTATGCAAGTAATTTCTACAATGTACAATATGGAGGAATCCATAAGCAGATCTTAGACAAATGGAGAAAGAGATATTAGAATACGGGCTGAATAGAAATAGAAGAAGGTTCTTGTCAAAATTAAGCCTTGGTATTGGAAGTGTAGCCTTAGGATCCCTGCTTATGCCCGATCTTTTCGACAAGGCAGGAGGTGCTAAAGATTTGGAAATGGCTATTCCGGGCTTACCTGACTTTGCGCCAAAAGCCAAGCGGGTGATTTACCTGTTTCAAAATGGTGCCCCCTCACAATTAGAATCTTTTGATTACAAGCCCAAGCTCAGGGACATGCAAGGCCAGGATTTACCTGCTTCTATCCGTGGAGACCAAAGGCTTACGGGCTTTACTGCTAATCAGGCTTCATTACCATTGGTAGGTTCTTTTGTGGACTTCAAACAATACGGCGAATCCAGGGCCTGGGTAAGTGATCTTTTCCCCAAAACCGCAGAAATTGTAGATGACATTTGCATCATAAAATCCATGCATACGGAGGCCATCAACCATGATCCTGCACTGACCTTTTTTCAAACCGGAGCACAACAAGGCAATAGACCCAGTATGGGCTCCTGGCTTAGTTATGGTCTGGGAAGTGAGAACCAAAACCTGCCTTCTTTTACGGTATTGATTTCCAGAGGGGAAGGCAATAGCCAGGGTGTTTATTCCAAATTGTGGTCCAATGGTTTTCTGGATTCCATCCATCAGGGCGTACAGTTCAGTAGTGGGGAAGACCCTGTTTTGTACCTCAAAGATCCCAAAGGGCTAAACCGATTAGACAGGCGTGACATGCTGGACAAGCTGGCCCAATTGAATCAGTGGTCTTATGAGGACATTCATGATCCCGAGATCAACACTAAAATTCAGCAGTATGAAATGGCTTACCGCATGCAAACTACGGTGCCTGAGACATTGGACATTTCCAAAGAACCCCAAAGCATCATAGACATGTATGGGGAAGACTGTAAAAAGCCAGGTACTTTTGCGGCCAATTGTTTATTGGCTAGGAAGTTATCAGAAAATGGCGTCCGCTTTGTACAACTCTATCACCAGGGTTGGGACCAGCATGTGAATTTACCGAAAGAGATCACTGGTCAAGCCATGGATGTAGATCAGGCTTCCGCTGCCTTGGTAAAAGACCTGAAACAAAGGGGATTATTGGATGAAACACTGGTTGTCTGGGGAGGCGAATTTGGGCGGACCAACTTTAGTCAGGGAGAAATAACCAAAGACAATTACGGTAGAGACCACCATCCAAGGTGTTTTAGCATCTGGATGGCCGGAGGAGGCGTCAAACCAGGGATCGTTTATGGGGAAACGGATGAGTTTGGGTACAATATAACAAAAAATCCTGTTCACGTACATGATTTTCAAGCCACCCTTTTACACCAATTGGGTCTGGATCACGAAAAATTGGTATATAAACACCTGGGCAGAAGGTTCCGGTTGACGGATGTTTCGGGGCATGTGATCAAGGATATATTAACTTAGCCTAATAATCCCTATAGTTGGTTTAAATTACTAGCTATTAGAAGAGGCCATCGATTTACTTCGTTAACAAAGTATTTTACGTATAAAAGACCAACAAATAATCAATTTCAAACCTTAACAAACAGCCCAAAATTTATGCATAGGTTTTACAATTTTTTCAAGCCCGTTGCCCTTCAATTTCCTTATAAAAATCATTGTTTCCCTTTGAGGATCATTGTTTTATTTTGTGTTTTGGCTGGTAGTTTAATGACAGTCAAAGCACAGACAAAGGATTGGAGAAATATTGAAAATGGCCGGATTATCCCTGACAAAAGCTATAGTGATCAGCCTTATATCGTAAAAACGAATGATGGAGCCTGGTTGTGCGTAATGACCACCGGATCGGGCCATGAAGGAGCCACTGGACAGCATATCATCAGTCAGAGAAGTTTTGATCAGGGAATTACCTGGGAAGAAATGATAGAAATAGAGCCTTCAGACGGCCCTGAGGCATCTTATGCGGTGCTTTTGAAAGCCCCTTCGGGACGGGTATTTGTGTTCTACAACCATAATACCGACAACCTTCGAGAAGTAAAAGGAGATGATCCTCCCTATAAAGATGGGATTGTAAAAAGGGTGGATAGCCAGGGCTATTATGTGTTCAAATATTCGGATGACAATGGAAAATCCTGGTCCAAACAAAGGTATACGATCCCAGTTAGGGAATTCGAAATTGACCGAAAAAACCCTTATAAAGGTGATATAAGGTTTTTTTGGAATGTGGGGAAGGCATTTGCTCATGGAGGAAGTGCTTTTGTTCCTTTGACGAAAGTGGGGGGATTTGGAAATGGATTTTTTACCTCAAATGAAGGCGTATTACTAAAAAGTGACAACCTCTTGGATGTGGCCGACCCTGCCGATGCCAATTGGAATACCCTGCCAGAGGGAGACCTAGGCTTGAGAACGCCAGAGAATGGAGGACCAATATCGGCTGAACACAGTTATTCTATTCTTAGCGATGGTTCTTTCTTTGTGGTTTACCGTTCATTGGATGGGCATCCGGTGTACAGTTATAGCCGGGATCAGGGGAAAACCTGGGACAAACCTCAATACATGCGATTTGCAGATGGTGGCTTGATGAAAAACCCAAGGGCAGCCAATTTTGCATGGAAATGTGAAAATGGTAAATACCTCTATTGGTTTCACAATCATGGGGGAAAGTTTATCAGGGAACATCCCAACCCAGGAGCTATCGGCTACAATGACCGCAACCCAGTTTGGGTGGCAGGAGGTGTAGAAGTGGATGGGGAAGCTGGTAGAGAAATTCAATGGAGTCAACCGGAGATTTTACTATACGATAATGATCCTTTGGTTCGCATGAGTTATCCTGACCTGATAGAAGAGGATGGCAATTATTTTATTACTGAAACCCAGAAGGATATTGCCCGTGTCCATCAGATTGACAATGCCTTTCTAGAGCGACTTTGGGATCAATTTGAAGCACCTGTACGGGTTAGGGATGGCTTATTGATTAATTGGTTAGGCCAGGGCAAAAGTTTACCGCAAAAACTTCCGGCACCAGCTGTTCCAACCTTTCGGATTAGAGATACCAATACTGCTGATTACAGAGGGAAAAGCACCAATGCTGGATTTACCATTGAACTGGGGTTTTTGCTTCATGAAGTGAAAGAAGGGCAGGTTTTGGCGGATACCAGAGATGCATCAGGTAAAGGTTGGTGGCTAAGCATTTCCGATAAAAATAACCTACTGTTTCAGATGAACGATGGACAAACCCAGGTTTCCTGGAGCAGTGATCCCGGTACCCTACAACCGAATACCCAACATCAGGCAAGTATCATAATAGATGGAGGCCCAAATATTATTGCATTTGTAACAGATGGCCGTTTCAATGATGGGGGAGAGCACAGGCAATTCGGCTGGGGAAGGTTCAGTCCATTTTTCCAATCACCAGAAGGCTCAAGTACTTTACTACTAGGTTCAAGTATATATGGAGAATTGAGTTATTTAAGGTTTTTTGATAGGGCTTTGATGGTTTCGGAAGCCTTGGCTAGTCAGAAGTTTGAAGAATAAAGGAAGGGTGATAGAGTGATTTGGTGATGGGGTGATCTAGTGATCTAGTGATGGGGTGAGAAGGGTGATTTTGTGATGGGGTGATGGGGTTAGAAGTGGGTAGTAGTTCTGTTGGTATAGTATGAAAATGAGGGTTATGCTTTGGAATTAGATTGATTTCTTTTAAAAATTAATTAGCCTGGTTTTGGCCAAATCATTTAACTATATATTTTCCATCATAAAAATGTTTTTAGAAATATAGTGAAGCTGTTCAAAAAAAATGAAAAGATGATATGCTATCATAGATAGGAAGAAAGTGTTATTTTCTTTTCCCTCAAATCACCTATTTTAGGTTAGAATTAAAATTAAGATTCCATATAAATTAGAGTAAAAGTCCGAAATACTCAATTATCTGTATTTATTACCTCCTATTTTTTGTATTTGAAAAGCTTTTTATATTATTATGAGATTTAGTTTTAATAAATCACATTATATTCTATGAAAGAATTTTCAAGTGATCACGTAATGGATTTTTGGAAAAAGGAGTATTCATCTAAACTAAATAAACACTCCAAATACAATCCAACTCAGCAATTTCATCATATAGCCAATATGTGTGCTCCTGGAAAATTCTTTTACTATATTTTAAATATTAACGAAATAAGTTTAGACTACATTCACCCTAATGTTGAAATTGTTATGGGGGTAAAACATGAAGAGGTTACGATGAGTAGCTTACTTGGATTAGCATTACCAAAAGAATTGGAAATAATATTAAAAAAGAAAAATAATATCTGAGTTTATTTCAACTTTTTCAGATCATAATGAATTACTTAATTACAAAATAGTATACACTTATAAATGCAAAGGTATAAAGGGAAATATTCAAACCATGATGATTCAAACAACGGCACTCTCACTTTCTGAAACCGGTAAAATTGAACATTTTTTCGTGATTCATTCAGATATCAGTCACCTTGGAAATGTAAGTACGGATTGGATATCCTTTAGAAGCCTTAACGGTAAAAAATCATACTTAAAAATCAAAGCACATCACGGACGATTTGACCCAAAACTAGCCAATCTAGAAAATTTTTCTTCTACTTCAGGTCTAACTAAACGAGAATTAGAGATTGTAAAACTGATGAGCCAAGGTCTGAGTGCAAAAGCAATTTCAGAGAAACTACATATATCCTTTAATACTACGCGAACCCATCGTCAAAATATTCTCTCCAAAACAAATGCCTCAAATACAGCTGAATTGATAGCGAAATGTCTTTCAGAAGGGGTTCTTTAAAAGAAAGGAATTCGTTATTGTATAATAAATACGCTTTTTGAGTTATTGTAAGTGTTAATTTAGTACTGTTTATTGCAAAAATAATATTAAACTTAAATTTTTAGTGTTATAAAATATATTTTATAACACTAAAATTGTAAATATTTAATTTAAATTAAATGTAAAAATTTAATTATTGTTATATT
>NZ_ATNM01000108.1 GCF_000427295.1 Cyclobacterium qasimii M12-11B | reverse complement strand
ATACAATGAATTTTATCCGCTGAAAAACAAAGAGCTTGAAAAGCAAAATTTTAGAGCTGGCAGATGAAGCCAATATTCCGGCTGATCATGTATATGAAGTGAACATGTCAGAAAAAACAAATGCGCTGAATGCCTATGTTACAGGAATTGGGGCCAATAAACGGATTGTATTGTGGGATACGACACTGAACAAACTTGACGATTCAGAAATTCTGTTTATTATGGGCCACGAAATGGGCCATTATGTCATGAAGCACGTTTACATCGGTCTGGCTGGTTATTTGCTCGTGTCGCTCGCCGGATTTTATGTCATTGATAAGCTTTACAAGCGGACGGTTCGCCTAACCCGCAGCATGTTTCATTTAGAAGGGCGGCATGATCTTGCGGCACTTCCGCTGTTATTGCTTTTGTTTTCTGTTTTGAGCTTTGCGGTTACGCCTTTTTCTAATGCTGTCTCGCGTTATCAGGAGAATAAGGCTGACCAGTATGGGATCGAGTTGACAGAGAACAGAGAAGCGGCTGTTAAAACGTTTCAGGATTTGGCCGTGACGGGGCTGAGCCAGGTTGATCCTCCGGTGCTTGTGAAGATTTTCAGAGGCAGCCATCCTTCGATCATGGAACGGATTCAACATGCGGAGAAAGAAGAGAATGCGCCGGAACATCAGGATGCTGACAAATAAAAAGAAGCAGGTATGGAGGAGCCTGC
>NZ_ATNM01000107.1 GCF_000427295.1 Cyclobacterium qasimii M12-11B | reverse complement strand
TTGTTGAATATGTCTTTAGAAAATACAAGAATCGTGAGATGAATGTTGATAAAATTTAACAATAAATTCGATGGCCCAGGTAATTTTATTCTTAAATGGGGGGGAATGGAAACTGCGATGGTCAATTTATATTTCCATGGGGAATTGCAGTCTCAAATAAGCGTTTTATTGTTTCTGAATTGATATTAATTCAGAAAACCAAAACATAGTCAGTAATTTAACTTCCAATACAAATACGATTTTAGATAAAAACTAAAACCTTTTACGGAAAAATTTGACTCACAGAGTACCTTTATTGAAATTAAAAGTAAAGCTTACGCTTTGACCCCTATTGGTATTTTGGGTGCTTCATTTTTAGGTGATTTTAAAAACGAATTGATGAAAAATATTGAAGTTGTTGCAGGAATAATTTTTCACGAGGAACTGATCCTTTGTGTGCAAAAACCAAAAAGTATACACCAATATATATCTGAGAAATTCGAATTTCCAGGAGGGAAAATTGAAGCTGGTGAAACAAAAGAAGAAGCCTTGCACCGTGAGCTACAAGAAGAGTTAAGTCTTTCTGCAAGCATTAAATCCCTGTTCCTTACTGTGACGTATCGATATCCAGATTTTGAATTGACCATGCATGGTTTTATTTGTGAGGTTGACACGAAAGCCCTTACACTGCATGAACATATCCACCATGAATGGTTACCCTTGCAAACGCTACACAAACTTGATTGGGCAGCTGCAGACATCCCCATAGTAGAAAAATTGATGGCAATTAAATCCTTGGATTCAATAGGAATAAAAGCTAAAAAATGAGCCTGATTTCAAACTTTATAGCGCAAATTGACCAGCAACAGTTATGGGACAAAAAGCTTGAATTAAGCCGAAATGAATACCTGAAAGTGAAAGGAAGCATAGATACCAATCTTTACTTTGTAGTTAGTGGGAGTTTGAGAATCTATGTGTTAGAGGAGTTCGAAGAAAACATTATAAGGTTTGGATACCAAAACAACTTCATAGCCGCTTTGGATTCATTTATCAGTGAAAAACCTTCTGACCTCTACATCCAAGCAATCAAAAAAACGCAATTGAAGGTAATCAAAAAAGAAAGCTTCATGGCATTTATTGACAGCTCAACTGAAAACACCAAAATCTGGCAAATGATGCTTGGCGATCTGATTTACCAACAAATGGAAAGAGAGCGCGACATTTTAACAAGTTCGCCACTTGAAAGATATAAAAGGGTTTTAGCCAGAAGTCCTCAATTGTTTCAGGAAATCCCAAACAGGTATATTGCTTCCTACCTGCGAATGACCCCTGAAACATTGTCCAGAATCAAAAAGTCTTGATCCAAATCAATGTTTTGGCTGGAGATTAACCCGAATTTTGGCAAAAAAACAATGGAAATAGCAACAGAAAAATTAATACAGGATTTGGTGGAACGCACACGCATTAACATCAACCAAGCTGAAAAATTCAGTAGCTTGTCTGATGAAAAATTGAACCATAGACCAGGACCAGAAAGTTGGAGCATTTTGGAATGCATTGAACATTTGAATTTGTATGGGGACTTTTATATCCCAGAAATAAACAATTGCATCACAAAATCAAAAACCAGCTCAAAAGAAACCTTCAAAGCTGGTATTTTAGGAAATTATTTCGCAAAAACCATGCTGCCAAAGGATAAATTAAACAAGATGAAAACCTTTAGCGACAAAAACCCAATAGGCAGCACTTTGGACAAAACAACCCTTCAACGATTCCTCACTCAGCAAGAACAGCTTTTAGATCTTCTCAATAAATCAGGTGAAATAGACTTAAATAAAACCAAAACTGCCATCAGTATCTCCAGATGGATCAGGTTAAAACTCGGCGACACCTTTAGAGTAGTCATCTATCACAATGACCGCCATATGGTGCAAGCCAACAAAATCCTGGAATAACCAATATTTCCTTTTCACACAATGAATTGGCTTGTACACCTGAGCAGAAATTTCAATTATTTACCCTGATACATCCAAGTTATTATGAACAGTTTTATGGCCCCAATCAGCAATGGACTGAACCACCGGAATCAAGGTTTTCCCAAAATCGGTAAGGGAATACTCCACTTTTAACGGTGGCTTGGAAGTATACACCTTTCTTTTGATAATGCCATCCTCTTCCAGGGTTTTTAACTGCAGGCTCAAGGTCCGCTCCGTTACCGTGGGCATTTCTTTCCGCAACTCATTGTAGCGTAAAGTATCATTCCTAAGGTGAAACAGGATCACTGTTTTCCACTTGCCTCCTATCAGCCCCATCGTTAAACTTGCACAACATGGGTATTCTTTACCTTTGAACTTATACATAAGCAAATAATTTTATACTATCCTATTTGACCGTTATTGCAAAGTTATTAAACTATCTATAAGTTTGCAACTATAAAAAATATAGTATACAATTATGAATATTAAAAATGTATTGAACTGGCGTTATTCAGCCAAAGATTTTGATCCAAATAAGAAGATCTCAAGTGAAGACATTGATCAGGTTAAAACGCTTTTAAGGATGAGTCCTTCCAGCACAAATTTACAACCTTGGCATTTTATCATTGCTTCAACCGAAGAAGGTAAAAAGCGTATCGCTAAAGGAACGCAAGGTTTTTTTGCTTTCAATGAAGCCAAAGTAATAAAGGCTTCCCACGTGGTATTATTTTGCTCAAGAATTACCGCAGATGAGGACTATATGCAACATGTATTGGCCGTGGAAGACCTGGATGGAAGGTTTCCAAATGAGCAAGTAAAACAAGGCATGCATGGTGGAAGAAATGCTTTTGCCAACATTCACAAATACGACCTAAAGGACTTGCCCCATTGGTTGGAAAAGCAGGTTTATTTGAATATAGGAAACTTTTTGCTCGGTGTAGCCACCCTTGGTATTGATGCAGTGCCTATGGAAGGCATTGATGTCAAAGCCTTGGATGAAGAGTTTGGCTTGAGAGAAAAAGGATTTACAGCAGTAACTGCTGTTTCTATTGGGTACCGAACTGCGTCAGATTTTAACACTACAGACAAAACGCCAAAATCAAGACTTCCTGAGGAAGAGATTTTCACATTAGTATAAAGAAGGTAGGGATTTAAGAAGGGGTTTATCCCGGATATTACCTTTATTCTTTTCCAGTTCACAGTTGCACTGGCTCAGAGAAATCGCACGAATCAGGAGGCTACAAAAATGACCTATAAGGGTCATTTTTTTTTGTACATATCAAAAGCACTTGACTCTAAAGTTCTGGTAATAGTCTTGGGAATGGAAATTTATAGCGAGACAATTAATACATTGTCTTTAGCTACAATTTGCTTAACCTGCAAACTGATATCCGAGCTTATAGCACTTCAAATTACGTTTGTAATAACAATTCAACTACATGTTTATCAAACGGTGAGTGTGATTTTACTGGAACATTTTAATTAGGTAAAATTAGGTGGGTAATTTGAAAATAGGTTTACATTAGGTAAATAAAGCATTGGAAAAAAACCAATAAGGCAAGGCTCGCCAAATAATTGGCATTACTTAAAAACCCACTATGACAAACACAAACCAAACTCCCCGGTTTCTTTTAAATTTAGTATTCATTGGAATAATATATTTAGGATTGAACAATCCATTAATGGCACAAGGAGAATTTAGCAAGATCAATACCTATGCAAGTATTGGAGCTGTCCCAGGGTTAGAAGCATTGATGAATGTGGAAATACTTATAAATGATGGTGGATACCTCACCTGGTATGGGCGGGCCGGATTAGGATACAGTGGGATAATATTGGCAGAGGGTGGTCCTGGAGTTTTAGCTGCGATGACTTTATTAACCGGAAAGAAAAATCATCATTTAGAGCTCAATGGCGGAGCATTTGTTGGTTATGACAATTATCATGACGACACTTTTGTTTTACCTAGTTTAGATCTCGGTTACCGCTTCCAAAAACCAAGTGGGGGAATCCTGTTTAAAGTCAAAGCAGGGATTCTTGGTTTAGGCCTCGGCTTGGGTTATTCCTTTTAACATCAATAAAATGGACTACTTGCTAGTTTAGAAGGTAGGACTATGAATACTATCTTGGCTTTGTAAACAATATTGACTAAATCGAGTATTTCAAACTCACCAACCCTTACTGAAGGACTTGGATTTAGCTGATTATATTTCAATGAAAATAGGTTTAATTCAATCACAATCACACAAAGGAAATATCAGGCACAATATTGAGCAGCACAAATACTGGATCGATATTGCTGTGGCTGAAAAGGCCGATTTGATTGTATTTCCAGAATTATCGCTAACAAGTTACGAGCCAGAATTGGCCGAAAAGCTGGCCCTGGATCAGCAAAATTTAGGACTGAGCGAATTTCAGCAATTGAGTGATCGGCATCAAATCACCATCGGAATAGGTTTACCAACCAAATCCAAATCTGGAATTTTCATAAGTATGGTCTTTTTCCAGCCAAATCTACCCTATCACATCTATTCAAAACAAAAGCTTCATCCAGACGAAATGCCCTATTTTGTAGCAGGGGATAAAATGTTTGTTTTGACCATAAATGATTTGAAAATTGCGCCAGCCATTTGTTATGAAGGATTGCAACCCGAGCATGCTGAAAAAGCAATGGCTTATGGAGCGGATGTGTATTTGGCAAGCGTTGCAAAACCTCAGCAGAATGTTGAAAAAGCCTTCAGTCACTTCTCGAATATTGCTGTCAAATATTCAATTCCTGTATTAATGGTCAATTGCATTGGCCATTGTGACAATTTTAAAAGTGCCGGGCAAACTTCAATATGGGATAAAAACGGCCTTTTAATAGGACAACTTGATCAATCTCATGAAGGGATACTATTTTACGATACAGAATCCCAAACCAGTCAGCAAAAACACAAAGGCCGATAGCCATTACCACAGATTTTCATTCAGTTCTCTATTGCCTTTCAAAAGGAATAAAAACCCATTAAATTAGAGACGGGCAAAATAGTCATTTATCTTTCAAATGATTAATAACCTGATAACAAGCTAAAGATTACCCACAATCATAATCTTTTTAGCGCATCTTTTACAATGAACCAGACACCAAAACCATGCGATTCCTTGTAGCATTACCCCTCCTACTTCTTCAGTTTCTTACATTATATGGGCAAACGTCTTTAAATGAAATTGGCCTTGATAAAGGCCAATATAACATTGGATTTCGGCATTATACCAGTTCGGATAGTACCAGAACTTACAGTAGAATTTACGATTATAGCAATCAAAAAACAGCAAGACCAATCCCTATTAGCCTATGGTATCCCGCTTCTCAAAAGGATGAAAAGATGTCTCCTTTACAGGTACTGGATTACCTGCAAATTTTAAAAGAAGAAGAGGAATGGGAATACCTTCCCAATGAACAAATATTGAATTGGTTTTATTATGCCAACACTCCAGCGAACCAAGCCCATTTAATAGAGGAGAGCAATGCCTATTCGAACCTTGAAATGGCAAAGGGGAAATATCCTGTGATTGTTTATGCGCCAAGTTTTCAGGCCTCCTCCGTGGAAAACTTTGCCCTGTGCGAATACCTAGCAAGCCAGGGCTTTATTGTTATAGCAAGTCCTGGCAGGGGAACTGATACACGCTGGTTTGGAAATAACATTGAAAAGGAAATAGAAACCCAGGCCAGGGATGTTGAATTCCTAATAAAAGAAGCGGTAAAACTCCCTAACAGTGATCACTCTAAAATTGCGGTGATGGGTTTTAGTTTTGGTGGTTTGTCCAATGTCATTGCCCAAATGCGCAATGATAACATCAAGGCCATTGTCAGTCTGGACGGAACAGAAAGGTACCAATATGCTTTGCTGCAAAAATCACCCTTCTTCGATTTGAATAAATTAGATGTGCCTTACCTCCATATGGCCCAAAAGGACATACCTGTTAAGGTGCTGCAGGAAGACAATATTGATCCAGCGCTTAATTCAAACTTCGAATTATACGATAGCCTTACCAAGAACAAGGCTTATCAATTAAAATTTCAAAACTTAACCCATTCCTATTTTAGTACATTAGGTGTGCTCTTCGAAAAAAGAGATGCAAGACAGGACAAAAGCGATTCTGAGATCATGAACTCCTATAAATGGCTTTCCATTTATACCCTAAATTTTTTAAAGGCTTATTTAATAAATGATGCTGCCGCATTGGCTTTTATTGAAAGCCATCCTGATGAGCTTGGAATAAAGGCTGGGCTATTAACCTATAAAAGCAAGGGGCAAGAAAGCACTGTCTTTACTTTTCAGGATTTCAACGATTTGGCTGCTGCCCAGCACTATGAAAAGCTGTTAGATTTGTATGAGAAAAGCTTAAGAAAACATCCCCTGTTAATACTTCCTGAAGGAAATCTTAACACCCTTGGTCTTCAGCTTGTTTTTAATCCAAATACCTCCAATCAAGGTATCAATGTCTTAAATTTAGCAACCCAATTATACCCCAATTCTGCAAATCTTTTTGATAGCCTGGGAGAGGCTCATTTATATATTGGAAACCATAAAAAAGCCATCGCCGATTTTAAGAAATCACTGGATTTGAATCCTCAAAACCAAAATGCGATTGACAGGCTAAAAACATTGACGCAATGATTACAAGAAGGAAAATTTAGAAAGATGGGTTTTTAACTTCATTTTTTTTCTTAGTGAAGTTCTGTGTTCTAACCATTACTACTTTTAAATTAATCAAAAACCTATTACGTTTGTACGACAATCCATTCGGAGTTATTTTTTTCCAATTGGCTTGCTTTTGAGAGGGTAGAAATTAGGCATCTGAGCAATTGATACAAACCCTCATTGGTTGAATTATTTTCTAAACAATATTTTTATGTCAAGATTAATTTTTTCGATTTTAACAATCGCTACAGTTATTTTTTCAAGTTGCACTTCTAAATATGCAATATTAGATCGCAATATTGAAACGGAAGAAATAGCGATACCAGGCAAGTTAATAGCTATAGAAATTGTAGACGAAAGGTCAAACGTTACAAGTAAGAGAATAAAGTTGAATGTACTATCTTTCCCAGGTCAATCTGACAAAGTTTCACCCATTTTAAACAATGAGCAAGAGCAATTGATCCTTGATCAGATTAGTTCCTATTTTTCTGATGGTGAAACTGAAGTCAAAGTTAGATGTGCCATTATCGGTGGATTTCAGGAGTTTTCGGCCCACACTTTTTAACGAAAGGGAATATGTTGAATTTGAAACCAAGATAGAATTGTTAAATGCTGCAGGAGAAATGGTGAAGTATTGTACATCAACAGCTTTTTTAGAGACAAGATCAATGGATGCAAATTATGACTTTATAGACAAGCTGTATCTAAAGGCAATCCGAACATCTGTTTACAAATGTTTTGAAAAATTGGATGATTGATCGAATGGGCCAAGCCTAATAGGTGAATTATAAAAACACCACTTATTAAACAACTGTAAATCAATAAGGTAAAATATATTTTCTTGAAATTATTTAGGTGGTAAAAGTAAAAACACATACATTTGTGTAGAAGTATGCTATTTGATTTTTATACAATTACAATTTTTTGCACGGAACAAGAAGTAGTTACCATTATCTCTTTTTTGATTCAATACCAGATAAAACACCTACTACTCCATTCAGGAAAGTTAACCCATTTTCACCCCAAATTACCCAAAACCATTTGCTATTAATTTTCCCGGTACCGAGGGATTTTTCAATTAAAGGCGTCTAAACCTTTAACGATTATTAATAATTACCAATTTTTAAATTTAAAAAAATGAACTACTCGAAATTATTTCTGTCTGTTCTCTTTGGAGTGACAATATTGATTAGCTCTTGTGATGACGAGGAAGATGTATGCGTTGAGACCACCTGGTATCAAGATGCTGACAGCGACGGTTTAGGAAACGCGGATGTGAGTCAAACAGCCTGTGTACAACCTAGTGGATATGTGGCGGACAACAGCGATACCGACGACAGCAGTGCCGCTTCTACAGGTAGCACACCACTTGCTGCATTTGACGAATTCAATGAAGATGCCGTCACCATTTCTTTTGATGGAGATGATATCACCATCGAATCTAACGGTCTTCCTAATCATACTTCTCCTTATTGGTCAACAAGTAACAGCCTATACATTGAACCCTTTGTTGCTAGTACAAGTGAGATGTCTCCTGGTACCATTTCAAGCGGAAGTTACACGGTTACCGTTCCTGCTACTCCAGTAAAAGCTTCTTCAAGCTCTGCAACTGGATTGGGTGCTATCGGTATTGCCGTTACAGGAGCTCCTATCTTCAATGACGAAGAAGGGCCAAATATTGCTTTATCCGCAAACGTAGCCTCAGGTTTTGATTATGCAGGAGCCCATATGGGTCCTACAGGTTATCATTACCATCTTGAATCTACCGATGTAGAAGCAAATACCACACTCTCGTATGATGATGAAAAATTGATTGGCATTCTACAAGATGGGTTTTTACTCTATGGTAGAAAATGCAATTCAACGGATGACCATCCAACTAACCTGGATGCATCTGGTGGACACATTTCCGCAACCCAACACAGTAGCGATGAGGAATTTTATCACTATCACATAATCAATGAAACCTATATAGGCTCCTATATTTTATTGTTCGGTGTTGATTTGCAAGGAACCCCAAACACTATAATGTAATTCGGAACTTTCTGTTTTATATGAATAGGAATCATCCCATACTTCAACCCTGAAACAAGGGATGGTTCCTGTTTTAATAATTGGACACAATGATTAGAAATTTAATTTTCATACTTCTGATTTTATTGATTGCAAGTTGTGGGGAAGAATCAAAAACAGCAATCAAAACCCCAGTAACAGAGACAATCAGTTTGTTGCAGGTGCCCGCCAACACCATTGACAAATCAAGGCTAAATTATGACAATAAGGTTTCACTTTGGACGCTAGATGGGAAGAAATTTTCAGGTTATGCCTTGAGCTATTTTCCTGACAGTACCCTAAAGCAAAAGATTGGGATATTGAATGGAAAGAAGCAAAATGAGACCACAGATTGGTATCCCGATGGCAGAACCAACATTCGGCCTTTTACCATTTGGGAAAATTGCATGGTGAAAAGAAAACATGGACTCCTGGTTCCACACACCTTTTAATATCCCACCTTCAATATTCTTCAGGGAAGTTGCATGGTGAACAAAAAAAATGGTATCCCACGGGAGAAATTTTTAAAGTCCTAACCCTCAATATGGGAAGAGAGGAAGGCCTTCAACAAGCTTTCAGAAAAAACGGGGAATTGTTCGCCAATTATGAAGCCAAAGACGGGAGGATTTTCGGCCTAAAAAGAGCCGTACTCTGTGTAGGGCTGGAAGATGAAGTGGTCAAGTATGAAAATTAAAAGATTATTGATCTTCTCCCTCTCCTTCTATAAATTTTGGCTAAAGCCAGAATTCACAAATCACCTTCTTTAAATGGGCTGAAGCCATTTCACATTGAATTGTTTTCTTGGACAATTTGCTATGGATTAAATTATGGCTATTGAAATGGCACCACTTTTTAAACAGTAACCGGATCCTGAGCGGCGTCGAAGGAGTAGGTATACGGGCACAGATCCCTATGGCATCGACTCCGATCAGCCTTCGGTAGGAATTACGTAGTTATCCACCTATTCGATTTATTTTAAATTGAGAGAGCTCGAAAAAATCCCCCTGCCCCCTTTATAAAAAGGGGGATTTGAAAAAACATATTCTCCACTTAATCAGAAGTTTCCGCTTGCTTATCCAGGAACTTCAACACCTGGCGCTCTATAAAACTATTTTCAATGGGTACCATCTGTTTTAGAGCCTGATTAAACTCAGGATTTTTTACTTCATGATGCGAATAAAGCTTCAGCAACTTTCCCAATTGGGAACCGCTCAATGCTGTAAGGATGGGAATTGAAGCATCCACAACAGAGCCGTGAAGTTGCGGTGCTTCAACCAATTTATCAAAAATCATATTTTCAATGCTAAAGTCAACCTTTCCTATAAGGCTAAAAAGATGAAGCTGCAAATGCTCTGATTCCAATTGCTTTATAGACAGTGATTTCAACAACAGGTAAGCTTGAAAATGCTCCCCCTCAAGAAGAATCCTTACTAGGGATTCAACCACAGAATCATCCAAATCAGAAAGCTGAGCGATCCGTTCCAGAGCCCAGGTTTGGTCACTTTGATCCCTGCTTTGCAGGATTTTATTAAGCAATGAGGAATCAAGGTTCCGCTCTGTCATGCGGATGACTTCTTGTTGAATGGGACCATGGATCACATTCCATAATTTATGAGTAGTATAGGCAGCTCCGGGCACTATGTATTCCAGCACATCTTTCATGGTGGCTCCCGAAACACCATCCAGGGATTGGCTGACTGTATCTGGTCTTTTAACCAAATCTTCAAAAGTATAATTGCCCAAAGGCAGGAATGGATCTGCCAACAGCTGATCCAGTTCCTCATATTCCTTTGGTGAAAAAGGCTCATGGTCAAACTTACTCAGGAATTCGCCATCCACCAGTTCAAACCCCAGGTACCTACCAGTAATGTTCCAGTAGATCAGAATATTCAGGGGCCGGCACTCATTTTCAAAACATACCCCTTCTTGAAGTTCAATATAATAATGTACAGGCGTACCAGTTGATGTTTTTACCTGGTAAATGTCCTGATTTGATAAAGAATCATAAATAGAGGATACGATTACATCAGTGGAATCAGTTAGAGGAATCGTTGATTGTTGAAAATATCGAATGTCCTCTCCATTTTCAAAAGAAAATGGGAGCAATAATGCCCCAACCAATAAGCCCTTGATCCAATTGATCATTTAATTATTCTTTGAATGAACAACTTACGCATTCGGAACTATCCCTCCATGTTCCTTTAGCATATTTTTCAATTCCGCTAGGGGGACATTCGCTGGTGTAACTTTATGTTTGATGGCCAATACTGCCGCCGCCGCAGCAGCCTGTGCCATCCCCATACAGGATGCCTGAACACGTAGTGCGGAATTGGCCAGCCTGTCACTGCTCAAACAACGACCGGCAACCAGGAAATTCTGGCTGCCTTTAGGTATCAATGCCCTGAGTGGAATGGTGGCAACAACATCCTCCTCTAGATATTCCTGGTAAATGGATTTCCCGTTTCGATGCAAATCGATTGGATAAAATGAATAGGACAGGGAATCTTCAAATACTTTCCCGGTAACATAATCATTGTGTGTGATTTGGTAGAGCCCGTCAATTCGGTAAGTTTCCCGAATAGCCGTTTCAGGCCGCGCATCCAATAATTTTATCTTTTCACAACCTGGGAATGTTCTTAATTTTCTAATCAATTGCAATAGTGAAGCCCTTCCCTCTATATTTGCTTTTGTATGTAGCTCCGAAGTAGAGGAGTCAGCTCCATGTACATAGACATAATTATAAGGGGAAGTAGGAGGAAAATTGTTGACGGATGATTCCACTTTCACATCACTATTGATAAGCATGTTTTGCTTAAGCCTGGAATGGTATTCTTTTGGAATCTTAGAAAGGTCCAGCTTTTCCAAATCATAGCCACCGATTCTGAAGACAAAAGATCCAGGTTGCGTATCTTCTTCTTTTAATAGTTTAAAGCCTGCTATTGATGCAGCGGTAGCATTACCGGTACAATCGATGATCTGATCACAAATAATTTCATTGCTACACCCCTTACCCACTGTTTTCACAGACCATTTGCCTTTGTTAAATTTGATAGTCGTAGGCGTTTCGTAATAACGAATATCAACACCTGCTTCCACGCACTTTTCCTCTGCAAGCATGGCGTAAAGCGCTGGATTGACAGTTACCTGATGTCTCCAATGGCGAATAGTAGTATTATTGGCAACAATGGAGAAATTGGGCAGGATATCATCGTTTAGATTCACAGCATCCAAAACCAATTCCCAGCCTATGCCTCCGATGACCTGTTTTCCCCAGGCATGGAAAATCCCAGGGAAGGAAACGCCTCCGGTGGTGGTTGTTCCTCCAAGTTGACTACCACTTTCTACCAGGATCGTTTTAGCCCCTGCTCTCCCTGCCTGAATGGCTGCCACCACCCCTGCAGTACCACCACCAACAATCAAAATATCGGTTTCAATTGTTTTCTCCGTTATTTTATAGGGTTCTTTTACCACGTCTGCTTTGGCAAGTGGTGAAGAGGCTAATCCTAGGGAAATGGCTCCCATAGTGGAAATCATCTTTCTTCGCTTCATATGCTATGTTTTATTTTAACCTTTGTTCATGCACAAGGCATGATGGTAAATGATTTTACATTAATAATATTTGCAAGATATCCTTGCATCGAAATAACTATATCTGGTTTTACGGAAATCCTGGAACTTTGATTCAATCTGAATTTCAAGCCAAGGAAAAAGTCCCGTGTTTAAGTATACTAAGGTAGGGATAACCTTTGTAATTCTTTAGCCCTATACCGTTGGAAAAGGCATTTTTAATGAAAATCCTTTCCTTCCCTAAATTTTGGCCAAAGCCAGATTTTTTGATCTTACCCTATTAATGGGCTAACCAATTGAAAAGTCAATAACGTACTCGGAAATTCTTGAAAAACCGGAATCCCCCTTTAAAGGGGGCGCAGGGGGATTTATTACGTAATTATCAATTACTTCGATCAATTTTATATTGAAAATCCTCGAAAAAAATCCCCCTGCCATAAGAGAAGGGGTATTTGTAACAAAGGGTCAGGTTATCAATAGCCCCCAGATTTACCGGAGGCTTTTAAACGTTAATACAGCTTTCTGGCTTTCGCCAAATCATTAACCTATTGCAGGTGGCTGAGCCTGTCGAAGCCAGCCTGTCAAAACCAAAGGATTTTACTTATATTCGTTATTTTACAGCAGATTACAAAAACGAAGAATAGATAACTGACATAGAATTGGCCAAAGAACTGTTTTCGCAGTCCAGAAATGCTTTTTTAATGAACAATAAATCCAACCTATAATGAAAACAATGACCTGTGAACAACTTGGGGGAGCTTGTGGACTGGCATTTCATGCCTCTACCTTTGATGAAATGGCTGCACTCAGCAAAAACCATGGCATGGAAATGTTCCAAAAAAAGGATCCCGCCCACTTAAAAGCCATGGGAAAAATGCAGCAATTGATGCAATCTCCTGATGCCATAAAAAAATGGTTTAATGACAAACGCAAACAATTTGATGCTTTGCCTAAGGATAAATAACAAGGCATAAACTAACAACCATGACCAAACCAATGAAAACCCCCGGGGTATATATAAATGAATTGTACGCCCGCCCTAATACAGTCGTTCCGGTACCCACTTCCATACCGGCCTTTATCGGTTACACCTTCTTAGGGGAGGATTTATGCAATAAGCCGCGGAGAGTAACCTCACTGTATGAATTTTATAGGATTTTCGGTAAAGAACCACCTTTGATTCAATTTGACCTTGAAAAGACCGAGTCAAGTGAAGCCGACTTCATTGGTCAAAACGGGGAAAACTACCTGCTCAAAGCCAATGGGCCGCATTACCGGATGTACAAGGCAGTAAAATTTTTCTATCAAAATGGTGGAGATCAATGTTATATCGTAAGTGTGGGTAATTACACTGTTGCTCCAAATTTAGCAGACCTAATAGCAGGAATAGATCTATTGGAAAAAGTACCGGAACCTACCCTACTCCTTGTTCCGGATGCTGTGGAATTATTTGATGAAAGCCAAATCCATTTGAAGGACAAATTCAAAGCCGCTTATGCCTTACAATCCCATATGGTCAACCATTGTGGAAGCATGGGCAATCGAATGTCCATATTAGACATTCCCTTGGCTTATTGGCAAACTGAAAAAAATCCTTCAGAGAGCATTGATGCCTTTCGAGAAAACGTGAACCCTATCCGTCCAAACTACAATGCTTATGCAGCTGCTTATTATCCCTGGCTTCATACATTTCTGTACCCAAAAGAGGATTATTCTTATAAAAACCTATCTGCCAATGCCCTGAAAACCCTGGACTACTTGCTCCAGTTGGAAGCCCCAAAAAAACCTGAAGTTAATAGAGGTCCATTCTTATTGATGGTATCCCAACTCACAGGCCAAACGGCTGGAGAAGGAGCTGATGATCCTCCAATGACAGACAGCAAAATAAGTAAAGAAGAACAACTAAAAATAGATAAGAAAAATAGGCAAAAGGCAGACCAAAACCTTCAACTGATAAGCAAAGCCTATCAATCGCTAAGGGAGGCCATTTTAAAAAATTAAATTTGACCCCACCTTCCGGTGCTATCGCAGGAATTTATACCACAGTAGACAATACTGCAGGGGTTTGGAAAGCCCCTGCAAATATAAGCATGATTGATGTAAAAGCCCCTGCGATAAACATAAGCCAGGATTTTCAGGAAGACCTCAATGCACCCTTATCAGGAAAAGCCATCAATCCCATTCGCTTATTCCCAAACAATGGATTGCTGATATGGGGCGCTCGAACCCTGGATGGCAATTCCACTGATTGGAGGTATATCAATATAAAGCGTGCGGCCATCTTTCTGGAACAATCCATAAAACAGGCCATTAAGGACTATGAATATGAACCAAATACCGCCAATACTTGGGTATCAATAAAAAGCATGATCCAAAACTTTTTAACCAATTTATGGAAACAAGGAGGACTTGTGGGTTCAAGTCCATCAGATGCCTATACCGTAAATGTAGGTTTGGGAAGCACCATGACCGCAGAAGACATTTTAAACGGCATCTTACGTGTATCCGTAAAAGTAGCCCTCTCCCATCCGGCAGAATTCATAGAAATCAGCTTTCAGCAGAAAATGCAGGAATCGTGAGGGAAAGATAGGTAAGTAAAGGCCAAGTGCGCAAATAGCTAAGTTTATTCACCCATTAAAACTTACGCCAATGAAATAAACCCATAAAGCTAATTTTTTAAAGAGAGCACGGCTTGACCAAGAAAATACCCTCTAATATATTAATTACATAAATCAAACTCAGTCAATGGCAAGCCTTCAGGAGAACTCCCTCCTATCAAGGGCTTGTCAATCTACTTTTAAACATAAAGCGTACTGGAATAGACGACACTAGTGTCCCTAATTAAAGTGCTTGTGAATGAGGGATTCGAACTAGTAAAACAAAAAACTTTTAGTATTTTTAACCTTATGACGATAGAAGAAAGAAAAATATCGCTTATCAATTGGATTTCAAACTTGGAGGATGAGCAAAAAATCAATCAAATTGAAGCTTTTCGTAAAGCATCAATGGACGATTTACCGAATGAGATCGTTGAATTACTTAAGATTTCAGATTCAGAGCCTATTGAGGATTGCATAGCGCACAGCAGTTCTCGAAATCTTCTAAATAAAAAGTAAAGGCTGTAAAAAACCTGATAGACTGTTCTATCTTAATACCAGCACCCACCGAAAACGTACCGTCCCCTGCGCTCTTCGAAGGCAACAGCATAGATCTAATCCTTACCACTTACTAAAAATCTTATTGCATTATCCGGTTAAAACAGTTAATTAGAATCCCCTTAACTACTTAAAATCAGGTAAAATGCGGAAGTACATTTGGTTATATCTTGTTTTGTTTTTAACAATTGGAGCTGTAAATGGTCAGAATGCCATCGTGATGGATGATTTGACTGTCTTGAATCAGCCTGCAGCTACCATGATGCGAGACTACCTTACCAAGAAGGTCACTACCCAATTTACCAAAAGGGATTCCCTCCTATCCTCACTAAAAGCTGCTGAAGATTGGGACCTTCGGGCAGCATCCATTTCGGATGCCATGAAAGAATGGACAGGGGCATTCCCGGAAAAAACACCTTTGAATGCACGTGTTACGGGTCGAATTGAACACGAGGAATACAGCATCGAAAATATCTTGTTTGAAAGCCGGCCAAATTTATATGTAAGTGCCAATTTATACCTACCCCGAAACTTTTCCGGACCAAGACCTGCCCAGTTGAATGTGATAGGACATGCCCAAAATGGAAAAGCCAATGAACGGTACCAAAGGATGAGTATCGCACAGGCGAAAAATGGCTTTGTAGTGCTGACCATTGACCAGATAGGTCAGGGAGAACGGGGGTTGCTCGCTTCTCACAAGATATTGGGAACAAAAGCCTTTTTAAGCGGCACCCACCTATTCAATTTTATGGCATGGGATGTCATCAGGGCGATCGATTACCTGGAAAGTAGACCCGAAGTGGATCCCACTAAGATTGGCATGACCGGAAGTTCGGGAGGGGGAATGACCACCACTTATATCTTGCCCCTGGACGATCGCATTGCTGTTGCCATACCTACCTGTAATCCCAATACCTGGTCACACCGCACCCTGGCCAACCTTGCCACTGATCATGAGCAGGTTTTCTTCGGGGCATTCGGTCAGTTGATTGATCCACGGGGAGATCCATTGTTCTGCCAGGTACCCCATGCACTAATGCTAAATGCCACATCGGACGACAGTTTGAATCCTCCTGAGGGTGTTTGGGAACTGGACACCTGGCTAAGTAAGTCTTATGCCGCTCATGGAGTACCGGAGAAATTCAAAACAAGCATGGTCCGAGCAGGGCATGATTACAATCAAGAACAAAGAGAGGCCACCTATTCATGGATACTAAAATGGACCGGAGGCGATCCCTCTACATTTTGGGAGGAGGAAACGCCACTAATGAAAGAGGAGGAATTATGGGCTACACAAAACGGAAGTGTTTATAATGAACCAGGAAGTGTCAGTGAACTTGATTTGATAAAAGCGCATTTGGCCCAAAACAAAGCCAATTGGAAAAACATCCAATCCAAGCAAACACTTGAAGCGCTTCAAATGCAATTGCCTGAATTAATTGAGCAAGTGTTGAATACCTCCCTGAAGGACATTAAAGGAAAAGCTACACTGGAAGCTCCCATAAAACGAAAGGGAATGACGCTTCGGAAATTCACCATGGAGCCTGAAGCAGGGATAATTGTACCAGGTGTAACTATGGGTGCCGATGAGGGTTTGGTAGGGAAAGAAGTGATTCTATACGTTCATGAAGAAGGAAAATCGAATTTGTTGGAAGATTTGGATTTGGTAGAAGCACTATTGGCCAAAGGATACTTATTGTGTGGAATTGATTTGCGAGGTATTGGCGAAACAGGCCCTGACAATGCTAATAAGTTTTGGGATTTTCTATTGGGAAAACCGATTTTTGGCCAAAGGATAAGGGATGTTCTGGCAGTTACCGACTGGCTAAAATCATCGGAAATCAATGCCCAAAAGATACATTATTGGGGTACAGGAATGGGTGCCCTCTATGGTGTTTTTGCCGGGACAATGGATGAAAACATTGCTTCTTTTCTTTTGGAAGACCCCCTAATTTCTTTTGAAAGCATTGTGGAAGTGGACATTCCAGAATACCAACATGAGATCATTTTACCTGGAATATTGACCTATTTTGACCTGCCTCAAATTTATCAGGCCCTTTCGCCAAGGAAATTAAGGGTATTGAATCCACTGTTGGGGGACAAGTCAGCGGCAGGAGATTTGGATATCAAAAGCATGGATCGATCCGTAAGGCCTGCTTTCAAGGTTCATAAAAACGATAAATCCTGGACCATGGGCAACTACAATCCAGAAGAAAGGAAAAAGTACATTTTAAGCCATTATTAATCAGATTAACATGAAGTTTAAACCATCTTATACAAACCCAATAAGGAATCAGGGGGCATTGGTAATGCTGACCGCCTTGCTGCTATTTTCTGCCTGTTCTGGCAATCAAAAAGAGGCTCAAGAAGAGGAAGAACGGGTTCCAAACATCATTTTCATACTTAGTGATGACTTGAGTTGGGGAGATTTGGGTGCTTTTGGTCAGGAGAAAATCAAAACCCCAAACATAGACAGGATTGCTTATGAAGGAATCAAATTCACAAATGCTTATGCAGGAAGCACCGTTTGCGCGCCATCCAGGTCCTCATTGATGCAGGGATTGCATCAGGGGCATGCCAGGGTACGTGGCAATTCTTATCAATCCTTTCGGGAATCTTTAAGGGAAGAAGATTATACAGTGGCGATGCTTTTGCAAGAAGCAGGATACAAAACCGGTTTATTCGGCAAGTGGGGATTGGCATTGGACAACCAACCAGGGATTCCCAATAACATGGGTTTCGATGAATTCTATGGTTACCTCAACCAACGACAAGCCCACACCTATTACCCTGAATTTCTGTACCACAACAAAGAAAAAGTCTATTTCCCAGGGAACGAAGCCCATTATGAATATGACAATTATTCCAAGGCAAGTGCCTATGATGAAGAAGGAAAAGTTATCCCCAACGGCATAGATGACCCTTCAGAAGCGGTTTATTCTTTTGATATCATCAATGAAAAGGCACTTGAATTTGTGAGACAAAACAAAGAGCAGCCTTTCTTCCTGTACCTGGCCAATACTCCTCCTCATGGTCCGCTAATCGTTCCTGAGCTTGGAGAGTACAAGGACAAAGACTGGCCGATTCAGCACAAGGAATGGGCTGCCATGATTTCCCGCATGGACGGAGATGTAGGTCGATTAATGGCCTTATTGGAAGAATTGGAGCTGGATGATGACACCATTATCTTCTTTGCCTCCGACAATGGCAATTCAAGTCAGGGTTATGAAAAAAGATACCTGGACCTAAAAGATGGCCCTACTTTAAGTGAATTTTTCAATCATTTGTCCCCCACCAGAGGACAAAAAAGCAATGAGTACAATGGCGGTTTTCATGTACCGGCCATGGCCCGCTGGCCAGGTCATATTGCAGCAGGTTCAGAAAGCGATCATATTTGGGCTTTTTGGGATTTCCTTCCAACGGCAGCGGATTTGGCCCAGGTAAACTCACCTTCAGACATTGATGGACTTTCGATCTTACCCACCCTTACGGGAAATGGCACGCAAAAACAACATGAGTATCTGTATTGGGAACACAATCAAAATCAAGCCGTTCGCTGGGGAGAATATTATGGACACAAAGCAAGCGGGGCGGAATTGGAATTGTACAATTTGATAGCAGACCCACAACAGGAAAATGATATCAGTGCTGACAATAAAGACAAAGTGGAAGCGATAAATAAGATGATGAGCGATTCCCATCGCCCAAGTGATGTATGGCCAAGTCCCGGAGAAAGCAAAGCTGCTTTCCAGAAAAGGATGAAGACAGCAAACATCCCTGAAAGACCCAATAACGTTGGTCATTATTAATGCTCCCGTCGGAGAAGGTCCAACTAGCTTGGGATTCACACGGCTTTGCCTATAGAGGGCTATCGCTAAGCCTCAGAATGACGATCGTGTTATGAGATAATTCCATATCAAGTGAATGAACCAACCCGTGAATTTAAACGAAAACAAAGAAGCCTAAAGGGCTTCAACAATAATAACCACGGGTGAAACCCGTGGACCGAGAACATTAACGACATCGGATTTTGGCGGTATTGTTGCCTGTTTTTAGCAACAATACTGACAAAATCCAAACGCTAACTAACAACAGGACGTTAATTGAATTGTTATCGAATCCGAATTACATTGTGAAGCCAAACCCATTTCGCCTACTTGCTGTTGTAAGGAAAGTTTTGGCAGCCCCACCTAGGGATTCCCACGGCTTTCCCCAAACAAGCCCATCGCAAAGCCTCATAATGACGATTGTGCCATGAAATTGGCTCAAATTCAGGATATAAATAAAATACTTGTACATTTAATGCGGGGAAGAGAGATACAAAAGAATTGCCCTCCCACCCCAGGCTTTGACTCTTCCAATTCAACACGTACCGATGAAAAATCTGCGCAACTATATCGACACACGCTTTACAGTAAGCAAGGAAGACATGGCTTTGCTTGAAAAATACTTTACCACGGAAAATGTGCCAGCGCAAACCATACTTTTAGAGGCAGGAAAAATTGAACGTTATGTGTATTTTTTGAGTACAGGAATTGTAAAAGGGTATCAAAATATAGAAGGTAAACTTGTCGTGCAGCATTTGGTGCCAGAAAATGATTTCTTTACCTCTTTGGATAGTTTTATGAGCGAAACGCCCTCTTCCGATTATTATGAAACAGTTACCGATTGCACCCTGGTAAAAATCTCAAAACCTGACTTTGTATTGTTACAAGAAACGACGCCCATCTGGGCCGAACTTGTAAAAACAGTAACCAATGAACACCTGAGTTGTAAATTAGCGCGAGTAAAAGATTTTCAAGTTTTAACCGCTAAAGAGCGTTACCTAAAATTTTTAAATCAACACCCCGAATTGGCTTTAAATGTATCCGTAGACAATATCGCCTCTTTCTTAGGCATAGCACCTCAATCTTTAAGCAGGATACGCAAGCAAATCGCTTTCTAACAAATGTTATTTTTAAATCCTTAATTGCTGTTGAAATTTGCTCAAACAAAATACAACATCATGAGCAAGGAAATTTCATTAGTAACAGGTGCCAATGGGCATTTAGGCAATAATTTGGTCAGGTTATTACTTTCTAAAAACCTGAGGGTAAGGGCTACGGTAAGAAATGCAAACAACCTGGAATCCTTTGAGGGTTTAGATTGTGAAGTAGTACCCGCAGACATTACCGATAGGGCTTCACTTAAGAAAGCCTTCAAGGGCATCACCAACCTCTATGCTGTAGGAGCAAATTTTAGCATGTGGGCCAAAGATCCTAAGGTAGAAATCTATGACAATAACGTAAAAGGTACTCAGAATGTATTTGACATGGCCAGGGAATGTGGCATACAGAACATTGTTTATGTAAGTTCAGTAGCCGCTTTGGACTTCACCCAGTTACCAGCAAATGTGGACAACGGCTACAATAAAGACCGGCGAAACTGGTATTACAATTCCAAAAATGATTCTGACAAGCTGGCCATTGAATTGGGCGAAAAATATGGCATTAGAACTGTTTTGATCTTACCCTCTGCCATGATTGGCAGTGAAGCCTTTAAGCTCAGTTATACCAACAAGCTTGTCTATCAAATTTTGAATGGAGAAATTCCTGTCGATACGAATGTCACCTTAAATTGGATTGACGTAAAGGATGTGGCTTCTGGAGCTTACAAGGCTATGTTGAAGGGCAAAAATGGAGAACGCTACATCCTTTCGAACGAACAACACACCACCTTACAAGAAAGCGTTAAAATAGCGTCCGAATTGTACCCGGAATTAAAATTAAAAACACCTAAAAAAGTACCCAAATCCCTTTTGTATTGTGTAGCAGGACTCATGGAGTTTGGCAGCAAAATCACTGGCAAAGAACCCTTGCTACAAAGGCATTACCTGGACATGTTTTATGGTTTGAAACAAGACTACGACATCCAGAAATCAAGGCAGGAACTGGACTTCAATCCCAAACCTTCCAAAGAGGCCCTTATTGATGCTATGAACTATTTAAAGAAGGATTGGGGAAAGAAAAGCACTACCTAGATCCTTGTGGGCAGCCTACAGAGCGACTTTTAGATGGCGCAACTCACGCTTACCCTTCAGTGGCTTACCTTATACTTGATGTAAAACACTTTTAAAAAATATCTTTCAGTAATACCTTTAGAATTCAGCCCTATTAAACAATGTCAATGGCCATAGCGATTACTTAAAAGAACCCGCTTACTTAAGCGGTTTGTTCCAAGCCACTTAAACTTAGGACTGATCATTTTTTTACCTTATATTCATCTTGAAACCGCTATTATATAATTGTAATAGCCTGTAGATGGTTTTACTTTATGTGCCAACCATTATATGCATTCAAAAAAGGAATCAAAGTCTGAACCTGTCGAAAAAGGACTATAAAAAGGAGTAGACCCTACCATTAAAATTTTTAGAATATGAAAGTAAGAAACCTATTATTAATGCTAAGTTTTTTTGCACTGATTACATTCAGTTGCAAAGACGATGACGACGATACCCCTGCCAAAGTTAGTGTACAAATCTTCGATATTGATTTGGACAATGCTTATGAAATCCCAATGGTTATGGGAAGAGATGAAACGGGTAATATTAAAATGAACTTGTTTGACGACAATACCCTGGAATTCACAATTATAATAAACAATCTTTTGTCAACCGATGCTTTGACTAAAGCCCATGTTCACACAGGTGATGTCGTTACGGCTGGAAGTGTAGCCATTACATTGGTTGATGGTGCCGATATCTCCTTTTCAGGCAATATGGCCACAGGGACAGTTACATTAACTGATGGTGAAGTAACTACCTTGAAAGGCAGTGATGTATATGTCAATGTACATTCTACAGACGAAACAGCAGGTTTGGTAAGAGGACAAATTGACCAGACCATTGACAATGCCTACAATGTAGCTTTATCGCCTGCCAATGAAGTCCCTGCAATTACTGGAAGAAATGAAACAGGTGCTGCTTATTTAAGAATAATAGGCAATACAATGATTTACAAAGCCACGGTGAATGACCTGGATGCTACTGATGCGATCAATGCAGGTCATATTCACCAAGGATCAGCAGAGGTTAATGGTGGCGTACTTGTAAACCTGGGCTTTACAGACAATGCCCAACTAGACATAACAAAAAGCCTTGCTTTAACTGATGCTGAACTTACCACGATAAACAATGATCCCTTGTATGTAAACATTCACTCCACCCAACATGGTGGTGGTTTACTACGTGGTCAGATTAGATAAGGTATAGTTTTTGGAGAATCAAGCCGTGGGCAATTTGCTCACGGCATTTCCCCGTACCCTTTCGCTTGGCTGGTATACTTACACCTGTTTTATCGCCCAAATCTCATACGATCGGTCACCTATTTGACCTATATTCTCATCCTGCTATGCGTAAAAATTCGTAACTGGCAGAGGTAATTACTGCTTTTGACTTTTTGGAATAGATTTGCCGATGTTTGATTCGTCTTGAACATTGGCACAATTTTTCTTATACCAACGATTGTTATTTATACTCCTGAAACATGAATATCCAAGATAAAACAATTGCAAAAGGCTTTATACTATCAGGTTTAATGAACTTAACGGTCTTGATTTTTTCAAGGTTCTTTAGCAATTCTACCATTCCTGAATATGATCCAGTGGTCATGTCAAACTTTGGCTTGTTAATGATTGTAATTTGGGGATTGGCGTATATTTCCATTGCCTACGATTATGAAAAAGTGAAATGGCTTGTGGCTGTTTTTGCCATTGAAAAATCCATTTATGGCTATATCTGGATCAAATGGATGCTTGACAATAATGTTTCTGAAGTGTATGAAAAAGACATCATGGCTGGCCTATTTTACTCGATATATGGGATAAATGACCTTATATTTTGTGTATTCTTCCTGTTGGTTTTTATAAAAACAACTAACATTACAAAAGTACCATAGCTCCTTAAGCTTTTCCATTTTGATAGCAGGACATTATTGGCATTAATGCCTATTTCCTAAATAATTTCCAATGGCTTGCAGCAACCTGTTACAGCTATAATCGTTAATCAATTGTTACCTTTATCCCGCTTAAACTATACAATTCCCTATGACGTTTCTTTATGTTTTATTCTTTGTAATTGTATTTGGTTTCATTGGTTTCTATTTCAAAAGAAAAAAGGATTCAAAATGGATTTTACCCAATGAGCCTTTCCCTACAGAATGGAGAAATGTGCTGAACAATACAGTTTCCTATTACAGGTCATTGTCCGCTGAGGAGCAAAAAAGATTTGAATACAAAATTCAAGAGTTCTTATTGAACTGTAAAATAACCGGGGTAAAAACAAACATAGACCTTACCGATAAAATACTTGTTGCGGCCAGTGCCATTATCCCCATATTTGGGTTTGAAGATTGGAAATACATCAATCTTTATGAGGTATTGATCTACCCAACATTGTTTAATGAAGGCTTCGCAACAGAGGGTGAAGATAGAAGGGTTGCAGGAATGGTTGGAAATGGCCCAATGGAGGGGGTAATGATTTTATCCCAAAAAGCATTGAAACTTGGCTTTCAAAATGAAACTGACAAGAAAAACACAGCGATTCACGAGTTTGTACATTTGATCGACAAAATAGATGGAACTGTCGATGGTGTCCCCTCTTCGCTTATGGAAAGGCAATACACCATACCCTGGCTGGATTTTATCAATAAAAAGCTGGTGGAAATTCAGGCTGGAAAATCAGACATAAATCCCTACGGAGGCACCAATCAAGCAGAGTTCTTCTCCGTTGCGAGTGAGTATTTCTTTGAGCGACCAAAATTACTAAAGCGAAAACATCCAGAACTGTACAAGCTTTTGGAGGGGGTATTCAAACAGGATATGGCGGCAAGAAATCTTAGTAAATAAAGGTTTTTAATTGCCAAAATAGTGCGAGGGAAATGAATAGGAGTATATCCACATGATTGGATTCCATATAGGACTCCTGAATATCGACAAACAGACCTAAGCTTTCAACAGCCTTCAAAAAGTATTTTTATTTTATTAAAACACTAATTTTTATAAATAATAATTAAATCTATATATTTGATTATTAAAACAGAAGACCAATATTTAATTTTATTTAATCCTTAAAAAGGAAAGGATAATTTATTAAATAATTTTTTTAAGTATAAAATACTCATAAAACAAAACATGTTTTATGAAAGTATAGAAAACAAAAGATGTAATTTTTAATTTTAATAGCATGAGATTCCAATTTTTAGCCGTTTGCTTCCTTTTCAGTATGGCATTTTCTATTTCTAATAGTTATGCGTCGAACTACTATGTCTCTGATAAAACCGGAGATGATACCCGAACTTTGGAAGAAGCACAAAATCCAGCCACACCATGGAAATCGATTGAAAAAGTCAATTCCCAGTTCAACAAGCTTAAACCCGGGGATGGTATTTTGTTTAAAAGAGGTGAAACTTTTTATGGCACCTTACATATTGAAGCTTCAGGTTCTGCTTCTTCACCGATAACAATTGGAAGCTATGGGTCAGGATCAAAACCCATAATTACTTCTTTCCAATCAATCAAAGGCTGGAAAGCTATCGGTAATGGTATTTATGAAAGCATTGACCCTGTCAATTCAAACACTGTCCAGGTACTTTTAATCGATGGGAAGATCAATGAAATGGGCAGGTATCCAAACATTGGTATCGAAAACGATGGTTATTTGACCATTAATAGGACGGAAACCAATGTGATATACAGTGAGCAATTACTAAGTTATCACAACTGGAAAGGGGCAGACATAGTGATAAAAGCAAAGGACTGGATAATCAACAGGTATAAAATCGAATCACAAACTGGCCAACAAATTCATTACAATGGAAGTATCAGTCCCTATTCTGCCCAAGTAGGTTATGGTTTCTTTATCTCAAATCACATCAGCACCCTCGATTCGTTTGGCGAGTGGTTTTTTAACCCTACCAATAAAAAAATAAGTGTTTATTTTGGCAACGAGGATCCTTCTACCAAATCTATTGAAGTAAGTACGCTCGACAACTTATTGACCAAAGACTATCTTGAAAGTAATATCAGCATTCAAAATCTCCAGTTTAAGGGCGCAAATGAAAACATTCTTCAATTGGAAGGTGGAGATAACATTAAAGTAAGTGATTCTGAAATATCTTTTTCCGGTGAAGACGGTATTCATGCCCTGGGTGTGGTGGACCTATTAATAGAGCGCAATATTGTCCGGCAGAACTATAATAACGGCTTGTTCTTAAAATATGGAAATGATGGAGCGATTGTCCGAGACAATGAAATAACCAACACCGGTTTGATCTCCGGAAGAACCAGAAATGACGATGCCGCCGGAATAGGGATTTTCGCAAGTGGGGAAAACATATTGATCCAAAACAATTCCATAATTAACACTGGGTTTAATGGCATCCAATTTAGTGGTAACTATACAGTGGTCAAGAATAATTTTGTAGACACCTATTGTCTGATAAAAAGTGATGGTGGGGGAATTTACACCTTTGGAGGCACCGAATACCAAAGCTACAGAGGAAGAAGAATTGAAGAAAACATTGTGCTAAATGGCATCGGAAGTATTGACGGAGCCCCTAAAAGAGGAGTAGAATTCAAGTTACTAGCAGAAGGTATTTTCCTGGATGATAATTCCAATAACGTCTCCATCATAGGCAATACGGTCGGTAATATCACTAATAGTGGACTAAAAATATCCAACGGAAACACCATATCCGTTTCTGACAATTTGTTTTTTAACACCCATGCTGCCATTACATTGGGAAATAGTATCATTGGCAATGATACCAGAAAAGTAAACATCGAAAACAACCAATTTTTCACGATGCTTCCTGATCAATATTCCTATTCAGTCAAAACCTATAAAGCAGATATTTCTTTAATGGCTGATTTTGATAAAAACTATTTTTTCAGACCTCTAGGTGATGAATTTAGTATCCTGAGCCAATACTTAAAAAATGGAGTAATAGAAGAAACATTGGATGACCTGAACCATTGGAGTGCAAAATACAATAAAGATAAAAACTCAACAAGCAATACCATTGACATTTCAACCTATACTATCGGTAAGAAAATTGGAAATAGCCTTTACGATAATGCTACTTTCGATAAAAGTATTGCTGGCGCATCTTGCAACGATTGCCAAGCATCCTGGGATGCCAATAATAAGTTAACTGGAGGTGCACTTAAGGTCGCCAATACTGGAACCAGCTCAGTTAAAATAAATTTAGGTGCTTTGAAGAAGGATAAAACCTATTTATTATCATTAAAAGGTTATGCTACAAAAGTGGGGAACCTTGCTTTTAACTTACGATTTACTGATAGCCCATGGGAGAGATTGTCTCCTATCAGCACAATTGAACTCAACACAGCGGTCAATACTTTCGAGTTGGCTGTTTCCCCCTATGAGGATGAAAGTGAAGTGTCTCTTATAATCCATTCTTATGAGGCAAATATTACTTATTGGCTAGATGATTTGGAACTGGTGGAAGTAGAAGCCACACTGATAAAACCTGAGGAGGTAATGTTATTTGAGACGAATCCAACAAAAACAATAAAACCATAACTTTGGCAGGCACTTATGTTGATGCTAAATTAGAGCAATACTCAGGTGAGGTGACCATTCCTCCCTACGGGTCCTTGGCACTTATCCTGTTAACGGAAAATAGCATCCCCAAAGAAGATTCACAGGATTTGCACTTCCATACCGGCAACCAAGAAGCTATAAAATTCAATAACCTCAATTTCGAGAAAATCAATAGTAAATTCATTTCCTCATCAGGTTCAAATACTTATACGAATACTGAAGCAAGCAATGAAATTATTTTCCAATCTGAGAGATTTGCCACGGAGTTAGCGTTTGAAATACCTATTGAAAATGGAACTTACACAGTAAAAACGTATCATAACGAGCTTTATTTTGGAAAAGGTGGGACTACAGCAAAAGCTGGAAACCGCGTGTTCGACATTTTAGTGGAAAATGAGTTAGTCCAAGATGATTTTGACATTTATACACAGGGCAATAATGATCCCACCACACTCACCTTTGATGCTGTACAAGTAATAGATGGGGTCTTGAATCTTCAGCTAATTGCAAGTGTCAACAATGCTTCTATTTCTGGCATATCGATCATTCGGGAAGTCATAGAGGAAGTCCCGCAATTAGATCTAATTTATTTCTTAAATACGGGCGGGACGACAGATGAGACATTAAATGGGATTACTTTTCTTGCTGAAAGTGATACGAAGGACTACTTCAATCTTGGTTCAGGCCGTTTCGAAAACGCTGAAATCGAGGAGGAAGCCCTTTTTCAAACGGAAAGAAATGGAAAAAACTTATTGTACACTTTCCCGGTTCCAAATGGAACTTATACAGTATTTACCATGCACAATGAACTTTGGTTTGGGCATGCCGGAGGTGAGGCTGAAGCTGGTAAAAGGGTTTATGACATCGCCCTTCAAGGTGAAGTTTTAAAAGATAACTTTGACATTTTTGTAGAAAACCATAATTCACCTACTTTACTATCCTTCGAAAACATAATCGTAAGCGACGGTACATTGAATTTGGAAATGGCTGCTTCTGTCAATAACGCCAGTATTTCAGGAATTGCCATCATAGGAAATGAGGCCAATGATCCAAACTTTAAGGTTAACTTGAAGGGTATGCAAGAGTACTACACCAATAGAACCAAAGGAGAAGAACCCTCAATTGAAGTTAAAACGCGAATTTTCCCTAACCCTTCTGAAGGAGCTGTCACTTTGGAAATTATTGCTAAAATTGAAAATGGAAGTGTCTTCATCCACAACATGAATGGTAACTTGGTCAGTCAATTCGATTGGGTTAAAACCGAAGAAAATATACTAAACTTTCCGTTGGAAAATTTACCAAAAGGTATCTATATTATAAGTGTAAGCAATGAGCAAACCATTGTTCACAAACAAAAACTGATCGTAAACCCATAAAAGGCAATTTTATCATTAAAATTGAAAAGTACTTATTTGGATAGTACTTCAGGAGGCCTAAAGACCATAATTTAAAATACAGTTGTTGAGCTTGTGAAGGAAGGGACAATTTCAAGTTTTGAGAGACCATTTCCATCTGTTTTTCCAAAAATGCTGACAAAATCAACTCCATTTCCTTTTTAGACTGTAGGAACAATGATCACTTACTCAAAAATTCCACAGATATTGTCTCTAATAAGTAATCTTTTATTAATTTAGGACTTGCCAACAGTAGAGACCATGCACACGCAATTTTGGGGTTTCGAAATCTGTAACAGCATCTATTATTTTTAGCGATTAGCATCAAAAAAACACCTAAATGAAAAGTTTACTATTATTGGTTGCGGTCTTATGTGCCTTGCCATTGTGTGCACAGGATCTTTTCCCATTATGGGATTCCAATCAAAAATTGCCTGAAATAAAAGAAATCCCTAAAGTTGAAAACGTTGAATTTTCGGTAATAAAACCCTTTGAATTTGACAAAGATGGTTACAGGTTTTTACACGGAGTTGCATTAATCTGGCACAAGGACAAACTTTACGCTTCATTTGGCCACAATAAGAATGGTGAAAACACAGTAACAGAAGAAGCCAATTACCGTGTCAGTGAGGATGGAGGCAAAACCTGGGGACCCGTAAAAAACATAGGGGGAGGCGGAAAAGTAGCGGTTAGTCATGGCGAATTTCTATCCTATGAAGGCGAATTATGGGCTTTCATGGGGGAATACGATGGCATCATGGAAAACCTTCGCGTTCGTGCATACAAATTGGATGAAAACACAAACTATTGGGAGGACCAAGGAATTGTCGCAAGAAATAATTTTTGGCCACTTGCCGCTCCTGAAAAAATGGAGAATGGCAATTGGATAATGTCGGGCTTCCAGGTAAATGAAACTGGCAGTGGCAACAATCCACCTGCTGTAGCCATTAGTCAAGGAGATAATTTCACCAAATGGGACGTGGTTGTTATCCCTATGAAAATAGAAAGTGTCTGGGGCGAAAGCTCAATAATGATTGACAGTTCAGAAATAAATAACGTAGCTCGTTGGGGAGCAGAACCCATCGCACTTGCTTCTAAAAGTAAAGATTTTGGCCGTACCTGGACATCACTTGCACCTAGTAACCTGGACATGACGACTTCAAAACCATATACAGGCCAATTGAGTACTGGTGAGTATTATTTAATAGGTGCCACTTTTAAAGGCGTCAACAATTCAAGAAACACCCTTACTATCGCTCTTAGTCGACCAGGAGAAATGGTCTTTTCAAAAGTTTTTATAATCCGCCATGCCGTATTTCCTGAAGGACCGGGAGAATCTCATCCAAAAGCTGCATTGGCCTATCCTCACGCCGTGGAATACCAAGGAAAACTTTATGTAGGGTATTCAAATAGCGGCGGAAAGGTTGGCAGGCCCATTAGCGAAGGCAGGGCTTCATGGAACAACAACAGTGCAGAATTGGCAATTATTCCCCTCGAAATGATCACTACACCATAAAAGTATTAAATAATGTTATTCATCAGATTCAATATACAATCTCCTACAAAGTTTGAAGATTTTAAAAAGCTGTATGAACATATGGATATGGTAAGACAACCTGGTTTCAGGTTCGAGGAAAAAGAGCCTACCCTCGTTGATTGGGAAAACTTATCAAAAGAAGAGACAGATGAAGCCTATGAAAAATTAATTGCATCATTGGATGAAGATCCCGCACAAGAAAGATACCAGTCTTTAATGCCTGGCTATGCCAATGCATTTTTAGAAAGATACCTGGGAGTGGACAATGAAAAATTGGGAGTACTTGGTGTACAAGAAACGCTTTCAATATTTAATTATTTAGAATATGATTTTGAAGTATACTTGACCAGGCTTGAAAAGCAAAATGAAAATTTTGGGGTCATTGAGTATTCTACTGATAATTTTCCCTATGGTGGTATCGATCGATTCTTAATGGTATTGAAAGCTTTTGATTTGGTGCCTAGTGAATGCTTTGATGGGTTTACTATCTTCGATTTTGAATGGGTAACTGACTTCGAATACGATGCCATTGATTTACCAGAAAAAACCACAGCGTACATCGAAAGAAAAAGAAATGAAACTTAAAGGATATCATGACAAGGGAAAATGACTTAGTTGAATCAATTCTAGTCCGAGACTTCAATAATAAATCTATTGACCTCGTAAAAGAATACAAAGGCAAACCACTGTTGCTCATTATCTATAACAACCAATGTTTGGGCTGTACCGGTAGAGCAATTCCTTTGGCCTATGAATTGCAAAAAGAAAATGAGGAGATACAAGTTGTAGGCATTCATACGAGCTTCAATGCCATCCAAGTGACTGAAAGCGATATAAAAAGCATTTTTACAATTGATGAACTTCCCTTTCCTATTTTTTTAGACAATGGAAGAACTGTTTATGATCAATTTGACTCTTCCGGCACCCCTCAATGGGTTTTAATCACAAAAGACGGTAAACTGTCTCGTACCATATTCGGTTCCCAGGAAGGAGCACAGAATCGTTTGTACTATGCAATTGAGCAGTTAAAAGTAGAATAGCAGAGGGGATTTATACTTTTGAACCAAATCTCAATGAATTTTTAATCGATCTTGAGCATCCATAAAACAACCACAGTCTATAATTATAAGGATTTTAAATTAACAACATACTCCAGGTTCGCTGTACAACAATACTATTTAAATACTATGAATCAGAATTGAACAAGTTTCAATCAAACTTTTATTCTTATTTTAAAATAAATTTACTAAACGATTCACAAGACAGCACTTAATCCATAACACATTCCCCTAATAATCAAGCTATAACCACCTTAGACATTCAATTTATGAAAATGTATATTGTCGTAAAAGACAACATTCCAGATAAGTTAATCCCTGTCATTACAGCTCATGCCTCCTTGGCCTGTTATAGAAAATTTGAGGATAATGAGCAAATGAAACAATGGATCAATGGGATTTTCAAAAAGGTGGTTTGTATAGTGGATGAGGTTGCATTTAACAACCTTAAATCTGAATCCGAAAACATCTTGTTGACAGAATCCAGGCTGAACGACAAGGAGGTTTGTCTGGCCTTTTGCCCAAGAGAAGAATACCCTAAAAAATTCAAGTTTTTAAAAATGTGGACGCCTCAAGGCATTGAATAAATGGAAAACCAACTTTTTAATTTGTTCCTTAAGAAAGGAAACATTGTCATTCAAAGCAATGAATACAGAATAAGCTTGCAATTAGATTATGAAAATGGAGATCATTGCCAATTGGCTCTTACTGATACCCAAGATCTCATTCAACTGTTAACAAGGCTTTCGCAGCAAATCTGGGAGGACGAAAATTACACAAAAACACCCTACGTAAAGCAATTGTACATAGAAAATCAAAATACCTTCAGTTGGGAAATTGATTCTTCCCTATTGACCATTGAATTCAATGAAACAGAAAATGCTATAGTGCTTAAACACAAAGGCAATAACCCTTTACATTTAGAAATAAACCAGGTGGTTGAAATAGTGCAAATTCTGGAACGGTTAAATATTTAACCAAGCTTGTTGAATGCTCATTTACATTTCCATAGCTGCCTTGTTTTTTTATAGTTTTAAACGTTTAATAGAAACGATAGCCCTACTTTTGATGGATGAAGTTATTTATTCATGGTACCTGCCCAGCTAAATAAAAAATTGAAAGTCATTCTCCAACGGCAGCTGTATACCTCATAACCTTGAAATAGTTTAACTAAAAATAATGGGATTAAATATTGTATTAATTGAACCAGAGATACCCACGAATACAGGAAATATTGGCCGATTGAGTTTAGGCTCCGGATCAACCTTACACCTTGTAAAACCCTTTGGATTTGAATTAAGTGACAAACGATTAAAAAGAGCTGGTTTGGATTATTGGAAGCATATCTCACTCTTTATTTATGAGAGTATTGACGACTTTTATGCAAAAAACAAAGGCAAACAATTTGCCTATTTCTCAAGTCATGGAACACAAGATTACTGTTCAATCGATTATAAAGAGGACATGTTTCTTGTATTCGGTAAAGAATCCACCGGTTTACCCGAAAGTATAGTAGCCGAAAACCTTGATTTGGTTTATAATATCCCTATTTACAGTCCTCATATCCGAAGTTTAAACTTGGCTAACGCAGTAGCTATTGTTGTATATGAAGGTATAAGAAACATAAAAACACAATAAAACATGTCTTCAGAAAAACCAAAACAAGAGAAAGAAAGGCTACATTCTCGTAACAAGAACCGAGAAAAATATGATTTGAGTGCCTTATCAGCCGCTCTCCCGGAATTGAAAAATCACATAAGACCCAGCAAATCTGGAGAAGCCTCTATTGATTTTACAAACCCAGTTGCTGTAAGACTTTTAAATCAAGCAATTCTCCATCATTATTACGGGATAAAACACTGGGAATTTCCTACGGAAAATTTATGCCCTCCAATTCCTGGAAGAGCAGATTACCTTCATTATATAGCTGATATATTAGCTGAAAACAATGCCAACACTATCCCGACTGGAGACAAATTTACTTGTCTTGATATCGGCATAGGGGCAAGCTGTATTTATCCAATTATTGGAGTGACCAGCTACGGATGGAAATTTATTGGGTCTGATATTGATCCTAAATCAATTGCATCCGCCCAGCACATTGTACAAGCAAATTCATCCCTAAAAGGTAAAATTGAATGTCGTTTACAAAAAGAGCCTGAATCCATTTTTAAAGGCATAATTAACCCCAACGATAGAATCGATTTAACGATTAGTAATCCTCCTTTTCATTCATCGATTGAAGAAGCCCAAAAAGGAACACGGAGAAAAATTAAGAATCTATCCGGCAAAAAAGTAAAAACACCTACACTCAATTTTTCAGGAATAAGCCATGAGCTTATATTTGATGGTGGTGAAGCCAGGTTTATTCAAAAAATGATTAGCGAAAGCAAAAAGTTTTCTAAAAACTGTTACTGGTTTTCAACATTGGTATCTAAGGAATCAAATCTTAAAAAAATCTATAAATTATTAGAACAAATAGGTGCCAATCAGGTAAAAATGATTCCCCTCGGCACAAATAATAAATCTAGCCGAATAGTAGCCTGGACATTCCTCACTGAGGATGAAAAACAATTGTGGATCAAAAAAAGATGGTAAATCCCATTAACTCCAGTTCGATGTAAAACTATCATAAAAAACGGTTACGTCGTCACTGCGAACCCTTTTTTGGGGATGCTGAGTTGGGAAAGGGTGTTCAGTCTCCCCTTTCTGGGGATTCCCACGACTTTTTCTACTCAAAGTCCTCACTAAGCCTCGGTATGACGATTTATTCATGATTTTAGGCCGAACTCAGGTCATTAGGTACTTGAAATAGGCAATAGATATTCTATTGCCTATTTCATTGAAAGACAATGCCCTTACCCATATCCCGAAACTTATTTTTTGCCGGCAACTTTAAACATAAGATAATTTTAGTTGCAAATCATAAAAAAGAAAGGAATGCGCTTATCTTTGTTTCAGTAACTAATAGTACCGGATAAAGAACGAACGCCATGGCCTGATCAGCTTTTTTTTGGTATTGATTACTTAATCTACCAGGTTCATCATACAAAATACAACCTCGATCAAAATTTAAATCCCTATTTCAATAACCATAACAAATACTGCCAAATGAATAGAATTTTTATTGCCTTTTTTTTCTTCTTAATACAAACCAATCTTTTTGGACAAGCCATAGAAGGAACGGTCATAAACAGTAAAAAAGAGCTTATTTCCGATGCTCAGATATTGAACTTGTCCACTAAAACTCACACCCATAGTGATGAAAATGGCAAATTTGTTCTCCAAAACATTTCTGTTGGAGATACCCTTAAATTGTCTCACTTGGGCTATGAACTAAACAATACAATCATTCGCTCTTTATCCTCCCCTATCACCATTGTCTTAGATGAGAAATCCATCTCCCTGGAAGGGGTAGTTATATCCCCAAAAACAAACGCCTTAAACCTAATTACAAAAATAGATCTGCAGACCAATCCAGTCAGTTCATCTCAAGACATATTAAGACAGGTCCCAGGACTTTTTATTGGTCAGCATGCTGGTGGAGGAAAAGCAGAGCAAATTTTCCTAAGGGGCTTTGATATTGACCATGGTACCGACATTGCCATCACAGTTGATGGCTTGCCTGTCAATATGGTTTCACATGCACACGGGCAGGGCTATGCAGATTTGCATTTTGTGATTCCCGAAACAGTAGACAAAATTGATTTTAGCAAAGGCCCTTATTATGCCGACAAAGGGAATTTTGCCACAGCAGGTTATGTAAATTTCCAAACCAAACGCAACCTGGATAACAGTTCAATAAAAATGGAGAAGGGGCAATTTAGCACCAACCGTTTATTGGGTATGTTTGATGTTTTAAACAATGACAAGCATGACGCCTACATCGCTACGGAATACTTAAGCACAGATGGCCCATTTGAAAGTCCTCAGAATTTCAATAGGATCAATTTATTTGGCAAGTATACAGGAAATATCACACCTTTGGATAAATTAGGAATCACCTTTTCACATTTGTCTAGTAAGTGGGACGCATCTGGTCAAATCCCACAAAGAGCGATTGAAATGGGGATGATCAGCCGCTTTGGTGCCATTGATGATACCGAAGGAGGCAATACCAGTAGAACCAATGTTTTGGTCAATTATGAGAAATTCATAGACGAACAATCCTATATAAAAAGTACGGTATTTTACAGCCAATATGATTTTGAATTGTATTCCAATTTCACGTTTTTTCTTGAAGACGAAGTAAATGGCGATCAAATCAAACAAGAAGAAAGTCGCAATATCTATGGATTAAACACTGAGTACTATCGATCGTTTTTTATAAATAAAATTGAAGCCACTGTTCAGGCTGGTGTTAATTTGAGAAATGACCAAAGCAATGGCAATGCCTTATCCCATACATTAAATCGGAGACAGACCCTTTCATACCTACAACTGGGAGATATTAATGAAACCAATCTCGGTTCTTACCTAAACGCTAACTTTTATTATAAAAAGTGGACATTTAACCCCTCCATTCGGGTTGATTATTTTGATTTCCAATACAATGATGCTTTGCAGGTTGATTACGAAACTCAAACTTCATCAAAAACAATTGTTAGTCCAAAGTTGAATATTTTATATGATTACACTCAAAATCTTCAAGTCTATTTAAAAGGAGGTAAAGGTTTTCATTCCAATGATACGCGGGTAATTCTTTCTCAAAGTGGAAAGGAAACCCTTCCTGCAGCATATGGACTGGATGCTGGCTTTGTATGGAAACCTGTTCCTAAGTTGCTTGTAAATACGGCTTACTGGTATTTGTTCTTAGAACAAGAATTTGCCTATGTAGGAGATGCTGGCATTGTGGAGCCTAGTGGCAAAACCCGAAGACAAGGAATAGACTTAAGTCTCCGCTATCAGCCTCTAAAATGGTTATTTTGGAATTTTGATACCAATTACACACATGCCAGGTCAATTGAAGAGGAAAGCGGAAATGATTATATTCCTTTGGCGCCAGATTTTATTTTAGAAAGTGGACTAAATGCGCTACACAAATCGGGTATTTATGGTGGGGCAAATGTGCGCCATATCAAAAACAGGCCTGCCAATGAAGACAATTCGATTATTGCTGAAGGCTATACAGTGGTAGACCTAAACGTAGGTTACAAATTGAAAAAATTAAATTTTGGAATACAAGTTCAAAACCTTTTAAACACCGAATGGAATGAGACCCAATTTGCTACTGAATCAAGGTTGCAAAATGAAACAATTCCCGTAGAGGAATTACATTTTACTCCGGGGACTCCCTTTTTCATAAAAGGAACGGTTGAATTTAAATTTTAATCCATATTCGAAGACATTGTATAAGTAGAGATTTTGAAGCATTGTTGTAAAAAAGAGAGCAACAATGCTAACAAAATTATCGGTTTATGTATTCTTAATTATCGATTTGAGACCTGTGGCTAAAGCTTAAAGGACTTCGGATTTCCGAAATTCCATAACGACACATTAAACTATGCAATGTGACTTTCTGCCCCTACTCAGGTACTGGTTTAACAAGTATTATATTGACTACCATAAACGCAGGATTCACACAATATATAACCCCAAGAAGGCTAATATTAAAGTGAACTTGCATTAAAAGTATCTCCTAGTGAAATATCTCCTGTTTCAAAACCCTTTTTAAACCATCTCACCCGTTGTTCCGAAGTACCATGAGTAAAAGAATCTGGCACTACCCTTCCCGAGGATTGCTTTTGCAAACGATCATCTCCGATGGCATTGGCCGCATTCAAAGCCTCTTCCAGGTCCCCTGCCTCCATCATACTCATCCTGCTTTCAGAACGATTTGCCCATACCCCAGCAAAAAAATCGGCCTGTAATTCCAACATCACAGAGTATTTATTGTATTCTGTCTCGCTAACCTGTCCCCTGAGCTGGTGCACCTTATCCGTAGTACCCATTAATTTCTGCACATGGTGGCCTACTTCATGAGCAATGACATAAGCCTGAGCAAAATCACCCGGCGCATTTAATTTACGTTCCATGTCATCAAAAAAGCTAAGGTCAATGTATAGTTTTTCGTCTCCTGGACAATAAAAAGGACCCGTAGCACTAGAGGCAGAACCACATGCAGAAGAAACAGATCCGGTAAACAATACCAAAGTAGGTTCACGGTAATTTTCCAAAATCCCATTCCAAACATCCTCAGTACTGGCTAAAATCGTCGCACTAAAGTCTGCCAGTTCATTCTCCTCTTCTGTACCTTGATAGGCTGCTGTAGCTACTTGTTGACCACTATTTCCAGAAATCAAACCGCTGAGTAAACTCAAAGGATTATTACCAGTGACAAAGGAGATTACAATAAATAAACCTGCAATGACCAACCCAACTTTTGAAAAAAGAATTTTGATCAAGGGGCCCATCAACATGGGACTAAAACCACCACCTCCCCTACTTGGACCAGATTGACCTCTTCGGTCATCCACATTTGAACTTTGACGTCTACCTTGCCATTTCATACTTAGGTTTTATTTGCTGGTGAATATTATATTCTAACGATTACTTAAATATATTTAAAATCTTATCCCACAGAAGGATAGGACTAAAATTTCCTTTTCCAGTCAATTTTTGTAGCATTTCAAAAAAGGCTAAAATTTAAACCTAACATTCTTCATGCCAAAATCAAGTAATATTTTATATTCATAAAATATTCATACTCTCTTCAAAGTTTTTAGTGCCAGAAAATGTATTGATGTTGATATATGCCAAAGCTAAATTGCGAAAAATATAGCTTTAGATGATTTGACTTGGTATAAAATTTCAAGAACTAACCTTAATTTACGATTTGTAGGTCCCCTGTTCCCCATGAACGTTAAGAACCTGATAATATCTTTTGAGTATATTTACCTTACAATTTATAGCACTTACAGCCACACCGCTATAAGCAAAACCAATAGTAATGGCAGGAGACAAACCAAGATTGGCAAGATTAACGGCAATGCTAACGCAATTGCAGGCCAAGAAAATAGTAACTGCAAAAGAAATTGCCGATAAACATCAGGTGAGTATAAGGACCATTTATAGGGACATCCGGACCCTTGAAAAATCCGGGATTCCCATAATTACGGAAGAAGGAAAAGGCTTCTCCATGATGGAAGGTTATAAAATCCCACCTGTTTTGTTTACCCAGGAAGAAGCCAATGCCCTCATCACTGCAGAACAACTGATAAGGAAAAACAAAGACCTTTCTCTGACCCAGCAATTCGAAAGTGCCATTACTAAAATAAAAGCCGTTTTAAAATACTCACAAAAGGAAAAGGCAGAATTATTGACTTCTAGAATGCAAGTGCGCAATAATGGGGAGCATGAAAAAACAAGTAGTTTCCTGATTCAACTTCAATCTACCATTGCCAATTATCAAGTAGTGAAAATCAATTATTTATCTTTAGAGAACCGTCATAGCCAAAGAGAGATAGAGCCATTTGCATTGTACACCACCCAAGACAATTGGATCCTAATTGCCTTTTGCAAATTAAGAAATGAATTTAGGGCATTTCGGTTGGACTGTATCCAACAAATGGAGATCAAGGATGAACATTTCACTCCGCACAACATGAGCTTAGAACAGTACCTTGAAAAATGTAGAAAAAAATACCAGAATACCCCTGACATACCTATGACACAAGCCTAAGTTAAATTTGCAATGAATCATAAAAGATAACAAAATGCAGAACGTAGAAATTGAACCATTTAAAATCATAGGTATTTCCATAAAAACAACGAATGAGAATGATCAAGCAACTAAAGATATTGCAGCCTTATGGGGTAAATTTATGGCTGAAAATACGATTGCCAGAATCCCTAACAAGCTAGGGCATGACATTTATTCTTTGTACACAGATTATGAAGGTGATCATACCCAACCCTATACAGCTATTCTGGGGTGTAAGGTGGATCATTTAAATGAAATCCCTAATGGAATGATAGGGAAGGCGTTTGAGGGTGGAACCTTTCTTAAAACCAGCACAAAAGGTGATTTGATGCAAGGCTTAATTGTAAAGCATTGGTCAAAAATATTTGAGATGGATCTGAATAGAACTTATACCGCTGACTTTGAAATTTATGGTGAAAAAGCCCAAAACCCATCAGCTGCTGAAGTGGATATTTTCGTAGGAATAGACAATTAAAATATAAATCAACATGAAACTGACGACAGACCCAAAGGTAGAAACGGTTTTTTCCAATTATCCAGATTTCGTGAAAGCAAAAATGATGTACCTGCGGAAATTGGTAATTGAAACAGCTGAAGAAACTGAAGGCATTTCCAATTTAGAAGAAACCTTAAAATGGGGAGAGCCAAGTTTTCTGACCAAAAACGGGAGTACATTGCGTATGGATTGGAAAGAAAAAGCCCCAAATCAATACGCCATGTATTTTAAATGCACCAGCAGATTGGTTCATACCTTTAGGATCGTTTTTGAAGACACTTTTGAATTTGAAGGGAAACGTGCCATAGTATTTAAACTTGACCAAAAGGTCCCTGAAGCTGAATTGAAAGAATGTATAAAAGCCACTTTAACTTACCATAAAGTAAAGGACCTAATGACTTTGGGGATTTGAAAGAATCAGCAATAAATTGTCTATTCCAAATTGAAATCTGTCATAATGATGCATCTCATCTAACTATAACCGAAACAAAGGGCCCTGCTTTTTTTTATTAAATACATAATCCAGTGAAAGATTTCAACCAACTGATTCAGGCCTATTTTGGACAACTCTCAAACGAAGATCTGGAAATAGTTCAGTCTTATTTTTACGAAGAAAAACTTCAAAAAAATGATTTTTTCACCTCCTCCGGAAAAATTTGTGATCGGCTAAGCATCATAAAATCAGGTATTTTCCGAATTTATGCCTATTCTGATGGAAAAGAAATCACCCAGTGGATCTCAACGGAAAACCAACTACTGACCGAGATTATGGGATTCTTTTATCAACAGCCAAACCGCTGGACAATCCAAGCCCTAACCGATACCACCATTATGACGATTAGCAAGTCTAATTACCTTGAACTTTGTGAGTCATTTCCCAAGTGGAATACTATTGAAAAGCAATTCATTGTAAAATGTTTTGCAATGCTTGAAGACAGGGTTTATTCTCATCTATCCATGACGGCAGAAGAAAGATATGACCAATATTATCGTCAGAACAAGGAGTTATTTAATCAAGTACCCTTGCAATACATAGCGTCTGTTCTTGGCATGTCTGCCGAAACAATAAGTAGAATCAGAAAGCGAAAAAGTGAAAATTCTTGATATAAGTCAAGGCCTACTAAGTTGAAATTGCTGAATTTTGTATCTAAACAAAATGAATCAGTAAAATGACTAAGGAAATGAATTCGCTTCTAAGACTTGAAGAAATTGGCCAATTATTACTCGCTATACTTTTGTTTACTTATTTAGATTACGTTTGGTGGGTTTTCCCTGCATGTATTTTATTGCCTGACTTATCTATGCTTGGCTATTTGGTAAATCCAAAAACTGGCGCCTGCTTGTATAATTTCTTCCATCATAAATTGACGACAATTTTAATATTTGCCCTAGGCACGAGTCTAAATATGCCAATACTTATTTTGTCAGGCATTATTTTGTTTGGCCATTCCGCCATGGATAGGATTTTTGGTTATGGACTGAAATATAATGACGATTTCAAACATACACATTTGGGTGAAATTGGAAAATAAAAGTAAGCTTCACCAATTATAATAAGTTGAAAAATAAGATTTTAGTACATTTTTATGATTAACCTCAAAGGTAATCATGGTATAGACATCCTAAACGTTGTAACGACCAATTTTAAGCCATATATTCATTAATAACTGCAAAGTCAACTCATTAGTGTTCTTTATTCTGCATTTTGTGTTATCAACTTCAATAGAATTAAATGAAATTTGACCCTAGCTTAAAATAAGATGCAAGACGAAATATTTCATATAAAATCAATCAGTGAACTACATACTATCTGTGGTTTTGCTAAGCCAGTCCATCCACTCATAAGTGTGGTAGATGTCAGTCAATGGGTGATTGGTCCGGAATGGTTGGGGAAAAAATTGGCTTTGGACTTTTATACCATTGCCCTAAAGGATGCAAGCTGTGGGTTAAATTACGGACGGAATTCTTACGATTTCAATGAAGGGGTGCTTATTTTTACAGCTCCCAATCAGGTTACTTCTGCGCAAAAAGAACAAAAACTAAATGAGATTCATGGCTGGATTATTTTTATTCATCCGGATCTATTTCGGAATACAGATTTGGGAAAGCGAATAGACGATTATGGCTTTTTCTCTTATGATGTTCATGAGGCTTTGCACCTTTCGGATGCAGAACAAAATACCCTTAACGATTGTGTCAAGCTTATACAAGCAGAAATTGTTCAACGCGTGGATAATCATAGCCAAAGGGTCATCGTAAGCACTTTGGAATTACTGTTAAACTACAGTTTGCGCTATTATGAGCGACAATTCAATACCCGCGCAGCACAAAACATGGATGTGGTGAGTCATTTTGAAGCATTGCTAAAGGCCTACTATAAAGAAGGGAAATTTATGGAGCAGGGAACTCCCACAATGAACTATTTTGCAGAAGTCATTCCTCTTTCCCCTAAGTACATGAGCGATTTATTGAAGAAGCAAACTGGACTAGGAACCAAGGAGCACATTAACAATTTTATCGTTGACAAAGCAAAAACCTTGTTGCTTAGTGATTCAGATTCTATTAGCGGCATTGCCTATAAATTAGGTTTCAATTACCCTCACTATTTCAGTCGGATGTTTAAATCAAAAACAGGAATGACGCCAAATGATTATAGAAACAAGACCTTGTTAAACTAATTCACTATGAAAATTATCCTTACAGGTGCTTCAGGAATGGTGGGCCACGCAGTTTTAATTGAATGCCTTGAAGACAGTTCTGTTAAAGAGGTCTTGCTTATCAACCGAAAACCAATAAACCTAAAACATCCCAAAATTAAAGAACTGCTGGTAGCAGACTTTGATCTAATCGCAACACATGTCCAAGAATTGGCTGGTTACGATGCTTGTTTTCATTGCATGGGTGTATCGGCAATAGGCCTAAGTGAAGAAGACTACAACAAAATGACTTTCGGCTACAGTAAAAATTTATTTAATACCCTATTTGAAAGTACCCCAGAAATGACGGTAATCTATGTTTCCGGAGTAGGATCGGATAGCTCTGAAAAGGGGAATTCCATGTGGGCCCGAATTAAAGGAAAACGGAAAATTACCTTTTAAATCTAGGCTTTAAGGATGCCTATGCTTTTAGGCCAGGAATAATCTTGCCAGAAAAAGGGGTAAAATCAAAAACCGGATGGTACAATACGATGTATGTTCTACTACGTCCAATTTTCCCATTATTTAAAAAAATGAAAAGTACTATTGGAAGTAGCGATTTAGGAAAAGCCATGTTATTACTCGTTAAAAGTCCGAAGAAGATAAAAGTACTAGAACCCTACCAAATCAAGCAGTTGGTAAATAAGTAAACCAATAATGCGCTTATTGAGTTAAACCCTAAATATCAATTACCTATCAAAATGAAAGACCACGGTTAAGAACAACATAAATGAAGTGTTTTCCTTAATTAGTGTTATAGCTTCCGTATTTGGTGTTAACCTTTCCAATTCCTTTATAGGACATTTGTGTATCAATATTAAAACATAACAATAATGACAAAAATAGATAAATCTAAACCAGTATTGGTTACAGGTGCCAATGGGTATGTAGCCAGTTGGTTGGTAAAAAAACTTTTGGACGAAGGAATAACAGTTCACGCTGCAGTTCGTAACCCAAAGGATGATAAAAAAATAAGCCACCTGAAAGCTGCGGCAGCCAATTCAAAAGGTAAAATTAAATTTTTCGCAGGTGATTTATTAAAGCCAGGATCTTACAAAGAAGCAATGGAAGGTTGTGAGTTGGTTTACCATACTGCTTCCCCATTTACAATGGATGTGAAAGATCCACAAAAGGAATTGATAGCGCCTGCCGTAAATGGTACAGCTAACGTATTGAATACAGCAAATGAAGTAAGCTCAGTACTGCGTGTAGTAGTCACCAGCAGTTGTGCGGCTATTTATACAGATGCCATCGACACTGTAAATGCCCCGGGAGGCACAATTACAGAAGAGATTTGGAATACAACTGCCTCCTTAGATTATCAGCCTTACTCTTATTCCAAAACTTTGGCAGAAAAGAAGGCTTGGGAAATTGAAAAGTCCCAAAGCCAGTGGGATTTGGTGACTATCAATATGTCCTTGGTTTTAGGTCCGCCATTGAATCCAGCTCATGCCACTTCAGAAAGTATGAATATACTCAAGATGATAGGTGGCGGTGAACTCAAAATGGGGGCTCCTAAAATGGGGCTTGGCGTGGTTGATGTTCGCGATGTTGCCGATGCTCATTACATGGCTGGTTATACTCCTAAAGCAAAAGGGCGTTATATCACCTCGGCCCATGATACAGACCTTTTGGAGATGAGTGAAGTTTTATTGCCCAAGTATGGAGACAAATATCCATTGCCCAAAAGGGCAATGCCAAAATGGCTTTTGATGTTGGTGGGGCCAATGGCCAATAAACTGTTTACCCGTAAGTATATCAAAAACAACGTAAACATCCCTTTCCATGCTGACAATTCTAAAATAAAAAGGGACTTGGGAATCAAATTCTTGCCATTAAAGCAAACGATGGAAGACTCGTTTCAAGTGATGATAGATGAAGGCATTTTTAAAGCCAAGTAGTTGGAAGGATTATAAAAAACACTATTAACAAGAAAACAAAAGGAGGCATAAACGGCCTCCTTTTTGTTTCAAATAAAAAAATAAAGTGTAGTGTTGCGTTTCTCCTTATTCTTGAAACCCCATTAAAAATGCATGTCAGCAAAATCAAGGTATTGCTTCCAGTCATAGGCCAACAAGCCATGCCCTCCAGAACGAACGTGGTAACCTATCCCACCCATCACAGGTTGGTCTAAAGGTGGTAGCACTTCTGCATGCACACCTTCTTTACCAAATAATTCATATGCTGGAGAAGCAGCAACACAAGATAAAAACTCACCCTTTGGATCGGCCCACTGATCTTCTACCCCACTGGCCACATACAAGGGTCTAGGTGCCATCAAAGCCAACAGTTGATGTTGGTCTACGGGTAATTCATTTTCTTTTTATTGTAGGCAGAAAAACTATCTGAAAACCAATAAGGAATAACATTGATCATCTGCCCGATAGTTTCTCCATAGGCTCTGCGAGACAAAGCAGCTCCCCCACAACCTGAATTGTTTGAGATCACCATACCAAAACGTTCGTCTGTTGCTCCAGCCCATAAAGCTGCTTTTCCCAACCTGCTATGTCCCAGAACGGCAACTTTTTTACTGTCCAGCCAATCTTGATTCTCCATATAATCCATAACACGTGATAAGCCCCAGCCCCAGGCAGCGATACTAGCCCAGGAATTGGCTTCTCTTTGCTCATCTGGATACAAAGCATGAACGCCGTTCTTAAATCCATCTGCATAATCCGGATCGATTTGACCATAGTAAAGGGTAACCAAGCCATAACCTCTAGCTAAAATATCCTCATAGGGCCAATTGTCAATTCGCAAGCCTCTACCCTTTTCAGATGGCTTATTGTTTGCACTTCCCATGGCTTCATTGTTTCTAACCCAGGTATCAGGTACAGCGACTTGATCGTCAGAAGAAATAGTATGGTTGCCATAAAAATTGAGTCCTAAAAATGCTGGTACCTTTTTACCTGAATTGGGGTAAAATACCAAAAGATCCAAATAGAGGGATTCACCTTCCCTTTCAAGGGTTAGCCTTACTACCTGGCGAGTGGCTTTCCCATTTAAATAATCCTTATTTTCCAATAGCATTTCACTGGTGATTTCACCATCCCATTCGGGAGATTTACCATAAATTTCGTTTTCAAAAATTTCAATTAATTCTGCCCTCCTTTTCCCCCATTGCCTTTTGTTGGTAATGGCTTTACCACTTTCCATGGTGAGCAGGCTGGGTAACTGGTAGTCAGGCACCTTGTCCTCATCGTAATTTGGCTCAAATTTTTGACCATAAACTGGCATAAGAATGCCTACCAGACAAAATAAGACAAGCAATGTTTTCATTTTTATATTTTTAAAGTAATTGGATTGACCTAAAGTTATAAAATAATAATAGCATAAATTTATTCTGCAAGAAAAAGGAAATAGACATTAATATAAATACCATAAACACTTTAGAATTGGTTTGTTGCTATTTACCAGTCAAAATTGCTGTCACTTTTTTATTTTTGTTGAAACAGTCCTTTTGGATTGGCGGTAGTTTTTTAGTAGCATTTCCATCTCTTTTATCTTATCCTGATTATCCAGGTACAAATTCACTCTTTGCTCTGGGTCTTCTTCAATATCAAAGAGGAGTCCTGCTGTCTCGAATCAGAATATCCTTTCAGTGCCATGAAGGATTCAGGCAAAGACCTATGACCACCCGTAGAATCATCAATGTACAACCATTTACCTTTCCTTATTCCCCATTTAGTAGCATAAGTGTTGTGAATTGTTTCTTCCTTTGGGTCTGTACAAGAAAAAGCGAACAGTTAAATGCCCAAAAAAAGGATTAAGCCAGTCATTTTTGAAATTAAAGCGGTCCTCATAAGAGGGTTTGTATTAAATTTAATTTAAAAAATGAATTATACCTTTATTCAAAAGAGGCCTAGTGGTTTTATCTTATAAATTTTCACTGAATCAATAATTATATATCGAAAACTCACTGATTAATCATCTGATTGTTTCCCCCAATCTACGAGTCATTAAAGTCTTTAATTAACAGATCAAAAAAATGATCTTTCTCTATTAATATTCAGTTGAAAAAAGATGGCAAATCTCTAAAGTCTAACCTTTTTTAACTTAGTTTAGAGAAATCAAATTAAAGCAAAGTCCAATTTTGAAGATAAAACTCCTTAAAAAGATGGAAATTTTTCAATATGTTAGAGACAATAGGTGAAAAAATCCTTCATCTACCTAAAAAGAGAAAGTTTTGGCAAACATTACACTAAAATCCGTAAAAAAGTGCTTTTTTTGCACTGCCAAAATCATTTGATACTTACCGTTGAGTGAGGGGATGATTAGATTTGATTTTGGAAATTCAATGTTTGGATTACATTATATAAACCACCATTATGATTTTAGGAATTTTAAAAGAACCTTCTCCGGAAACCAGGGTTTCCTTGCATCCGGAAGCTGTAAAGGTCCTAACTGCATCAGGCAATAAAGTCCTGATTGAAAAAGGGGCTGGAGAATCCTCTTTCCTTTCTGATACCACATATTTGGAAGCTGGTGCTGAAGTTAAAGAACGCATAGCTGTTTTGAAAGAAGCAGAAATGATTTTTCAAATCACACCTATGGATGCCTCAGAGCATGCGTTACTTAGTAAGGGGAAATATTTGTTTGGTGTATACCAACCCTTAGTAGCGAAAGACCTTATGAAAACACTTGCTGGCACAGGAGTCTCTTTGTTCAGTATGGATTCAATCCCAAGAATTTCGCGTGCTCAAAGTATGGATGTATTGTCCTCTATGAGTACTGTATCAGGTTACAAAGCGGTCTTATTGGCAGCGGCAAACTTACCGAGATTTTTTCCAATGCTAATGACAGCTGCAGGTACTATTGCACCGGCTAAGGTATTGGTAATTGGTGCAGGGGTGGCGGGTTTACAAGCTATTGCTACTGCTAAAAGACTTGGTGCTGTAGTAGAAGCATTTGATACCAGACCTTCTGTAAAAGAACAAGTAGAAAGTTTAGGTGGTAAGTTTGTAGAAGTTCCAGGTGCTGTAGAAGACACAGGTGCTGGAGGATATGCAGTGGAGCAATCTGCTGAATACAAGCAAAAACAATCCGAAATGTTGGAGAAATCCATCATTAAATCTGATGTAGTCATAACGACCGCATTGATACCAGGCAGAAAAGCGCCTATCCTGATTACCAAAGCGATGTTGGAAAAAATGAAATCAGGAGCAGTTGTAGTAGATCTAGCAGCAGCAAATGGTGGAAATTGTGAAGGAACGCAAAACAACGAAACGGTATCTATTGATGGAATAACTGTCATCGGTAACTCCGCTTTACCTTCCACTATGCCACAGGATGCGAGTAAAATGTACAGTAAGAACGTACAGAATTTATTGAAACTCTTGTTAAAAGAGGATCAATTAAACCTCAATTTTGAGGACGCAATAATTAAAGGAACCTGCATCACTCATGATGGAGCGATAGTTTATGAACCCTTATTAAAATAATATGGAAGCGATTATTGAATATATATCAATTAACCAACAAGAACTTTATATTTTCATTCTGGCGATATTCGTAGGCGTTGAGGTTATTTCCAAAGTACCTACCGTGTTGCACACACCACTTATGTCGGGGTCTAATGCCCTCTCAGGAGTAGTGATTGTAGGGTCCATTATCGTTTTAGGAAAAACAGACCCTTCCAACTACCTGGCTTTGTCGCTAGGCTTTTTGGCAGTATTGCTAGCTACCTTAAACGTGGTAGGTGGATTTGCTGTGACCAACAGAATGTTAGAGATGTTTAAGAAAAACCAGGTAAAAAATAAGAATCATGATTTTACAGATAATAGATATTTGCTACCTGGTAGCGGTGGTACTCTTTATCGTTGGTATCAAGATGATGAGTCATCCGGATTCTGCGAGAAAAGGAAACAGCACCGCCCTAGCAGGAATGATATTGGCTATTTTAGCCTCCTTTTTAACCCCAGGTTTAGATAATCTGGCACTTATACTAATTGCAATGGCGCTTGGAACAGTAGGTGGATTATACTCCGCTAAAACCGTTCAGATGACTGCCATGCCTCAATTGGTGTCTTTCTTCAATGGAATGGGTGGAGCTGCAGCAGCTTTGATCGGTTTGGTTGAATACGGTGACCTACCTATTGGTGACATTGGTAAAGGAGCGGTACTTATGTCCAGTTTAGTAATTGGATCCGTTTCGTTTTCAGGATCATTGGTTGCAATGGGTAAACTTCAGGGTGTTTTAAAAGATATTCGTATCAATAAAATGCTTGGATTTGTTGTCCTCGCTATAGCAGTAGGTTTAGCTGCTTATATACTTACTTCTGGTGCACCACAGCCAACTCTAATCTATGTATTGGTGGTGCTTTCCCTCATTTATGGATTGATGTTCGTTTATCCTATCGGAGGTGCAGATATGCCAGTAGTGATTTCCCTACTTAACTCCCTTACAGGTGTTACAGCTGCTACCACAGGATTACTTTATGACAATAAGGTAATGCTAATGGGTGGTATATTGGTTGGTTCTGCGGGGATTCTACTTACCTTATTAATGGCTAAAGCCATGAACCGCTCTGTTTCGAATATTCTATTCACTTCATTTGGCGCTTCTGCTGGAACTGCTGCGGCAGGTCAGGATGGTGATCAGGTGGCCAAGGAAATCAATTCTTATGATTCCTCTATCTTATTGGCCTATGCCAAACGAGTAGTGATTGTACCTGGATATGGTTTGGCAGTTGCGCAAGCGCAACATGCTGTTCATGATTTAGAGAAGATATTAGAAGAAAAAGGTGTTGAAGTACTTTATGGAATTCACCCAGTTGCAGGTAGGATGCCAGGTCATATGAACGTGCTCTTAGCCGAGTCAGATGTTTCTTATGACAAGCTTATCGAAATGGATGACATCAACGAGAAATTCCCTAATACTGATGTAGTAATGGTGATTGGTGCCAATGATGTGGTCAACCCTGCTGCAAATGATGATCCTTCAAGTCCTATTTATGGAATGCCAATACTAGAAGTGAATAGAGCGACAAATGTGATAGTGATCAAAAGAAGTATGAGTTCAGGTTATGCCGGGATTCAGAATGCGCTTTTCTTTGACCCGAAAACACGAATGCTTTTTGGTGATGCCAAGAAGGTGCTCAATGAGCTCGTCGGAGAAGTTAAAAACATGTAAGTTAAAAAGGCTGCTTTTACAAAAGCAGCCTTTTTTTATGCTTAAATAATTATGCCTCTGGTTTTTTTCCCAAAATCACTATTTGGTTACACTAAGTAAAACTATCCTTTTTCAAGGTTAAACATTAAGCTACTAAGGTTTATAATCTTAATGTTTCATTCCTACAAATCTAATAACAGACCCTTTGCCATTGTGGTAAAGACCTTCACCTAGTACCACTTCTTTCTCTTCCAATTGAATGATAGTGTAATTGTTAAAATCAGCTTTTATTTCTTCTATAGAAAATAGCGAGTCCAGGTCTTTTGGACCACCAATTTTTTCATTTTGCGCTCGATATTGCAAATTCTTCTTGCTGAAAGCTTCAAAGATAATTATCCCACCCTTTTTTAAATAGCCATCCAATACCTTGTGGTATTGAGATTTAAGGTTCGCCGGAAAGTGAGCGTAAATTAATGCTATTACATCAAACTGACCTTCCTGGTATTTTACTGATTCCAGATCATTTACCTGATAGTCTATGGCAACCTTATTCTTTTCCGCAAGCTTAATGGCTTTCTTTTTTCCTTCTTCGCTCTGATCAAAGGCATAAACAGACCAACCCATTTTAGCGGCAAAAACGGCATTTCTGCCCTCCCCTTCTGCAGGCAATAGTATTTTCCCAACTTTTAATTCCTTGATTTTTTCCTCAAAAAATAAGTTAGGTGCTTCTCCATATGCATAGGCTTCTTCACCATACCTTTCATTCCATTTTTTTATCCAAATGTCTTCCATTGCTTTAACTTTATCTATTAACAAACATAAATAAAAAAAGATTTTAATACCTGCCTACTTTCAATCAAAAAGTTGCTAGTCTTTAAACCAATAGGGATCTCATTAATTTCACAAAGAAAATTTCCTAATCGAAATTAGAAAAAGGAAATATTAATATAAAAATAATTTGCTATTTCAAAACAAACGACATTATAAATTATCTGAAATACATTATTAATTATTTGAAATACTTCAGCGTCAATTTGAAAATAATGTTTAGTTTTACAAAACCTTTTTTAAAAATATGAACAGATGGAAAATATCCCATTACTTTCAACTTTTGAGTTTGATCGTTTTGGGAGCATGTACTACAGAATATGAGCAACAAATGCCCACTGATGGAAGCATAAGCTTTCAGGTTAATGAAAGTTACGTAGAAAATGAAAGCAGTAGGAACTTGGCCCTACCCATTCAAGGAGTGAACAATGTTGTTCTTACAATAGAAAACGAGGATGGTTCCCAAACGATTTTTGACCGTAAATCCTTACCAATATTGGGTTTTGGTGACGAAATCCTGATTGAAGAAATAAACCTTTCACAAGGCAGCTATCAAATAAGTGCATTTTATTTGACGGACAGTAGTGGAAACATCCTTTATGCTACACCGATAGAAGGCTCTGAGTTTGGAGAGTTCCTAGCTCAACCACTTCCAATCCCTTTTGAAGTCACCGCAAGTGAATCTCAAAACTTGAACCTTGAAATCATCTCTACGGCTGGAAAAAGTCCTGAACCTTTCGGTTTTGAATCCGGAATGGCTGGCTTTAGGGAGACCTTTTACTTTTTCATCTCTACAGTACGTGAAAAGGTTGATGACTTTATGGATTTTATCCCAGCAGAATTAACGGTTAGCCAGGGTGACCATCTATTGACTCAGCAACTTAATGGAAAGTTGAATAAAATTGTACTACCAAAGAATAGTGAGAATTTCGATTTAACAATTACTTATAAAGCTTTTCAACCTATTGAAAAGGAAATTAGTTATGACAGTCTTCTTTTATTTGAAAACCATCCGCTAATTATTGAATTGACAAAAAAACGCGCTGATGAGTTTTATATAGGTGGTACTTTTGATGGAGATGTGCAATTAAGCTCCCAAGCAGCTGTAGACTCTTTTGGGTTAAAAGGATATGATATTATCAATGGAAATTTAACGATTGGCCAAACTCCAGAAGGTTCATCCGATCCTATACAAGACCTTTCGGCTTTGGCCACCATTGAACAGGTGGATGAGAACTTTATCATTTCAGGCAACCCTGATTTACAATCATTGGAAGGGCTGAAATATATACAAACAATTGCCCAGGATTTAATTATCAGAAGTAATCCCAAATTGGAATCCTTTTCGGATTTTACTTCTTTAGAATATTTAACGGGCTTGAACTTAACCAATAATCCTAGCATTCAAGAATTTGACGGCTTGGAACACCTTGCTGACAAGCTTGAGCGGCTACATATTGAGGGCATGGTTCATTTTATTGATTTTTCCGGCTTTGAAAATGCTACAAACCTTCAGAAAATAACCATTCAATCCAATACCAATATCACGCATCTGGACTTCCCAAGTCAAACCGAAATAATAAATTCAAAAGTGACAGTGAAAAACAACCCTTCACTAATCTCATTTGGTGGTGAAGCAGGTGGATTTATGTTTATTGAAAATCTCCATCTGGAAGATAACGAGAATTTAGTTGATTTAAATGGACTTCTTCAAACCGATGGTGAAGGGGTTAGCGAATTGATTGTCAAATTCCTCTCCAAGGTCACCACACTTACACCCCTCTTTTTCAATGAAGAGATAGAAGGAATTCACCTATATTACAATGAATCCTTAGCGGACATAAGTGCAATTGGAACGGGAGAAACTATTAATGATGCAATTGCAATCAAGGGCAATCCAAAACTAAAAACCTTAACGGATTTGAGGGTATTTCGGAAATGTCCTTCTATATCATAGCAACACCCGGTCACACTACTTCCCCACCTAACAAGATTACTATTGAAAACAATGAATCTCTAACAGATTTTTGCGGATTAAAAGACGTAAAAATCACCTCAACCGATAGGTTAGAATTCGGAGTGAAAATTAATAATAATGCCTATAATCCGAGTTTAAACGATATCTCAGGAGGGATGTGTAAACCATGATAAAATTGTATTTAAAATCTCGTATCCTCTTCCTTGTGGTTTTCATTTTACTTGGTGCATCATTGCATTCATGTGAAGAGGCCGAAGGGCCCGACGTAAATCCTGACCCTATTGCAAATCCGGGTGAAAATCCAAAAACCGAAGAGAAATTACCAGCTGTAATTGTTAAGATTGCCAAAACTTCAAACACATCTTCAAGGCAACTTCGGATAACGGCTTACAGTAAAGCAATTATTACAATACAAACAGCAGATGGAGACACGACCTCCTACAATAGCAAGAACATTCAGGTCCAGGACATGGAAGACCATTACCTGACAGAGAAGATCATTCTTCCAGAAGGATCCTATCAGGTTGTTGCATTTTATGTGTTGGATGATAACAATGATATAGTAGAAGCGACTCCCAAGAAAAACGCCACATTGAGTGAGAATCAAGACTTGTCATTGCCCTTGGCTTTTGATTTACAATCCATTGAAACTGAAATTGGAGAGGAAGCAGAAATGGAGATTTCCATGCAAGTGGTAGCTGCAGAAGGACATAGCCCCGCCGACTTTGGTTTTCAGTCCTTTGCTTTGGATATTGTCACTGCTACATCTAATAAAATCTTTATAGCCATGGTTACTGACACAAGATTAATGGACTTCCTTTCTGGGTCAGTAGAAATTACCGCAGACGGGGAAGTCATCACTCAGGAACTAATTGCCGGGATTAATGAATCTGTTACACTTCCCATTGCTGAAAGTTATGCTATTCTATTAAAAAGTTTCAACTTTGATGATTTCACGGATACACTTACATTAGACCAACTAAAGGATTATGCAGAGCAGCCATTAATTGTGGAAATGAAAGAGGCGGGATTTAAATGTGCAGAGGGTGATTTTCCTGAAGTACTGGTATTAACTACCCAAACAGATTTAAACAGCTGGGCAATGAGATGTGGTAAGAGTACAATAGCAAGCCTTATCATTGAGGGTGATGGAGGGGAAGATCCTATCGTAGACCTGTCGCCATTGGAATTGATTACCTATGTTTACGATGAAATCCAAATTAGAAACACCACACATCTTAAAAACCTACATGGATTGCAAAATATAAACCAGTCGGTTTGGAAGTTAACTGTGGAAAAAAATATTGGTTTAGAAACACTAGAAGGTTTATCCTTATCGGATAACCAAAGCTTAAATTTAACCATTGCTGATAACCCCTCTTTGTTAAACCTCTATGGCTTAGAAGAAATAAAAAAACTAGGTAGTGTTTTTATAAATCATAATGCCAAATTAATCAATTTCAAAGGACTGGATCAGGTTCAGGAGATCGATTATATGGAGGTTACTGATAATGATGCACAAATTTCTTTCGAGGGATTGTATAATGTGAGGCATATTGGATCCCTTGAAATTAAAGGTATAGATATAGTTAACTTTGAGGATTTTCGAAACGTGGAAACAATAGGCTCCCTTAGATTGACCTATATGTATGATCTTATGGATTTTACCGGATTCACAGGTGCGGTGACCTCTTCCTTAGATTTGGATAGTAATAATCTAACTTCATTGAAAGGCCTAAGGGTTGCAGATGAGATGCAGTTTTTAACCTTATATGGCAATACCTCATTGAGAGATATTAAAGAATTAACTAATCTTAAAAAAATTAAAAGAAGATTAAATATTATTGGCAATACGAACCTTCCCACGCTAGAAGGGCTTGAAAACTTGATTTCGGTAGACCTTAGTAGTAATATAGAAATTGCAAACAACGATTGGCTTACCGATTACTGTGCTTTATCAAAGCTAGTAAATGAAGGAACGCATCCAGAAATAACGATTAATAACAATGGTTATAACCCCACTTTGGAACAAATTCAAGGGGAAGGATGTAAAGGTGAAATAGAATGGTAGCATGATTTTCAAAGTAATCCCTGATTTAGACATTGCTTATCAGGGATTACTTTAATAAAAAAAATTATGTGTCAGTGAGGCTGAGAATTATAATTACAAATTAAAATTATACGCAAAAACCAATAAAACAGGCCAAGGTTCGGTAAGGCCAGTTATTCGTGCATCCTGTTTTAACCCGTTCAAATCACTTTTATAGACAGAGGATCTGATAGGAATTATTATTCCCATATCCCAAAAATTCCCTTCTTTCCGATTGCTATTTAATTTAATCCCTGTGCCCAGCGAGGGGCCAAAATAGGTTTTGCTAGATTGAGGCAATCCATCAATTTTAATGGCTGCATTGGTACCAACCATTCCTGAAAGGTAAAATTGAGCCATACCCTTGCTTTCAAAGTCTTTAATTATCCCCAGGTTGTAACCTATGTCAGCAATCTGGTAACCAACACCTCCAAATAAATTCACTCCTTTGGCTACATTCGTACCCATACGTAATCCAATTCCTCCATAGGGAAGACCAACGCCAATCCCAACATTGGCTCTTCCTGCCTGCGAGCTTAAATGATCCTTTTGGGAAAATGCTGAAAAACTAAGCATCAAACAAGCAAAAAACAATACTAAAGTTCTACTGGTTTTCATAAAAATAAAATTCTGATGTGGTTTAATTTTTTTACCAATTAATTAAAAACATTTAATGCCATACAAAATACCTAAATTTATATGCCATTAAACTAATCATATAATAGATTAAAACTACCGCTATTTTCGTTAAAATCTATAATAATTTTGTATAAAAATATTGGCAGATTACAAGCATTTTTCAAACGGAAAAAGTGAAATCATCGATTCTATTTTGCCCCTCAAGGAGATGTAAACCATGAACTCCTATGGTCTACTTTGAGTCAACTAAAAAATCTACTTGCCGACAAACAGGTTGAATACTTAGTCTACAGGTTTGTAAATCAAGTTTAAAAATCCAATGCTTTTGGCTTTAAAAAGATGCTATTTTATATTTTCTTAAAGTGAAAAAATCTTCTCCATGATTACCCATTTCTCTCCTGGTTTGGCCCAAGGAAGTGCTTGTTGAAGCGTACTCATTAACCCTTCCCATTCTTGAACCTTCTCATTGCTTTCATCCATTTTGGCTTTTTCATCAAAAGAAAAGGACTCTCCAACTTCCATGATCATAAATAGTCGGTTTCCTGTAAGGTAAATATCCATTACCTCTATGTCTGCACCCTTGATGCTTGAAATTATCGCATCAGAAACCCGTTTATGATGGTCTATGTATTTCTCTATGATTATAGGGTCATCTTTTAGATCCAAAGCAAGACAATATCTCTTCATATTAATATGTTTATTTTAAAGTCGATAAAAGTTTACCGCATTCGAATACCATATTTTTTGCAATGTGGATTCAGAATGCCCTTTGAAATACCCTTCCACTAATCCTATTACCTGTTCATAGCTACCAGCCAACTTGCAGACGGGCCAGTCAGAACCAAACATGACCCTATCCTCTCCAAAAGCTTCCATTACAGTATCCATATAAGGATAAAATTCTTTCTCCTCCCAATGACTCCATGCTGCTTCGGTAATCATACCTGAAAGTTTACAGTAAACGTTTGGGAATTCAGCCAATGCTTTGATGTTATCCTTCCATTTTTCATTCTGACCAGTCTTGATATCCGGTTTTGCCAGGTGATCCAAGATAAAGCTTCCTTTTTCAAAATTGGACACGGTCTTAATAGCGCCTTTCAATTGATGTGGAAGCACCAAAAGGTCATAGCTGTACCCAATATCAAACATCGCGCTTAACCCTCGTTGAAAGGCTTCGTTTAGGATGTATTCAGAGTCTTCTTCATCCTGTAGAACATGCCTAAAGCCTTTTAGCTTATTAAAAGCATCATAATTGCTTAATCGGGCTGCCAGGTTCGGAGACTTTAAATCGATCCATCCCACAACGCCTAAAATAAAAGGATGGTTTTCTGCCAACTCCAGAAGGAATTCGTTTTCCTTCTCATCCTGTAATGCTTGAACAGCGACTGTTCCTTCAACTCCGTTCGCCGTTAGAACAGGCAATAAATCATCTGGAAGAAAATCGGTCTTCAAATTAAGCATTTCCTCATTAATCCATGAATAATCAATAGGATCATAGCGCCAAAAGTGCTGATGAGCATCTATTTTGTTGATCATAGCAAATGAATAATTAAGTTTTATGGATGTAAATAAACAAAAGCATTTATATTCATTCCTGCCCCTACAGAGGCAAATAAGGAATAGTCACCTGAGTTGAATTGATGATTTTTCTTATCCCCTTTCACAACCAAATCGTACAGAATAGGTACAGTGGCCACCGAGTTGTTACCCAATTCCTGAATACTCATTGGCATAAGACCTTTTGGAATATCGGTTTTGTTATAAAGCAGAAAAAGACGCTCTAATATATTGTGATCCATTTTGGCATTTGCCTGGTGGATTAGCACATGTTTAAGGGTTTCGATATCAATATCAGCCCGTTCAAGGCATTCCTTAAGGGTAGGCGCAACAGTTTTTATTGCATATTCATACAATTTCCTACCATTCATTTTCAAAAAGCGGGTATTGTCAGGGTGATTGGGATTGTAGGATGGCCCCATGGTCAATAAAAAGGCATGATCTAAGGTGTCTGATCTTGTGATATGTGCCAGTAAACCCTCTTTGCTGTCTCCTTCTTTTGCCTCCAAAATGACTGCCCCTGCCCCATCAGAAAAAATCATACTGTCGATGTCATGAGGGTCAGAAATTCGTGACAAATTTTCTGCACCAATTACCATCACTCTTTTGGCATCTCCTGATTGAAGGTAATAATTGGCTTGAATCATCCCTTGAATCCAACCCGGACAACCAAATGGCAAATCATAGGCAACTGTGTAGGGGTTTTTAATACCAAGTTTGTGTTTAACCCTGGCAGCCAAGGTAGGACAGGTATCAATTCGGATATTATCCTTCAAAATGTCTCCAAAATTATGCGCCACAATAATGTAATCCAGAGATTCTCCATCTATATCAGCTGAGCTCAAGGCATCCTTTGCCGCAAAATAGGCCATATCTGAAGTCATTAAATTTTCTTCTAGATACCTTCTCTCTCGTATTTCAGTAATTTTTTGAAGTGTTGCCACAATATCGGCATTGGGTTTTACCAACCTATTACCACTTGCGTCATAAAACTCTTTGGTTAAAAAATAATCATTTGGGATAACTTCTTTTGGCAAGTATTTCCCTGAACCAACAATTATGCTACTTATTATTCTCTTATCCATTAATTATTTTTCTTACTGAAATTTTAGAATCCCAAAATACGTATTATTACCATTCATTTTGAAAAATCTCCGGAATGATACGAATAATTAAACCCATATATAATTTAATTTGTAATGATCTTTATCAGTTTTTAAGCTACAGTATTTAACCTACAAATGAACAATCAAACATTCTCTTTTACTAATAGTATTTCAAAAGTAAAAACCAGAATAACTTCACAATGGCCAATCAAGTACTTTTACCCCATAATTTCTGATTTGTCCTTTAACATTAGTAATTACAAAATGAATTCGCTTCTATAATACGCTATAAAAGCGCAAATGACTACTAGGTATTAAAGACAATGGCCTCATTACCCGTAGAAAACACCAATTATAAGGCCCATTCGGTAGCTCTATTTTAAAATTGGCCATAAAAAAAGGGGCTGAAATAGATCAGCCCCAATACCTCTTCCTAACTTATTTCAAATCAGGCTGTGGTGTCATTCTTAAATAAGGTTTTATTTCTTTAAATCCTTTAGGGAATTTAGAAGGAATGTCTTCGGTTTTAATGGCAGGTGAAACAACAACATCTTCACCATTTTTCCAATCCGCAGGAGTAGCTACTGAATAATTAGCAGTCAACTGCAAAGAATCGATTACCCTTAATAGTTCAACAAAGTTCCTACCTGTGCTTGCAGGATAAGTAATGATAAGTTTTACTTTTTTGTCATTGCCAATTATAAAAACGGAACGAACAGTAAAACTTTCACTTGAATTGGGGTGGATCATGTCATAAAGCTCAGAAACTTTCTTGTCCTCATCCGCAATTATAGGAAAATCAACGCTTGTGTTTTGGGTTTCGTTGATATCCTTGATCCAAGACCTGTGACTTTCTGCGCCATCCACACTTAAGGCAAGCATTTTAACGTTTCTTTTATCAAACTCTCCCTTTAACTTGGAAGCCGCTCCTAATTCTGTAGTACAAACTGGAGTGTAATCAGCAGGGTGAGAAAACAAAATTCCCCAACTGTCTCCAAGGTATTCGTAAAGGTTAATTTGTCCAGCTGAAGAGTCAGCGGTAAAATCCGGTGCAAAATCTCCTAATCTTAATGCCATAATTTTAATTTTTTTAAATTTATTTATTATTCTATGGGTTCAATAATGAAACAGAATTGGCAAAAATAAAGTTTACGCATAGTTAAATATTTTCTTTCTATAAATTTTACCCCTAACTTTCAAAGGTTTGTGATTAGTTTTGGATTATTTTTTGGTGGGTTTTGGTTTGTTCTTGAAAGACCCTATATTTGCATCACCATTTAAGGAAAAGAGCACATCAGTCATTAAATGGTCCGTTCGTCTAGGGGTTAGGACGTATCCCTTTCACGGATGAAACACGGGTTCGATTCCCGTACGGACTACTTCACTATGATGCTCTTTTTCTTATTCTGGTCCGTTCGTCTAGGGGTTAGGACGTATCCCTTTCACGGATGAAACACGGGTTCGATTCCCGTACGGACTACAACAAATTTTTTTTGTTTGCCACCCGGCAAACAAATTTTATTTGTGGTTGTTAGTGGTTAAAGTGAATAAAAAAACCTGATCAATCGATCAGGTTTTTTTTTGCATAAAATTGATTGCTAATAAGATCTTCCAAAAGATGGATATCGCTTTAATTTTGATTTACTTAAAGCGCCAAAAAATTCAATACCTATCCCCTTTCCATTCGTTAACTTCTTTATTCAGAATAATCCCTTAGCAAAGCACGGTAATTGGTTAATATTTTTGACCTACTTATAAACCCTTTGAACATTCGTTCCTCATCAAGTAAGGGCAATTGCCATACATCTGCTTCATCAAACATCTTGGTTACCTCCATTACAGAATCATTGGGCGATATAATAAATGGAGGGGCTATGGCCAACTGAGTAACACTTGTGCCGTCAGCAGACTCCTTATTAAGCAGGAATGGACGCAATTGTTCTCGGTTCAACACTCCCCAAAATTCGTTATTGGCATCCACAACAGCCATACTATTTTGGTCGCTATTTCTGAAGATATGAAGCACTTCCTCCATACTATCAGTGGTACGTATAAGAATAGAGGAAGGATTGATGCAATCATTAAGGGAAATGTGGGACAAAATATTCTGATCCTGCCTTGTTGTAAAAATATCCCCCTTTTCCGCCAACTCTTTGAAAGAGGGATTGATTGGGGAAAACGAACGGTTTATAATATAAGAAGTCACTGAGACGATCATCAGAGGGATAAACAAGTCATACCCACTACTTGACTCAGCAATTAAGAAAATGGCCGTCAGCGGGGCATACATGGCTCCAGACATCACGCCAGCCATACCTACCAACATTAGATTGGTTGTAGGCACGTCTGTAAAACCCATTATTTCTAAAGAAAACCCAAAAACGAAACCTAAAAGCCCTCCAGCCATCAAGGAAGGCGCGAAATTCCCTCCATTTCCTCCAGAGCTTAGGGTAATGCTTGTAGCAAATGCCTTTAGCAATATGGTTAGGGATAAAAACACTATGATGATAACATCTGAATTCCCTATATAACGAAAAAGACTGCCCTCAATTAGCATATCAACATCACCTTGGTAGATGGTCCTGATATTCATGTAGCCTTCTCCAAAAAGGGGCGGGAATAAAACACAAAGAATAGACAACACAGCTCCTCCAAGAACTGCCTTAAGAAGTACGTGCTTTTTATACCTGTCAAAGAATTTTTGAACCCTCTGCCCTACCACTAAAAAATACCTGGCATACAAACCTGTCAATACCCCAAGTCCCAGAAAATAAAATACATTGAAATGATTGAAGGTTTCTCGTGTCTGGAAATTAAAGAGAATGTCCTCATTTAAGATAATTGTAGAAAGTAGACTACCGCAGATACTAGCAATAACTAACGGTATAAAATCTGTAAAGACAAGCCCTGTAAGGATGATCTCAAAGGCAAACATGATCCCAGCTATTGGGGCATTGAAAGCAGCTGATATACCTGCCGCAGCACCCGCAGCCAATAAGAGGGTGCGCTCTTTAAACCCCAACCTGTACCTCTGGGCATAGTTAGAACCAATCGCAGATCCAGTAACAGCTATAGGTGTTTCAAGTCCTACCGATCCCCCAAAACCTACAGTTATCCCACTCTGTAGTATTTGAGAGTACATTTTACTTAATTTAACTTTGCTTTGTTTTTTGGAAATGTCTTTAAGAATAAAAGATATTTCCTTCTCCTCATCACCTTTAAAAAAGTATTTGACGATAAAGGCAGTTAGGGTAATCCCAATCATCGGGAAAATCCCATAGATCAGTAATCTTTCCTCTAAAGGAGCGTCTGCACTAATTGCAGATTGGATATAATGAACAAATACTTTAAGGATAACACCCGCAGAACCAGCACTAAGCCCCACTAAAATACCTGACAAAACTAGGAACTGGGAACGGGTAACTTTCTGACTTACCCAAATTAAAAATAACTCTATAAAATTAAATTTCCGGTAAGGATATTGAATAAAATTCTTTTTGAATTGTAAATAGCTTATATAAAGAACTTTTATTTTCCTGTTCATTTAAATTTCCAGATGATTAAACCCTAATTATGCAGTAGCGCTCTTATAATGTGGCACAGTCTGTACGAACCCTATTGCGTAATTCGGATTAAAGTTGAAATAATTGGACATTAATTTTACCAGCCCAAAAGGTTTAAATTTTGTAATCCCCTCCATTTCCCCATAAACTCAATGACCCCTCAAAAACCCAAAACAGCTCCAATATCTAAACTAATTACAGAAATTAACCAATACTCGTTTGGCTCTTCAATTTTTAATATTGAACTCAAATTTAAACTCATTTTTGAGGCGCGTTACGCTTAATTAAATGGATTTTGGGTTTAACTCGAAAATCGAGTTTAAGATCGGGATTTCAGGATTTAAAGGTAGCACAAATATTATAAAATTTGTTGTTAACTCATGCATACCCGTAATCTTTATAATATAGAATTATCAGAGGGCGAAAGTAGCTTTGAATTTCCACCCTAAAAATGTCATCAGGTTTTCAGATCATATACAAATATCATTTTAAACGATAGAACATCAGTCGATTGCTATCCATTTAAATATTCTTTCTAACCCAGATTGCAACATTTGCTGATTTACTTTTAAATTGAAAACGGGAATAATTGAACGCTAAAAAGGCTGTGAAAAATTTAAAGCAAACCAAGTTCTTCACAGATAAAATGGCAAACCCAAATTAAACTTCGTTGGGGACGGCTGTATTTACCAGTGCTCCTTTTTGAAATACATTCTGCATGCTAATGCCACCTAAGACCAGTATCAAGTAATGGGTCGATGTCCTTAAAATCTTGAAATTGCTTGTCTTGGTTTTTCTGCCACCATTTCATGTAGGCATCAGCCACCTTCTTCTGTGATTCTTCATCATAAACAAGTTCGAATTCTGCTTCTCTTTTTTGCACTATAGGGTTTTGAGAAGGAAACCTTCCGATCAAAAGGTCACTATTGTTAGCCACTGCGCGAATCGACTCTATGGTCCATAACACGTACATGCCTAAAGTACACTCATTGGTCGCATAAGAGGATATCCAATTGCGTGGAAAAACCGTTATTTTTTGATTGCTGTTTCTGTAATCAAGTAAGTCAGGGATTTCTGCAGCTGTAAACGACGGCAACTCCAGGGCCGTGTATTTTTCTTTGATCAATAAATCCACATACTGTGATACCTCCGTCACTTGCGACAATTCCTCATCACTTTTATCACAGGCACTTAAAATCAAAAGTGAAAAAATTGACAGTATCCATTTTAAGTTTTTCATAGCGGTTAAATTGAAAACATTAAAAAGTCAAATTTTAGGGGCATTCACTTCTCAGCATCTAAATACCTTAATTCCAAACCTATGGAGGTTCTAGGTTTAAAACCTTCCCATGTTTCTTCCAAGGAATCTACCGGTAAATCAAGATAAGAAGCATAGTCTTTTCCTTTAAGGTGAATCCCTAGAAATGCAGTTACAAAATGCTGGTTGATATTGTTAATCCTTCTCTGGTCCCAAACAGGCTCTGCATACCTCAGGTATTCATCCAGATGCATGCCCTTTTGGAATGATTCTGCTGGCGGTGGGTTGGGTGCTACATTGTGCCTTGCATCTTTATAAGTTAGCAAGTACCGGTTAGCATTGACAGCACCATCATAGATCGCCTTGATTCCATCCTCATAGCCCGAAATATCATCTTGGTCACCCGCCACAAAAAACACTGGGAGCTTAAGGTTTGCCAAGCCTTCACTGTCCCATACTCCTCTGGCCATTCCCCAAGGGGCGAAAGCCACCACCGCTTTTATCCGCGGGTCAACAGTAGACGCATACGATGGATTGGCTAAACTACGCTCCGTTATCTTATCACTACCTCCTGACATTTGACCAAAGAAACCACCAAAAGCAGGTGAAAAACCAGCCCCTGCAGCATTTAATGCGCCATATCCGCCCATTGAATAGCCTACCAATGCAGTATTCTCGGCATCAATCATACCCGCCAAAAACCCTTCTGCTCCTTCACTTCCCTTTTGGGCCATTTCATTTAAAACAAATAAATCATCCAAAGGTCGGTGGTAAAGCGTACTTGAAAATTTACCTGGATCCTCAAAAGTAGATTCTGTATGGTGAATGGCTACAACTATATAGCCTTTTGATGCTAGATTTTCGGTAAGATAAGTCATTAGGTACCTTGACCCCAAATAGCCATGGGAAACGATCACCAAAGGAAATGCTCCTACATCATTTTTTGGTAAGGCATTACGTTCTGCCCTACCTTTGAATGAAAATGGGCTGAGGGGTCGTTTTTCATCATTTGCCACCCCTATAAAATCACTATAACTGGTTTCTGGCATGGTGCTTATAGCCGCTGGATACCAAACCTCAACTTTTAAAGGCCTGTCATAGTTAGGTTTTGCGTCTTTAGTGAAATTGGCTACGTCGGGCTGATTTTTATGAATTAGCTCCAAAGTTCGAACACCTATCAGGTAGTCTCCTCTTTCTGCCAATTCAGGTGCATCTGGAAGTAAATCCCCATATAAAAAGTGATTTGAATCATTTTGACCTATTACAGGACTAATACTATAGGACAATAGAAGAATTACAATTATAGGAATATACATCTTTGCAGTTCTCATAGCTAAATTGGGTTATTTCATTCTATGTAAATAAAACTTGAATAGATAAATATAATTTTTTTAGATGATATATATATTTTAGACGGAGAATAAAATTTCCAATTCTTATTCTATTTTTGTCTTAAGGATTTGGTTTGGAAGGTAATTAATCATCATTCAATTGTATTTATTCGTCATTGAATTTAGCGATAACTCAAACTAACCTGTTCGTAATTTATTGATAAGAAAACAGTTATTCAGAATTATATGGACAAAAAGCAAATCGGAGTATTGGGACAGAAGTTAAGCTACAACCCCTCCAAGGACATCCCTTCTGGAATTGTAGTTTTTCTGGTTGCGCTCCCATTGTGTTTGGGAATAGCGCTCGCTAGTGGAGCACCTTTGATCTCTGGGCTAATTTCTGGAATGATCGGGGGAATTGTTGTAGGCTTAATGAGTCGGTCTCACACTAGTGTTTCCGGCCCCGCAGCCAGTCTCTCAGCAGTTGTATTGGTCGCCATTCAGTTGTTGGGTTCCTTTCAGGTATTCCTTTTGGCCCTTCTAATAGGAGGATTAATTCAAATAATTCTAGGTTTGTTAAAAGCCGGTAGAATTGCCGACTATATTCCTACCAATATCATTAAAGGCTTGTTAGCCGCTATTGGTTTGATCTTGGTATTCTCCCAGCTACCCTATGCATTGGGTGTTGAACTTGATAAAAGTCGGCTTCTAAATTATTCTCAAGATGTTTTCACCGGTCTGCAAGAACGGATTCTTTTGGTCATTACATCCATGGAGCCAGGTGCAATATTGCTCTCCCTGATTTCATTAGGTATTATGATTTTTTGGGACAAAACACCCTTAAAGCATTTAAAACTGTTTCCACCTTCCCTTTTCGTCGTAATCCTTGGAGTAGTATTGAACCAGCTTTTCAAAATTTTTATTCCTTCCCTTTTTCTAGATGGCGTACATCTAGTCAATATTCCAGAGATCAGTCACTTTGGATCATTGTTCACTTTTCCAGATTTCACAGCCATTAATGATAGAAAAGTTTGGACTTATGCTTTTACCATTGCCATTATTGGGTCCATTGCCACGCTTTTAAACTTAGAAGCTACTGACAACCTGGATCCGCACAAAAGACGTAGCCCACCCAATCAAGAGTTGGTCGCCCAAGGTATAGGAAACACCCTTTCCGGATTATTAGGAGGCATACCCATTACTTCAGTAATTGTGCGTAGTTCTGTAAATATTGAAGCCGGTGCTGAATCCAAATTGTCAACCCTGATTCATGGCTTACTATTAATGGTAAGTGTCTTGTTTTTGAGCAACATCATCAATCTAATTCCTTTGGCTTCTCTAGCGGCGATATTGCTTTTGGTAGGTTACAAGCTTACTTCTTTTCATATCATCCGTCAGATGTATAAAAAAGGCTGGGTTCAGTTTCTACCTTTTGCGGTCACTGTAATAGCTATTCTAATAACAGATGTCCTGCTAGGCGTTATGATAGGATCCGCAGTTAGTGTTTTCTTTTTACTTAGAAGTAATTTCCACAATCCTTATTATATAGAAGCAACCAACCCTACCAATAAAATAAAACGGTTCGCCTGGAGTTGTCTAATGAAGTGTCATTTTTAAACAAACCAGCCATAAAAAGTACACTTTGGAACTTACCAAAAGGGACCAAAGTAATTATTGATGCCTCCTTTTCATCCTATATAGAACCTGATATTCTAGAAATTTTTGAAGATTATAAACATACCTTTGCAAAAGAAAACAATATAGAGTTCAACATCATAGGCTTGGGAGACAACTATTCCCCCAAGAAAATAATTAAAATTGACAGGAAGAATTCTCAAGACAGAAATGACCTAAAGTCACCCCAAAAAATACTGGATTTCTTAACGGAAGGCAACAAACGATACATTGATGGTGACCTGGTTTCTCGGCGTTTTCAAAACAAAAACTTAAAGACTTCATCAAAGATGCTCCTTTGGCAGTGGTGGTTAACTGTATAGACATGCGAGAACCACTTAATATGTTAATGAACACTGGTATTGGTGATCTTATTCCTTTAAAAGTTGCAGCAAACATTCTCGACACCCATCTTATTGAAACCATTGAAATTTCATGCAGGAAACAGCATGCTAAATTGATTCTTATTATGGGAAATACTCCCAATAAATTAATAGCTGCCTCTTTGAAAAACATAGTAGCATCACCAAATGCCCCAGAGAGCACCTTACTGGCTCCTTCCCTGAAAGCGAAAATCTTCGAACCCAAAGACATTTCACTTGATAATTTAGAGGAATGGTCAGATCGATTGGTAAGATGGAATCTGGAATATTCTAAAGCTTTAATTTTAGCTAGCAACCCTTATTTAAACAGTGAAATTAAAAAGGGGAATATTGGCTTGTGTTCTGCTTTATTTAATCGCCAAACTGGGAGAATTGAATTTTCTACCCTTCACATGCATGAAAGCCTTTCAAATAATAATTCCCTAAATTAGCCTTTGATAATAATTTACCCATAAAAACTAGAAAAATGAAGTGGTCTTTGATCTATAATCAACAAAAACAGCTGACCCATTTATTAGCTGTGCTTTTTTTATTTATAATTTTCACTTCATGTGGGAAAAGTGAATCCAGGACTGCACAAAATACCCTAGAGGAAGAAGAATGGGAAACCATTTTTAATGGCAAAGATTTGGAAGGATGGACAGCTAAGTTGCAGCACCATGAATCTGGTGACAATTATGCAAATACTTTCAGGGTAGTGGATGGAATGATTCAGGTCAATTATGAGGATTATGAAAGTTTTGATGAACGATATGGTCATTTGTTTTACAAAAAACCTTACTCCTCCTTTCACCTTAAGTTTGATTACCGCTTCACCGACCAATGGATGGAAGATGCACCAAGCTACACTTATAGAAACAGTGGCGTAATGTTTCATTCCCAAGATCCAGAAACTATATTAAAAGAGCAAGACTGGCCTATTTCAGTGGAATATCAAATGCTGGCAGATGCCGGAGATGGAAAACCCAGACCTACCGGTAATATGTGCTCTCCGGGTACTGAAGTATTTTTTAATGGAGAGATGGATCCAAGACATTGTATCAGTTCAAGTTCACCTACCTTCCCATGGGATGAATGGGTGCATGCAGAATTGATCGTTTATGGGGATTCTATAGTCATCCATAAAGTTAATGGTGAAATAGTATTGGAATATACCCATCCCCAAGTCGGCGGTGGTGTTGCCCAACGTTTTGATCCAGCGTATAAGGTAGATGGACAAATGCTAAAAGAGGGTTATATTGGCTTGCAAGCTGAAGGGCAAGGTGTGGAATTTAAACATATTGAAATAAAAGAATTAGATTAAGCCAATTACTTGAGAAATCTTTCTGAAAACCCCTCTTTAAATGCGCGACCAATTGGCAATTGCTCTCCATTGATTAAGGTGATTAAATTACCAGACACCTTCTCTATTCTGGCAATATTTACCATAAATGATTTGTGAATACGGATGAATTGTTGGCCATCCAATAATTCAAGCCATTTCTTCATCGGTTCAGAAGAGATGTACTTCTTGTCCGAAAGGATAATGTCACAATAATCTCCATCTGCGCGGATATACATTATATCTTCAAATGAGATTCTAACATGGTCATATCCTAATTTGATAAAGTGTTCCTTCTTGTGGTTACTATTGGCTTTAAAAGATACCCTCTCGGCGGGGTTTACTTCTTTTGGCCCAGGAACTTTGCTAACGGCTTTCACAAAACGCAAAAACGAGAACGGCTTCAATAAATAATCTACTACATCAAGATCGTAACTTTCGAGCGCATATTCAGAATAAGCTGTAGTAAGGATAATATGTGGCTTTATGCTTAGACTTTTAAGCAGGTCTAAACCAGTCAATCTGGGCAGATGGATATCCAGAAAAATCAGATCAATGGCATTGGAATTTAAAAACTCCATTGCCAATATGGGATCACTAAAAGTCCCTTTGAGCTTGAGGGTACCCAAATCATCAATGTACTTTTTGAGTATCCTTTGCGCTGGTGGTTGATCTTCAATTATGATACAATTCATCTTAGTCTTTATTCAAAACCATTTCTAAGCTAACTTTATACAATAAATCGGTCTGCTGTATGTCCAGGACATGACTATCAGGATAAAGCAGGTGTAACCTTTTCTTTACATTGTAAAGGCCTATTCCTTTTCCAGAGTTCGATTTTTGATTTACATTCTTATAATTATTTTGACAAACAAAATTTAATTTACCGTCCTCATTGATGGTTAATCGAATGGCAATTTTAATTTGCTCTGATTGGCCACTTTGACTGTGTTTGAAGGCGTTTTCTATAAAAACATTTAAAATGAGAGGAGCAATACTAAAACCAGTAGCCCCAACGGGTGCATCAAAGGTGACCTCCCCCCTCTCTTCAATTTGCATTTCATAAAGGCGCGTAAAATTTCTTAAGTGTTCAATTTCTTTGGTTAAGGGAACAGAAGCTTCCTTGCACTCATAAAGCATGTAACGAAGCACAGAACTTAATTCTAGTATTATTTCTGGCGTTTTTAAAGATTGCACTACAGCATAAGAATACAGGTTGTTAAGGTTATTGAATAGAAAATGAGGATTAATCTGCGACTTTAAAAAAGTCAACTCACTTTCTTTAATAATGGCTTTTAGTTCTTCTACTTTCCGCTGATTGCGAAGTGCATCCCAAGCAAACTTAAATCCCGAAAGGATAACAATCACAGGCAGTACCTGCCCAAGGCTAAAGATAACTCCCGGAAAACCTGCTCCTCTGGAATCTGGAAAATACCATTTTTCAATTACAAGTTCTTCTAACAAAATAACAAAGGCAATGGTTATAACTGTCAACCCAAAAAAAGCAATGTATTTTTTGGCATAAAAAAACTTGGGCAATAACACATAACTAATGATGAGATTAGCTATCGTATAATTTAAAAAATACACTACATCGTACCAATGAAAAGTGTTGACTTTACTAGGGTGATTGCTGTCTATCACATAGAAACTAAAAACCAATGCATGAAGCACAAGTTGAAAATAAACCTCCTTTTTGGCTAAGCTATTTTCTATTGGTTGCCTTTTCATGGTACAAATATAGAAATTAGGAAGTCTCTTGGAAATATATAAGATGAACAGCCCATTTTTCCCTGCGAACAACATGAATAACGTGTATATCACATATTTGTCGTTTAACAGACAATTTGAACCGTTTTACCGAATACTTTTTAAATGTTCGGATTTTATTCACTAATTCACATAATCAACTCAAAAAATTAACCATATGAAATCACTTCTAACACTTGTCACCATTTTATTTGTGACACTTTTTTCTACACAAGCACAGGATATAGAAGTATCCGGCAAAGTGGTGGTGGCCGGTAGCAAAACACCTGTTGAGTTTGCTACAATTAAATTAATAGATAAAGAATCAGGTAATCTATTGGTAGGAACCACAACAAAAGCAGATGGTGGTCTTTTGTTAATTACCCAAGACAAAACTTTTAACCTTGAAATAAGTTTCATAGGATTTATTTCAAAGACCATTACCGAATATGAAATTAGCAATGGAAAAGTTGATTTCGGGACTGTGTTATTAGAAGAAGACAGCAAATTGATGGACGAAGTGGTAATAAGAGGCGAAAGATCATCAACAGAATTTCGCCTAGACAAAAGGATTTTCAATGTGGGTCAAGACCTGAGTAGTACAGGTGCAAGTGCACTCGAAGTCTTAAACAATGTACCATCGGTAACAGTAGATATAGAAGGTCAGATCCAATTAAGAGGAGCTGGTGGCGTTCAAATCATGATTAATGGCAAACCATCCGTTTTGACAAGTGATGGAGGAAGTGCATTGGGTACTTTGACAGCGGACATGATAGAAAGCGTGGAAGTAATTACCAACCCTTCTGCAAAATACGATGCTGAAGGAACATCCGGAATAATCAATATCGTATTAAAGAAAGAAGAGAAACGTGGTATTAATGGTTCTGTCTCTTTAAATACAGGTGTACCAGATAACCATAGCCTAGGATTCAGCTTGAATAAAAGAACAGAAAAATTCAATCTCTTCAGTCAAATTGGTGTCGGTAAACGCAAATTCCCGGAAAAATACAAAGGCTATAACAGAAATGAAACAGCCAATACTGAAATAAACAATTATGGAGAAAGGGACAAAGGAGAGTCTTTCCTAAATGTTATTTTAGGAACTGATTACCATATAGATGACAACAATGTACTTTCCCTTACCGGTAACTTTGCCTATGAGTGGGAATCAGAAACATCACTAATTAACTATAGCACTATAGGAGCCGACAATGTAGTTTCCTCTGCATGGCAAAGGGATGAGGTTACTTCCGCAACCAATCCTAAATGGCAATTTGAAATGCAATACAAAAGAGATTTCTCTGATAAGAAAGACCATTATTTATTGGTAAGCGCATTGGGTAGCTCATTTTCTAAAGATCAAAAATCTGCCTTCAATAATACGCCGGAATTTGGTGAAGAAGCACTCAGTGACCAACAGCAAACTCAAACAGACTTTGGACAAGTAGAATATACTTTCAAAGCCGATTATACCCAGCCTTTTACGGAAAAGATAACTTTTGAAACCGGTGGTCAATACCTAATTACAGATGTAGGAAATGATTATTCAATCAGCAACTGGGAGGATAATCAATGGATGGTAGTTACAGATTTGTCCAATTCATTTATCTACAACCAAAAGGTTTTGGGTGTTTACAGTACCGGATCTTATGAAGGGGAAAAAGCAGGGATAAAATTAGGCCTTAGGTTAGAAAACACAGACCTTCACACTCTATTGGAACAAAATAACCAGGAAAACAACAGGAATTTCACTAATCTCTTCCCTACGCTTCATACCTCTTATAAAATGAGGGACAACTTTTCACTTCAGGCTGGATATTCAAGAAGAATTGCCAGACCAAGGCTATTTGACTTGAATCCTTATTATAATATCCGGAACAATTACAGTATTAGAACAGGAAATCCAGATTTGCTACCTGAATTAACGGATAGCTATGAAATAACTGGGATATTTGATCACAAAGCCTTCTCTTTAAGCTCTTCCGTTTATCACAGGTACATTACCAGTACAGTGGAGAATGTCACCCGATTTGAAGGGGATGTAGCCATCTCTATGCCTATGAATATTGGCACGAATAAAACAACTGGTTGGGAAGTGAACGGTAAATATACCCCATTGGATTGGTTGTCATTTAACGGGGATTTCAATTATAACTATTTCCATAGAGAAGGAACTTTCGAAGCTACTGATTTTGATTTCAATGCTGACCAATGGTCTTCAAGGTTAACTACAAAAATTGATTTCCCTGCTGACTTCGCTTTGGAGCTCGTTGGGAATTACCAATCAAAAAGACAAACATTTCAACAATTGATGAGTGGCTACACAATGGCTGACATTGGTGTCAGGAAAAAAATACTTAAAGGAAAAGTAATCCTTAATCTTAGTGTTAGAGATGCTTTTGCAAGTAGGATATTTGAAAGTGAAACAATCCAAAGCAACTTTTCACAATACAGCCATAGAATGCGAGGAAGGTTTGTCACATTCGGCTTAAGCTATGGATTTGGAAAAGGTGAAGCGATGGAATTTAGTGGACAAAAACGCCGCTTCTAATACCAATCCTTCCACATGAATACAAATTCTAATCCCATTACTAAGTGAATTAGATAGTCTTACTGTTTTTATTTAATTGCCACAGGCCTGAACCTGTGGCAATTTTATTTTAGGCTATGGAGAAAAGTTAAAGGCTACTTGAATTAGGCATTCCTTAACCTAGAAATCAGGAAATCAAGCAGACCAAAAGTGTTTTCTGGGATTATGTATCCAAACGTCACTCACTATTCTAATCCTTTAAATTAAAAAATCCCTACAGGTTCTAGCTTTGTAAACATGCTAAACCCTGTAGGGACTTGATAGTAAATAAAAAGCGTAGGAGATAACAACTGAAAGCAAGAAGTTATCTAATGTCCTAAATAGTTATAGAACTGTACTAACCCAATGCAAGCAATCATCTCTCAATGGACTTATTGCCATCCCCCTCCAAGTGCCCTGTACAAATTGGTAAGGGCTTCCATCTGGTTATAACGGCTATTAATTAATTTGATTTCAGAATTCAACGCATTTTCCCTGGCAGTGATGACCTCCAAATAATTTCCAATGCCATTGTCCAACAACTCTTCGGAATATTCAATGGCCACTAGGTAGGCATCTAATTCCTTTTTAAGCAAGCCTTCCTTTTCTTTGGCTGAATCAAAAGTATAGATCGCATCAGAAACCTCCTTTTCGGCATTTAACACCGTTTTTCTAAAAGAAAGATACGCTTGCTCTTGCTGAGTTAATGCCACCTCAAACTGGGTCTTTAGCCTTCTGCCATTTAAAACTGGTTGTGTCAATCCGGCAATAACATTCGCAAAAACTGAATTAAGGCTAAACAACTGATCCAATTCCAAGCCTTGGATACCTGCTGTACCTGAAATGGTTAATGAAGGATAAAGATTTGTCTTCGCCACATTGCTCATTTCAAAAGCATTGATAAGCCCATATTCCGCAGCAAATACATCCGGACGATTGCGTAGCAGTTGAACTGGAAAACCGATAGAGAGTTCTTCAGGAAGGTGCTGATCGTCCAGCTCACCGCGAGGAATGTCTTCCGGTGATCTTGCCAAAAGAATGGCAAGCGTATTTTCAGCCAGGTGAAGGTCTCTTTGTAAGTCCACCTTTAATGCCTTGGCCGTGTAAAGCTGGGCTTCAGTTTGTTTCACTCCTACCTCAGTTACAATCCCTGCGATTTTTAAGGAGGAGGTAGTTTCCAAGGCCTGCTCCCTATTACTGATTGTTTCATTGGTCAGTTTCAATTGCTGATCCAAGGCCAATAGCCTAAAATAAAGGTTGGCAATGTCATTAATCAACCTGGTTTTAACAGCTTGATGTGCCGCTATTGATTGCAAATAAGATGCTTCAAAGGCCCTGCGTTGACTTCTGATTTTACCCCAAACATCTGCCTCCCAGGAAAAACCTGCAGAAACTTCATACTGGGTAATTCCGCCATCAAAGAAAGATCCAAACTGAGAATTTTTTGACAATTCCTGATGGGTAACCTTGCCTGTGCCACTCAAGGTGGGCAATTGCCCCCACTTTCCTTGTTTGTAGTAAGACTGTGCCCCAAGAATCGTTTGTAAAGCCATTCTTATATCAATATTGGACTCCAATCCTTCTTCAATATAACCTACCAATTGTGGGTCAGTAAATACTTCTCTCCAAGAATAGTCTGCCATCGTAACACTGTCCTCAGGCAATAAATCTGTTCTGAAATAATCTTCATCCACTACTGCATCAGCCTGTTGGTAATCCTTAGCCACAAAGCAGGAAGATAAAATCAATAGCAAAAAAGGTGTAAATAGACTTTTATTAAGCATAGTAATTAAGCGTTATCTAAAGCTTCAACTTCTTTTTTTGGACTAATTTTTTCCTGAAGCCATTGAAATAATATGAACAAAATAGGAATGACAAAAACACCCAGAACAGTACCAATCAGCAAGCCTCCAACAGCTCCTGTACCAATAGACCTGTTACCTGCGGCACCAATCCCATTGGCAAAAGCCAGCGGTAACAATCCTATTATAAAGGCAAAAGATGTCATAAGAATAGGCCTAAGCCTTACTTTGGCACCCTCATATGCGGCATCCACAATTGAAGCCCCAGCAGCCCTCCTTTGCATGGCAAACTCTATTATTAAGATCGCATTTTTGGCCAATAGCCCTATAAGCATGACCATTGCTATCTGAAAGTAAATATTGGCTTCCATTCCCAGGAAGTAGGTGGTCAAATAAGCCCCCATCACTCCTACAGGTAAAGACAACAAAACTGCAAAAGGAATAAGATAACTCTCGTATTGCGCAGCCAATATGAAGTAAACAAAGAGTATACTCAATAATATGATAAAGGTAGTTTGGCTACTTGCATTGATTTCCTCTCTGGTCAAACCAGAATAATCCACAGCAAAGTTTCTTGGCAACCCTGACTCATTGACCTCTTGGATGGCATTGATTGCATCACCGGTACTATAGCCTGGAGCGGCAGCACCATTGATGGCTACAGAATTAAAAGGTTAAACCGAGTTACAGCTTGTGGCCCATAAACCCTTTTTAAGGTAAGAAATTCTGAAATAGGTGCCATCTCCCCCTTGCTATTCCTAACAAATAAGGAATTTAGGTCATCAACTTCAGACCTATCTTGAGGCATTGCCTGAATATACACCCTGTATTGCTTACCAAATTTGGAGAAATCGGCAGCATAAATACTTCCAATATAGCCTTGAAGTGTACCTAAAATACTACTTACACTCACTCCCGCCTCCTTGGCTTTAGGAATATTGAGTACCATTTCATATTGAGGGTAACCAGTACTAAAGGCTGTTTGGGCATATAGAATTTCTGGTCTGGCCATCAATTTGCCCATGTATTCTTTTACCTCTACATCCAATTGATTAAAACTCCCTCCGGATTGATCCAAAAATTTAAGTTCAAAACCTGAAGAAACACCAAATCCCGGAATACTAGGTGGAGCAAAGAATAGGATTTTTGCCCCAGGAATACCGGCAGCTATACCGAACATTTGGCCTATCAAAGCCCTGGCAGATAAAGATTCATCTCCCCTTTCGTCCCAAGGTTTTAAACGAATAAAACCTAAACCAAAATTACTACCTTCTCCAGAAATAAGACTGAAACCGTTGACCATGGATCCACCTTCTACTCCTGGAAGATCTTTTATAGCATTCATTAGTTGGTCTGTAACAGCAACTGTCCTGTCAAGAGATGCACCTTCAGGCAATACAATGTCAGTAAATATCAAGCCCCTGTCCTCTTCGGGGACAAAACCAGTTGGTGTATTTTCAGCTGCCCAAATAATCGCTCCAATGGAACCAATAATTATAACACCTGTAATCCACTTGAAGCGAAACAAGAATTTTAATGCTCCTACATACTTCGCAGTGGTGACATCAAATGCCCTGTTGAAACCTTTAAAGAAACGTTTACCCAAACTAAGTTTCTTGTCAGGGTGGTCTTCATGAGGTTTCAATAACAGTGCACAAAGTGCAGGACTTAATGTCAATGCATTGACAGCTGAAATGGCTATTGCGATCATTAAAGTGACCCCAAACTGCTCATAAAACACACCTGTTGGCCCAGTTATGAAAGTTACAGGTATAAATACAGCTCCCATTACCAGTGTAATCGATATGATAGCACCGGTAATCTCATCCATGGCTTGATGAGTAGCGTTACGTGCTTTTTTCACTCCGCCCTCCATTTTGGCATGGACGGCTTCAACTACCACAATGGCATCATCTACCACAATTCCTATGGCAAGAACCAAAGCAAACAAGGTCAATAAGTTAACTGAATACCCTAATATATTTAGGAAAAAGAATGTACCAACAATAGACACGGGAACTGAAATAGCTGGAATTAAGGTAGATCTAAAATCCTGAAGGAAAATAAATACCACTATAAATACCAGTATAAAGGCCTCGATCAAGGTTGTCGTCACCTTAGCTATAGAAGCATTAAGAAAATCATTGGTGTCAAAATTAATGAAAATGGACAAGCCCTTGGGGAAACGGCTTTCAAGTTCGGTCAAAGATGCTTTCACATTGTCGATGATCTCCTGGGCATTCGATCCAGGTGTCTGGTAGACAGCCATACTTACCCCAGGATTACCATTGGTAAAGGACATCACAGAGTATCCCTGTGCATCCATTTCTACATCAGCAACATCTTTTAAACGCAAGAATTGTCCATCACCCAATGCCTTGATAACGATGTCCTCATATTGGGATTCATTTTTATAACGGCCACCATATTTGATTACATATTCGAAGGCCTGTGCGTTGTTCTGCCCAATAGATCCCGCTGCAGCTTCCAAACTTTGCTCGTTTATGGCCGCAGTCACATCTGAAGGCATCAAGCCATAAGCTGTGAGTTTATCAGGTTTCAGCCATATTCTCATGGCATAATTTTTAGAGCCAAATACCGTAACATCCCCTACTCCTTTAATCCTTTTGATGGTAGGGATAACATTTATGTTAAGGTAATTTTGAATAAAAGTGGCGTCATAATCAGGGTTGTCTGAGACCATGGTAAAAAACATCAACGAACTCGTTTGCTGTTTCTGGGTAATCACACCTGACTGAACTACTTCTCTAGGCAAAAGTGGATTGGCTCTCGCCACCCTATTTTGCACGTTTACAGCAGCAATATCAGGATCTACGCCCTGTCTAAAAAACACCTGAATGGTGGCTGTTCCACTATTACTTGCGGTAGAAGTAATATAATCCATGTTCTCCACCCCATTCACTTGCTCCTCTATGGGTATAATTACACTTTCTAGTACCGTCTCAGCGTTAGCTCCTGGATAGAATGCTGTAATTCTAACTGTTGGAGGTGCAATGTCCGGATATTGACTTACAGGTAAGGACAATAATCCTAAAACACCAAGAATAAGTATTAAAATGGACACTACAGTAGATAGTACCGGTTTGTCTATAAATTGTTTTAGCATTTTATTTTATTTAAAAGCTACTTTTAATTTTCCAGCGACACTATCAAAAGGTACTAGTCGAGGTGAAATCTTCATCTGATCCCGCACCTTGTCAAGGCCCTGATAAACTATTTTGTCACCCTTTTTTCAGACCTTCTTCAATTATTAATAGCTGTCCTACTTTCGCCTCAATTTCAATCAATGCCTCCACAGCAACAGAATCTGCCCCGACCTTATACAGGTACGTTTTTCCCTGTTCCTCGTAAATGGAAGCTTCAGGAATTACAGGTTTGTCTTCATAAATTTTAGGAATAAGCACCTTTCCACTGTTACCATGTGCTAACAATCGATTTGGATTTGGAAATGTTGCTCTAAAACTCACCGTCCCAGTGGTTGGATTCACCTGACCTGTGATCGTTTTAATCTTTCCTTTATGCGAATAGATTTGACCATTTACAAGCTCAAGCTCCACTTCAGCCATATTCCCTATTTTATCGTCAAGAGATTCCCCTTCTGTGATTTGAAGCATATTTAAGTACTGTTTTTCATTCATGGAAAAGAATGCAAAAACATTGTCCACCTGTGAAACCGTTGTCAATGGGTCACTTGGACTTACCAAGGCTCCTTGACGATAAGGAATGGCTCCAACATACCCTGAAACAGGGCTTTTTATAGTGGCATAACCAATATTTGCAGAAATACTGTTAAAAGTAGCCATGGCCTGATTGTACCTGGCTTCAGCCGTTTTCAGCTGAACACTACCAATAATTCCTTTTTCTACAAGCGGTTTCAATTTATCCACATCCACCTTAGCCGCCTCTACATTTGCCTTTGCAGCAGCAGCATCTGCATCCAGAGATTGGGTTTCAAGTTTAAACAAGCTTTGACCTTTCTTTACGGCTTGGCCTTCATCTACTAAAACCTGGGTGATATAACCTGATACTTTAGCCCTTACAGAACTACTTATTACTCCCTCCAAACTAGTTGGATAAGTATCATAGCCGGTCAATGTTTGGGAAGGAACCTCTATAACGGGAATGCTAGGCGCCTGCCTCATTGCCGCATTTTTTGTTTCTCCTTCTGAACAGGATTGGCACAGTACGACAAGTACTATGAGAATTACAAAAGAAAATTTGTTCATTTAAATGAAAATTTATTTATGCTAATTAAAAGTTTTGATTGCAATTATACCTCAGACATGCCGTACCATAACTTATTGATCAAAAGCTCCCGATCTGTTTCATCCAATAGAATTGAACCAAAAACATTGATTTTCGAGGCCATAATCACACTACCCATGTACATGGCTACATATATTTCGGGTTTGGCAGGCTTTAGGTACTTTTCATCAATTCCTTCTTTAAGGAATTTAAAATAGGCTCCTGTGAAATGATGTGGGCTACGTTCCTGGTTGTAAGGTGAATTAATGTATTGCTCAAAAAACACAAGAACTTTGGGGTGTTCTGTATAATAGAGGTATAGTTTAAGCCACCTTAAATAGAACCGCTCTTTATAGTCTGGTTTCTCATCTACTTGAATTGAAATACAGGCTTCCAGGCGGGTTCGAAAGTAACAATACATCTTTTTCATCAAGTCATCCTTGCTACAGAAATAATGGTAAATTGTTCCTGTAGACACACTGGCTTCTTTGGTCAATAAACTCATGGAGGTACCATGGAAGCCATATTTTGCGACTAATTCTAGCGCACCTTCATAGATGGCTATTTCTTTTTCTGAAAACTCTTGAAGTTGTTGCATCTCTTTAGATCGAACGTTCATTCTAATGGCAAAACTAGGAAGAAGGATTTTATCCTCCAAGCAAAAGCTGTGTGTTTTTCCAAAACAACCATATATAATTCTTCTAAACAGAATTACTAAACAATATACAGTAGAAACAATTTTTAAAAGGACAAATGGTAATATTAGTATTTAAGACAAAGACAGCTAAATTAGGGAAGGTTAGATATAAAAATCGAAATAATATTTACTTGGATCAAGCCCAATAAAAAGGACCAAAATTATTTATAGAAAGTAATTTTTAGCCTTTCTCTTAAAACGACGCTTCCATCAGAAAGTGACCATGTCAAAAACCAGAAGTTCTTTAAATTTGAGATCAACTTGGATTTAAAGGCAGCATGAGTTTTCAATACAAATGATTTAAGCCGTTCTTACAAACCTTTAAATGGAGTAATTGCCCTCTGTAAATGGTGAAGGAAGCGAAAGAAACGCCTGAATTAAAATAAAAAGGTAATTGAGATGTGATCATTGGCAAAAGCACTTTCTCCACTTTCAGGTAAAAATCAATAGGATTCACTTCGTAAAGCAGTCTGAAAGGTGGTTTTATAAGATCAGGCAAATCCTTATTAGTGATTTACAATTGAGCCGATAACCTTTAAATTTTAAAAAATCATGTCTTTTTCTTCAATTCCTACCAAGGCTATCAAACATTCGTACTAATTTCGCAAAGTTATTTGCAACCTATACCCTTTCCTCATGGCTTATAAATCAATAACCTTTTGCTTTTTCATTTTACTTGTAGCAGGTTTCTCATCCTGCTCAGGAAAATTAGAGACAGGCACCATAAATATAGAGAACTGGAAAAAGGACAGGAACGGTTGCCTGGGTTTACGCCTACAAGACGTTGAAGAAATAAAGGAATTAAAAAACACCTATTTGGCAAAAAACAATCAGGAGATCATCATTACCTTCGGACGTCCCGATCGGGTAGAACTGGTGGATAAAAGTCAAAGTTTTTTTATTTACTTCCTGGAGCCATCAGATCGCTGTGACGAACAAATAAAAAAAGAACCCCTAAAGGTTCTTTTTCGACTCAATGCTATCAATAAGGTAAGTGAAGTAACAGTGACAACACTTAATCCATAAAACACAGGGCTGCTGCACCTAGCGTACCCGCATCGTTTTCCAATGTAGCTTTTTCTAATTTTAAGTCAGTAAGATAATACGGACTTAAATATTGATGAATTGTCTTTTCCATTTGGGGTTGGATAAATGGAAGTGCTGCAGAAATTCCACCGCCAAAATAAACCTCTGTAACGTCTAGAATACGTATTGTAGACACCAATGCTTCTCCTAAAATTGCTCCTAGTTCAGCAAAAGTTCTTAAAGCGATTCCATTCCCATTCTTTGCTGAAGCAACCAACAAATGAATACCTAATTCCTTACCTTCCATTTCACCAATTTCCTGAGGAAATTGTTTCATCATATTTCCGGCCATGTTGAGTATTCCATTTCTACCTATCAAAGGCTCAAGCCGGCTATTTCCTCTTGAAAGCATGTGCCCTACTTCCATTGCATTGCCCCTCACTCCTTTAAATACTTTTCTATCTAAAATCAATGCACTGCCAATGCCAGTGCCTAAAGTGATGAAAAGGTAATTATCAGATGTTTTTTCTTTGCCAAAATGAAACTCTCCTAAAGCTGCTGCACTGGCGTCATTCTCGAGGTGAAAAATAATTTCAGGGTATTTTTCTAATAGCGCTTCTTTAAGGTTAAACCCATTCAGTTCTGAAATCGCAGGAATCTCTAGTGTGGTGGTTCTATCTTTGCTTACCAATCCTGGAAGACCTATTCCAACATGTTTTACTTCAGGATATTTTTGAAGGTATTCACCTACAACCTCTACAAATGCCTTATTAAAACCCTGTGGACTACTTCGGAGTAATGCTGTATCCTCTTTGCCAAATTCAATAATTTGACCAAGGGTATCTATCAGTCCTATTTTTACGTGAGTTCCTCCCACATCTATGCCTAAAAACACTTCCGCTTTTTTATCCATTCTATACTCTAATCAAATTACAAGATGCAAATACCGCTTAATTAAGCCTTTGATCAACGATCAATTTTACTAAAAATCAGGTCGATCATCCAATAGTGAACAAGGCAAAAATAGCAGATTTTCCTACTAAATCCTTTATTCAATAATATAATTGATAAAATAACCTTTGAGAAGTGATCTAAACCTTATAAATACCATCTTCTTTTATCAAAATGACTTTTTTACGGTACAATTGACCAATACATTGTTTGAAATGCTTCTTGCTCATCCCCAATGTTTTTTTGATGATTTCAGGTGAAGACTTATCCGTTAGAGGTAAAAAGTTTTTCTCAATTAACAAGTCTAAAATCTGCGTTGCACCTTCATCAAATTTCTGACGACCTATAGGGGTAATAATTAAATCTATTTTGTTGTCCTCTCTTACCTTTTTTACAAATGCTCGGACTGAATCTCCTATTTCTAGGGGTTTAAAAACCTCATTGGCATAAATAAGCCCTTCATAAAAGTCATTGACCAAAACCTTGTACCCCAAATCTGTGAGATCAAAAATCAAAGCATTTACTTCCTGCCCTGCCTCAAATCCTTTGGTGTCTGATAAGATAAAATCCTCGTATTTACTCACTCCTATCAAACGAGACGTTCGATGATCTACACAGACAAACACCAATACCTTGTCTCCAGGTGCGACTGTCTGGCGCATTTCGGAATTGGGCAGAAACAAGTCCTTTTCCAGTCCCCATTCTAAAAAAGCACCTATGCTCGTAACGTCTTTTACCTCCATCACAGCAAACTGATCCAGAATGGCTGATGGATGGTCAGTAACTGCTACCGGCCTGTCTTCACTATCTGTATAGACAAAAACTTCTTTAAAATCCCCTTCTTTTTCCTCTCCGCTTAAATACCGATTTGGTATCAACAACTCATCTCCATCGCTTAAAGCAAGATAAGCTCCATTGTCCGTAAACCGATTGATCGGTAGTGTGCTAATTAATCCTAATTCTTTCATAATTGTATTTCCGTCTGGTTTGTATTTAGCTACAAATCGCTGTAAAGGTAATGATTTTTAATAGGGATTTATTCTTGCTTTTTGAAGTAGTGATTTTTTCATTTGTTAGTAATCACCTCAAATCACTCCCATTCTATCAATGAAGTCACCTTACCTTGTAAAAAAACCAGAGAGAATAAAGGTTGTTTAGAATAATGGCAGAGGGCATTTAACCATATTGCATAGCTTCATTTACAACAAACTTCTCCTAATCCATAAGCCATTACTATATTCACTTAAATGTGCGTTAAACTGGTATAATTCTCAGGCAACCCTATCCGAATTTAAAACTTAGAACGATTGGTTGAAACGAAAAGTACAATGGTTGGATGATTTTGAAGCTATTCTATTCACAAATAGAACGGCAATTCCAGATAATGGATTAAAACCTCCCTTATTCTGATAATTATTTACCCTCAAAATTATTATTAACCCTATTTTAGGTTTTCTTTGTGTTAATAAAATAAATCTTATCAAGCCAAACTATCAACATGGAGTCTATAATATACGCCGTAAATGACATTATATGGAGTAATGCCTTAATTGTCCTTTGTTTAGGTGTCGGAATTTATTTTTCTATAGTCACCAAATTTCTTCAAGTCCGCTATTTCAAGGAAATGATTAAATTATTGTTTGGTGGAGAGTCTTCAGACAAGGGAGTCACTTCCTTTCAAGCTTTTGCCATTGCCATTTCAGGGCGGGTTGGAACAGGGAATATTGCAGGAGTAGCGGCAGCCATAGCCATGGGAGGTCCTGGAGCGATCTTTTGGATGTGGATCATCGCGTTTCTCGGCAGTGCATCAGCCTTCATTGAAGCTACGTTGGGACAAATGTTTAAAGAAGTAAAAGATGGCCAATACCGAGGAGGGCCAGCTTTCTACATAGAAAAAGGGTTAGGAATTAAGTGGTATGCCATATTGTTTGCCATTGCAACCATTCTTAGCACTGCCTTTTTCTTACCTGGAGTGCAAAGTAACAGTATCGCCATCAGTGTAGAGAATGCTTTTGATGTACCGGTTTGGATTACAGGCCTGGTAATTTGTGTTTTTCTTGCCCTTATTATTTTTGGTGGGGTAAAACGAATCGGAAAAGTAGCGCAAATAGTTGTCCCATTTATGGCGGCGGCTTACATCATCATGGCTATAATTATCATGGCATTGAACATCACAGAAATACCCGGAGTGATCAAATTGATTGTTACTTCTGCTTTCAATGCTGATGCTACTTTTGGAGGGATATTTGGTATGGCCATATCCTGGGGAATAAAAAGAGGGATTTATAGCAATGAAGCAGGTCAGGGAACTGCTCCTCACGCTGCAGCAGCTGCAGAGGTTAGTCACCCAGTTAAGCAAGGCCTGGTTCAGGCATTTTCCGTGTATGTTGATACGCTTTTTATCTGTACAGCCACCGCGTTCATGATTCTTTTCACAGGACAATACAATGTGGTCAATCCCGAAGGAGGATTTTTAGTAGAGAACCTTCCAGGTGTTACATATGGGCCTGAATTTACCCAATTTGCGATTAGTTCACATTTCCCGAATTTTGGGGCAGGCTTCATAGCCATCTCTTTGGCCTTTTTTGCTTTTACTACCATCATGGCCTACTACTATATAGCTGAGACGAACCTTAGTTATCTTCAAGGACATCAAAACAAAAAATGGCCTGTATTTGTACTTAGGGTCTTGATTTTGGTAGCTACCTTTTACGGTACCATCAGAACTGCAGAGCTTGCCTGGACACTAGGTGACATAGGAGTGGGAATGATGGCATGGCTAAATATGATAGCAATCATATTGCTTAGAAAACCAGCTATGGCAGCGTTAAAAGACTATGTGGATCAAAGAAAAAAGGGTTTAGACCCTACTTTTAACTCTAAAAGTCTGGACATAAAAAACATCAAAGTTTGGGATAAAATTGATTAGGATCCAATTATCTCATTTAACCAATTATGTACCATTACCTAAATAGGGAAAGTTGAGAAAACTAATTCATTCCCATGCCCAAAATTTTTAATTGTCTTTTATAAAAGACTGCCATTCTCATTAATTTCAAGGTCTTTATTCCATTTTAAACTTTTGGTAAGATTATTGAAAGGGATAGATATATTTTCTTACCTTTTTAGTACTAAATTTTAAACCTAAAATAAAACATGGAAAAGATACTTTCTCAACCAACCAATGGAAGTCTCGTTCTCCTGCCAATCGTATACATGGTATGGTCAGACACTACAATCAATGCCAGCGAACACCAGGCATTTCAATCCTTTTTTAAAGCTGTAGATTGGTTGAGTGAAGAGGATAGAAAATATTTAACCGCAAAACTCGACCCGAATTCGCCCCCTTCAAGGGAGGAGTTGGAGATGTGGTGGAAGACAATTAAATCCTCAGTAGACAACGATACCACTTACCCTCACCTTTCTAGTATAGGCATTGAAATTTTAAAGAAAAATGCGCCTGAGGTGGCCCATACCTTTCCCCTTTCCAAGGTCGAAAAGGAATTGGGAAACCTGGAAAGCCAATTGGGTATAATTGGCCAATCTGCAGCCTTGACTTTCAAATCTTCTCACGCCAATATTTCCACTTCCTATGAAACAAAAAAAGGGTTTGAAACAGAGAAGCTAACCGCCCTCCTGGATGGCCGGAGAAAACCATTAATCGATGAAATCAAATCGGTTATCTCTAAAAAAGAATTTGACTATGTCGACCCTGGTAATTTAAAAGAATACAGGGAACAAGTGCTTGTTTGGTGTAAAATGCTTGCTGACAAAGGCTATGGTTCCATTGGTTTTCCTAAAGAATACGGGGGGGGAGATGACATGGAAGGATACTTTACAGTTATGGAAACCCTTAGTTACAGGGACTTGAGTACAGTAATTAAATTTGGTGTACAATTTGGCTTATGGGGAATGAGTGTCTTTATGTTAGGGACAAAGAAACACCATGAAAAATACCTTCCCGCCATAGGAACTCTTGAACTACCGGGATGCTTTGCCATGACAGAGACCAACCATGGCTCCAATGTCAGAGGTATAGAAACAACTGCAACCTACAATCACAAAGAGAAAACCTTTACCATAAATACTCCCCATATAAATGCCAGAAAGGAATACATTGGCAATGCTGCACTACATGGTAAAATGGCCACTGTTTTTGCAAAGCTATTGATCAATGACAAAGATTACGGGGTAAGTACTTTCATCGTTCCATTGAGAGATGAGGAAGGAAAAACCCTGCCTGGTATTGCTATAGAAGATTGCGGAAGAAAAATGGGCCTTAACGGAGTAGACAATGGCTTGATTGCCTTCGACAAGGTCACTATTCCAAAAGAAAACATGTTGGATAGATTTTCTTCTGTTGACGAAGAAGGTGAATTCCAGAGTCCAATTGCCAGTGATAACAAAAGATTTTTTACCATGTTGGGCACCCTGGTGGGAGGAAGAATAGGCATTCCAAGGTCTGCGCTAGCCGCTTCAAAATCCGGTCTTACCATTGCCATAAGATACGCAGACAAGCGTCGACAATTTGGACCCGATGGCACTACAGAAGTACCCATTCTAAATTACCGCATGCATCAGCGAAGACTCTTGCCACTATTGTCTAAAACCTACGCCTGCCATTTTGCGATGGAGTACGTCACAGAACGCTTCCTAAATAGAAAAGAGGATGAAATGCAGGAAATAGAGGCGCTTGCAGCAGGCTTAAAATCATATGTCACCTGGCACAACACGGCCACACTACAGGAATGTAGAGAAGCATGTGGTGGCAAAGGTTTCTTATCTGAGAATAGGATCGATGCGCTAAAAAATGATTCTGATGTGTATACAACCTTCGAAGGTGACAATACGGTATTGCTACAACTTGTGGCTAAAAGTAGACTTAGTGCTTATAAGGAGCAATTTGAGAACATGAACTTGTTCACTGTGATAGATTACGTTGTGAATAAAACAAAAACATCTATCACAGAAAAGAACCCACTGATCATTCGAAATACTGACGAAAACCACCTACTGGATCCTGAATTTCATCTTAATGCTTTTCAGTACAGGGAAAACAGTATTCTTTCCTCAGCAGGTAAGAGATTAAAGCGTCTCATGGATGAAGGAATGGATCCATTTGATGCAGTGAATGTTGCACAACATCATCTATTCACCTTGGCAATGGCATTTATTGAACGGGTAATATTGGAAAAATTCATTGAGAAAATTGAGCAAACAACTGATCCAGAACTTAAGCAAGTGCTCAAAAGACTTTGTGATCTTTTTGCCCTTTACCAGATCGAAACCCATAATGGTTGGTACCTGGAACAGGGTTATATGGAAGGCATTAAATCCAAGGCCATAAGGAAAATGGTCAACCAATTGTGCTGGGAAATTCGTAAAGATGCGGTGCCTTTGGTCAACGCGTTTAACATCCCGGATTCCTGTCTTTCAGCACCTATTGCTACCTAAGTTAGTATATGGAAGAAATCATCGTATTTGCCACTCTCGGAATATCCCTTTTGTTTTTCATTTGGGGAAAAATCCGTTATGACCTTGTCGCCCTATCGGCTTTAATATTACTTGCTATACTTGGTCTGGTACCCTATGATGAAGCCTTTATGGGTTTTAGCCACCCTGCTGTAATTACCGTGGCAGCCATCCTGGTAGTAAGTAAGGGCCTAGAAAACTCTGGAATCGTTAATGTACTTGTGGCATTAATGGACAAGGTAGGGAACAATATCAACTTACAAATAGCAACCCTTTCCGGGGCAGTTGCTATTGCATCGGGGTTTATGAATAATATAGGTGCCTTGGCTATTTTCATGCCTGTAGCCATACAAATGGCTAGAAAACACAATTATTCGCCTTCATTGATTTTAATGCCAATTGCCTTTGCTTCATTATTGGGTGGATTGACTACTTTAATAGGCACTCCACCCAATATTATAATATCCTCCTTCCGTGCCCAAAGTGGTGAAGCAGCATTTGGCATGTTTGATTTCACCATCGTAGGAGTGGTAGTTGCCGCGGCAGGAGTATTCTTTATTTCCTTGGTGGGATGGCGATTGATCCCAAAAAGAAATTCCAATCTGGCCAATGAGGCTTTGTTTAAAATTGAAAACTACATTACTGAAGTCATCATTTCAGGCAAGTCAGAACTTGAAAACAAACCCATTAAGCACATTACTGATGACAAAGAACTCGATGTAAAAGTCCTGGGTATCGTTAGAAATAAGATCAGAATTCATGCGCCAAGCCCCTATTTTGTACTTACCAGGAATGACATAATTGTTTTGGAATCTAATACAGATGTTCTGGAAGAATTTGTCAATAAGTACCAGGTTAAACTTGTTGGAAACGAAGATTTCATAGCGGCTACTGAGGTTGAAAATGAAATAATAAACACAGAAGGGATAGTCCAGGACAATTCTCCATTGATTGGGCAAACCGCTTCAAGTATTCATATGAGGTCACGCTATGATGTCAATTTGTTGGCTTTGTCTCGGGGAGACAGGACCTTAATAAAGAGAATTGACCACGAGGTGTTTCGTTCAGGAGATGTTTTACTCCTGCAACTGAGAAGAAATAGCCTGTCAGATACCCTCTTCGAAATGAAATGCTATCCATTGGCAAAAAGGAGCATAAAAATAGGGAAACCAAGACGTACACTGTTGGCTGTAGGCTTGTTTGCTTTGTCCATCATAGCTGTAGTGATGGGTTGGTTACCAGTAGCTATTTCTTTTACGCTTGCAGCCATGGGAATGGTAGTCAGTAGGATTCTACCCTTAAACAACCTTTATACAAGTATAGACTGGCCAGTAATTGTTTTACTTGGTGCCATGATACCTGTGGGAGAGGCTTTCGAAACGAGTGGCGCGGCCAGTACAGTTACAAAACTGATTTTGTTGAGTTCAGATAATTTACCTGCATGGGCTTTGCTCGGTCTTATAATGGTCACTACTATGCTATTGTCAGCATTAATCAACAATGCTGCAACAGTTGTGCTTATGGCTCCTATAGGTTTGCAGATTGCAGCTGCTCTTTCCCTATCTGCCGATCCATTTCTAATGAGCATCGCCGTTGGTGCTTCTTCCTCATTCCTCAGTCCTATTGGTCATCAATCCAATACCCTTGTGCTAGGTCCGGGAGGTTACCAGTTTGGCGATTATTGGAAACCAGGTTTGCCCCTCTCCTTAATTGTGATGGCGGTAGGAATCCCTGTTATTCTTTGGGTATGGCCTCTTTAACCCTGAATAGGATTGAGCATTCTAATATGTATTGAAATCACGAGATCAGTACAGGCAGAGAAAAGTTAGGAAAGACTATCACTAAGCCTATTGCATAATTCGAGCTTAAAACCACCTTATGTCTATTACATTCAGGCCCTTCAGGCCTGTTATTTATATTTGAAATCAACCCTTTTAAGCTTTAGGTTTAAAAGGGTTAATTTCATTGAATACACTTTTTATTTAGCAGGTTCGCTTCCCCACCAATCGGCGTTGGGTTGCCAGTTTTTGTCCAGAAATTCTAGGCGCTGCTTTTCTAATTTTGGAAGCATTTCATTTTCCATTTGTTCAATGCGTTGTTGATATAGGTCCTTGTCGAATTCAGGATCCGGGCTAGGCATCAAAACCGACTTGCTATCGAGATAATCTCCCAGCATAGCGGAAAGGGCGGCTTTTTATCAGGATGTGCAACAGACAATTCATTCTCTTCAAATGGATCCTCAGGAAGTCGATACAATTCTTCGTGTCCATCTTCATAATACCTAATCAATTTCCAATCACCGGCTCTCACCATGGCTGAAGGCACACCTCCCTGGTTGCCATAATGAGGGTAGTGCCAGAAGATAGGACGCTCCTGCAATTTTTGACCTTCAATTATTGGTTTCAAGCTTGTACCTTCTATTTCCTGTGTAATGGCTACGTCTCCAGAGATAAAATCCACCAAGGTTGGGAGAAAATCTGCCCCTACAACCGGATAATCTATTGGCCCCTGTGGTTGATTTCCAGGGACTTTAATCAAATAGGGTACACGAACTCCACCTTCCCAATGTTGTCCTTTCCCTCCTTTTACATAAAGGTTGGACGTGGCATAAGCATCGCCGGCTACTACTCCCCCATTGTCTGAAGTAAATACGACAATAGTATTCTCAGCTAAGCCTAATGTTTCAAGTTGTTGCAAAACAATTCCAACTGCATCGTCCACATACTCCACCAAACCTGCATAATTGGGATTATCCTGTACTGTTCTGAAAGGAATTTTTTCCCCCATTTCAAAACCATGGTCCGCAATCCCCATAGCTTCAGCTTTATCTCTGTATTTGGTCCATTTGTCCTTACTTGTTTGCACAGGTGCGTGGACGGCATAAAAGGATAGAAAAGCGAAAAACGGTTCCTCTTTACTTCTACCAATAAAATCAGCCACCTCATTTGCAAGCCTAAGGGTTAGATTTTCACCATCAGGCCCATCTTTTAACTTGGGGTTTTTATAAGGAGAGAAAAACCCACCCGACGGAGACCCTTTGTCCCATCCCCCAACATTTTCGTCAAAGCCATGGTCTTCAGGATAATTTCCTTCATCTCCAAGATGCCATTTCCCTGCAAAAAAGGTCTTATAACCATTGGCTTTAAAAGCTTCTGCTAAAGTTGTACTTTCCTTTGGAAGCTGATGAATATAATTGGCAGGTAGCATCGGATCATGTCTATTGTGTTCTCTCCATGTCTCCCCTTCTTTAGCGCCAATCCAGTCCGTTATCCCATGACTGGAAGTAAACTGCCCGGTCATTATCGTTGCTCTTGCAGGGCTACAAACTCTGCTCCCTGAATAGCCATTGGTGAATTGAAAGCTTTCCTTTGCCAACTTATCAATATTGGGCGTTTCATGAAAAGTGGATCCTGCGTAACCCAAATCTGCATATCCCATGTCATCAACCAGGATAAACAATACATTGGGAGCTTTCTCAACTTCTTCAGAAGCACATGAAGCCAGTCCCAAACTTATCAAGCAAAAGAATACTAAGCATATTTTCGATAAATTAATCATCATTTGTAGTCTTGGTTACTTAATTGATTACTTATTCAATTCGGAAGCATATAATTTGAATACTGGATTTGGGGTATGATTGGCTTCCATCAAGGCTTTAAAAGACTTGACCAAATCAGGGTGTTTATCTGCGATATTATTTTCCTCAGCTGGATCCTCTTCAAGGTTGTATAATTCTATAGCGGGATTGTCCTCTTTTCTAAGATTTAGTCGGATGGCTTTCCAATTGCCTTTTCTTATGGCCTGCTTTCCTCCTTGTTCAATAAACTCCCAGTACAAATATTCATGGCTTTTTTGATCTTCTTTGTTTCCTATAAGCACAGGAGCGAAAGAAATGCCATCTGTATTTTCAGGAAGCTCACTGCCTGTGAGTGCCGCAACAGTAGGATAAATGTCCCAAAATGCTGAAATATGATCCGTTTGGCCAGGGGCAATCTTTCCAGGCCAATTGGCAATCATGGGAACCCTAATACCCCCTTCGTACAAATCTCTCTTATAACCTCTCCAAGGACCATTACTGTTAAAGAAATCAGGATCAGCTCCCCCTTCTTTATGAGGGCCATTGTCAGAGGTGAAAATGATCATGGTATTGTCACGAATCCCTAATTCTTCAAGCTTGGCCACTATTTCTCCTACCTGCTTGTCCAGCAACTCTACCATGGCCACAAAAGCAGCACGTGGCTCTTCCTGGGACATATAGCCACCAATTTTATAATCTTTCCCTTCATCAACTCCCTTATAAGGAGTTTCTTCAAACCTACCTCTGTAATTTACCATGATATCCTCAGGCACTATCAATTCGGCATGTGGGATAATTGTAGGGACGTAAAGGAAGAAAGGGTTTTTGCTATTGTCTGTAATAAAATCTAAAGTCTTTTCATGAATTAACGCTGGTCCATAATCGCCCAGATTTGTGCCTGCATTTCCTTCTAAAACCAATGAATCTTGATTGTCCCAAAGGTGAAAAGGGTAATAATTATGCCCCATTCTTTGGCAATTGTAGCCAAAAAACACATCCACTCCCTGATTATTTGGGTCTCCTTCAGAACTTGGATAACCAAGGCCCCATTTCCCAAAGGCACCTGTGGTATAGCCTGCGGCTTTTAAAGACTCAAAAATGGTAAAGACTGAATCTGGCAATGGGAATTGACCTTCAGGTTGAATTTCATAATTGCCTCTTACAGGTGCATTCCCTGTGTGCAGCCCTGAAACAAGGGTGCTTCTGGACGGGGCACATACAGTGGACCCAGAATAATGCTGGTTAAAGAACAAACCTTCTTTGGCCAATTTATCAATATTTGGAGTAGCAATGTACTCCTGACCATTGAATCCTAGATCCCCGTAACCAAGGTCATCTGCTAAAATGTAAATGATGTTTGGCTTAGCTTCGGAAGATTCACTGCTGGTAGTGTTCTGCTGCTGTTGACCACATCCTGCCAATAGCATTCCTGTAAAGCCAAAACTTAAAAATAAGGTAAATTTGTTCATAAATCTGAATTCTATTCAAAAGGTATATTGAGCTATTGATATAAACCTACTTATGCAATAAAACACTATTGCGTAAGTAGGTTTAAAAGGCAAATTACATATTCTTTCCTTTATTTAAAATCAACCATTTGGCTTTTCCCTTTTGCCAACTGTCGCATTAAATTAAAAGGCAGTTTTCACTGTCTATTGATAAACCTTAAATTATTTTAGGCGGATTGAATACAAGCCTGTGCGTGCTGTAACGTAAAGTGTTTTCATATCAGCTCCGCCAAAAGTTAGATTTGCAGGTGTTTCAGGGAATTTAATTGTACCAAGAAGTTTCGCATCTGGTGAAAAAACCAAAACTCCTCCAGGTCCTGTAGCAAATATATTTCCTTGTTGATCCACTTTAATTCCATCAGGATTTCCTTCACCCTTTAATAATGACGCATTGTAAAATACTTTTCCCTTTCCAACTTTACCAGAGTTACTTACTGGGTATTTCATAAAGAGTTTTGGCTGTCCAGAATTGGCAACGTAAAGTGTACGCTCATCTGGAGATAAAGCCAAGCCATTGGGTCTGTATAAATCATCAGTTATCAACTGGGTTTTGCCATTAAAAAATCGGTACACACCGTTAAAACCCAAGGTATCGGTCGCATTTTTAGGCCTGCCATAAGGTGGGTCTGTAAAATATATGGCCCCTTTGCTATCTATAATGACATCATTGGGACTGTTTAAGGCAACCCCATTGTAATTGTCAACAATTGTGGAATAATTACCTTCAGGGCTAAGGCTACTTATCTTCCTTCCACTGTGCTCTGCAATCAATAGGTTTCCCGCTTTATCAAATGTCAGCCCATTGGCATTCTGGCTGGGATTGCGAAAAGCGCTAATTTCTCCCGTCGGATGTACTTTATAGATGGTGTTAGCAGGTATGTCACTAAATAGCAATGATTGCTCTTCATTATTCCATACAGGACCTTCCGTAAATTGATAACCATCCGATACCTTGATGACAGGACTCTCTTCATCCACAAGGGCTAATAATGCCGGATCATTGATGTCCAAATGCTGTCCATAAATTGAGGAAAGGCAAAAGGAGGTTACAAGTATTAAAACAAGCCTTTTCATAATGTTTTGGGTTTAAATGCAACTACAGGGTTTTACTTCTGAAATATATAACGAATCGATTATATTTCCTTGCACAATACAGAATATCAAACAATTAGCGATAAAAATTATCAGTAACTGTGATCATCAATTCGAACTTTACCTCTAAATGTAAAGTAAACAAAGGCCGTATAACCTAATACTAATGGCGTACCTATGGCTGCAAAGGTGAGCATTATCCCAAGTGATTTTTCAGAGGAAGCGGCATTATAAACCGTAATGGTATGCGCCGGGTCTAACGTAGAAAAAAGTAAGTTAGGATAAAGCTCTATCGCTACTATTATTAATAATAAACTTATGGTAATTGAAGAAAATATAAATGCTTTGCCAAATTGTTTCTTATTGGCCAGTCTGGGCACATTTGCAATACATAGCAAAACAGCCAACGGCACTACAAATAGCACTGGGGAATCTCTAAAGGTATCTGACAAGTGGGGAATATAAATCAATGTATACAAGGAGGTAATTCCAAAACTTACCATAAAGAAGATCATTCCCTTCTTTAAAAGAAAAGTCAACTTGGCATACATTCTCCCTTCCGTTTTTAATAAGAGATAAATGGCACCATGCGACATCATTAATGCAAGTGTAGATATACCCACCATCACCGCATAAGGATTTAAAAAGCTTAAAAAACCCTCGCCCTCATATTCAAACCCCTCACCAATGGGCATACCTAAGAGAACATTTCCCAAAACCACGCCAAGAAAAAAAGGCAATAATATACTGGATACTGAATAAGAAATATCCCACATTTTTCGCCACCATAGCATGGGCTCTTTGCTTCTAAATTCTATAGAAACTGCACGCATAATGATAACCAACAAAAACAACATAAACGGAACGTACATGCCCGACAATAATGTAGCGTACATTACTGGAAAACCAGCAAAAAGCGCCCCACCACCAATGACTAACCACACTTCATTCCCATCCCAAACAGGTCCTATCGCATTAAGGGCTAGCCTTCGGCTTTTTTCTTTTTTAAAGAACAAGTGCCAGGCCCCTGCACCAAAATCAAAACCATCTAAGATAGCATAGCCAGAGAACAAGCCACCTACTACTAAAAACCAAAGCGTGGGATAATCTAATCCAAATAGGGTTTCCATATTTTATTATTTATCAGGTGAAAAAGAGGTGGCAACTTCCTTTTGAAATGGTCGATCATTTCCTTCATCTTCATCGTAAGGACCATGCTTGATTTTCTTAGTCAAAAGGTAAAGGAACAGCAATAAGAGAATCGTATAAACGATAAAAAACAAAATCAGAGAGAATAAAACCTGATTGGCTGTGACCGATTTACTCAACGCATCGCTTGTACGGAGCAAACCATATACAACCCATGGCTGTCGCCCCATTTCCGCCGCATACCAACCCACTTGATTGGCTATTTGAGGCAGTATTACAGCAAATGAAAACACCCACAATAAACGCCTACTTTCAAAGAGTTTTCCCCTGTACCACTGAACACAACCGGCAATTGTTAGGGCTATCAGAAACATACCAATACTGATCATTATATGGTAAAACTGGAAGACAGCATTTATTTGAGAGGGTCGATCTTCTTCTGGAAATGCATTTAAACCTGTGACTGGTGCGTCAAATTCATAATGCAATAAATAGGACAATCCACCAGGTATACTTATGCCAGTGACTGTTTGGCTTGACTTGTCCACCCAGCCAAATAAATACATGGGTGCAGGAGCCTCTTTCTCAAAATGGCCCTCGAAGGCAGCCAGTTTAGCTGGCTGGTTTACTGCCACTCCATTGGCTGAACTATGTCCTGAAACCAATTGCGCTAATGAAAAAATAGTGGCCACTACCAATGCAATTTTAAAAGCTTTTTTAGAAATGTCTATATACCTGCCTTTTCTTAGGTAATAAGCATGCACACTCAAAACTAGAAAAGCCCCTGCTAAGAAGGCCCCTTGCCAGGTATGAATCAAGCGGTCTACGCTGGATGGATTAAATGCCATTTCCCAGAAATCAGTAATCTCTGCCCTGGCTTCCATACCTTCTCCTACGATATGAAATCCTGCTGGTGTTTGTTGCCAACTATTGGCAATAACAATCCAAACTGCTGAAAACATGGAGCCTAAAAATACGCCCAGGGTAGCCACCCAGTGTACCCAAGGTTTGACTCGATCCCAACCGAAAAGGAGGACACCTAGAAAACCGCTCTCAAGTGCAAAGGCAAATATCCCTTCGGCAGCCAAAGCACTTCCAAACACATCCCCAACATAGCGTGAATAAGTAGCCCAGTTGGTACCAAACTCAAACTCCATCACAATACCTGTGGCCACTCCTATACCGAATGTCAAGGCGAAGATTCTAGTCCAAAACCTGGCCAAGGTTTCATATTCTTTATTTCCTGTTCGTAAATAAAGGCTTTCCATAATTACCATGATCAACCCAAGCCCAATGCTCAATGGCGGATAGATGTAATGGAAAGCAATGGTAAAAGCGAATTGTATTCTGGAGAGAATTTCTACGTCCATTGTTCTTTATTTAAAATAGTTGACATAAAATCTGTATATTTTAGGAGTAAATCCCCATTAAAAATCATTGAAAGAGCGGTTATTTCTACTTAGTTTACGCCATGAATTGAATTTAAAGACACATTCAAGTTAAACTTTTATAATGAAAAATAATTGAATAACGCCAATTGGTTAATAGGTCTCAATATCAGAAGATAAAATTAAAAAACAGGTGTTTTTATCAAATTTATAATGCTTTATTTAACTTAATAAAATGAATAAAACTATGGGGGAAATAAGCCATACTCCTAAGACACCCTACTATGCCGTTATATTTACCAGCATCAAAAGTGAGAACCAGGAAAACTATGCTGAAATGTCTGCCAAAATGGAAGAAATGGTTCAAATCCAACCCGGATACCTTGGACATGAATCTGCTAGCGGTAGTATTGGGATCACGGTAAGTTATTGGGAAAGTATAGAGGCCATAAAAGCCTGGAAGAACCAAAGTGAACACAATATTGCCCAAGGCCTTGGCAAGTCAACATGGTACAGCCAATACAAAATCCGAATATGTAAGGTAGAACATGATTATGGGACATGAGAAGTATTTCTTCCAAAGGCCTTAGACATAAACAGTAGCCTAAAGCAAGGACACCAATAAAAAACAACAACCATGAAAAATTCCGGATATCAACAGCTACATAGCAGGATTTTTTGCCTAAGCATTTATGTTTCTTTTTCGCTACTGTTAATGGCTTGTACGGTAACAAATAATGAAAAAGCAACACTCGTTTTTAAAGGTGGGAAGATTTACACACTACAACCTGACAACCCACAGGTTGAAGCAATTGCTGTTAGAGATTCGGTCATCATTTTTGCAGGATTTGAAAAAGATCTAGCGGAGTTTATTGGCCCTGAAACACAGCAAATTGATTTAAAGAATAAAATAATTACCCCTGGATGGATAGAAGGTCATGGCCATTTTATGGGACTGGGCTATAGTGAATTAAATCTTGACTTATCTGACACAAAAAGCTATGCTGAAATTGTAGAAAAAGTGAAAGTAGCAGTAGCTAAAACCACTGCTGGAAATTGGATCATTGGTCGTGGCTGGCACCAAAGTAAATGGACAAGCCAACCCCAAGAGATTATCGATGGATTCCCAATTCACCAAGCTATGACTGCCTTTTCTCCAGATCATCCTGTGGTACTTTTTCACGCAAGTGGACATGCCTTATTTGCCAATGCCAAAGCAATGGAAATAGCAGGAATCGGACCATTAAATCAAGAGCTAGGGGGCAGTAGAAAAATATCCGGAGGAGAAGTTATCCGTGATAATAATGGAAATCCTACGGGGATTTTTAATGAAAATGCCATGGAGTTAATCTATAATCACATTCCAGAAAGCGATGAAGAAAATAACCTTCTTGCCTTTAATCTGGCTCAGGATGCCTGTCTAAGGAATGGCATTACCAGCTTCCAGGATGCTGGAGTAGGCAAAGAAACTTTGGGCCTTTACCAGGAGATGCAAGCTGAAGGCAAGCTTAAAATCCGCTTGTATGCCATGCTTGGAGGAAATGACAAAGAACTATTAGAAGAATGGTATCAAAAAGGCCCGAAGACGAATTCCTGGCTCAACGTTCGATCCATAAAATTATCCGCAGATGGGGCTTTGGGATCACGTGGTGCATGGCTATTGGAGGAATATTCTGACCGGCCTGGCCACTATGGACATGAGACTATACCAATGGAGGAGGTTTTAGAAACAGCTAAAAATGGTATCAAATATGGGTTTCAATTAGCTACCCATGCCATTGGCGATCGGGCCAATCAGGAAGTCTTGGATCAATATGAGAAAGCACTTTCGGAGATGGATGCTTTAAATTCTGACCATAGATTTAGAATAGAACATGCACAGCATCTTCATCCTGATGACATCCCAAGATTTGCCTCATTAGGAGTAATCCCTTCCATGCAGGCCATCCATTTATCGTCTGACAGACCTTGGGCAATTGATCGTTTAGGCGAAAAAAGAATAACAGATGGGGCCTATATGTGGCAGGCACTCTTAGCATCAGGAGTACCCCTAATAAATGGGACGGATGTACCTGTTGAACCACTTTCGCCAATAGCCAATTTCTATGCAAGTGTAACCCGGAAAACTTTAGAGGGATCTCCTGACAATGGTTATGAAGGGAATCAGAAAATGACCAGAGCGCAAGCGCTTAAATCTTATACGCTATCCCCTGCATATGGGGCCTTTGAAGAAAAAACGAAAGGATCCATCACAGTAGGAAAACTAGCTGACCTTGTAGTATTGGATCAGGATATTATGAAAATACCAGAAGAGGAAATTTTAAATACACAGGTATTCATGACAATACTGAATGGCAAAATTGTCTATCAAAGGGAAGATTAAAAACTCAAATAACTGATTGATTAAGTGTTGTTAAATCCTAGCGAGCCAGGTATTCTTCACCGGTTATAACTGGGATAAGCTTATCCAATTCTTCAGTTGTAAATAACCTGGACCGGATCATGAACCTTATTCCCATAGGGATTTCAATAGAAAAACTGCTTCCCCTGCCAGGAACCACATCTAGTGTCAATTGAGTGTGTTTCCAATAGTCAAACTGGTCTTCATTCATGAAAAAATCACAGCCATAAACTTCTCCCATCCAAATATCGCTTCCTCCTACAATAAAATCCCCCTTCTCGAAGCACATCGGGGAAGAGCCATCACAACATCCCCCACTTTGATGAAACATTAAATCATTTTTATGGGTGTCTTTTATTTTATCAATTATCACTTTGGCTTCTTCAGAAACCAATACGCGTGCGATATATTTTTGCATGATGATTTCTCATTTATGAAATACAATAAAAAGAAAAAATGCCGGAGCCATATGGCAATCCGGCACTTTGTCAATTAAAAGAAACCCAATTTCTTTTTATCATACGAGATTAACATATTTTTTGTTTGCCTGTAATGGGCTAACATCATCAAATGGTTCTCTCTACCAAATCCGGATTTTTTGTAGCCTCCAAAAGGAGCATGAGCCGGATAGGTGTGGTAACAATTGACCCAAACCCTACCTGCTTGAATGGCTCTGGGCACCTGATACAACTCATGGGCATCTCTTGACCATAAGCCAGCGCCAAGTCCATACATGGTGTCATTTGCAATTTCTATTGCTTCTTCGGTCGTTTTAAAAGTGGTTACAGAAACAACAGGTCCAAAAATCTCCTCCTGGAAAACCCTCATTTTATTGTTGCCTTTGAAAATGGTCGGCTGTACATAATAGCCTGTTTCAAGGCCACTGTTCAATCCTGCTCTATCACCACCACACAAAATCTGAGCACCTTCTTTTTTCCCAATATCCATGTAAGACATGATTTTTTCCAATTGGTCATTGGAAGATTGTGCTCCCATCATGGTGTCTTCAGCCAAAGGATTTCCCATCTTAATCGCTTTGGTCCTTTCGACTACACGCTCCATAAACACATCATAAATATCTTCATGAACTAAAATCCTGGAAGGGCAAGTACAAACCTCTCCCTGATTTAAAGCAAAGAGGACGGCTCCTTCTACTGCTTTATCAAAAAAATCATCGTCGGCATCGGCCACCGATTTCATAAATATATTTGGAGATTTACCGCCAAGTTCCATTGTGACAGGAACCAAATTTTCAGAGGCATATTGCATGATGAGCCTTCCTGTGGTGGTTTCACCTGTGAAAGAAACTTTGGCTACCCTTTTTGAACTGGCCAGTGGTTTTCCCGCTTCCGGACCAAATCCAGTAATAACATTAAGAACGCCAGGAGGCAATATGTCTCCAATCAGCTCCATAAGGACCATGATACTTGTAGGTGTTTGTTCGGCTGGTTTTACTATTGTACAACAACCTGCTGCCAAAGCTGGGGCCATTTTCCAGGTGGCCATTAGTAGTGGGAAATTCCATGGGATTATTTGAGCTACCACTCCAAGAGGCTCGTGCAAGGCGATACTCACTGTATTTTCGTCGTGCTCGGATATGGTACTTTCATCCGCCCGAATCACCCCTGCAAAATACCTGAAGTGGTCGATGACCAAAGGCAAATCTGCAGCTCTGGTTTCCCTCAAAGCTTTCCCATTGTCTACCGTTTCTATTCGAGCCAGCATTTCGAGGTTCTCCTCAATGACATCTGCTATTTTGTTGAGCAATTTACTTCTTTCAGCTGGAGAGGTTTTAGACCAGGACTTAAATGCTTCATGGGCTGCATCCAAGGCCAATTCCACATCTTCCTTGTTTCCTCTTGCAGCTTTGGTAAATGGTTTTCCATCAATAGGAGAAATATTGTCAAAATACTCTCCTGATGAAGGGGCTACCCATTTTCCTCCAATGAAATGATCGTATTTTTCTTTAAATTTAGGCCGCTCTACTGGCTTACTTTGGGATAAAGTTAGTGTTGACTATTTTTTTTATTTTGAGTTTTATCAAATTTAGTAGTAAATTAATTTTTAAAATCAACCTGAAGGACCATCTTATCCACCTCATTTATCGTTTTAACAAATTAATGGAAGGTGCCTTTTTTGGTTGAATAAATAAAAAGCATAATATTTATATGCAGCCCATTAAACCTACCGTTAGGTAATAACATGCCAAGACGACCCTATATAACCGGAGTTCCCTGGAGAAATGAGAGCGATTTGAAAACCTTGGTTGAAAATCGGACCACTTATTCATTGAACAATTGTGAACTCAATATTTTTGAGACGCACCAACAAGCATCAAATGTGAATCTAAGTTTTGGAGACTTGGTATTGACTACTATGATGAAAGGGAAAAAAGTCATGCATCTTTTTAATAAGCCTGGATTTGAATATTTGCCAGGTGAATCTGTTATTGTTCCTCCAAACGAATTGATGAAAATTGACTTCCCTGAAGCAAAATGGGACAATCCAACTCAATGTATCGCCCTTTCGATTTCCCAAGAAATGATTGAAAACACTTTCAATCTTTTGAATGAAAAATTGCCAGATAAGGTATGGCAAAAGCAATGGGGACTGGACTTAAATTATTTCCATCTGATCAACAATCAAGACCTCTCTGAAATCATCAATCGCTTTATCCGCATTGGCGTAAAAGAAAGATCTAAAGACAAGGATTTGATCGCCTCACTGGCTTTGAAGGAATTACTAATTCGTTTGTCTCAAACCCAAGCCAGAGACATCTTAGAAAAGACATACAAATCGCTTGCAAGCTCAAATAAAATTGCCCACGTGGTCAATTACATCAAACAAAACCTGAGAGAAAATTTGACATTGGAGGTTTTAAGTGCTAAGGCTTGTATGAGTAAAACCCATTTTTCCAGAACATTCAAGGAAGAATTTGGTATTAGCCCCATGGAATATATTTTAGAACAACGATTAAATAATTCCGCCCATTTATTACAGCAAGCAGCCTATCAGGTACAAGAGGTTTGTGCAATGGCCGGCTTCAATAATGTTACCTATTTTATAAGGGCTTTTAAAAATAAGTTTGGGGAAACTCCAAAGGTATATCAGGCCAGGTATATTTAACTACCTTAAATTGAAATTATTTCTATAGATAAGAATTTCTGCTTCTTGTTTTTTATTAATTATTATGCCGAAGCTTTATAGGTCCAGGATTTAAATAAATAAACAACAACTGCTTTTTTGTTAAGGTATAGTTCAAATCTCCAAATCCCATTAATTGCTTAACCCGTTTTATAGGGATTAATTTTAATTGATAATAGCAATTAAAAAGCTATTCATTGTTTTTAAGTTGTGATTCTAAATTGATGGCTTCCTAAAATCCCTTGTGCGGAATTTTTAAATTTCCCGAAAACAGGCATTTAAGCTTGCCTTTCCAAATCAATACCTCATGCAAAAAAACAGTTTTGCTATGGTACATTCTTCTAGCAAAGGGGTATTTAACTAACAATCACAAATTTTATCTACCAATGAAGAAAACTTTTAAAGCTGGGCTTATCCTAGTGGCAGCACTATTAAATTGTAGTTACCTCTTTGCCCAGGACAAAGCTGAACATTTCTGGAAGCCTGTAGAGGATGCTCCTTACTTGCAAGAACGAAGAGAGGTGATACCGACTGATACGCCTATAAGTCAGGTGGCAATATTAAATGAATCAGTTTATATCGTAAAAGATGGCAAATTAGCTCTTTTACAGGGAGAAGCGCTAATTACTGTAAAAGCAGCACCAGACCAAATCAATAAAATTGAAGTATTGAAAGGTGGCTTATGGGTAAGCAGTAATTCAGGGCTTTACCTATTTGATGACAAAAAATGGACTAAAATCAGCACAGAAAAGTTTATAGACTTTTGTATGCACCTGAACCAGGTCCATGTAGCTACTACGGAATCCATTTTTAAATATGAAGGTGGTAAATTAACCAATATAATGCCTGAAGGCGGATTTCTTTCAAGTGATGTAACCATGTTTATGGAAGACGGTAGTCAGCTTCTAGCCGACCCTGTTACTTTGGGCCCTATTACAGCCATTGAAAGTTATAGCCAGACCCTTCATATCCTCCGTCCAGGTGAATTGGTACAATTGGCAGGAAAAGTGGTCAACGAACACCTTATTGATTGGGGTAATTTACCATCAAAAAACACCAAAGACTTACTTAGTATCGGAAGTAAGCTTTATATCAGTACCGATCGGGGATTAGGGTTGCTAAGAGGAACCTCTCTTACCCAAATAAAAGGCGCTGATGGCTTACCCGTAGAAAATACTAATCAAATGGTTAAAGGTTTTGACAGAGACATGTGGATAGGAACTCCACGTGGCCTTATCAGGATGACCGCTGAAGAATTTCACTATTTTGGCTCAGACCTTTGGTTACCTGACAATAAAGTCAATGGAATTGCAAGCACCAAGAATAAAGTAGTAGCTGCAACGAATGGAGGACTAGGCATTATACATTATGAACCCTATACCTTGCAGAAAAAAGCTGCGCATTACGAGCAATGGATGGAAGCTTACGGACATAAAAGAATGGGCTTTGTTCATCTATTGACCAAAAGAAAAGGAGAATGGGAAAGAGAGATAAGTGACAATGATGGTGCCCATACGGCTACCTACCTGGCTGCTATGAGCTACAAATACGCAGTTACCGGTGAAGAAGCTGACAGGAAAGAAGCATTAGATGCTTTCCAGGCCATGCTATTTCTTGAAAGGGTTACCCCGATAGAAGGGCTTATCTCAAGAGCTGTCTTTTCCAGAGAAGGTGACTCTGGCGGTTTAGATAATAGAGGCTCTGGTGGTTTACCAGCCAAATGGTATGCCACTTCGGACAGCCTATGGTACTGGAAAGGAGATGCTTCAAGTGATGAAGTTATTGCACATTATTACTCTGTAGCCATTTTTCACGATTTGGTAGCCAAAGGAAAAGACAAGGAATTGGCCAAGGAACATATGACAAGAATGACTTCTTATATTATGGACAATGGCTGGGAATTAATAGATGCTGATGGTGAACCTACAAGATGGGGTCGATGGAATCCAGAATATTTACTAAGGCCTTATGGCTACGAAGACCGTGGAATTAATGGTTTGGAAGTCTTGGCTTTCACTTATGCTACCTATGCATTAACCGGAGATGAAAAATACAAAAAGGGCTATGAGCAATTGGTGAAATGGGGTTATCCAGAAAACACAATTAAACAAAAGAAAACCTTTCCTCCTTCTCAAATTGCTCCATGGGATGATAACCTTGCCTTGGAATCTTACATGATCTTGCTTCCCTACGAAAAAGACCCAGACTTGCGTTCCACTTACCTGAGGAGTTTAGAAAGAACTTATGAAATCAAACGCATGGAAAAAATCCCTTGGTTTAACTTTACTTATGCAGCACTAACCGGCAATGATGCTGATCTTGGAGCAGCCACACAGCATCTTAGAGAATGGCCATTGGATTGCAGGGACTACAATTACACCAATTCTCATAGGGATGACCTATTCGTAGAAAAAGGATATATCTCCTATGAAGGTGGCCTAAAAGCCATGTCCCCAAGGGAAACCGCTTTATTAAGGGAATCCAGAAGAGCAATTGTTCTGGATGGTGGAAGACATGGTAACAGGATCATAGAGCCTACCGGTTATTTAAGAGATTACTGGAAAGGCAGGTACTATGGCTTTATTAAAGCGCCAACGGTTACCGATAAAAAGCTATTAATGGTTGAGGAAATTGATCAATCAAATCTTGGTGCAAAACCTTATAGCGGTACTAAAAGACCTGATTTCTTAAAATAATTTGAATAAAAACTAAAGAATTTAAAAGGTGACTGAGCTACAATAAGTTCAGTCACCTTTTTTTATGCAATGCCATAATATTAGAAATGCCAAGCAATAGTCTAAAGACTACTTTCAAACTTAAGTTAAAGATTCAACCAATAATTCAATTTCATTACAAAAGCCCGCTGCTTGGAAGCAAATGTGTCAGGAAAGTAATTGTCAGTATATACTATAAACAAATCAGAGACTGGAGCATAACGCCATTGAACCCTGGTATTGATATTGACATTGTCAATTTGGTTATTGTATTGGATAAAGGTAGTCCAGAATAAACTTCTTGTAAATGTAAGGTCAAACCTAGGTCCAATCAGGAATAAATCAGCATCCTTCTGTGGCTCTGGAAGCCTTAGCCGACTATAGCTAATGTTCATGGAGATATTAGCGGAGTATCCAACTCGCCATTGGGCAGTACCGAGAAAATTAGACATTTGCCCATTATAATATTGCCCTGTCTGTCCTGTTCCTATCAAAGAAAAGGATTTCCTGGGGTCTGTTTTCATTTCAATTCCAAAATAATTGTACCGATAAGAGGTACCTTGAGCCAAAGGTTCTCCACCAGATCTGGTAGGGTCAAAAGGGAAAATAAATAGGTATATTGATTGTTTGCGCTTAGGGTAACCTCTGCATAAGAGTGCAAGCGAATCAAGTAATTTAAGGTATGCAATTCGTCGGTTATTCCCAATGTAGGCGTCCATAAGGTCTCAGATTCAAAGCCCGGACCATGTCGGTTGATATGCTTAGAGTCTGGAAAAAAGGTATAACTCATGATTGGTGCTATTCTTTGGTAACCCACTCTGGGCGTATAACCTACCAAGGGATTGTAATTCTCTCCCACATTAGAATAAGACAAACCTGCCATCAGGTTTACATCGGTAAAGGTTAGTTGCGCATGGCCCGTTCCGGTATTGCTTTGTTTACCTTCCTCAAAGGTTTTATGGTAAAAAAACTTGCCCGTCCAGCGATTGTCCTTTGAAAACAAATTGTAATCAAAACCTACCAGGCGGTTGTGTTTCCCATTCACTAGGTTTAAGCCACCTTGTTCCATGTCCATGGTCTCTCTATTGATGACCATTACCCCAACATTGGAACGATTGAACACCTTACGCTGCAAAGCTGCCACAGTAAAGTTTTTACCAGAGATTCCTCTTAAAGGATCATTGGCAGTTTGCATGTTCATGGCACCAATTCTCCAGTCTTCATTCAGTTTACCACTTAATCTTGCACCATAAAGAATCTGATTCTGCACATTTTGCCCGGTGTTTTCATCCCTATCCACCCCTATTCTTCTAGAGAAAAAAGGCCTAATTCTATCTGTTCCAAAATCAGCAAAAAGATCTACATTCTCCAAAAAGAACTGTCTTCTTTCAGGAAAGAAGATTTCAAATCGATCTAAATTCGTCACTTGTTCGTCTACCTCAACTTGCGAAAAATCAGGATTAACGGTAAGATCAAGATTCATGGCTGGGCCTATTCCTATCTTAGCATCTCCACCAAAAGAAGGTTTTAAGGGTTCTTCAATTCCATTAATATTGTTTTTTGAAGTAGCTACTGCCGCATAGGGTATAAGCGAAAAATTACCTCCTGCTTTGGGCAATGGCTCAGAAAAGTGAAGGTTTCTGGAAAAGGCTGTATGGGTTACATTAAAATTTTTAGGTATAGGCGTCCAGGTGGTCTTTTCTGAATATTTACTGTCAATTCTATAGAAGTTTATGTTCCAGTTTTCTGCTCCATCTTTGTACCTTAGGGTGGACAAAGGTATCCCAATTTCCACTATCCAATGATCTTCGTGGATGGTTGCTTCGGAATACCACTTGTTGTCCCAAGCAAGATTAAAATCTGTCGTAAGCAACCCTCCATTGCCTACCATGGCTTCTCTTTGCACCCCATAAGGGTTTACACCGAATATATAGCCGTTGGTTTTGTCATTAAAAGTGTCAATTACAATACTGATACCATCATTTTGGTTTCCTCTATAATCCCTTCTTAAGGAAGTACTTACATACTTTTTCCTATCCTCGGGGTTTAATAAGATAGCAGCGATGTAAATGAATTTATCATCAAAGGACACTTTTACTTTTGTCTTGGCAATAGCCATGGCTGTATCCGTGGGGAATGTCTGAATGAAATTACTTTCCCAGCCAATGTCTTTCCAAACCTCTTCATTTAGAATCCCGTCTATAAGCACAGGTTTCTCCGCTTTGTTAGCAAAAATACCAGGGTGCTCGGTCTCCTGACTAAAAACAATAATTATGGAATAAAAAGAAAGTAAAAAGGTTAGAATAAATTTTTGCATGAATCAAGGTGTTCGAAGACTAAGTTAAGTCTTCGAACACCAAATTATCTATTATTTTTACATAGATGGTATACTAAAAAACAAGTTATTCCATTGCTATGCTTACTCTTTATTTGTTACCCAAACATTAATGTAACCATTTGGCAATTCTACTACAACTTTTAAGAAGTCATAGTCATATTTCAAATCGAAGGTTGCAGTTCCGCTTTCAAGTGAAACCTCCCCTATTTGTCTGTATATATCTGTTTCACCATATTTGGATTGATTCGTTGGGGTTACCCATACCATGGCTTTTGCCTTTGCATTATAGTCTTCCCAGGAAAGAGTGAGTGTTTCCCCATTTAAAGTCCCTGTCAAATGACTCGCAAAAGCCTCTCCTAGCAAAGAAACACCATCGATTTCCATTGCTTGATTTTTAGGAACGGCAATATCCATATAATTCATAATGGTTGGATAGATATCAACCACACCGGGCGTATTTTTAGAAATAGCGTTGAATTTTTTATTGGAAACCATCCAAGTCGCTCGCTCTTCTTCAGATTGACCTCCATGTCCACGACCTCCTACTTTTCGACCATGGTCTGTAGTAATGATGATCATCCATTCTTCATTGTTTGTTTTTTCTCTTTTTTTAATGGCATCCCAAATTACACCTACTTGTCTGTCTGCTTCTTGAATACCAGCATCCATTTGAGGGCTTTCCCCAAATCTATGCCCCATGTCATCAGTATATTGCAAATAAACCCATGTCAAATCAGGCCCTTTAGAAAGGACATCGTTAGCAGCATAAGTGGATACGGCCTGATCAATTTTCTTAATATAATCACTCTTATTGTCATGAGGATAAGAAAGGGTGTCTATTTCAAGCCCATCAAAATGATAATCCAATAATAAGTGTCCCGTTGCTTCCAGATTCTCTCCTACCAACTTGGTTCGGTTGTCTAGCCATGTGGAATATACAGCAATGGTTTTGTTGGGATAATTTTCTTTAAATTTCTTGAAAATGGTTGGGTAATTGTAATTTGGTTCTCGAATACTATTTCCTTTAACATTGTGTTTGTTAACCCAAACACCAGTCAGAAGGCTATTGTACCCTACCGCCGAAATAGTAGGTGTTTCAGAATAGCCATCCTTCATTCCTCCTACATAAGCATGTGCATATCCACCTTGAGCGGCTATGTCGTCAAGGTTTGGGGTAGGATTGTTTTCTAACAACTCCCTTTGAATACCATCCAAAATTATAAAAAAGGGTCTTTTTCTCCTGCGCATTGGCTACCAATGTTAGCATGAAGCAAAAAACAAATATAGTGGCCAGTTTTGTCTTAGTTCTATTCATTTGTTTGGTTTGTAAATTTTCATCAAATAGTAAAAAAAAGTAAGCTGTTGAAAAAACATTTCCAACAGCTTACCAAGTATTTCTAATTTAAAGTATTATTCCCACCCAAAAATCTGTTCAAGATTTGGGTTTAACGCAATTTGTTGAATAGGAATAGGTCTGTAATAATATTTAGGCTCAATAAAGTCCCTTGGTGAAGTTTCAGTAACCATTGTTCCACCATCTTCTCCATTTTCCAAGTAAACGGTAACATTGTCATCAATTGTCCCTGTTTTATAGTAGATAAGTAATTTCCCTAACTCATTTACTTCTTTGTTATCGTCTTCAGGGATATCTGTTCCTTTATCTACCAATAACACATCAGGAACACCATCACCTGTCAAGTCGAATTTACCCAAGCCAGAGAAATACATTCCTTCAGGTATATTTTCCAGCAATTTACCTGCCCCGTAGCGCATCAAGTCATCAAACCTGTAACCTTCTACCGCTAACTCAACCCTTCTCTCTCTTCGGATTTCCAAAAGTACACCCGCCATAGCACCTGATACCATTGGGTATTTTGCCATCATGAATGGATCCGGTTGCGCATTGGCCTCATTTAGCATAAGCGCTGGCATCTCAACCCTATTTCTGAGCAAGTTCACAGAAGCATCCAGGTCGGCCTGAGTCAAAGTCCCTAATTCGGCCTTCGCTTCTGCATAAGTCAATAATACTTCTGCGTACCTATAAACTGGAAAGTCTAATCCTCCTAAATCTAGATTGTCTGTGGTATTGCTATATCCTTTGTGTTGGTAGTAACCACTGAAATTCCTGTTTAAAATAGGAATATAGGCGCTGCTTTCAGGCACACGAACCCATCCAGGATAAACAAGTGTTTGGTACAATCTAGGATCTCTATCCTGAAACTCTTCCACAAAAGAGAATTTTTCATATCCAGCCTTATCGGTAAAACTTGAACCGTCAGCCATTAAGTAGCTTTGAACCAAATCCCTTGCTGGAGATTGCTCATAGGTACCAAAAACACCAGTGTTTACATCACTACTTCTATCCTTATTGGCATCGTAAGCATTAAACAATATTACTTCTCCATTACCAGCTAGTTCTTGACTATTGAATAATGTTTTATAATCATTTTCAGGGTTTCCGGTATTGTAAACAGAGAATTTCCCTGAATCCATGATGACTTTTGCGATTTCACTCGCTTTCCCTAAATAGGTGTCTGCAGTATTCTGAAGACTTAATTCTTCATGGTACTTTCTGAAAGTACCCTCATATAATGCAAATCTTGCATAAAAAACCTTTACCGCCCAGTTTCCAGGAGTTCCGTTAGGAACATCTGTGGTCACATGTTCACTTGCATATTCAAGGTCTTCCATGATACCATCTACAACAGATTCCCTGGTATCTCTTCCTTTGTACAAGTCTTCATCAGATGGAGAAAGCAATTGGTCATACCAAGGAACATCGGAATAACGCTTTACCATGTTAGCATAGAAAATCGCCCGATAATACCTAGCGATTCCTTCGTAATGCTCAATAACTTCTACAGTAGCATCTGCTTGACGGCTATTTTCAAGGAAATAATTAATATTCCGTAATCTGCCCCAGTTCCATCCTACAGTTATATTCTGAGAACTTGGTGATCCAGTCATGATGTTTTTTATTTCAACCGCACCGGTAGTTGCAAGGTTATCACTGTTTTGATCTACCTGGTACTGGAACATGCCCGGAAGGGTTAACAATCCATTGACATAAAGCCTTAGGTCCTGTTCCGATTTAAAGAACGCTTCAGGGGCAATAGAAGTCTGTGGATACTTGTCCATGAATTCATCATCACAGGCGCTAATCCAGAATATATTCAGTATGAATAAATAATTAATGTATTTTTTCATTTCTAATTTGCGTTTATAGGTCAACATTTACACCGAAAGAAAACTTTCTTTGGAAAGGGTAAGCAAAACCGTTCACATCGTTGATTGCCTCTGGGTCAATAAATGACTTGATGGCCGAAAATTCATATAGGTTTTCTCCAGAAACAAAAACCCTAATTCTACTGGCCTTAATTCTAGAAACCCACTGTTCAGGCAAATTGTAACCTATAGTAATGTTCTTTACCCTGACGTACGCGGCATTAAGCAAGTAGCCTGTTTGTGATATATCTAGCCCAGAACCGTAATTTGCATCTGCAAGCCAGGACTGAAGAACCGGATAGCTAGAATCAGTGTTCACATCTGCTAATCCCGCATCTATATACGATTGACTGTGCTGCGCCCGCAAAGCATCACTATCCGCTTCGCCTCTGTAGTAGTCAAGGTTCCATGGATAAATATTCGCATAGGGCTGTTGATAAGGCCCCCAGAAAAGATAATTCCTTGGATAATAATCCTGTTTACCAACACCTTGTAGGAATATAGAGGCATCAAAACCATTCCATGCAACACTTAAGTTAGCTCCCAATTGGTACCTTGGACGACTGTTTCCTATAACCTTAAGGTCTTTTGGTTCAATATCAGAAAGACCCTCCTCTATTTTACCATCATTGTTTAGGTCTTCATATCTTGGCCAACCTGTGATGATAGGTAATGCTCCCCATGGGATAATTGCAGTCTGATCAAGTTGACTTATTTCATCTTCTGATTGAAATAAGCCATCATTAACTAGTCCCCATATTTCTCCAACTTCCTGACCTTCTCTATAGTATGTTCTTTCAGCATTTGAAAATAACCTTTGTTCATTTTCATATCTGGTAATAAATGATCTGGAATCTGACACGAAAAATTTAGAAGCGAACTCAATAGGTTTATCATAACTACCAAATTGATTTCTATAATTCAGAGCAATTTCCCAGCCTTTGGTTTGTAAATCTGCAGCATTTTGTTGTGGTGGAGAAGTCCCCAATACGCCAGGAAGTTCCACCGGATAGGTTAACATGTCCTTTGTATCTCTGATATAATAATCAAAAGTAGCAAAGAACTTATCTTCCCATAAGCCAAAATCAACACCGAAATTTTTTGTCACAACCCTTTCCCAGGTATAGAAATTAGGATCTACAGCTAAAAGCGGAGAACTTGTCACAACATTTTGTTGCTCATCATCAATCAAATAGCTAGAAAGTCCAAAAGGTAGGGACTGCAGATAGCCAAAATCTTCTACGTTCTGGTTTCCTAAACTACCGTAAGAAGCTCTAAATTTAAGTGTTGGATCCCCGTCAATATTTTGAAGGAATCCTTCATCACTTGCTATCCAAGCTCCTGATATGGAAGGGAAAAATCCCCATCTGCTCGAACTTGGAAACCTGGAAGAACCATCGTAACGTCCGTTAAATTCCAGAATATATTTATTGTCATAAGTATAATTGGCTCTTCCAAAGGCACTTTGTGTGGCATATGAACTATAGCCAGGACGAATGTATGAATCGCCTGATGTCAATCCCAAATAAGGCAATGAAGAAGATATTAAGACCCTTCTTTCTGACTCTACAGAGGAATAAGAATAGCTTTCCTGATTGTATCCAGCAAGAAGACTGATGGTATGCTTCCCAAAAGTCTTGGTATAGTTACTGTAAAGGTCAAAAATAGTATTTTGTAGGTTACCATTTCTTTGTACTACAGACCCATCACCACCTTCTGTACGGATATCATCCGGACCATAACCGATGTCGTAACTTTTTTGATTCCATCCATATATCCATTGCTCTCTTTTGAAACTTCCGTTTGCAGTAACAGTAAGGTCCCCATCCAGGAAAGTACCTGTTGCTCTCAAAATATTGTGAAAGCCAAACATGTCTTCAACATTTCTACCACCATCTACCAATTGAGCGGCCAGCCTACCTGCACCTGTATTGGCCCAGGATCCATCAGGATTTTTGGCTACTTCTATAGGAGTACGATAATAAATATCCGTAAGGTTATTGGTTGATTCCTCACGTTTGGTTTGATAGATATTAAGGTTGTTGTCTAATTTTAACCAACTCTTAGGAGTAGCAGTAATCCTTGCTCTTAAGGAATACCTGTCCCAATTGTCAGGTTGTAATTTATTCATGCCATTTTCTCTGGTATAATCACCCGATACATAATAAGTCATTGGCATCCCCTCATTATTAGAGCTACCACTAATGGATAAACTTTGATTGGTTGAGAAGCTAGAATTATTGAAAAAATAATCATACCAGTCATTGTTACCCATATAGGCCCACTGACCAGGATTATTTGGATCTATTCTTACATCTTCTACAGAAGGATCCTCAGAACGCTCTTTTGCCCATGAATAATGGTAATCATTGAAGTTGACATAATTCCAAGGTGTATTACTTGTTGCGTGATCCATCACCCTTGAATAGATATAGGGATCGGTCACTGGTTGAGGCATAACGGATGGTTTGCCCCAGGAGAAGTTACTATTATAAGAGATTACCTGTTTGCTTCCTCCTTGTTTGGTAGTAATTAAAACTACACCAAACGCAGCTCTTGCGCCATAAATGGCTGCAGATGCAGCATCTCGCAATACTGAAAAAGATTCAATATCTGCTGGGTTTAATCGCAACAGGTCTTCATAGGCAACAGCTACTCCATCAAGGACAATTAGTGGTCCACCACCATTGATGGAAGTAAAACCTCTAATATTGATGTTTGGTATATTACCAGGTCTACCACCAGAATATGTAATGTTTAGTCCGGGGCTAACCCCTTGAAGGCTTTGCATTACATTTCCAACAGGCCTGTCTATAATATCATCACCAGATATTTGATCCACCGCACCCGTCAGGTTAACTTTTTTCTGGGTACCATACCCTACCACTACCACTTGTTCCAGGAGTGTTTCTTCAGCAGACAATGTCACATTTATAGTGGATCGATTTCCTACTTTTAGGTTTTGAGTTTCAAAGCCTATAAATGAAAAAACCAATTCAGCGTTAGCATTGGCAACCTCTATACTATAAACGCCATCAAAATCAGTGATGCTTACACTTCCACCACCTTTTTGATAGACCGAGACCCCAGGTAAGGGTATGTCTTCAATTCCGTCTTTAACTACTCCGGTCACAACGACCTGTGCTTGAGCGGTGAAGACAATCAGCATGAATAAGGCACTAAAGCCTATACTTATACTGATTTTTTTAAATATTAGTAAAATTTTTTCCATAAAGTATTGGATATTAAATTGGTACTGATTCGATTATATTTTTGAAGTGCGCAAGGTAGCTCACGTATATTACCCTAATATTAATGGGGCTTTATCCTTTGTTTATTGAATGTTCATTCAATATAAATTATAATAAAATTAGCAAAAAATAGATTAAAAAATAAATGAAATTAACTATTTTAGTGTTTTTATTTTAAACTAACTTATGAAGTCATCGATTAGAACAGAACGAAAAAAGGAAATTATTGCCGGATTTTATGAATTATGTAAAAGAGATGGATTGGAAAATGTGTCTATTGCAAAAATAGGAAATCACCTTAAGATGCCTCCAAGCCTGATCATACATTACTTTTCAAACAAGAGGTTATTGGTCCTTGGCTTAATCGATTTTATACTCCACCAATACCAATTGATTTACAAACCCATAATTCTAAAATCCGAAAAAGACAGTAAGCTGGATCCCAATTTATTGGTTGACCGTCTTTTTTCAAGAGAATGGAACCTCCTTTTTGATGATGGAGTCTTCTTTAGCTGTTACGCTTTTACTTTTAGAGACAAAACGATAAAAGAGGAATACAAAAAGCTTCACCTAAAATTGAGGAAAACTTTAAAAACCATCCTCGATAAAGATGAGGGACTTTCATCCAAAAACACAGAATTGTTGGCAGAGAAAATTTTTGTCGTAATTGAAGGAGCCTATTATTACTTGTCCATGATCGATGACCCTAAAGAATACAATCACAAGTTAGGTATATTTAAAGGACAGGTGCTTGACCTTATCCAACCATGAGGAAATGTTTAGAAATAAGAAAGCCATTAATTGGGAGAATTATTGTCCCTAATAGCCATTTTAATAAAAATCGATTAGCAATCTTTCAATCGTCTTGGCATAAAAAGGCAATGCTTTAGGATGAAGTAAGGTCATTCGGAATATGTCTCCCCAGCCCAAAAATTTATCGGTATAAGCTCATCCTTAAAATTAAGTGCATAACACTGGTCACGCAAGAGTTAAAACCACAACATTGGCTTTATCCTTCTTTAGGAAGAAAATTTTATTTTTAAGGTAAAAAAATTCTTGTATTTCTATTTATACAAATTTTTATTTTTTTAAACTCTTAAAAGTGATTTAATGTAATTCAAATATTGAAAAACGCCCATAAAAGCTTAAAGCTTTTCTTTCAAAAATATCAAACCCTTACCCCAACCATTTGGGGCGTGAATTTTACCTTTTCAAAATTAGTCTTTTTAAGGAATAATGGATTAATTTGAACGATTATGAAAAAACGAAGTGATTTTGTTTTAATTTAGTAAAATTCAAGCATTATCTTTGTGTTTTATTTTTCTGTGTCTTTTTTTCTATGGCATGTGATAGCACAATAACGGATAACGAAGAACCATCTCCAGTGATCACTGAAGCATTGGCTGATGCTAGTATTTTTTTTAACAGCGGCCAAATTGATAGGGCCATTGTTCATTTTGACAGTGTCTATAATTCATTAGAAAACAGAAACACTTTAGATACTTGGGAAAAGTATAATTTCTATGCTAGCTATTACTTAAAGCATGAATTAGACCTATTAAAGTCAGAGCAATACTTAGACAGTATGTTCTATATTCTTGAAAATGGGAACAATGTAAATGACTATAGGTATGTCCAGACAAAATTCATGGAAGGGGACATTCTGAAGGCCAAACACAAGTACAATACTGCCTTTCTAAGTTTTTTTAATGGAAGGGAGTATGCCATTGGGAATTTGGATGCCTGTAATGTAAGTAATCTAACCTACAGGCTTGGGATATTTAGATATGACCAACAACAGTACCAAAAA
>NZ_ATNM01000106.1 GCF_000427295.1 Cyclobacterium qasimii M12-11B | reverse complement strand
CCCCGTTCTTTTGCGCACGCCGAATAGGCCCGGTCCGATTTGGCAAATGATATCGGCGCCGCCCTTTAAGTGATACTCAGACAATCCTCCTTCACCTGTATTCATCCAGGTGCCGCCTGCCTGATGGAGCCCTTTTGAGAGCGCCGTAACAGCCCGTTCTCCAAGAGAACCGTAGCTCATGGCAGACTGGCCGACTAAGCCCTTCACATAAAATGGCTTCTCGCATGTACGCTCGCCAATCACCTGTACATCATCAGGATGGAGAAAATACGGGTCTGCCTTGATATGTTCGGCATGCTCCTTGCGTTTGAACAGATTGTCAGCATCCATTTTATAGATTTGGGTTTCAATTTTGGGCGTTTGATTTACGTGCATTTCTTCCCTTTGTTTTGGAAACATAGCGTTACGGATATAATAGCCAGGTTTATCAAAATCTCTTACAGATCCAAAGCCCATCATTCTGCTTTTGTATTTGCCGGAGATGACGGTTTGCTCATATTCCTTTCG
>NZ_ATNM01000105.1 GCF_000427295.1 Cyclobacterium qasimii M12-11B | reverse complement strand
CTACCTGCAATTTTGAGGCCTCGGAGGACATCCTCGGTCTGGCAGGTTGTAACAATGTATTGAGTCTGGGAAAAATGATGGGCACATCACTTTCAAGAAGGGCGAGTGTTGGCAAAGCCAACGCTATGATAATTGGCAAATTTGAAGAATTAAGCATAGCAGAAGCTACCGTTTCAGGGTCTATCTTGGTCGGCAAAAGCTTACGGGAAACCAAGCTCCGTGAGACTGTAGGTGTAAGTGTATTGGGTTTTTGGGTCAGAGGTGCGTTTCATACAGCTCGTCCTGATGAAATAATCACCGCTAACTCAGTATTGGTTTTGGCTGGAACTTCTGACCAAATCAAAGCGTACAACGCACTTTTTAGTATCCAAAAAGACACTACCTACCCGCTTCTAATCATCGGAGGAGGAAGAGTAGGAAGGGCCACTGGTGAAGCCCTTGAAGCAAGAAATTTAGAATATAAAATAGTTGAAAAACAAAAAGAAAGAATCAAATCCAATGGTAAATACATTTATGGGGATGCGGCAAACCTGGAGGTCCTTGTAGAAGCTGGAATCAATAATGCACCATGTGTAATAATCACTACTCACGATGATGACATCAATGCCTATCTCAGTATTTATTGCAGAAAATTAAGGCCTGACATTCAAATAATCACCAGGTCTACCAAGGAAAGAAATCTGGACACCATGCATAGAGCAGGAGCGGACTTTGTAATGTCCTATGCTTCAATGGGTGCAAACGCAATTTATAATTTATTGAAAAAAAGTGACATTCTAATGGTTGCCGAAGGACTTGATTTGATTAAAATACAGGTCCCTGATCAACTGATAGGTAAATCGATTGCCTCCTCATGTGTTCGTCAGGTTACAGGATGTACCATCATTGCATTGCAACAAAAAGGTAAGTTAATCTTAAACCCAGAGCCCAATTCCGTTTTAAATAAAGATGACGAAATCATACTTATAGGAACATCAGAAGCTGAAAATATTTTCTTTAAAAAATTTGGTTAAGGTTATCCTAAAACCACTAAAAACAGCTTTTTCTATTTAAGAAAATTCAAAATGGAAAGATGAGTACTCAAATAAAATCGAGTTATTCCAGTACTTAAATATCTACATAACATTGAAATGCACTGTGCAAAAGGGAAGATATTCTAACCTAAGAAATCCCCATTCTATCATTTTTGGAATTTTCATTGCCCTAAACTTGGTACAATGATGAAAGAAAAGTAGCTTAAAACGTATTAAAAGCTGAAAAATAAAGCTATATTCCCTAGCATCCATTTACAAAATATCACCCAATAAACCATTAAAATTGAATTTATTATGCGTATAATTGTAAATAAAAACATTACCATTTGAAATGTTGCTATTAAATCTACATATAAATCACCTTAAATAATTCTTTTAAGATTGATACCCGAACATGACCAACATTAAAAACTCTTTAGCACTCGCTTTCCTTCCTGGATATTTGTATTCAAGCAAATATGAGGACCAGATTCAAAAAAACAAGGATGATCGCAATCCTCCTGTAACTAAAAATCCTACAGAGGGAAGTGATCAAGAGTTAATAAAAAAATACCTTAAGGGGCTTCAGCTGGAAAGCTATGACTATATAAAGGAAATTATCCATCCTGAATTTAAATGCATCAATACGAATACAGATTCTATTCACAACAGTATTGAAGAGATTACCCACTGGAAATCAGAGCACAACCTCATGAACCACCTTTCGTTTAGTGAACCTAAACTTACCAGTATTCGTGTAAATCGTGGCATTTTAAAAGGAGATTGGACTTTGGTATGGACAGTATTTTCAGCTCTGGATAGCAAAACTTTAAAATCCATTTCTTACGAGTACCACATGGCCATCAAAACCGAGGAAAATAAGATTTTAGAAATTCAAACCTGGCATCAACTTGATGAGGATTAAAAACCCAAGCGTCATTTAAGAGAAAGTCTCCGTTTTTTATAGGTCCTGATGGGCCATTTTTGATTTTTTCCGTATATTTTTACATCAAACTCGAAATACGCATAAAGATTCATAACCCGTACTCAAATCTCAAGTAAATCATACCATTTGGAGAATGAAGCTTAGCATGGCTATGCTGATAGGACAAGTAGTACCGGTTGATTTATTTTGATATTTCAGCGCAACTTTGAAAAGTCACTGCCAATTTCAAGTTTATTTTCTCGCTTTTAACAATCCAAAATAATTAATATGGACAATTATGTATTGGGTATAGACTATGGAACGGATTCTGTCAGGTCCATTTTAGTCAATGCCCGTGATGGTGTCACCCTTGCCTCCGAAGTGTATAACTACCCACGCTGGAAAGCTGGGGAATATTGCGATCCAACAAAAAACCAATACAGGCAACATCCGAAAGATCACCTGGAGGGCCTAACGCATACTGTAAAAGCCGTAGTTCAAAAATCAGGCTTGGAAAAATCTCAAATAAAAGGATTGTGTGTAGACACTACTGGCTCCTCTCCCCTACCCGTAAATAAAGATGGCCAAGCATTGGCACTTTCTGAAAAGTTTTCGGAAAACCCCAATGCACAAATGATCTTATGGAAAGACCACACAGCCATTGCAGAAGCTGATGAAATCAATCACCTGGCCAGAACTTGGGGAGGTGAAGATTTTACTAAATATGAAGGGGGGATTTACTCCTCCGAATGGTTCTGGGCAAAAATTCTCCATATCATAAGGGAAGACCCTGAGGTGGCCGAAGCGGCTTATTCCTGGATGGAACATTGTGATTATTTGACTTATACACTTATTGGTGGAACTGACCCTGTAGCTTTTAAAAGAAGTAGGTGTGCTGCAGGTCATAAAGCCCTCTGGCATGAAAGCTGGGGAGGTCTTCCTGATGCTGAATTCCTGGAGAAATTAGATCCAAGGTTGGTGAAATTGAAAGAGCAACTTTACAAAGAAACCTATACATCTGATCAGGCAGCCGGATTATTATCCAAAGAATGGGCCTTAAAACTTGATTTGGATGAAGGAACTCCAGTGGCTGTGGGCACTTTTGATGCACATGCTGGAGCAATTGGAGGTGAAGTAGAAGAAGGTACGCTCGTAAAAGTCATGGGAACCTCTACCTGCGACATTATGGTTAGTTCTTATGAATCACTGGAAGAAAAACGGTAAAAGGAATTTGTGGTCAGGTGGATGGTTCGGTAATTCCTGGTAAAATAGGACTTGAGGCGGGACAATCCGCTTTTGGTGATGTTTTGGCCTGGTTTGTAAAGTTATTGCTCAAACCTGTAAGAAATACAATTAATGATTCTTCCCTTGATGAAGCTTTGAAAAATCAAACGATCGACCTATTAGAGGAGAATTTGATTTTGACACTTTCTAATGAAGCTGAAAAAATATCACCAGAATCCACCCAGGTATTAGCCTTGGACTGGATCAATGGAAGAAGGACTCCAGACGCCAATCAAAACCTCAAAGGCGCCATAAAAGGGCTAGATATGGGCTCAGACGCAGCGCATGTTTTTAAAGCCTTGGTAGAAAGTATCTGCTTTGGGTCTAAAAGAATAATTGAAAGGTTTAGACAAGAAGGTGTAACCATACAGCAAGTAATAGGACTCGGTGGAGTGGCTAAAAAATCAACCCTGGTCATGCAAACACTCGCAGACGTACTTGATATGCCTATCAAAGTAGCTAAATCAGAACAAGCTCCGGCATTGGGCGCTGCCATATACGCTGCTACTGCCGCAGGCATTTACCCTACTGTCACAGGTGCAATAGCAGCAATGGGGAATGGATTCGATAAAGTATACTATCCCAATCCTGCAAACGCCAAAATCTATAAAGCCAAATATGAGGAGTACCTTACTTTTGGTGATTTCATAGAAAATCAAAGCTGATAAATCACACTATTTCATTCAGCATTTATTTTAGAAGACTAAAAATGGCAGCCAGAATTGGCTGCCATTTTTAGTTTAACTCGATTTAGAGCGGAACAGGATTTTAGACTACACAGATTTAATTCCAATTTAAATCTCAGAAAGCCACTTTTTATAGTCCGTTAGTATTCAGTATCATAAGTTTATTCAATATTCAGTCAATAACTTGGATTTAATACTGAAATTCACTAACATTAATTCTATTATTAGTGAGAAAACCCTAAACAAAAATTTAATTCTGAAGTTTATTTTAAGATTACAATTTTATATTTTGACCAATTTATTGGAATTTATCTCGGAAATATTTTAGATTAAATTGCTTCACTTCTTCTCAGGAAAAATGTATGAAAAACTTCAACTACCTTATCTTTGTTTTACTGATAATAACTTCAGCCTGTTTGTCACAGAGAGATTTTATCGCAGAGTACGATTATAACTACAGGGGAACCTTTAAAAAATACAAAACCTTTGGATTTGTGGCAGAAGAAGGGAAAAACGAAAGAGATTTCACCGGAATCATTGAAAAATCAATTTCTTCCCGTTTGGGGTCTCAGGGATTTAGAGAAAGAGACAACAATCCCGACCTACTTATCATACACAAGCTCTACATGAGCGAGGTCCGATACAGAGGTTACAATCAACCAAATTTTGATTATTGGCTAAAAAAGCAAGGCATTGAACTTGTAGAAGAATCCGTTCTGGACAGCTTGGAAAGGCAAAAAAGAGGTGAAAATTACAATGCCATTAAATATACCCAAAACGACGGCATGCTTGTGGTATTGGTAATAGACCATAAAAAAGGAAATACAATTTGGCAAGGATATACTTCAGCCTACTTCGATTACAACTCCCCCAATATCCATATTGACTTGACCAGAGCTACCTACAAGGTAATGGACCAATTCAAAATCTTAACAAGAAACTAATAAATCAGGATAGACAAGGAGCTACCAAAACATACTTAAAACAATGACAATACAGCAACAAATTAAATTTGTTGCTGTATTGTCATTTTAATTCTTTGCATAAAACATCTTTGTCTCGCTACCTATCTGTATCTTTGCACCATGGAGACGAATAAGCAAACAAGTAAGGAGACTTTTTTAAATAGGCTTTCTTTAGACAGTTTCAATAAGATGCAATTGGAGTTCATGGAAAAAGCCAATGCTAACACCCCTTTAATGCTTTTGGCTCCAACAGGTTCAGGAAAAACCCTGGCATTCCTTATACCAATGGTGCAGCATTTGCAATCGGCAATTTCTGATTCAACTGCCCTAATAATCATACCTTCAAGAGAGTTGGCAATCCAAATTACAGAGGTCTTCAAGTCATTGAAGACTGACTTCCATGCATGCATTTGCTATGGTGGCCACTCCATGAGGACGGAAGAGAATAGGTTAATAGAAAAACCTCAGGTAGTAATAGGTACCCCAGGAAGATTGTCAGAGCATGCTCAAAAAGGCAACTTAAAGGGCCTAAACATCACCATGGTGATTCTTGACGAATTTGATAAATCCTTACAATTTGGTTTCCATGAACAACTAAGTGTTATTTTTGAAGGCCTTGGTGAAGAACAAAAATATTTCCTAACTTCTGCTACCGCACTTGAAAACATACCTGAATTTCTTCCTTTTAGGACTTATGAAAAGGTGAATTTCTTAAAGGATGACGAAGTCATGACTTTGCTCTTACAACTAGTCAGAACCTCAAGTGTAGAAAAAATAGACACTTTGATGCGGCTTGTTGCTGATTTTGGACAAGAAAGCACCTTGGTTTTTTGTAATCACCGGGACGCAGTAGATCGAATTAGCCTTCTCTTAACAGATTTTGGCTTCGAACATGCCGTTTTACATGGCGGAATGGAGCAAATCGACAGGGAAAAAAACCTGATCAAATTCAGAAGTGGTACGCACTCCTTGCTTATCGCCACCGACCTTGCTTCCAGAGGACTAGACATCCCTGAAATCAAGCATATCGTGCACTACCAGCTTCCACCAAAGAAGGATGCCTTTATTCATAGAAATGGAAGAACGGCCAGAATGATGGCTGAAGGACAAAGTTACCTGGTGCTTGCCAATGATGAGTCTTTGCCAGACTATGTAGACAGTAACCTGCCAGAATACGAACTTCGTCAGGACTTCAAAGTTCCTGAACCTTCCAATCTAACCTGTGTTTATATCAGCGTTGGTAAAAAGAACAAAATCAGTAAGGGCGATGTCGTTGGTTTTTTCACTAAAAAAGGCGCATTAAAAGGAAGTGATATAGGCAAGATCAGTATTCTTGACAATGCTACTTATGTAGCGATTCCTACAGATAAAGTAGACGAGCTATTTGCCAACACTGCTGGAGAAAACTTAAAAACTAAAAGTCAAAATGGAAGTGGCCAACTAGCACTTGGTTTTTAATTGACCAGATTGTTCCATTTCCATCTGGTCAATTCTATTGTTTCCCTCAGCTCATTATACATTACTCCCAGCCTGTTTTTTCAAAGCAGGGTCATTTTCCTTCTTGAGAAAATCTGCATTTGAAAGAGAATCAGCCTTCCAATTCAAAATGGCTTCGTCAGGAATCGGTACTATAGCTTCTCTCCAAGCGGTAGAAGTTTCGCTGTAAGCAATATTGGATTGAGAATTAAAACAGGATATAATCGACCATCTTGGAGAATCCGAAAGGTTGGCTGCTGATCTGTGCAACAAGTTGCTATGGAAAAACAAGGCATCACCTGGATCTATCTCACAGTACACAAGTTCCATGGTTTTCAAGGCATTTTCCACCATTACCATATCCGCACCTACCTGTTCTCCAGCAAACCCATGATTTACCCTTCCAAGCTTATGAGACCCTTTAATCACTTGCAAACAGCCATTTTGTTTGTTTGCTTCTGTTAATGCCACCATCACACTGATCAATTGGTCGGGAAACATAAATTGGTTTTTGTACCAGTAACCGTAATCCTGATGCCATTCCCATGCTCCGCCTACTTTGGGCTCCTTCTGCATCAGTTTGGAATGAAAGTGGCAAACAGGCGCCTCCCCTTCGAGCAAATGCCCCACAGAAGTCACCATTTTTTCACTCCTGGTCAAATAACCAAAAACGTCATTCCCAGGCTTAAACCACAAGGAAAGCTTGGTCTTCTTTCCAGACTGATCATTTAGATCCATGGCGTTTTTTCCCATCGCCTCATCCTCTATAGCTACTTTATAAAGTTTATTGGTTTCTTCTGTGCTACAAAAACCCTTTACAAGTACATAGCCATCTTTGTGGTATTGCGCAATTTGTTCTTCGTTCAATTTCATATTCATACAAACAAAACATTGTTAAAAGAAGTGTAATCATTTTATGATAAAAACTGGCCTAATTCAACATCCCAATCCTTATAATGGAAGACCAAATCCATCCAACTTCTGTTTATACTAAAGACACAATAACCAATCAGAGATGCACCTTATAGCTCATATTGCCATCCTATCATAAATAGACAAAACCTTATTCAATATCTAGTATATTCCCCTTAAAATCAAATCGAAGCGTATTTATATTTTCATCATTTGCTTAATAGCGCAATGGCTACAATAAAACTTCTTTTGATCCCTTTGCTACTTTTAATTGTCGTACCATGACAGTATTGAGAAAGTATTGGCTTTAAAAAATTGCAATTGTTATCTTACTATCTCATTGAATTCTCAAAAATGAAATATTTAATCCTGATCCCCATCAGCTTACTATTATTATGCACCTCAGCATGCAAAGAAGAGGCGCCAAAAGCCGTAAAAGAGACGGCTCATAATAATATCATGCATTACCTAAATCAGGAAGCCGAAAGCCTATCGAACGGTTTCTCTTCAAGATCCTCTTCATTAACGGACTGGGATTCAATTCGACCTGTGAGATACGATCAATTTATAGAAATGATGGGTTTCAGCATGGACGAGGAAAGAGATCCTCCGAAGATTTACCCTAGTGGCACCCTACAGCAAAAAGGCTTTCGTATTGAAAAATTTTATTACGAGTCTCTTCCTGATCTTTTTGTACCTGCAAATCTCTATGTCCCTGACAATATAAAAAAACCACGTGCTGCCGTAATTTATCTTTCAGGACATTCTCATGGTCAAAAAGTAAATTATCAGGCCCATGCAAGAAGATTGGCCGAGCTGGGTTTTGTCACTTTGATTTTTGACACCATTCAATTCGGTGAGGTTTGGGGAAATCATTGGGGAGCTTACAACAAGGGGTGGTTCAATTGGTACTCTAGAGGCTATAATCCTGCAGCTGTAGAGTTATGGAATGCCATCAGGGGCCTGGACTATCTGGCAACGCGTGCTGATGTAGACATGGAAAACATTGGTGCAACAGGAATATCCGGTGGTGGTTCCCAAAGCTGGTATTTTGCTGCAGCAGATCCAAGAGTAAAAGCCACAGCACCCGTTTGTGGAGCAGGGACAATGGATTCCCAAGTGGGGGAAAGAAGGATTGACGGGCATTGCGATTGCATGATGATCAACAATGGTTTTCAAATAGATTTTACCGATATCGGCGCATTAATAGCACCAAGACCCTTGCTTATCGCACAGTCTGACCGGGACGAACTCTATGGGATTGAGTCAACACATCAGTTTTACAAGACTTTATCAAAATTCTACGGTGAATTTGATTCGGAAAAAAATGTTTCTTTGGTGGAAACGCCCGGAGGTCATTCCTACCATCCCGTTTCCAGAAAGGCCATCTTCTCCTTTTTTCTTCAACACCTTATGGATAAAAAAGTAGCGTCTGAAACTATAGCGGATATAGAAACCAATGCTGAAAATTTACTGCCTGCGGATAGCCTGAATGTATACAATGGCACGCCTCCGGAAACTGACCTTACCAAAACCATACAGAATTCTTTCATCAAAACAGCTGAGCCACCAATAATAAACAGCCGTGAAGCACTCAATGCCCATCAAAACAAAGTTAAAGACTACCTTAAATCCAGAACCTTTGGGGCATTTCCTGATTCAGCGATGGCTTTTGATGGCGAAATGATATACAGAACAGCAGATTTATCCAAATTCGGCAATAATACCTACAGTTTCAACAGTGAAAAGGGCTGGCGACTCAAAGTGAATATATTTTACAGGCAGCCTCAAGATAAAAAATCTCCACTCCTTCTAGTCCTAAGAAGCCCCGGAGAAGAAAGATGGGAAAGTGAAGGTTATGCCAATAAGCTGGCCGAAAATCACAACATCGCCTACTTAGAAGTCAGAGGTGTTGGTGAAGTCGGATGGGCGCCAGAACTCGATTGGCATGTCAGAAGATCCGCTGCCTGGATTGGTAGAACGCCTGCTTCAATGCAAATATATGACGCCATGAGAGCCCTGGAATTTTGCAGGACTTTGCCAGAAGTAGACCCTACAAAAATCAGTATTGCAGGAAGAGATGGCATGGCAGCCATAGCCATGTATGCGGCCATGATGGATGAGAAATGTGAAAACATGTACCTGTCAAACCCACCCGAGACACACGATCAACCGAGTCCAAAAAATGGAAGAGATTTCGCATTGGAGTTACTGAATGTACTTCGAATTACAGATACTTATCAGATCCCTGCTTTATCCTATCCTACAAAAACCTACTTCTCAGGTGAAATTCCCCCTGCTTATGCCTGGTCGGACAGTGTTCTTCACAGGGCTGTAAATGACCAATTGTACATAGTTAATTAACCCGAAATAGACAATAAACCTTCTATCACTTGCCAAGCTCACGATAATAAATAGCTAATAAACGTCACCCATTAATGCCTTAATATTATCTCTAACTATATAAGGGCTTTAAGTATTCCTAAGGAATTGAAAGATGCGGTTAATTCCTACCATTTTACTAGCCCCAATGGGGCGAAATATCAAAGTCAGGGGTGTCAGCCCTTGGTAGAAAACATCGAGAAGAATCCGATTTTGGCGGTATTGTTGCTTTTTCTTTCAGCAACACTGCTGACAAAATCTCAAGCTTAGTTAACTCCAAATACTACTTTTTCCAACCTCTTCGGACACGGGCTAAATCAAAACACATTTGGCATACACCAATATACATTGATTATTTATTTTGTTTTTTATTAAAAATATTTAATTTTATAAGGCAAAAATCAATACCACCTACGATGACTCGTGTATTATTTATTCTTTTTTCTACAAAAGGAATAAAGGGATTTCTACCAGTTCAGTAATCGTCAATAATTGCTTTGTTCAAATTATTACGGTCCGGTCACCTACCTATTGGGCCAAGCAGCTATTGTACCAACTACAAAAAGCCATTATCAACTTCGGGTTTTATAACTAAGTGAACCATGAAAAAAGCACTAAGAGGTTCCAGTTTTTTATTCTACTTTCTCACAATAATCGTGTTTTTCATTTTGGGAGGTCTTTTCTCAAAATACATGGGTGTAGGCAAAAATCAAGGACTTGCTGGCGGAGCCATTGTCCTTGGAAATGCCCTTATGTATGCTATTGGAGCTTTAATAATAGCGATAATACTAGCAGGTAGATTAAAACAAAATCATCGTTTATAGCAACTTCCTACTATTCATTGTATTGTCAATTTTAATGTTTCTTGGGTACCTGAGACATTTAGAGATGGAGAAAAATAAAGTTCCTGCGCAACAAAAGCAAATTACGCCAAAACCCACCATCCCGGTCCAGCCCGTCCATACTATTCAATTTGAAAATGAAATGGGACAGGGGTTCTTTAGTCCAAATTTTACGGAAAATGACAAATTGTATTTTTATACCCCATCAGATCCCGATGCGTGGAATGGCATTGGAGAAGCTATAGACAGTTTGGTTTTTATTAAAACCCAACATGGACATTACGATATCCAATATGCACCCCCTTACTTTTTCCCAGAAATATCAAAACTAGATTATGATCGGTTGTTGATAAAAGTACTTACTTCCGGTAAGTTTATGCTAGAAGTGGAAATCAATCGAAAAACTGGTCAAACCGTTCTGATCGACAAATTTAGTGGCGACCTGATTTACTGGCCTGAATTCATCCTTAACATCAATAGCGTGGAAATCCTTGAGGAGTACCCACAGAAAATAAGGATAAAACCATTGGACAACGCTTCGGAAAATGTCAAAGCCTATGAATTCCTTCAACCGATCGCCGTTCGGGGAGATTGGCTTAAAGTAAACCTGACAGACAGTAACTTTGCTACTTTGGACCAAGGATGGATTAAATGGAAATCAGGCGACAGGCTAATTATCCGTTACAGTTTATTCAGTTAAACCTTATATTGAAATAGGAAATAGACCTTATGTTCCCTATTGAAGGTTATCAATCCTATTTCTAATTTCCATCTAACCCTATAGTGACTTACAGTTATCACAAGGAATTGAAGGGTTTAATTGATTCCTGACATTCCAATAGCCCCATTGGGCAAAATAACAAAACCAAGAGTGTAAGCTCCTGGTTAAGTGGTTAACGATAAATATTTCCGGTGGTATTGTGGCCTTTTTACTGCAACAAAATCACGACCTCTTTAAGGTTTTAAAAGGTTTGTTTTGATATCTTTAATTCTAGATTTGAATGTAGTTTCATTCATATCCACCTCATCAGTAGTTGCCAATAAAAAATCTTTGACAGCGCCTGAATGGTCCAAGGATTTACCCTGTTTCATGTCTACATAGCGCATAGTGGTCCACATCAATGTTTTTAGCTCCTCCTTATTGTCATCCGTCATGTAATACTCAACGATCACCGTATGATGGTCATGCCATATTACCCTGCTCATTATCCTGATCCACTCGCCTACACGCGCTGGCCTGATATAGGAAATGTTGTGGTTGTAAACCACCCATGCAGCCTGGTATTTCCGGATAAAATCCATCATCTCCACACCATATAGTTTAGGAACCTGATCCTCCCTGGCATTGAAAAAATAATCGAAATACTTCGCATTATTGAGATGCTGTAAAGGATCACAATCCTGAAACCTAATGACCACTCTACTTTCAGTTTCCTTTGGATAGTGTTTGTCTTTATTATATTCGAACATAATTTTTTAAGTTTGATGCTTCTATCACACAAAGATATATGATTTAAATCATTGTGTAAATTAGATTAATATTCATTAACTTAATGGAAACTATAAGCTCACTATGAAGATCCTTGTTCCAACTGATTTCTCAGAAAATGCAGACAATGCACTGGCATTTGCTGTGGCCTATGCCCACCAACAATGTTCTTCCATCACGTTAATCTTCTCCTATTTTGCCGTCTATGACTTTGCAGCCGAAGCTGTTAGAATGGCTCAAACAATCGAAAATAATGCCAAATCTGAATTAAAGAGAATAAAAGAAAAAATAGGAGATGCCGTAGACATTGATTTCAAAATTATCCAAGGAACGGTCTCCACTGCCATTTTCACTACTGCCAATAACGGTGATTATGATCTTATCATCATGGGTACTCAGGGCGCTAGTGGGATTAAGAAAAATCTTATAGGCTCAAATACTGCCACAGTTATCAAGGAAAGTGCAATACCTGTTATAGCCGTACCATTTTGTTCTTCTTTCGAAAGCATAAAAAACATCAAAGTAGCCGTTGATTTGAAAAATGAAAAGGAAGGTATTTTTAAAAAACTGATTACTCTTACAGAAACATGGAACTTGCCCTATAAAATTATTCATGTTGAAAATAAGCCGGATTTCAATAAAAACATCATTTTTAAAGGTTTGGAAGCCTATCTAAATGAGAATTTCCCAGACAGTGAGTTTAGTTTTGAAAAACTTCAAGAAGTAAATACAGATAAAGGGTTAGAAAATTATATCAAGAATAAGTCAGATAGCTTACTGGTCATGTTTTCCAAGGACAGAGGCTTTCTCGATTTTATTTTCAAACATAGCCACAGTGCGAAAATGGTTTACCACACACATATTCCACTTTTGGTCATCAAATAGATTATGAAAGCAGTAGTTATCACACAACCTGGAGGACCTGAGGTTTTAAAAATCACAGTAAGGGATATACCAGAAATTGGACAAGATGAAATTTTAATAAAAGTAAGGGCAGCCGGGATCAACAGGCCTGATATAGCGCAGCGGCAAGGAAATTATCCTGCCCCTGAAGGTGCATCAAAGGATATCCCAGGACTGGAAGTATCAGGCTGGGTGGCTGGATTTGGCGAAAATGTAAAGACTTGGGAAATCGGGGACGAAATATGCGCTTTGATAAGTGGGGGTGGTTATGCGGAATATGCATCTGCCCCACAGGAGCAATGTTTGACTATTCCTGAGGGGCTTAGTCTAGAAGAAGCAGCTTCCCTTCCAGAAACCTTTTTTACGGTTTGGAACAATGTTTTTGAAATTGGCAAATTCAAAAAAGATGAAACCGTCCTCATCCATGGAGGAAGCAGTGGTATTGGAGTCGCCGCCATACAAATGATCACAGCCATGAATGGTCAAGCAGTAGTTACCGCAGGTTCTGCAGAAAAATGTGAAACCTGCCTTGAACTGGGTGCCAGTCTGGCGATCAATTACAAGGAACAAGACTTCGAAATAGCCATCAAAGAAGCCCTTGGCACAAAAGGAATAGATATAATTCTGGACATGGTCGGTGGAGAATACACCCTCAAAAACCTTCGCCTATTGAACCGGAAAGGGCGGTTAGTCATGATCAATGCCATGAAGAACAAAATTGGGGAAGTAGATTTACTTCGAATAATGACCAGGGAACTGGTACTCACAGGATCTACCCTTAGGCCTCAGTCGAAGGAATACAAAGGACATATCGCTACCCAATTAATGGCGAGAATTTGGCCTTTATTTCCAGATAAAATCAAACCTGTTATTCACACAGCTTTCCCACTAGAAGAGGCATCCGAGGCACACAAACTACTAGAGAGTTCCAAGCATATCGGTAAAATTTTACTGTTGGTATAAATTAAACCAGAAATATATCCGCTAACCAGAAAACGATAGCATTTCATGAAAAATCATTTGCTTAACCTTTTACTGATAATAACCATTTTCGGTTGTACTACTAAAAAAGAAAGCCAGGTTTTAACGGCTGATCAGATCGTTTTTAAGGAAGTAAATATAGTAGATGTCAGATCGGGAGCCATCACTCCTGCTCATGTCATCATTAATGGAAAAGAAATTGAGCAGATACTCTCCCTGGAGGAAGAAGTGGATTTTGCCCAGGCCACAGTAATAGAAGGCAAAGGAAATTATCTACTTCCAGGATTAGCAGAAATGCATGCCCACATTCCAGACAAACCATGGGATGATCCCTTGGTGCAAGAAACCCTGTTCTTGTACCTTTCCAATGGGGTCACCACCATTAGAGGCATGCTTGGAAATGATGTTCACCTTCCTTTAAGAGAGAAAGCAGCAAACCAGGAAATTCTATCTCCAAGAATCTTTACTTCCAGCCCTTCATTAAATGGGAATACCGTACCTACTCCGGAGGAAGCACGCAAAAAGGTCAGAAACTATGCAAAAGCAGGTTACGATTTTCTAAAACTCCATCCGGGTATCAGAAAACATGTATTTGATACCATTGTGGTGGCCTCGATGGAATATGGGATACCCTTTGCTGGACATGTTTCCAATTTGGTCAGGGTCAGACATGCATTGACCAATTCCTATCAAACAATTGATCATGTCGACGGATTTATTGAAGGTTTGGTTCCAGAATCAGCAGGCGTTAACCCTACGGAAAATGGTTTCTTTGGCTATAACTTTACAGAATTAGCCGACCCAAATACAATCCCTGAATTGGTAGCTTTAAGCAAAAAAAACAAGGTATGGGTAGTCCCTACACAGTCTCTTTTTGAGCGTTGGTTCTCCCCAATTCCGGCTGAAGAATTGGTTTCCCAGGAAGAAATGCAATACATGAGCCCCGAAACCAGGGAGAAATGGGTGAACAGTAAAAATAACCTGACCAAAGCTGACAATTTCGATGAGGCAAAATGGAAGCAATTCAATCAATTACGGTATCAATTGATCAAAGCCTTGCACGAGGATGGTCAGGGTTTGCTTCTGGGCTCCGATGCTCCTCAGGTCTTTAATGTTCCTGGATTTTCAATCCACCATGAAATGCAAGGAATGCTAACTGCTGGCTTGAGGCCACTAGAAATACTACAAACGGGAACAATTAACCCAGCCCTATTTTTTGACGGGAACTTCGGTGAAATAGAAGAAGGAAAGGAAGCGGATTTGATTCTGCTTAAGGAAAACCCGCTGGATGATCTGACTAACTTAAAGAAGCCACTAGGAGTAATGGCCAGAGGGCAGTGGATTGATGAAAAAACGATTAAAGAAACACTTAAGGAAATTGCAAAAAAATACGAGTAGCCCTACTATAGTTGAGCTACCCGTGTTTTTTAATGGCAATTCATTTTCAGCCTAAGGCATCCACTACGCCTCTGTAATAACCTACCGATTCAGCAATACCGGCCATTGGAGCTTTCATGTCTTTTTCATATTCCATGGCTAAATGTCCTTCATAATTGGTTTTTGCAAGCATTTTCACCACTGCAGGAATATCGATAACGCCTCTTCCAAGCTCAACTGTTTTGCCATCAGCCTCTGCCTTAGAAACATTTTTCAGGTGCAAATCAAAGATGCGGCTTTTGTATTTTTTAATGTCTGCTACAGGATCATGTCCATCACGCATATTGTGTCCAATATCAAAACACATCCCGATTCGTTCATCCAAATCTTTAATATGGCTCATGATAACGGTGGCATTTGGATACAATTTATCTTCAGGACCATGATTATGTATGGCAAACCTAATATTGTATTCTTTTACTTTGCCATCTAGGTAAGGTAAATCTTCTATACTTGGAATGCCTACAATCATGTCTACACCAACCTTTTTGGCATAATCGAATGCTATGTCTAAGGCCTCTTGCGTTTTAGAATAGATAGGACCTACCGCATAACCTTTAATGTCCGCATCTGCCAAGCGCTTGTGAAAGGAGGCAATTTCTGCATCCGTACTATCCAAAGGCAAATGAAAATCCTTGATACAAAGGTAGTTTACATCTACTTTTTGTATCATTTTTATGGTTTCATCAAGATCGAAATTTTTAAAAGTATAACCCGCAAATGCCAATTTAAGGTCTGCTGGTTTGGCAAAAGGCAGGGTTTCAGCTTTCAGGTTGGATCCAGCCAAAACTACCCCTCCAACTGTTCCTAAGATACTTTTTTTAACAAAGTCTCTTCTATTGTTTTTTGTTTGTGACATGATAAGATGGTTTATTTTATTCTATTGTTTATTGTCAGCGTTACATTTTATACCCGCAATATAAAGGGAACTAAGGAATTTTAGGGATGGGAATTCTAAAAATTTATGGTTTATTTACATTTTTAGAAAATATGCCTCATCCAAAACATTTTATCAATGAGACCTTACATCCTGGCTGAAACGAACTGGAAAGCACTTAAAGAAGAAAAAATTGAGTTGGCAGTATTGCCTTGGGGAGCTACTGAAGCCCATAATTACCACCTTCCCTATGGGACAGATGTCTATGAAGCAGATGCGTTTGGAGCTGCTGCCGGTAAGATAGCCTGGGAAGCCGGGGCGAAAGTGATGATACTGCCTACCATACCTTTTGGTGTAAACACGGGCCAATCGGACATCTACTTGGACATGAACCTAAACCCAAGCACTCAATTGGCCATTTTGAAAGACTTAATAACGGTTTTACATCGACAAGGAATTCCTAAACTGCTAATTTTAAACAGTCATGGTGGCAATGATTTTAAAACCATGCTGAGAGAAATAGGCTTGTTATTTCCTGATATGTTCTTCAGCACCTGCAATTGGTTTCAAGCCATGGACAAGCCTCAATATTTTGAGCATATGGGAGACCATGCTGACGAAATGGAAACCAGTCTTATCATGCACCTTCACAGTCATTTGGTTCTACCTCTAGATGAAGCTGGGGAGGGTAAAGACAAGAAATCAAAAGTCAAAGCTATTCGTGAAGGCTGGGCTTGGGCTGAAAGAAGATGGTCCATGGTCACCGAAGATACTGGAATCGGAAACCCTAAAGCTTCTACAGCTGAAAAAGGCGAACGCTTCCTAAAGGATACCAGTCAAAAAATCGCAGAGTTGATGATTGAGTTGGTAAATTTGGATGTTAATGACAGGTATGAATAAATCCTATAACAGTTAATGAAAAAACCTTTGCAAAAAATAACCTTTGCCCTGACGCTTCTTTTTTTCACCCTATTAGCTATGTCCTCGGGCATGGCCCAACATTCAGGACATACTTATTCCAGACAGGATAGCTTGCGTGGAAGCATTACCCCTGAAAGGGAATGGTGGGACCTGATTTATTACCATCTCGACATCGAGGTCAATCCCAAACAAAAATCCATTGAAGGAAGCAATACCATATATTACAAGGTATTGAAGCCTGGGAAAACAATGCAAATTGATTTGCAACAGCCAATGAAAATTAAGGGTTTTTCCCAAAATGGAAAGTCTTTGGATTTTAAAAAGGATGGCAATGCCTATTTTGTCACCCTTGTAGAGCATCAAAAGGAAGGTGATTTACATTTCCTGGAGGTTACCTACAGCGGCACCCCAAAAATAAGTCCCAACCCTCCCTGGACTGGTGGTTTAACCTGGGAAAAAGATGAGAAAGGAAAACCCTTTATCGCAAATTCCAATCAAGGGGATGGAGCTAGTCTCTGGTGGCCATGTAAGGACCACATGTACGACGAACCTGATAGCATGCTGATCAGTGTAAAAGTGCCCGATCCGCTTATGAACGTATCCAATGGCAGGCTTCGTGAAATAGAAAAACACCAGGACAAGAAAAGCACTTACCACTGGTTTGTAAGCAATCCAATAGCCAATTATGGGGTAAACCTGAGCATAGCAGATTATGCGCATTTTTCAGAAATGTATCAGGGTGAAAAAGGGCGATTGAGCCTGGACTATTATGTACTAAAGGAAAACCTCGAAAAAGCCAAGGTGCAATTTAGGGATGCACCCCGACTGATGCGGGCTTTCGAACATTGGTTTGGCCCCTACCCTTTTTATGAGGATGGTTTTAAGCTAATCGAAGTGCCTTATCTTGGCATGGAACACCAGTCGGCTGTCACCTATGGCAATGGCTATGCCAATGGGTACAATGGCAAGGATTTTAGTGAAACAGGCTGGGGACTTACCTTTGACTATATCATCATACATGAAGCAGGACATGAGTGGTTTGCCAATAACATTACCTATAAAGACATTGCTGACATGTGGATTCATGAAAGTTTCACCACTTATTCGGAAAGTCTTTTCCTAGACTATCACTATGGAGTTATTGCCGGAAATCAATACCTTCAAGGGGCTAGGAATATCATAAGAAACGATGGCCCCATTATTGGGGATTATGATGTAAATCAGCGGGGTTCCGGCGACATGTATTTCAAAGGAGCCAATATCCTCCATACCCTTCGACAATGGATTGACAATGATGAAAAATGGAGAGGAATTTTACGAAAAATGAACCAGGTTTTTTACCATCAAACGGTAACTACAGTTGATATAGAAACCTTTTTGGCTGAGGAGATAGGCTTTCAACTCCATTCTTTCTTTGACCAGTACCTTCGAACGGAAAAGGTGCCGATTTTTCAATATTACTGGAAGGATAACAAATTGTATTACCGATGGGAAAATACCGTTGCCAATTTTGCCATGCCGCTTAAAATCAATCAAAAAGAAAAGGCGCATTGGATTGATCCGGAAAGTGACTGGAAAAGCACTGATAAGTTAGAAGCTAAATCCTCCATTGAAGTAGACCCGAATTTTTACATTTACACACAACAAATCCAAGCCATCAAATAAATTGGCATTCCAGAAATCTCATAAATTATGAGTAAATTTAGAGCTGGATTTTAAATAAGGATTATATAAATGGACAATAATACAAAAATAGCCATCATCGGTTGCGGAAACCTGGGGCTATCTATAGCTAACGGCTTATTGAGTACAGATGGGTTTGATGGAAAAAGGTTAATCGTCACTAAAAGGCATCCGGAAAGTTTATTCTATCTGGAATCCCAGGGAGTCACCGTATTGGCAGACAATAAGGAGGCTGTAAAAGATGCCGACTTCGTTATCCTGGGTTTAAAACCCTATAATATTCAACCTGTACTGCAGGAAATAAAACCATTATTAAAGAAAGACAAGCAAGTAATCGCCTCCCTGGCTGCAGGAGTCACCCTTCAGACAATCAAGGAAGAACTTGAACCAGGCACCACCGTGTTCAGGGTAATGCCCAATATTGCAGCAGATATTAAAGAATCCATTACCTGTATTTGCGGTGATGGATTTGACCAGAAAACTGAAGATGCGGTCATAGCCATCTTCAACAGTGTAGGCATTAGCATCACCATAGAAGAACACCTGATGGAAGCGGCCACTGTATTGGGGGCTTGCGGTACTGCTTTTGTCTTGCGCTTTATGCGTGCCATGACACAGGGAGGGATCCAAATAGGCTTTGATGCCAAAACAGCCAATAAAATTGTGACGCAGACCGTAAAAGGTGCTGCTGAATTGATTATTCAGAAAGGCATTCACCCTGAAGCAGCCATCGATAAGGTAACGACGCCAAAAGGCTCTACCATTAAGGGCTTAAATGAAATGGAGCACCATGGCTTCAGTTCTGCCATGGTACGAGGAGTAGTCGCCTCATACGAAGACATCAAAAATAAAATCATGAAAAGAATCCTTCCCTGGCTGATGGGTTCAGCCATCTTTATTGTCATCTTTTATATGCTCGGACCAAAAGAAAGCATTCAGGACCTATCCGGTACTTATCCTGAAGTGCCATCAAATCTCACTGAACTGGAAGCCTATATAAAGCAGGGTGAAGACTCTGTGCAAGGCCTGAAACCTAATAATGAAGCCCGAATTGTCTGGGCTGACCCTGAGAAAAAGGAGAAAACCCCTTACAGTATTCTCTACGTACACGGTTTTGGTGCAAGCCAGATGGAAGGTGATCCTGTGCATCAGCAATTGGCCAAACATTTTGGTGCCAACCTCTACCTTGCCAGACTACCGGAGCACGGCATAGAGCGAGCAAATGCCTTTGAACACCTGGATGCCAAAAGCCTGGTGGAAGGTGCAAGAAGGGCTTATATGATCAGCAGGCAATTGGGCGATAGCGTGATTGTAGTAGGAACCTCTATGGGTGGCGCTTTGTCATTGATTCTGGCTGAGGAAAGGCCTGAAATTCATTCGCTGGTATTGTACTCTCCATGCATCGCGATCTATGAGGATCGGCTGGATCCCTTGTTTCAGCCTTGGATGAAGCAGTTGATGAAGATGACCATGACCAATAAAGATGGTGTGCAAGTGGTAGAAAGAGATGCCGAAGAAGGAAAGTATTGGGCAAGAAAACTGCACATCAATGCCTATACAAGTCTGGCTGTGCTGCTAAAAAGTAAGATGAACAAGGAAACCTTTGAAAAAGTCAAACAACCGCTGTTTCTGGCCTATTACTATAAAAATGAGGAAGAGCAGGACAAGGTGGTATCAGTTCCTGCCATGCTGGACATGTATGCCAGTGTAAGTACCCCTGAGGACAAAAAGCGGAAAGTAGCTTTCCCTGAGGCCGGTGACCATGTGATCGCTTCAAGTTTGAAAACGGAAAGTTGGGACGAGGTACTACAGGAAAGCATAAAGTTTCTGGAAGAGGTAGTTCAACTGAGCCCGGTAGATAGTGTGGATGTGTTGGAGAAGTAAATTTTAAGAATGGACGGGGTTGTTTAAAATACAAGCCTTATTTATTTGATATCCGCTAAATCCAAACGCATCAAAATCACCTGCCAATAGAGGGGATTGCGGAATTGTTATTTCATGGCTTATTTTCTCCAATTCATCCGGCTGAGAAAGCTAGCAGGTAGACCGCATCTGCCAAATCCAAACGTAACAAAATCCCCCTTGAACGGAGCAAGGGGGATTTTCGGCAATAGGCATTTATGGCTCATATCCTGTAATTCATCCGGTTAAGAAAGCTAAGAGGCAAAATCTGGCTTAAACATATCTACTTTCTAAACCTAAACCAGAATGTAGCGCCATCTTAAAAAAACCTGCAAAACCAGGAAAAATTAAATCTTATCCCCTACCTTTATCATCTGTTTTACTGAAATCAACATATTATCTGTGTCTTTTTTAAAAGGCAAACTCGTTTAACGAGCAATTGCTCCATGGGAATCGCCTGATCTCCTATGAACAGATAATTATACCCTTTTTAATTATTCAATCAATTGCCGCATCATTTAAATATGTGTGGAACAATAATGTTTAAAATGAAAAGTAAACAGTTAATAAATAACAATATCAACCATTTTTACACCAAAGCTTCCGAAGAAACCCGCCTGGATAAAGGAATGGGTATATTTGAATTTGAAAGAATAAAATCACTTATAAATAAATACTTGCCCTCCTCCTCTTCCTGTATCATAGACATAGGTGGCGGTACTGGAAAGTATTCGGAATGGCTTGCCAAAAAAGGACATAAAGTCCATATGGTAGAACCTGTTGATAAGCATATTAAAATCGCCTTAAAAAGGGCCAATAAAACGAGCAATAAATTTCATGTTCACAGAGGTGAGTCTAGAAAATTAGAATTCCCAAATAATTTCGCCGACCTGATCATTCTCCATGGACCACTTTACCATCTTCAAAAAAAGGAAGACAGGGAATTAACAGTCCGCGAAGCAAAACGGGTTTTAAAAACAACGGTATTGTTTTGGGTTTCGCGATCAACTATACGGCGTCAACTTTGGTTGGGCTACTGAATGGTTTAATTCACAAAAAATCATTTTTCGAAATGTGTAAAGAAGAATTGACTTCAGGAATACACAACCCACCCTGCGATTTTCCATGGCTATTGGCTGAAGCCTATTATCATAATCCCATGCAACTCAAAGATGAATTCTTGAGCCAGGAATTCATCCATCTGAATACCTATGCGGTCGAGGGAATGTCCTGGTTAGACAAAAATTATTTTGCCAACATGGAAAATAGTGAACGAAGAGAAACATTGTTAGAACTTATTCGGATCACTGAAAATGACTGCAACCTATTGCCTTTTAGTCCACACATGATGATCGCAATTAAAAAAAAGCACCTTATGAAAAATAAAGCACATTACTTCAAAGCATTAATAGAGAACAAAGGTCGGATAAATGAAATTGACCTTGGGGAGAAAATTGGCCTTGACGAGGAAGAAACCAGAAAAATAATAGTTGTCCTTCTCTCCGAAAACAAAATAAAGCATGAAGGAAACGGAGTTTGTAATTACAGTCTTATGAAAACTGTTAGAAAGAGCAAAACTGGCATTCAGCCAATGGGTTGAGTGAAACTCTATACCACTCCTTCTTATAATCCCAATAAATTAAATGCCGTCACGACTCAAAAGTCAGCATAGGCTATGGATTTAAATCTTATGCATTTTAATGGCTAGCACCTGTTTTGCCTTTGAATCAAGCAGGTGCTAGCATTTTTTTAATGACAAAATCTTAAAGACAACCAATGATGTCACTATTCATCTATTGAAATACTGCCCAATCGTTGTTATCTCCTCTCATATTACGGCACCATTATTTAATATAAAAGGCTAAATTTCAATAACAGCCTAAATGAATTATAATTAGTTCATGACATTAATTCCCTATCATTAGCCAAATAGTCAGTAATTTAAATTTAGTTTATAGGCTTGGAATAGCGGTTTAAACTATTGGAGGAGTCTGATTTTTAACCTATATTCAGCCTTCAAGGTTTTCGCACAATAGAAAACATTGTCGCGTACGAACAGTGCCAAAAAAACAAAACTTAATCAATCCTCCAATCGAGCAAGATAACCAGAACAATAAAAACCATGGGAACTGAGAATGTAGCATTAATGAAAATGGCACGTGAATCCCTAAAGGGTAATTGGGGGCTTGCCATAGGTACTTTTCTTGTATATTATATCATTATGGGTTTTTTACAAGGAATGGCGGAATACTACCCCATGATAGGCTTGGGAACCCTTATAATTACCGGCCCAATGGTGCTAGGTCTTTCCCTATTTTCTTTGACCATTGCCAGAAATCAATATGCCAGATTGCAACAAATATTTGATGGCTTCAATAATTTCGGAACAGCTTTAGGCGCCTATTTACTGATAATAATATTTGTCTTATTGTGGATGCTTTTACTGATAATACCCGGAATAATAGCTGGCTTGTCCTATGCCATGACTTTCTATATTATCGCTGATGACCCAACCATTGGTCCACTGGATGCCATTGACAAAAGCAAGCAAATGATGAACGGGTACAAAATGAAGCTTTTCCTACTGTTCTTGATGTTTTTTGGCATGGCGCTGCTATGTATCCTTACCCTTGGAATAGGTTTTTTATGGCTTATACCCTTTATCAATGTGACTACGGCTAAGTTTTATGAGGACATAAAAGAAGGTGCGTTCACTCTTGAAACCATTTAAATGCCAAATCTATAGAAAATTGGAGTTTATTGGGAGGGGATGATTTTCTACTTTGCCATCAAAAATAATACCCAGACTAAAAAGCCAGCTATCTGTAAATCATATTAGCAAAAAACGGGATGGTTTGTGATTTTGTCAGCATTGTTGCAGAAAAAATAGCAATAATACCGCTAAAATCGTACGGTTTAAATTATGTTCCACGGGTCTTACAAGCGGTTATTGAAGTTGAAACCCTTCAGGATTTCTTTGAAACAGAATTCAAAATGTTTCCATTTTATTTGGTTCGGGTTGAAAAAATGCTGACCTATTTAGCCTTGAATGACACTCTCTTGATGCATTCATTTTACCCCTATATTCAACATATATCATAATAGAAGTAACCCTTTACAAGGAAACAGAAGTATACCTAAGTAGAGTAGTTAGTTATCACATCACCACCTTGCCTATAAATCCTATTGGCAAGCCACCCAAAAATCAATTATTCCATGCAATTTAAAGCTCTAAACAAACTCTCCGGCTCATTTTCAAATACCCAAAAGACCCCTGTTTTATTTCTTGGACATGGTAGCCCGATGAATGGAATTGAAGAGAATGAGTTTGTGAAGGGTTTTAAAAAAGTAGGAGAAGAAATTCAAAAACCAAGTGCTATCTTGTGTATTTCTGCCCATTGGGAAACCAAAGGCACCTTTGTAACCGCTATGGAGAACCCAAGAACCATTCATGATTTTGGTGGTTTTCCTCAGGCGCTATTTGATGTGCAATACCCAGCACCCGGAAGCCCTTCCCTAGCCCAGGAAACAAAGGATTTAATCACCAATACAAGTATAGGGCTGAACAAAAACTGGGGGCTGGATCATGGGGCCTGGAGCGTAGTCAAGCACCTTTACCCAAATGCAGATGTCCCTATCATTCAAATGAGCCTGGATTATACCAAGCCAGCAAAATACCACTTTGAACTGGCGCAGCAATTGTCTCAGTTACGTCAAAAAGGAGTTTTAATCATTGGCAGTGGAAATATGGTGCACAACCTAGGCAAGATAGCCTGGGACAAACTACAAGGAGAACCATTTGCATTTGACTGGGCCATAGAAGCCAATGAAAAAATGAAGGCCTGGATTGTGGAAGGGGATTTTCAAAGCTTAATAGACTTTAGAAGTCAGGGAAGAGCATTTGACCTGGCCATTCCGACCCCTGAACACTATTTGCCTTTGCTCTATACTTTGGCACTCAAAGACAATAAGGATGAAACAAGTCTATTTAACGACCAACCTTTAGGTGGATCCCTCTCTATGACCTCAGTAAAATTTAATTAAGGGCTTCAGCTCATTCGTAAAAAAGTCATGGACCTTTTTTCCAATGTAAAGCACAGCATAAATTCAGCAGCTCATTTCCACTATTAATTTAATTCCTGTAAATCTGTTTACTTCAACCTATTGGCTTGAGTCTTATTTTGGGTGCTAGGATCCCTGCCTGATACGCTACCTAATTTCCATCAGTCAAAGTGACGATAATCTCGTTTCTCCGGTTTATTAAATCAAAAGGAGGATTGTAACCAAAAAATAAAACTGATTTGTGAAGGATATCCCCTCCTTGGTCAAAGCGGAAGTTAATTTTTCTTTATACGTTTTGATCTTTTCGGAATTGGCCCAACCTCCGAAACTAATCGCCGCAACTGTTTTTGCTGGTTCTTCTCTAAATTGAATATCTCCACTATTTGGTTCAGGTAAGTCTTCCTTTTTCCATTCTTTTGGCACCATAAACATCATGGTCATCGAATCTTCCAGAGACATACTTACTGGACTTGTCATGGAAATTTTGTCCTTTTGCTTGTTGCCTCCAAATATGTAACCTGCCAAAATGGAAAATCCTTTTCCTGAAGCATCTTCATACTTGTCCGTTTTCAATTTTACTGAAGTGAATAAACGGGCCTCATATTTTCTGATTTCAAAAGCCTCATAGGATTTAATCACCTGATAAGGATAGTTCTCGATTTTTTTGCGGCTTGTCATAAGGTATATTTGAAAAAGTAAAAATCCCAGCGTAAGCACGACACCTACAATCAGTATTATTTTCATATTAGACAATTTGAATATTTAATCAACGCTCAAATGAAATTTCCCCAACAAGAATCCAGAATATTTAGCGCTTTGATGACCTATTTAAGGTATACGAAAAAACAATCAATAAAGCTCATTTTTGTTTAAATTAATATCTGCAAGATCATTTCACATTTAACACTAATTGCGATAGGTATAAGAAGAAATATGCAAAAATATTACCTCTGCCTATTTTAATAAGAACTACTGCATATTTCGAATTGAAAGTTATTATTGCTTTTTATTTAATCGATTTATTTTGAATTGAAGTAGCAAGACCATAGCGATTAAGGCCACTAAAATTATCCCTACCAACACCCTGATTTCAGGGCCAATTGAAGACAAATCTCCTCCGTAAAAAGCGACTTTTCTAAATCCACTCAAAAATTGAGTGACGGGAATAAACTGGGCAACATTGGTTATAAGTTCGGGAATAGCTGATGTAGGCCATGTAAAACCACTTAAAATAAATGCCGGTGTAGAAATCACCATCAACAACTCTGTAGCTTTCAACTGACTTGGAATAGCAATTGAAAACAACATACCAATAAACATTGATGCAAAAGTTAATAAGGTGGTCAAAACCAACATCGGAAGATTTATGATATTCACCCCTACATTAAAAAAGGAAAACAACAAGCTTATAATCAACCACATAAAAGGAAGCATCAAAAAGAAAGGAGTTGCCTTTAATAGGATGTGATAAATCGAGGATTTGCTTTCTTTTACAAGCTTGCCAAAATAGCCATCTTCAAAATCCCGGGAAAACGCCAAGGCCATTGCTAGAAAGATAATTTGTTGCATGATGGCAGCAAGCAGTCCAGGCAGCATAAACGTCACATAATTTCCAGTAGAATTATAAAGCTTGTTGAAATTTATTTTAAAACTCTCATAAGAAGCTTTTGCCTGGTCTGGATGAAGACCTTGTTTTTTAAGCCCCTCTATTTCAATTCCAGCATTTATCGTCATCAATACAGTATTGATATGATTGCTTGCTGTATTGGCATTTAAAATATTTGCCATGTTCAAATCTACACGTACCTCCGGATGCTTTTTTTGCAAAAGATTCTTTTCAAAATCCGTAGGCAAGGTAATTACCGCAACATACTGTTTGACAGGCATTTCATTTTTAATATCCCCGGGGATTGACCTTACATCCGAAACAAATAATCCCTCATTGTCTTCAAAAGCATCAATTATTTTATCCGATGCAGGACTTTGGTCCTGGTCTACAATGACTATTGGCAAATCTTTGACTTTGGCTTGTTGGTACACATAGCCGAATAAGATACCATACCCTATAGGTGCGCCAAAGAAGATGGCCATCAGGACATTATTGGAAAAAATACGCCCGAATTCCAGTTTTAATAAGCCTATGAATTTTTTCATATTTTTATCTATTTAATAAGTAAGGTGGCGTTGATATAAAACCTTTGCCCCTGAATATCCGAGGTAGGTACTACTTTTAATTCATAAATTGATTCAGACAATTCGTACAAGGGTGCTGTGCTTGTAATGTCTGCATATTGCGCTAATTGCTTGATGGCTAGAATTTTTCCTTCAGTCTCTTCTTCTGTATATGGATTGACTAAGGTTAGCTCCTGCCCCACTTCAAAATCATAAATCTTTGATTCAGGAATAGTAAACCTGAAATAGATACTGTTGGTTTTGTAACCATTGAACAAGGTAAAACCAGGGGTAAGCAACTCCCCTTCATCCAGGCTAATGGTTTCTACTGACATATCTGCTGGAGCAATAACATACTGCTCTAAAGAAGCGGTAGCGACTTCTTCTCTGGCTCCCTTTGCCCTATTCAACTGTCCTTTGGCTTGCTCAATTTGCTCTTCCCTCGCTCCTTTTTTTACTTCATCTCGCTTGGCCGCTAAAGCAGCTACCTGAGCTTTCGCCATGTCTAGTTTCATCTTAATCTCATCAAATTGTTGTTGGGTTACCAATGAATCCTTGTACATGGCTTCAAGACGATTATAGGATTCCTGAGCAAAATCCAATTGCGCTTTACCAGCATTTAATTGGCCATCTATCTGGATCAATTGTTCTGCCGTGGCACCATTGAAAGCCATGTTGAATTGCCCTTGGGCTGCCATTATGGCTCCATCAGCCTGAAGCATTTTCGCATGTACTTCAGGAATGTTAATCGTAGCTAGAGTGTCTCCTTTTTAACTTTTTGTCCTTCCTCTACGAATATTTTATCAATTCTTCCTGCAAGTTTGCTACTTACTGAAATGGTTTCAAATTTCACTTTACCTCTATTGGGAGTGATCTGTTCTGGCTGGCATGAATTCAATGCGAGTAATGCAAAACAGCCTAGTAGTATATTTTTATAAGTATTCATTTTTATATTTTTGATGGGTTAGTAATTAAGTATTCCTTTGGCATGAAGCAGATCTGCCACAGCTCGGCGTTCTTTAAAATAAGATTCCTGCAATTTGAAATTGGCTTTCTCAACATCATTTAGAGCATCCATTACATCATTGATTGATGCCAGGTTGTTTTTGTATTGAGTATTGACCATCTCATAGTTTTCATTGGCCAGGTCAATTTCCTTTTGAACTATTTTACTGTTCAATAAGGCCGATTCGTAGCTTATTTCAGCTTTGGATATTCCTAAGGCAATCATTTCATTTGCCTCTTCAATCTGTTCTCTATATTTAGCAGTCTCTAATTGAACTTTTCTTCTTTTTAAACGCGATTGGTTGCCATCAAAAACATTCCATTTAAGCCCAACTCCTACATACCATTTTGGATCTAGCAGTGATAAATTCTCTTCTATAAACTCATAGTGACCTTTCAAGGCAACTTTAGGAATGAAATTGCTCTTCAGCATTTTGGCTTTGTATTGGGTCGCCTGTTCGGCCTCTTCTAAGGCTTTGATTTCATTGCGTTTCTCCCCACTGGAGTTAGCATCCACAGTAAAAGAATGCAATTGCGGATGGAGTATTCTTAAATCTGTTCTACTTTCTCCAGTAAGCTGGTGAAGCACTTCTATCAACAGGATATTGTTGTGTTCAAATTCTAGCTTTTTGGCTTCCAATTGTTGTCTCGCCAGTTCAATTTTGTTGCGACTGATGGGGGTCGCAAGACCGTTTTCAATGGCCTTACTGACATAGGTTGCCTGCTCGTTCAAGTAGTTTTCTGAAGTAGTAAGCACTTTCTTTGACGCTTTTACCAAGGCAAGTTTATCATAGGCTTCTATGATTTGTAAGGCGGTTTTATCCTCTTCTGCCATCCCTACGTAATTCAAAGAGGCTTCCTTGTGTTTGCTCGCCTGTAAGGCATTGCTTGCTTCCAGCCCGCTAAACAATACCCAATCTACATCTACCGATGACCTCAGAATGTTTTGGTTTTGTAAAACCGGAATTTCCTGAAGTGGAATGGTATTTGGGAAAGTTGAGTTAAAAGGTAATCCAACAGCATCTTTGATAACAAGCTTTTGGGTTTCCGTTAACAGGGTTTTCGTATTGTCGTCAAAAGTGATGTCATCGTTCAAATGGGTATAACTACCGTTTAAAGTGATTTTGGGTAAGAATACAGATTTCGCCAATTGCTGGTCGATTTTGGCCTGTTCTGCATCCATGTATTTACCATTAACAGTATGGCTTTTACTTACCCCTTTATTGATCAATTCTTTCAATATTGGATCTAGTTCCTGCCCCTTAGTTACCGAAGGCATCACCGTTGCAAGCAAAATCAATAGAATCGCAAATGCTCCTTTGTATGGTTTCATTGTAAATTGTTTTATGATTACAATACAAAGATCCTGATGTAGTAGTGATTTTCTTTTGACCTATATCAAAAAGTGAAATGGGGATATGTCTGGCAATTTCCTAAAATTGCATTCTTTTCATTAAAACCTAGAAATCGAATAATTAGAATCAACAGGGCATACCAGTAGTCAAATCTTATTTCAAATGATGGATAAAGAATGAGGATTAAAGTCCATTTACGTTTACATCATTTGATTTTTGGAGTAGGACTCCTGCTCCAAAAAGCATAACCTTTGAAGGTCGAAAAAAGCCTAATATTTTATTTTGTCAAGAGTGATCTATTACAATAAAAACGTTTCTGCTATGAATTATTTCCTCGAATTACTTTTCCGGATACGGCTCAATGTTTCTTGCGTCATGCCCAAATAGGAAGCGATGTGACCCAATGAGACTTGGTAGGAAATATCCGGAAACTCAGCAAGCATATATTCATACCGTTCTTTGGCTGTTTGAAATTGAATGGCATTTAATTTATTCACTACTTTGGTGAGCATTTCCGTGGTGACCAACCTTCCCAGCTTTTCCATTTTTGGATAGGTATCGAACAATTCATCCAACTTTTCTTTTGTGATACTGTATATCACGGCATCTTCTAAAACCTCAATAAAATACAAACTGGGACATTGCTGAAAAAAGCTGTCCGCACTGGCCATAAACTTCCCACTACCAAAAAACCATTGGGTGATTTCTTTTCCCGCCTGATTGAGGTAATAGCTTCTACCCAATCCACTTTCTATAAAGTACAAGGTTTTAGAAACCTCACCTTGACGAACAAGCATTTGATTCTTCGGAATAGCCTCTTTTTTAAAGTGTTTGAGGATGTCATCTAACTCATCGTTCGTAAAAGGCACCAATGCTTTCAAAAAAATCAGAAATATTCATAAATGTCATGGGTATCGGAAAATAGTAGCCCTAAAAGCGGAATTCCCGGCAAAGTTTCTAAAGTTATTATTTCTTTAATCAGGTAGCTCTTGGGCTATAGTCCAACTACCCAACTGGGGAAATACATTAAAGGTGAAACTACAAAAAAATAAAATGATTTTGCTGTGACACAGTACTCTTGTTTTGCTAAAGGAAGAAAAAAACATTTGGCTAGTAGTAATTTTCACTTCTTATTAAAATTCTGTTCCCTATTTCAGGTTTAGTTCAGTAATTAGCCCCAAATTGCAGGTACGGAGGGTTTATACAATTTCCATGTAAACCCATATTTAAAGATTTATGGAACAATTACCACAATTGCGTACAGTAAATGTGACCAGGTACATGCAGCCATTAAGGGAAGGTGGATCACTTCCAGCCCTTGCAGCAGCTGATGATGGTTTTAATTACGTATTAAAATTCCGAGGTGCAGGCCAACGTGAAAAAGCCCTGATTGCAGAACTCCTTGGTGGAGAGATCGCTCGATTGCTGGGGCTCAAAATTCCCGAGCTTGTCTTTGCCAACCTGGATCCTGCATTTGGCAGATCTGAAGGGGACGAAGAGATTCAGGATTTATTAAAAGGCAGCCAAGGCTTAAACCTGGCCTTGCATTTCTTATCCGGTGCCATAAATTTCGACCCTTTGGTTTCAAAGGTAGACCCTCTATTGGCTTCAAAAATCGTTTGGCTAGACATGTTCATCACCAATGTGGACAGGACCTTTAGAAACACAAATATGCTGATGTGGAACAGAGAGCTTTGGCTCATTGACCATGGTGCTGCATTTTTATTTCAGCATGGCTGGACGAGATGGAAAGAAAATGCGACCAAGTCATTTCCTATTATCGCTAACCATGTACTACTCCAGCAAGCTGAAAATTTGACTGAGGTGAATGATCAATTCACGTCTATTTTAAATGAGGATAAAATTAATGCCATTGTTTCGCTTATACCCGATGAGTGGTTGTTAGCAGGAAGAGATGGGGAAAATGCTGAGGAACTGAGAACGGTCTATGCCGATTTTCTAAAGCTAAGATTGTCTTATGCGGATCAATTCACCAAAGAAGCAGACGATGCAAGAAAATCACTTATATGAATATGCGGTCTTGCGCGTGGTACCAAGGGTGGAACGCGAAGAATTTATTAATGTCGGCGTCATTTTATGTGACCACAGAAGTGGCTTTTTAGGAGTGAAAATCCATTTTTCCAAGGAAAAAATCCTGGCTTTAGACCCAAATGCTGATATTGAGATGATTCAATTAAACCTGAATTCTTTTGAAAAAATTTGTAGTGGAAAATCCGATGGAGGGCAAATTGCAACCATGGACTTGGCTTCACGCTTCAGGTGGCTTACTGCTGTAAGAAGTTCTATTATTCAAACTTCCAGGCCTCACCCTGGATTAAGCAAAGACCTAACGAAAACCTTACAAAAGCTTTTCGAAGAAGCTGTGCTGTAGAGAAAAATAAGTTGTCAAAACCTATATTGCATTATCTATATTAGAGAATCGATAATGCTAAAAAAAATAGAACCCCACCCGATCTTTTCAATCGGGTGGGGTTTTTATTTAAAATCCATTTACTCCACCGGCGACTAGACTTATAACTAGTAAAACGATGAAAATGTAAAATATGATTTTGGCAATAGATGCAAGTCCGGAAGCAAGTCCTCCAAAGCCTAAAACGGCAGCAATTAAAGCTACTACAAGAAATGTGATTACCCAGGTTAACATAGTATCAGTGGTTTTTGGTTAAAAATTTATTTCCTAATCAAAAGACAAAAACCAATCCGAAATTCTGCATTTCCCTTCTTAAACAATCATTTCAGCCCATTTTGTTCTATTGCGCTACTTTTTTGTTTTATTCAGTTAACAACACGCCTAATTCAGCAAAACTAGCAGGTTGATCATCTGTGGTGCTTTTTGCTTTCAATTGAATAAATCTTGCCGATCTCTGATCAAATTCTATCCTTTGTTCAATCGGACTATTGGCAATATTGCCAAACTCTCCCTCTGCGGCTTTCTGCCAGTTGTTTCCATCCACACTGGTGTAAAATACATAAGTCTTGATCAGGCCCGATAGGTATCTGTTTTGCATAGGGTAATAGGTGAAGCCTGAAACTTCCTGTTTTTCTCCCAGGTCAATGGTTGCTATATTTTGATTACTTATATAATTGGTGGATGGATCTTCATCTATAAGATTACCTGAGTTCTCATCTCCACCAACTACAGTCCAATTCTTTTTAGCCAATTGGAGATTAACTTCTATCACCTCACTGAATTTACCTGAAATTGGATCTTTGGTCACCGCCATTAACTTGGTCGGAAGCATTACTTCAAACTCCTGGGTATAAACTTTGCCTGACTGAACAGGATCTTTACCGTCCAGACTGTAATACACCTGCACTCCTTCCTCAACAACGTTTAATTTTACTGTTCCATTTTTATCCCTATCCACTGCAGGTGGCAATAATAATTTAGGCGCATCATAAAAGGCCAGATGACTTATTACCGGACTGTCTTTGGCATCATGAATGGTAAATTTTACAGCTGTTGTTTTCGTTTCAGGAAGTCTTAGAATCCTTTTATAGCCAATGGTCGTCTCTTTGGCTATGCTCTTCCATTCTCCATTTTCATTTTGTATTTCAAGTTCAAATGATTTCACTCTTTGTCCTAGGGAGATATTTTCCTGAACCAAAAAACGATTGAAGGTCTGGACCTCATCGAAGTCAATGGTAACAGTAGCAGGTCCATCGCCCGAAGCGGGACTCCAGGAGGATTTCATTTCTGAACTTAATAGATTTTCTACAACATAATCACCGTTTTCGGATGAAGCGGAAAGATTACTGCTTTTCAAGGGGATTTTCTGGCTAAAATCCTCTTTCACCTTATCAACCAATTTCATCAGCTGTGTCACATCGTTTTCATGGATTTGCCCTGTTTTGTCCACAGGGAAATTCAATAGTAAAGAGCTATTTCTTCCTATACTGTTATAATAGATATCCAATAACTGCGGAAGCGTTTTAACTTTATGGTCTTCATAGGGATGGTAATACCAACCCGGTCGAATAGAGACGTCTGCTTCTGCCGGTACCCAATGGGTACCATTTTCTTGACCTCGTGAATATTTTTTTGAATATTCCGGCATTCCTGCATAAACGGAATCTCTCAATAAATTGGACCAGGTAGACTCATAAGCAAACCCATGCTCGTTACCTACCCATCTTACATCAGGGCCAGCATCTCCAAAAACCACTGCATTAGGCTGAAGCTCACGAATCATAGCAAATGTTGTAGGCCAGTCATAATAACTTTTCTTGTCTACCCTACGTTCCTCATTGGCTCCTCCATAATAGCCAGAACCACCATTGGCACCATCAAACCAAACCTCAAAAACCTCCCCATAGTTGGTGAGCAACTCCCTTAGTTGCGCTCTAAAAGTCTCCACGTATTTGGGCGTTCCATAATCCGCGTTGTTTCTATCCCAAGGAGAAAGGTAAACCCCAAACTTCAGGCCTTCAGCTCTAAAAGCTTCTGCTACTTCTTTGATAATATCTCCTTTACCATCTTTCCAAGCTGCATTTTTCACAGAGTGTTCAGTGGTAGCTGTGGGCCAAAGGCAAAAACCATCGTGGTGTTTGGCTGTAATAATGATTCCTTTCATCCCAGCCTCCTTACAAACCTTCGCCCACTGTTTTGGATCAAAATCTGTAGGGTTAAACATGGATGGGTCTTCATCGCCCAGGCCCCATTCCATATTGGTAAAAGTATTCATATTAAAATGGGCAAAAGCATAAAACTCCATCCCTTGCCAGGCAAGTTGCCTTTCATCAGGGATGGGAAGAACGGGAGTCAAGGGGTCCGTTTGAGAGGGCTGGCACCTTACAAAAAGGACAATTGAAAGGCCAAGAATAAATAATTTAAAGTTCATTATTGTTTTTTTGATATTGGGAAGGTAAGACACCAAAATTATTTTTAAAGTGTTTGGAGAAATATTTCGCATTGTTAAAGCCTACTTTATAGGCTACTTCTGAAATAGAATATTGGTTCATTTTCAATAGTTGGGCTGCTCTTTGAAGCCTTATGGACCTAATAAATTCCAATGGGCTTTGTCCGGTAAGGGAGTTGATTTTTTTATACAAATGCATCCTGCTCATGCCAAGTTCTTTGCTTAAAACCTCTACGGAAAAATCAGGATTCTCTATTTCTTTTTCCACCATTGAAACTGCTCTCTGGATCAGTTTGTCATCCAAAGATTCCAACTCTGCTTCACTAGTCTCCACTGAAATGATTTTCCGATAATGTTTTTGGAGCCTCTTTTTATTGTCCAATAGGTTTTGCAAACCAGAACGAAGGAGTTCAAGATTAAAGGGTTTTTCTAAGAAAAGATTGCAGCCAGAAGCAATTCCAAGCAAGTGGTCTTCTTCTTCCGTCTTTGCCGTCAGCAAAACCACTGGTACATGTGATGTTTTAAGATTGTTCTTGATGATTTTGCACAAAGTAGCCCCATCCATTTCAGGGATTAGCAGGTCCGAAAGAATGATATCCGGAATTTGATTTTGAGCCATTTCCAAAGCAGCTTTTCCATCTAGGGCCACATCAATCAAAAAGTCATCCTTAAGTACTTCCTCCAGGTATTGTCTGAGATCAGCATTGTCTTCGACCAAAAGAAGTCGTGGTTTTGGGTCGGATTCTCCTGTAGGCAAAGCAGAGATAAGATCTTCTTTACCCCTTTCTAAAAAATACTCTTCTTTCACCTTGTACCCATCACGCAACACCAAAGGAAGGGTTACCGTGAATTTCGCACCCTTACCCGGTTCGCTACTTACCGATACACTACCTCCATGCATTTTTGCGAATTCAGCGACCAAAGCAAGTCCAATGCCTGTACCCTGATTCTGATTGGACTGTGAGGAATAAAATTTAGCGAAAATTCTTTGATGAAGGTGTTTTGGAATGCCAATACCTGTATCAGTTACAATAATTGCTAAAACTCCTTCACCTAAGCCTTCTTGTTTAAATTTTAGACTAACATCTATTTCACCCCCTGAAGGGGTAAATTTAAAGGAATTTGACAATAGGTTGTTGATTATTTTTTAACCTTATCTATGTCAAATGAGCAAGGTATATTCCTTACATCAGAGCTAAAAGTAAGTCCAATATTGGTGTTTACAGAAAGGCTTTGATACGTACGCACCTGGTCTTCAATTAAAGAAATGATATCACCTTCAGACAGCACCAATTTGATGGTTTGCATTTCGATGTTCTTCACATCCATCAATTGATTTACCAATGCCAGTAGTTTCTTGGCATTTTTTTGAATGGTCTTTAAATAAAAATTAGCAGAATCTTCCCCTTCCTTTTCCATTAACTTATCAATCGGCGCCAAAATCAAGGTAAGGGGCGTTCTAAACTCATGGCTTATATTGGTAAAAAACCTGCTTTTCATTTGATCCAGCTCTGCAAGTCTATGAATTTCCTTGATTTCATCAAGTCTTTTTAGCCTTGAGCGCTCTTTTCCTACAAACCACTTCCAAGCCAATAATACAAAAAGTACAAAAGCTATAAAATACACAAAATACGCGAAATCGGTTTTCCAAAATGGTGCTAGAACGGTAATAGCTAAGGAAGAAATTTCTGTACCTGGTATACCATCAATATTTGAGGCTTTAACCAATAACCTGTAATTGCCTGGGTCTAAATTTGTGAAAGAGACCTCAAAAGGAGCATTTGAAAGACTTATCCAATCATTGTTAAATCCTTCTAGCTTGTATTGAAAGCTATTTTTCTCTGGATTTAGGTAGTTCATTGATGAGAAAGAAACAGAGAAAATATTTTCATCGTGGTTCAGTTGTATTTCCCTTTTCTTATTCAAAGGGCTTGGTAATAAAATGCGCCCATTCACTTGCTCATTCACCGCTATGGATTGGTTGAACAACTGAAATTCAGAAAACACTACATGAGATTCTTCCTCATAAAAAGGGAAGGTAGAGGGATCTACAAAGTTAAAACCGTCCGAACCACCAAAATAAACCTTGCCTTTTTTAGATAAAAACAAAGCGTTTTTATTGTAATAATCTCCTTGAAGTCCATCACCAGAATTAAAAACCCTAAATTCGGCAGAAAACAATGGCTCAGTTCTATTGATTTTTGCATGAATTATACCCTCTTGTGAGCTTAACCACAAGTTATTCTTATTATCCATCTCCAAACCGACCAATAACTTATTTTTTACTCCATTGGCTTCATTAAAAACGACAAAACGAGATGTTTGCTCATCAAAATAACACAAACCCTTATTAGTACTGGCCCAAATTACACCTTGCTTATCCTTTACTAGATCAGAAATTTCGTTGCTACTCAAACCAAAAGAAGCACCTGGTGAATCCACTAAATAATTCTTCAGGTATCCTGTATCTGGATTAAAAACGTTTATCCCATTGTTCCCAGATACCCAGATATTGCCCTTATCATCCTCCGTAATACCAGTGACATATCCGACGGTGAGTGGCATTCCCTTGCCGTTTTCTCTAAAGTGGACAAAATTATTTCGTTTTCGGTCCAACTGAAACAAACCCTCTCTAAGGGTTCCTATCCACAATCTTCTTTTACTATCCTCAAAAATTTTCCAGACATTGCTATCTTTCAAACCATCTGGATTATCCAGATCCGCTTCATAATGAGTGACAGAAGCACCATCCACGGCATATAACCCATCCTGATAAGTTCCAATCCACAATACGCCTTGATGATCTGTAAACAGGTCTACGACTACCAAATTTTCAGGAATCGCATCGTTACCCAGTTTCACTATATTCGAAATTTCACCATTGTCTGGCGAATATTTCCACAAACCACCTCCATTGGTTCCAACATATATTTCACCAGTCGCATCCTCTTCAAATGCATTTACATCGTTCCACGGAAAAGGGTTGGAGGTATCGATCTCTCTCCTTACTAAGGCAAATCTGCTGGAATGAGGGTGAAATAATTCTACACCTCCCTTAAAAGTACCTACCCAAACAATTCCCTGGTCATCTTCATAAAGTGCATATACCGCATTATTTGACAAGGAATTGAGGTTGTCTGGCTCATTTAAAAGGTATTTTACGCTGTCTTTATTTTTATTGACAATATTAATCCCGCCATGATCAGTACCTATCCACACTTGCCCATTGGTGTGAGGCAATATGACTTTAACCAATGAGTTGTTTAATTGCAAACCTTCAGAAGTTTTCATTAATGTTGGCAACAGAAAAATCTTTGTGATCTATTAAAAATGCGCCGAAGGCATGATTGGGGCAATAAACCCAGGCATCACCTTCTGTATCAAGTGTTATTTTTAAATCGTATTTTTGAGTGTGGCTTAAAACCTCCCCAATCAAAATACGATGATCAACTTTAAAGGAACTTCCTGACAAAACGTCAATGGTACCATTGTCATACACTAGCCAAAATTTCCCTGAAGCGTCCTCCTGAATATCTGTAACATTATTACCACTCAAACTACCCTCTACAGCAGCATCGCTAATAAGATACCTGGATTCCTCTTTACCCTGATTGTATATTGTGAGACCATTGTGTGGATGTAAAAACCAAAACCTGCCTTGAGAATCCTTAAATATTTTACTAATTCCTTTACTTTTTAATTGATAGCGGGCTTTAATTTCATCAAAATCATCAACAAAAATACCTTTGTCCTTATTATAAACATTGAAAACAGTATCTATGCCTTTAATCCATAGATCACCATCCATGCCCTCAAAAATATCATAAATATTATTGTTATTTATGGTACTGGAATCATTCTCATCACCCAGGTAAATTTTGGTTTTGATACCATCGTACCTGTTTAATCCATTGAAAGTCCCAAACCACATATAGCCGTCCGAATCCTTAATTATGGCTTGAACATGTTTGCTTGAAAGGTTTTGCTCTGTTTGAAGTTTTTTAAACTTAATCTCTTGGGCTGAAAGGTTTAAGGATAAAAAAAATAGTGTAAAAAAAAGAAATAATGAACGATTCATAAACCCAATATAATGACAATATAGCATAATTAAAAAAATAAAGTAACAGACTATTGGTAAAAAAAATTTAATAGGCATTTCCCTCAATGGGTAATATTTACTTCCATAAAGGTAGTGAACTTCGTCAATTCAACTTATGGATCAACTCCTCAAAATCATCCCTGATATATATTATATTTCTACCCAATTCGATCCATTTCTTTTTTCTAACTGCTTGAGCAATCTTGAAATTACCTCCCTGGAAGTACCCAATTCATTGGCGATCTCCTGGTGCGTGGTAGCTAGCTCATTGGTTTTCAATTGCTTCATTTTTGTTACCAAATAACGCATCAATCGCTCATCCATTCGCTTGAAGGCTACAGCATCCAGCGTCTTTAACAATTCCTGGAATTTTATCCGGTAGGAATCAGTAACGTAATCTTTCCACTGCTTGAATTCCTCTGTCCACTTTTCATGTTTGCCTACAGGAACACTAAGCAATACACTGTCTTCTTCTGCTACTGCTCTGATCTCACTAGCTCTATTAGAAGAGCAACAAGTCAATGACAAAGCACATGTTTCTCCGGGATCAATATAGTACAGTAACAATTCCTTTCCTTCTTCATCCAAACGCAAAACTTTAATGCTTCCACTTAATAAGATTGGAACCATTTTAATGAATTGACCTGGCTCTATTATCGTCTCACCGCTTTTAATTTCCATGATCTTTCCTTCATTTGCTAGCGCATCTAAAAGGCGTAAATCTGAAAAAAATGGCAAATAATTAGAAAGGTTTTCTTTAGCAATCATATTTCTTATTTAATTCCTTGTGATTTATCCAACGCCATTGCATTGGCCTTATTAAATTCATAAACCAAAACAAAAAACAATAAATGAATCATTTGAGTGGGCAAACCTGCCCAATTCTCTATCAGAGTAGTCCCTCCTATCAAGACAAGCATTAGAACTCCACCTCCAACTGCCGCTGGTTTTGTTTGCCATCCCAACACCAATAGTAAACCTATTAAAAACTCTATAAAAGGCAATGCAAGACTAAATGGGATTAACAGAAACTCGGGTAATAGTGAATCTTTAAAATTACTAACCATCCCTTCGCTAAAAGCCGTAAGTTTTGGAATCCTCACCAACCCATGACCCAACATACTAATCCCTATCCCTAACCTAATAAATACATAAGAAATTGATTTCATAAAATGCTAATTTTTGATACAAATGAAATAGGCAATAGTCAATCGATTACTTGGTAAAATCAATACTTTCATCGTTTTCTCAACTTCACCGTAGCCATGCTTGACCTCAAGATTCAAAGCCTGCTTTCCCTTTTACTAAAAAACTTATTGAGAAAAGTCAGGAATTCCCCTATTAAAATAAGGGTTAAAAATAATTTACACAAATTACAAAATCAATCATTATGCTTGACAATATTACCTGTTTTTTATTGCTCATTTTCACTAAAAGGTAAATAGTTAGTTTAAGCCAATCCTTTTAGATTGAAAACAAAGGAAACAAAGGTGTAGCTACATTCAAATCTTCTTTAATTATTGCCAGGTTTTTAAAACAAAAAACCCCAACCCGAAAGGTTGAGGTTTCCATATGAATATGTTAGAATACCATTAATACCTGTAATATTCAGGCTTAAATGGACCTTTAACGCTCACACCAATGTACTCAGCCTGATCGTCAGATAACTGATCCAATTCCACACCTAATTTTTTAAGGTGTAATTCAGCAACCTTTTCATCCAAATGCTTTGGAAGCATATATACCCCTGGCTTGTACTGGTCTGTGTTGTTCCACAATTCCAATTGTGCCAAGGTTTGATTCGTAAATGAATTGGACATTACAAACGATGGATGGCCAGTAGCACAACCTAAGTTTACAAGCCTTCCTTCAGCAAGGACAATTATATCATTGCCATCAATATTGTATAAATCTACCTGAGGTTTAATCTCATCTTTGGTATCTCCATAAGTACCATTGAGCCATGCCATGTCTATCTCATTGTCAAAATGACCAATATTACAAACAATGGCTTTGTCCTTAAGGGCTCTGAAATGAGCTTCAGAAATGATGTCTTTGTTTCCGGTTGCAGTTACAACAATATCTGCTTCTTTAACAGCATCAATCATTTTCTTTACTTCAAAACCATCCATGGCTGCTTGAAGGGCGCAAATAGGATCAATTTCAGATACAATCACCCTGGCTCCAGCGCCACGAAGTGAGGCTGCAGAACCTTTTCCAACATCGCCATATCCAGCTACAGCAGCTACTTTACCTGCCATCATAATATCAGTTGCTCTTCTTATAGCATCTACTAAAGACTCCTTGCAACCGTACTTGTTATCAAACTTAGATTTTGTAACAGAATCGTTAACGTTTATTGCAGGAATCGGTAAAGTACCATTTTTCATCCTTTCATAAAGTCTATGAACCCCAGTAGTTGTTTCTTCTGAAAGCCCTTTAATGTCTCCTACCAATTCAGGATATTTATCCAAAACCATATTGGTCAAGTCACCACCGTCATCCAAGATCATGTTCAAAGGTGCTTTGTCTTCTCCAAAAAAGAGCGTTTGTTCGATACACCAATCAAAATCTTTCTCTGAAAGTCCTTTCCAAGCATATACACTAATACCAGCGGCAGCAATTGCAGCAGCAGCGTGATCCTGTGTAGAAAAGATATTACAAGAAGACCAGGTAACTTCAGCCCCTAAAGCGACCAATGTTTCAATCAATACTGCAGTTTGGATCGTCATGTGTAGACATCCTGCAATTCTAGCACCTTTTAATGGTTGGGATTTGCCAAACTCTTCTCTGAGTGCCATTAGTCCGGGCATTTCACTTTCTGCAAGTCGGATTTCTTTACGTCCATAAGCTGCAAGTGATAGGTCCTTCACCTTATATTGAACGAATTCCTGTGATTTTGTCGCTGACATATTTTTTATTATATAGTTTCTAGGAAAATTTTGACAAATTTAGTTATAAGTAAACACAAATGAAAATCAGTCTTTTTTATTAGCTTTATTTGTTTGAGCTCATAACGTGCAACCTGTCCATTTTGTTTACACATTTCTAAGTGCCCGTAATTTCCGATTCCAATGATTTTACCCTTAAAAATCTCTCCATCATCATAAGTTGCCCACTCCCCGAACAGGTAAAGGACTTTTTGATAATTCTCCATTATGGATTTAAAAGATTCACTTTTTAAGTGGAGATATTGTTGCTCTACTTTTTCTAAAACTTCATTTAAAACTTCATTTAAATCAAATTTCTCCCCAGAAATGCTCTTTAAAGAAATAGCATTTGCTACACTGAAGTCGATTTGATTGACGTTGATACCTACACCCACGATGGTACTTTCAAGAAATCTTCCTTTCAAACGATTTTCTATTAACATCCCTCCCAACTTTTTATCATCGAGATAAAAATCATTGGGCCACTTTACTTTTATGCCTTTTATGAATTGATTCAGCCCTTTTTGGACGCCAATGGCTACAGCCATATTAAGCATAAACTGCTCATCCACTGACAAAAATGTCGGATAAAAAACCATTGTAAAAGTCAAGTTATAACCTGGCTGTGATTCCCAAAGGCTTCCTCGTTGCCCTTTTCCTCTAATTTGTTTGGGGGTGATGATGACAGTTCCTTCTTTTGCCAAGCCTGAGCGAACCATAGAAAGGGCAACTTCGTTAGTAGAATGACAGTCTGTCAGGTTTATTATTTCTTTTCCTAAAAAAACAGTATTGGCAAGGATTTTATGCATCTATAATTAGTTATTTCATCCCATAATCTGGATATTTAATGTTTCATCTCAAGTTATGGATAAAAAGTAAATAAATTTAAAATACACCATAAATAAACATATGACGGCAGAAGAGCTGTGCAAAGTTATAGTAAAAGGAATGGAAGATAAAAAGGCTTCTGACATCGTAATGATGGACTTAAGAGATATCTTTAGCACGATGACTGATTTTTTTGTGATTTGTTCAGCTACATCCGACACGCAGGTGGAGGGAATTTCAAGCGCGATTGAAGAAGAAGTTTACAAAACGAATAAAGAAAAACCCTGGATGAGTGAAGGAAAAGGCACCAGCCAATGGGTTCTATTAGACTATGTAAATGTAGTCGTTCATGTTTTCTTAAAAGATAAGCGGGAATTTTACCAATTGGAGGAGCTCTGGGGTGATGCCAAAATCACCAAAATAAATCCTCAATAATTCATAGATAAAAACTTTCCTTTATCTAATTCGTTTTAAAAAAAATTTAAGCATTAAAAATATAGACATGAGTAATAATAAATCTAAAAAATTTGTTCCAAAACCTCCCCAAAAGCCCAATTTTCAGCTTTATTTGATTATTACTGCGGTTATCGTCCTAATTGGCGTTACTTGGTTTAATCAAAACACTGCCACGGTTGAAATTACAATGAAGCGTTTTGAGGACATGGTTTTAAGTAACGATGTTAAAAAAGTAACCGTCATATTTAACCAAAACTATGTAGAGGTAACGCTCAAAGATGAGGCACTCGAAAACCAGAGGTATAAAGACGAGCTTGAAGGACAAAATAGGTTTTCAAATCCTACAGGACCACAGTATAAAATTAAAATTGCTTCCGTTGATAACTTCATAGAGAATTACACACAACTGGAAGAGAAATTACCGGAAGGTGAAAGAATTGGTTATTCTGCAAAAGAAGAAGAAAGTTGGGGCAATTGGATTTCAAGCTTTGGATTCCTTATTCTAATATTCTTCCTGTTCTGGATGATGATGCGTAGAATGTCCGGACCAAGTGGGCCTGGTGGACAGATTTTCAATGTTGGCAAATCCAAAGCGCAGTTATTTGATGCTGAGAACAAGGTTAAAATTACTTTTGACAATGTTGCTGGATTGGACGAAGCTAAAGAAGAGGTAGAAGAAATCGTTGAATTCCTTAAGACACCAGATAAATTCACCAAACTAGGTGGTAAGATACCAAAAGGCGCTTTATTAATAGGCCCTCCTGGTACGGGTAAAACTTTATTGGCCAAAGCTGTTGCTGGAGAAGCGGGTGTACCGTTCTTTACCCTCTCAGGTTCTGATTTCGTTGAAATGTTTGTCGGAGTAGGTGCTGCAAGGGTTCGTGATCTTTTCAAACAAGCCAAAGAAAAAGCACCTTGTATCATTTTCATTGATGAAATAGATGCAATAGGACGTTCAAGAGGTAAAGGCCAAATGCCAGGATCCAATGATGAGCGTGAAAACACCCTTAACTCTCTATTAGTAGAAATGGATGGGTTTGGAACAGATTCAGGAGTAATTGTACTTGCTGCAACCAACCGTCCTGACGTTCTGGACAGTGCTCTTCTTAGAGCCGGTAGATTTGATCGCCAGATAAGTATAGACAAACCAGATATGGTAGGTCGGGAAGCAATCTTTAAAGTTCACTTGGAACCTATAAAAACTGCTGATGACATTGAGCCTAAAAAACTAGCTGCTCAAACCCCTGGCTTCGCAGGTGCTGAGATCGCTAACGTGTGTAACGAAGCAGCATTGATAGCTGCCAGACGCAATAAGAGTGCTGTAGACATGCAGGATTTCCAAGATGCTGTAGACAGAGTAATTGGAGGTCTTGAGAAGAAAAACAAGATCATTTCTCCTGAAGAGAAGAAAATCGTTGCTTATCATGAAGCAGGACATGCTGTTGCTGGTTGGTTCTTAGAACATGCCGATCCATTGGTTAAAGTAAGTATTGTACCTAGAGGAATAGCTGCTTTGGGATATGCCCAGTACCTACCGAAAGAACAATTCCTTTACCAAACTGAACAACTTATAGATGAGATGTGCATGGCATTAGGAGGAAGAGCTGCAGAGCAAATCATCTTTGGTAAAATCTCTACAGGTGCATTGAGTGACCTGGAAAGAATCACTAAAATGGCCTACTCTATCGTATCTGTGTATGGAATGAATGACAAAATTGGTAATGTGTCCTTTTACGACAGTAAATCCAATGACTATAAATTTGACAAACCTTACTCTGAAAATACGGCGCAGACCATAGATGAAGAAGTACGTAAGTTGATCGAGTTTGCCTACACCAAGACACTTGACCTTTTGAAGGATAAGAAGGATGAATTGGTAAAAATAGCCAAGGAACTCTTAGAAAAAGAGATTTTGTTTCAGGCAGATTTAGAAAAACTGATAGGTAAAAGACCTTTTGATAAAGAAACAACCTACGAAAAATTCACCAAGGTAAAAGAAGAGGAAACTGCCCTAATTGAGGTTAAGGAAGAAACTCCTGAATCAGATGATAAAAAAGAAGATGTTATAGAGAATAAAGATTAAATCTTAAAGTCTTTATACGAAACATATTTAAAGGAGGGGAAACCCTCCTTTTTTTGCTTTAGCAATTGTTAGTAATAGTTATTTGTAAGCTGTAATTTTATTACGAAAAACCGATCCTTAAATAGCCATGTCTTCAAATCAAAGTGCGACCAACCTTGATAATAAAATGAAAAATCTCTCTAAATCCATCTCAGAAGGTCTATTTTGTTTCTGATTTTCATTTGGGAACACCTGATGACCAGTCCAGTAGAAAAAGAGAAGAAAAAATAGTGAAGTGGTTAGGTGAAATAGAGGCCGATGCTGCAGCGGTCTTTTTCGTTGGTGACATATTTGATTTTTGGTTTGAATATGAAAAAGTCATTCCAAAAGGATTTTTTCGATTCTTTGCCAAAATTACAATGATGAGGACCAAAGGCATTCCCTTGTTTTTCTTCACAGGCAACCACGATTTATGGATGAAAGATTACTTCTCTGAGGAATTAGGAATACCTGTTTTTCACCATCCACAAGAAATACAGATAAACCAAAAGCGATTTTTGGTTGGTCATGGAGATGGGCTTGGTCCTGGTGATAATAAGTACAAACTTCTCAAAAAGTTTTTTACAAGCAGTGCATGCAAATGGATGTTTAAATGGCTCCACCCCGATATTGGAATAGCCATAGCGCAAGCCTGGTCAAAAGATAGCCGATTAACCAATGAGTTGAAAAAAGAAGATGAGTTTAAAGGGCAAGAACACGAATGGTTATTTCAATACAGCAAAGAGATAGAAAGCAAAATACACTTTGACTATTATGTGTTTGGCCACAGGCATTTACCCTTAAACTTGCCAATCAACTCCTCCTCTGTTTATTTTAACCTTGGAGAATGGGTTAATCAGTGTTATTATGGGGAATTTGATGGGGTAAGCTTTCAACTTAAGCAATACAATGGCTATGCGATCAAAGCTAATTAAAACGATTTTAACATGGTTTTTGGCCTTTGCGTTTGTTCCCTTAGCCTTTGGGCAAGAAGAAGACTTTGTCAAGCTATGGGAGGCCAAAATACCCGGCATTGATAAAGTATCAACTGATGGTAAGGGAAATGTTTATATAACGGATAAGCAAGGATACCTTTTTCAATTCAATGCAAAAGGAGAATCAATCAATCAATTGGCAACCTCCTTAAGTGCTCCAGTAACTCATTTGGATGCTTTCAAAACGGTTAATATATTTCTTTTCAGCGCATCCTTGCAGCGTTTTGAAATTCTTGATCGATTTTTAAATCCCATCATCAACAAATCTATTGATGAAACAGGTGTTTTAGGATGGGTAAGCCAGGCTAGTCTGGGGAACAACAACAGCCTTTGGGTTTATGACGAATCAGATCTCAATCTTAAAAAAATCAACCTCAGCAACAATGAGCTTCTACAAGCGCAAGCCATTAATACCATAATTCAGAAAAATGACCTGGAAATAATCTTATTAATTGAGAGGTATAATTTATTATTCCTTCAGGTAGCAGGTGAAGGAATATATATATTTGATAATCAGGCTAATTTTTTAGAGAAAATCCCTTTATTGACCGATTATAGCGCTTTAATTGATGGAGATTTTATCTATTCCATAGAAAAAGACCAACTGGTGCAAACAAACTATCTAACAAAAGTCTCTAAAACTATTGCCCTACCTATGGCTAAATCTCCAGATCGCCTAGCATTATCCTATCAACAACTCATTTTAGCCAATGAAAAAGGCGTTGTGGTATTTGAGCGTCCAAAAGATTTTTAATACAACTCAAATCATACCACTTACATAAAACAAAATAATATTTATTGCTTTATGGCCATTATTCCCCTTATTAATTATAATTTTGTTAAATTATATTAATTAAAGTTGAATTTTTAAAATTATTCGGATCGATCTTTGCTATTTGCACATTAATGAATGAAGAAAAATATACCGTTACAATAACCCTATCTGTACTCCTTTTTTTAATCTTTTTCTATTCCGGAAAATTTTCTGCAGAGGCCCAGAGTGTTAGCAGGTCCTTTGAGACCGAGATTTCATTCCCTAAGGAATTGAACACTCCTGCCATAAATTTTGATTTAAAATCTGTTGGTAACAAAAAATTCAAGCTAATTCTGGACAAACCAAATGCCCAGTTAACAAACGTGAAAATATTTGACATTTTAGGCAATCTGATCCTTCAAGACCAACTTTTGCCTGATGGTGGCCTACAAAAAAATTATGATTTCACCCACCTCAATAGCAAAATTTTCGTGGTTGAAGTCGGCAATGCCAAATACAACAAGACCAAAAGCATTTACGCCAATCCGCATGGCACGCTTGAAAAAGAAGCCAGTTTGGAGGAATAAAAAAAGGACTTGATTAACAAGTCCTTTTTTATTCTAAAATTGAGAAGCAAATTAAACTACTTCAACAAGTTTAATATCAAATACCAAATCTTGTCCAGCTAGTGGGTGATTGGCATCCAATGTGATTTTTGTTTCGTCAATATGTACCACCTTTACTGGGGTAGGCTGACCTTGTTGGTTTTGGATAGATAAATCCATACCTACTTCAGGCTTAATGTCTTCTGGAACCTGATCAATAGGAACATCCAACATCATGTCTTCTCTTTTTGGACCATAAGCTTCTTCAGTGGGAATTGTTACACTGATATCATCTCCTACAGTCATGCCTTCTACGGCAACATCAAATCCTTTTATCATTTTACCATCTCCCAATACGAACTCAAGAGGTTCTCTATCTTGAGAAGAATCGAATATAGTTCCGTCGTTAAGTTTTCCTGTGTAGTGTACCTTTACGGTATTTCCTTTAGTTGCTACAGACATAGTTTGTTTCTTTTTTTGTTTGATGAACAAAGGTAACAGAAATTTCAGGGGATTAAAAAATATGCGTGATCGATTACCTTAGTGTTCAAAATCGAAAAGAAAATGTTCACTTTCGAACATTAATTTTGGCCATAACGTGCAAATATTGCTAAATTGAGGTATAAAAGGTTGGCATAATTTCAGCAGTAGTAAACCAAAAAACAATGGAGGAGAAATATTTAGGCAAAATATTGATTGTAGATGACAATGAGGACTTACTTTTTGCGGCCAAAATGCTATTGAAAAAACATGCAAAAGAAGTGTTCATCGAAAAGGATCCAAGAAGGATCCCCTTTTTGATCAACAACAACAATTACGATGTCATCCTTCTGGATATGAACTTTACTGAAGACACCACTTCCGGTAAGGAAGGGTTTCACTGGCTCAGAAAAATCAAGGAAATGGATCCTAAGGCAGTGGTCATACTCATCACCGCATTTGGCGATGTGGAAATGGCCGTGCAGGCCCTTAAAGAAGGGGCTACAGATTTCATCCTTAAGCCCTGGCAAAACGAAAAATTACTGGCCACCTTGTCCGCAGCCATTAAGCTTAAAGAAAGCTACAACCAGGTGGACAAACTATCCAGTCGGCAGAAGCAACTGCAGGCAGATATGAAAAAACCGTTTTCGGAAATCATCGGCCATAGTGCTGCTATGAAGAATGTTTTCTCCATTATCGAGAAAGTAGCAAAGACCGATGCCAACGTGTTGATATTGGGAGAAAATGGAACCGGAAAGGAACTAATTGCAAGAGCTATTCATGACCAATCAGAGCGAAATGATGAGATTTTTGTGGGGGTAGACATGGGGGCTATTACAGAAAGCCTGTTTGAAAGCGAGCTTTTTGGCCACAAAAAAGGAGCCTATACGGATGCAAAAGAAGACCGGGCAGGAAGGTTTGAAGTAGCAGACAACGGCACCCTTTTTCTTGATGAAATAGGAAACCTAAGCATGCCCCTCCAATCAAAATTACTCACCGCCCTCCAAAAAAGAGAGGTCACCAGGATTGGAAGCAATAAATCTTTGGCCATAGACATCCGGTTGATTTGTGCCACTAATATGCCCATTCACAACATGATTTTGGAAAGCACCTTCCGTCAGGATCTGTTGTATAGAATCAACACTGTTGAAATATTCCTGCCTCCTCTAAGGGACAGACAGGATGACATACCTACCTTGGCAGATCATTTTCTTAAGGTCTATGCCACTAAATACAGAAAACAATTCAAAGGTTTAAAACACAGTGCCCACCAATTATTACAAAGGTACAGTTGGCCAGGAAATATCAGAGAACTGCAACATGCCATAGAAAGGGCCATAATAATGGCTGAAGGAGAAGAATTGGACAGCAGAGATTTCTTTTTCTTTCGGCAAAGCCTGCCAATGATAAAATAAATACAAATTCTTTGAACCTTGATGAAGTGGAGAAAAACATGATTCAAAAGGCGATCGATAAAAATGGTGGCAATATTTCCAAAGCTGCAAAAGAATTGGGATTGACCAGGGCTTCGCTCTATAGAAGGTTGGAAAAATATGGATTATAAAATCGGATTAATGGGCAGGGTCTTTGTCCTTGCATTGAGTCTATTTTTTCTGGGATACATTATCACCAATGATGCAGGAGCGTTTGCCATTTCTTTGTTTTTCATTGTCACTTTTGTACAATTGATTCTTTTGATCAGGTACGCAGAAAGCAGCTTCAAAAAAGTCAGGCAATTCCTCGATAACATCAAGCAGAACAATTATGCTACCGTATATCCTGTGAAGTTTGATGGGACCGAAACTGATGACCTTCATATTGAGTTCAACGCCATTCTGGCTAAACTCAAAGAAGACCAGTTGGAGAAAGAGGCGAATTTTCAATATTTCCGCACCGTATTTCAGCACCTAAGTATAGGCCTTATCACCTTTGAGGCGGACGGTAGTGTACAGATTTTAAATACCGCTGCCAAAAGAATGCTGAACATTGACAAATTGACCCATATTCAGGAGATATCAGGAATCAATAAGGAATTGTACCAGGCCATTGACCAGCTGAGAACCGGCGGAAGCGAACTTATCAAAATTGCCCATCCGGATGGCATCATGCAACTGTCTGTTTATGCGATTGAATTGGTGCTAAGGGATGTGAAGTTCAAATTGGTATCCTTACAAAACATTCAAAGTGAACTTGAAGAAAAGAAATGGAGGCTTGGCAAAACCTCATTCGGGTGCTTACACATGAAATAATGAATTCGATTGCTCCTATTTCATCATTGGCAGCAACCATTAACTCTGACCTGAAAAGTAAGATAAAAAACAAAGGTTCCGTAGAACAAGAAGATCTACAGGATTATCAAATGGGTATCTCCACAATAGAAAAAAGAAGCGAAGGACTGATCAATTTTGTTAGCGATTTTAGAAGTCTTGCCCACATTCCAAATCCAAAATTCACTGCAATCAATATAGAGGAGCTTTTTGATAGACTAGAAATACTGTTCCAAAATCAATGTGAAGAAAAAGCCATCAAAATCAGCAAAGAAATTCTACCCAAAGACCTGTTGCTATTTGCTGATTGCGCATTAATCGAACAGGTGCTTATAAACCTGACTCAAAATGCCATCCATGCGATGGAAGAAACCGAGAAAAAGGAAATTAACCTCCGGGCTTATATAGATGACAATGGTAAGATCATTTTAGAGGTAGCAGATACGGGTAAAGGAATAGAAGAAGAAGCCCTTAACAAAATTTTCATACCTTTTTTCACCACCAAACAAAAAGGCTCGGGCATTGGGTTGAGCTTGTCCAAACAAATCATGCGGCGCCACAAGGGTAACTTGCAAGTAAAGTCTAGTGTAGGTGTAGGCACCGTTTTCAAATTGATTTTTAACGCCTGAATTGCTTAAACCTGATTAAGTTGCCTTATTGAATCCCTAGACCCCTAATTAACAATTTGTTCACATAACAGGATGAAAAGGCTATTAAGTTAGCATTTATACAATAAGTAATTCATTACCAGTTCATTTGCCATTCTTAAATTGCTTCCAAAACAGATTCATTTTGGAAACAGATTTTAAAACAATTATTCTTTCCGACATCCACCTTGGAACCAAAGGGTCCAAAGCAAAAGAAGTGGTCAGGTTTTTGAAGCAATACCATTGCGAAAACCTGATCCTTAATGGTGATATAATTGACGGATGGCAACTGAAAAAATCAGGCAGTTGGAAGCGAAAACACACCAGGGTATTCAATAGGATATTGAAAATGGTGGACTCTAACAGGACGCGAGTATTCTACTTGAGAGGCAATCATGATGATTTTTTGGATCAAATACTGCCTCTGGAAATAGGTCGACTTTCAATCCTCAAGGACATGATATACGAAAGTCATGGACGAAGGTATTTTATCACCCATGGAGATGTTTTTGACAATATCACAACCAACCTTCGTTGGATCGCCTATCTTGGTGACATAGGTTATACCTTCTTACTATGGGTCAATACACAAGTTAACTTGTATCGCCGCAAAAAAGGACTCCCCTATTTTTCGCTCTCTCAATACGTAAAATCTAAGGTTAAATCAGCGGTGACTTATATCGATGATTTTGAAAAAGAGCTATGTAAAATTGCTAAATCTAAAAATTGCGATGGCATCATCTGTGGTCACATCCACAAAGCGGAGATAAGAAACATAGATGGGATTGACTATTATAACTCGGGTGATTGGGTAGAAACATTGAGTGCCCTTGCTGAGGACCATGAGGGGAATTGGCAGCTCATATACTATAATGAGTTGGATTTTAGCCAATTGAACAATAATAAGGTTGTAAAAATGAAAGACATCCCTGTGAATCAGGCCAAGAAATTCTATTAAAGGCAAGAATGAAATTTTTGTTTATTGTTCAGGGAGAAGGCAGGGGGCACATGACCCAGGCGCAGGTTTTAAAAGATGTTTTGGAAAAACAGGGACACTCCATTGTTGCTGTTATTTTGGGAACAAGCAAAAGGAGAAAAATCCCCTCGTATTTTCTAGCATCATTTCATTGTCCTGTTTATAGCTTTCCTAGCCCAAACTTTATTACAGACAAGGAAAATAAATCAATCAGGTTGAGCGCAACGATTTTTGGAAATTTAAAAAAATCTCCCCGTTTTTTCCGCACCTTAAAGCAAATAGACCATCAAGTCAGGTGTCACCAACCTGATGGAATCATTAACTTTTATGATATTTTGGGTGGACTATACAATTGTGTTTATAGACCGAAAGCCAAATTTATAGCGATAGGACATCAATATCTCGCATTTCACCCTGATTTTATTTTTCACAGTCAAGGCAAAATCAACAGGTTTTTATTTAAGTTAAATACTAAAATCACTTGTCATGGCGCTGCAATGAAAATTGCTTTGTCCTTGTGGCAACCAGGTACAATCAATAAAAAGACCGGATTGAAGGTATGGCCACCACTGGTTAAGGAAGCGATAAAAACCATGGCAATAGGAGAAAAAGATTTTTACCTCGCCTATGTCGTAAACCCTGGATATGCGCAGGAATTGGTTCAGTCAGCAAAGGAAAATCCGGAATCAAATATTCAGGCATTTTGGGATAATTCAGACGTCTCAGATCCCTATCAAGCCCTTCCTAATCTTGTTTTTCACCAAATTAATGAAGGACTTTTTATTGAGAAGATGGCAACATGCCAAGGCTTCCTCACTACAGCTGGTTTTGAATCTATTGGAGAGGCCATGTACCTCGGAAAACCCATTCTTATGGTTCCTGTAAAAGGGCAATATGAGCAACACTGCAATGCCTTGGATGCACAAAAAGCTGGAGCCGGAATAGCATCTAAGACCTTTGATCTTAAGGTTTTAATACAATATATGGGCAGTCTAAACGATACTCAGCACAAAAGCCCCAGTTTTAAGGAATGGCAAAACTCACTGGAAAAACATGTTTTTGAAATGGTGAATGAAATTTCTCCCGAAGAAAAAGTGGCTGCTTATTGACTTTATTTCCGCTGTCTTTTCCTTACAACACTGTCTAGGAAACCACCTAAGCCTCATTTTAGACAGAAAATTTAATTAGACCGTGTCTTTTTAACCCTAATTCTATTAGCCTCCACGCCTTAAAAAAATAAGGGGCACAAAAAAAAAGCAAAATACAACTAGGGAATTTTGGCAAAAAGAAATCTAAATAGTTTAAATTCGCTCTTTATTAATTTGGTGCGAACTATCTATGAATATAGAGTTAAAGCGATTGAAGGAAGACCGGGAGAAAATCCGGCATTGGAAGAAATGGGGCCCTTACCTTACTGAAAGGCAATGGGGTACTGTTAGAGAAGACTATAGCCCTGATGGATCAGCTTGGGAAAATGTTACCCATGACGACGCTAGAAGTAAAGCCTATAGATGGGGTGAAGAAGGCATTGGAGGAATAAGCGATAACAAACAAAAACTATGCATTTCATGGGCATTTTGGAATGGCAAGGATGAAATGATCAAAGAAAGGTTGTACGGCCTTACTGGGAATCAGGGAAATCATGGAGAAGACGTGAAAGAGCTCTATTATTACCTGGACTCCTCTCCTTCCCATAGTTACATGAAAATGCTCTACAAATACCCACAGAGCAAATTTCCCTATCAGGAATTGTTGGATGAAAATCAAAGAAGAAGTAAAACCGATAAAGAATACGAAATACTAGATACGGGGATCTTTGATAACAATGCCTATTTTGACATTTATTTGGAGTACGCCAAAGAAGATGTCGAAGACATTGTGTGTAAAGCCACCATCCACAACAGGGGTACTGAAGAAGCTACCTTATGTGTTATGCCCACCATCTGGTTTAGAAAAACCTGGTTTACAGGTGACGAACCATTTATCCCTACCATGAGGAAAAATGGGCAAAATAAAATTAAAGCCTATTCTCCTAAATCAGGTAACTACACTTTTAACTTTAAAGGAAATCCTGAGCTAAAATTTTGTGACAATGAAACCAATAGAGAGCGTTTATATCACATAGGCAATCAAAAAAAATACCTCAAAGATGCTATCAATGATTATGTAATCAAGGGAGAAGAACAGCATCTGAATCCAAAAAATACGGGTACTAAAGCAGCTGCAATTTACAACTTGACAATTCCAGCTGGTGGCCAATCTGAGGTCGTTTTCAGAATGCAAAAATTGCAAACAGAAGAACCTATTGAAAACGCTGAAAGTATCCTTCAAAATCGAATAGAGGATACGAATTCTTTTTACGGCGTCCTTCAGGAGAGGGTAAAGGACGATGAAATGCGATTGATCCAAAGGCAAGCTTATGCAGGCATGTTATGGACCAAACAATTTTATTATTACAATGTGGAGCGTTGGCTGGAAGGTGATTCAGGAAGGTACTTGCCCCCTGAAGAAAGAAAAAATGGCAGGAATAGCAATTGGCGCCACCTACAGAATTACGACGTTATTTCCATGCCGGACAAATGGGAATACCCCTGGTATGCGGCTTGGGACCTAGCTTTCCACACCATTCCTCTTGCCCGATTGGACCCTGATTTTGCCAAGGACCAATTGCTTGTCTTGTTGAATGATTGGTACATGCACCCCAACGGACAGATGCCTGCCTATGAATGGAATTTCAATGATGTCAACCCTCCTGTCCATGCCTGGGCAGTACAGCGGGTTTATCAGATAGACAGAAAAAACAACAAGGATAAGGTCGGAGACCAGGAATTTCTTGAACGAGCTTTTCATAAATTGCTGCTAAATTTCACCTGGTGGGTCAACCAAAAAGATATGGAAGGCAAGAATATCTTTGAAGGAGGATTTCTTGGCCTTGATAATATCAGTGTTTTTGACAGAAGCCATGTAGATAAGTTTTTTGGCAAACTAGAACAGGCGGATGCTACTTCATGGATGGCCATGTTTAGCCTCAATATGTTAAGGATCTCCCTGGATCTATGTGTGTTCAATAAAGTATACCAACATACAGCCACCAAGTTTCTGGAGCACTTTCTGAACATCGCAGGTGCCATGAGCAACATTTCTAAAGATAACATCAGTCTTTGGGACGATAAGGACAATTTCTTTTATGATGTACTCCATCTTTCTGGAGAAGAGCCCAAGCTTATGAAAGTAAAATCCATAGTTGGCATTATTCCAATGTTTGCCGTGGAGCCCATTCGGGAAGAATTATTTGATGACCTTCCAGAATTTAAAAAGAGACTGGACTTTTTCTTTAAAGAAAAACCGAAATTAGCCGCCCTGGTATCCAACTGGATTCATCCGGGTCGTGATAAAAGAAGGCTTTTCTCATTGTTGAGGGGTCATCGCATGAAAAGTATTCTTAACAAAATGCTTGATGAAAAGGAATTTCTATCTGAGTTTGGGATTAGGTCACTTTCCAAAGACCATTTAGAACACCCTTACTCTGTTCAAATCAATGGCAATAAATTCTCGATCAGTTATGCGCCAGGCGAATCTGAGACAACGATGTTTGGAGGAAATAGCAATTGGCGTGGTCCTATATGGTTCCCTATCAATTATTTGATTATTGAATCATTGAAGAAATTTGATTACTACTATGGGGGTACATTCTCGATCGAGTACCCTACAGGTTCAGGTAAATACATCACTTTAGACCTTATTGCTAAGGAACTATCTCTCAGGCTGATCAATATCTTTATGAAAGATCAAGATGGAAACCGCCCCATCTATGCAGACAATGAAAAAATGCAAAAAGACCCGCATTTCCAGGATCTGATCCTTTTTTACGAGTACTTCCATGGAGACAATGGCCGTGGATTAGGTGCCTCGCATCAAACAGGTTGGACAGGCTTGGTTGCTGAATTGATTCATAAATACCATAAAGAACAAGAATATTACCCCAATGCTGCTACCGAATTTAGTTCCTAATAGATTAGAGGCTGGTTGTGATGAGGTGGGCAGAGGTTGTCTTAGTGGCCCGGTAACGGCCGCTGCTGTAATCTTACCCGCCGACTACGCCAATGAATGGATCAATGATTCAAAGAAATTGACGAAAGGCAACCGGGAGAGGCTTACCGAAGAAATAAAAACCAATGCTTTGGCCTGGGCCATTGGCAGTGCAACTGTAGAAGAAATTGACGAAATCAATATTTTAAATGCATCCTTTCTGGCAATGAACCGGGCCATTGATGCATTAAAAGTCAAACCTGAGTTCTTATTGATAGATGGCAACAGATTCAATCCAGTTTATGACATACCTTATGAGTGTATCATTAAGGGAGATGGAAAATATGCCAGCATAGCGGCTGCCTCCATCCTGGCAAAAACCTACAGGGATGAATTAATGGCCAATCTTGCAATAGAATATCCCGCCTACGGATGGGAGAGAAACGTAGGCTATCCTACAAAAATCCACCGATTGGGAATCAAGGAATTTGGAGCAAGCCCACACCATAGAAAATCATTCCGTTTATTGCCAGAGTAAAACCAATTAGGGTTTTACTCAATGTCCCAAGCCAGGAAACTCTGGGGAATATTTTCAACAATATCCGAAGCCAAAGTCCCCCTTCGTAACTTATCTCCTGCTAGCTCTCCGGCATCTCCGTGGTGAAAGACCGCACAAATGGCTGCATTTTTCATAGTGTAGCCTTGTCCTAAAAAGGAGGTAAGCATACCTGTAAGCACATCCCCTGATCCGCCAGTAGCCATATAAACCGTTCCGGAATTATTGAAGACCTGACTTCCATCCGGGAAACTAATCAGGCTAAATGCTCCTTTTAAAACCAAACAACATTTGTGTTCCATACAAAATGCTTTGGCCAATTTAATGCGCTGTAGGTGATTGTCTGATCTCTCGCCTATTAGCCGTTCAAACTCTTTTAAATGAGGCGTTAGAACCACATTCGCATGTAATAAAGGGAGCCAATCGCTATGCTCACCCAAAATATTAATGGCATCTGCATCCAAAACCGTCGGACCTGCATAGTTTTCAAGAATATAATGTACAAGCTTTTGCGCATTTTCTCCTTTGCCCAAGCCAGGACCAACGCCTATGGCATCTATGCCAGTTAACTCGATATTTGTGTCAATATCCATTTCCAAAGAAGGAGCCAATACCATGGCCTCGGGAATGGTAGTTTGAACAATGTTCACACCACAACCTGGAATTTTACAAAAAACAAGTCCTGACCCAGTACGCAAAGAGGCCTTAGTGCTAAGACAAATGGAACCCATTTTACCATAGCTTCCTCCTGCTAAAATTATTCGCCCAAAATCTCCTTTATGACTAAAGACATGAAATTTCTTATGGTAAGCAGCAAGCGATTCTCCCGAAAAAAAGTATTGCTCGGAAGGGAAAGCATCAAAGTGTTTTTGCTCCATTCCAATGTCTTTAACCAGCAATTGACCGACATACTTCGCATGTTCTGGGAAAAGTAAGGACAACTTGGGAAACTGAAAACTCACAGTATGAGCTGCATGAAACACCTCTCCGTCAGCCGGGGTATCTGAAGGAAGGCCAGAAGGAAGGTCTACACTGATCTTCACGCCATTTTCTTCATTGAGTCTTCGAATCAATTCAAGGTACTCACCCTCAAGGGGCCTATTAATCCCTACACCAAAAATGGCATCTATAATTATTTCTGAGGGTTTTAAATCTCGCCAATTGCTTATCGGGATGCTTGATGGTAGGACTTTGAGATTCTTTATAAAATCGGTTGACCCTTTTTCACGATTACCTATTGTCGCGACATTTACGAAATAACCTTGATCTGCCAACAACCGGGCAATGGCCAAGCCATCTCCTCCATTATTACCAGTGCCACAGTAAACATTTATGGTCTTGTCTTTTTTAAAATTAGCTGTAAACCAATGACAAAATTCATTTGCAGCCCTTTCCATTAATTGATAAGGGGTAATGCCCGATACTTGTACATACAATTTATCAAGTTCCTTAACTTGACTTCCCGATATTATTTTTTGCATAAGTAGATAAAATAAAACCAATGGTTAATTAAGGCCAGTTCAAGTGCTGGTGAAGAAAATCAAACACGCCCTTGTTTCGCGAAGCATGACCTCCATTGAAATATTCGATGTTGGTATTATCCCCTTTGCCAAACTGAGTGTAAAGGGACCTGACTTTTTCGTATTCATAAGCTACCCATTCATCCGGCTGAACAAGGTCATGTCTGCCCCGCTCTACCATAAATGGTCTGGGAAATATCAAATATGCCATTTCTGCATAACTGAAAGTATTGCCCATATTGAAGTAGGGCATTTCCCACTCTATGGTATGCATAAAGCTGTTATAAAAAGAGGTATCGGCGACCTTCCTCGTCCAATCTCCAAAATCTGCGGAACATATGGAGAGGGCATAGCCTTCCAGTATGGATGGAATTCTCATGGCTGTTTCGCCCCCGTAACTTTTACCATAAAATGCAATGCGGTTTTTGTCCACAAAAGGCAAACCTCCAAGAAATTCCAAATATTGTTCATGTTGGGCCAAAACAAAAGAGAACAGTGTCTTTCCAATGGTATTGGCTTTTCTATCCAGCCAGCGATACCTGTCTTCTCCAGAAAACAAACCATAAGGGACAAACACTACGAATCCTTCCTCTGCCAGTTTTGCTGCCATATTATTATAGCTTGTAAGCCCTTCTATCACAATTTCAGGCACGCCATTTCTACCATGTTGCACCACTACTACCGGACGCTGCTCACCTTTGCTAAGGTCCTTAGGCAACAATAGTATCCCTCCACCTCCAAATTCTGGAAAAATATCCAAGGCTATGGAATATCCTTTCCACTTTTCATTTTCATATACCTGAATACTGCTTGGATTTCCCGGCAATAAATCATCGGAAAAGCTTCCGATCACTTCATCTTTGAAATATTCTCTGTACTTCTGGCTCTCTTTTATAAATTGATCCGGTTTTACATAAGGGTGATAGCTTTTGGTACTCCACTCTTTATTTGCCCAGTTGGGCATCACTTGATGCAGGTAAAACTCATTTCTGGTAGCTGGAGATAAGTGCATCAGCTGTTGAACGTATGCTTCCATCCCATTTCTAATCCTAAGCTGTCTCTCCTTGGGGTTAAAGTCTTTTCTTTGGTCAATTGGCTTATCACCGGAAAGGTCAAGGTTCCCCTCTATTCCCATAAAACCTAAAAGGCTGTTAAGCCCATTCATTGATCCGAAAGCAATGGAAGTACTGTTTGGTCCTGTCACCAATACCCTACTATCCCTGGCATTTTTCTCAATAAGGGATATTCGATTAAACGCTTCCTGTAATGTCTTGAAATCTGTTTGTTTAAGGGCCCCTTTGTATCCTGAATAACTAAAGGGATCATACTTCTTAGGTTTTTGGGTAGGAAGAATGACTTCTTCCGACAGTTGGCTGTGCTCAATCACCAGGCTTCTTGGCGCCACCATAGCGGCCAATTCAGCATCTCCAAAATGGGTGGAAAAATCCCAGATATTTCGATAAATAGGATCTTCCCATTTCGCTTGCTGTTGGCCAAAATAACCAGAAACCAGGCTTGCGTCAATGTTTGTATCCAAGGCAGCAGCCACCAAGGCAATCAATCCCCCTTCTCCAAAACCTGCCAAACCTATATTCTCAGCCCCTTGTTCTTGCCAATATTGAGTGATTGCCATCACTTGCTGCACCTCAAAACCAATCAGGTGTTTGCCCATTTGAAAGGCCTGTCTATAAATCCATTCCCTAGCCGATTGGTCTTTTTCCAGCACTTCCCTATTGATCAAAGTTGGGACGATGACTTCAAAGCCATTTTCAGCCAGGTGCCTGGCCATTTGGGAACCTTCAGCTACGCCCGGAGCCAATCCAGCCAATTGTTCGGGAAGTTGATCTGCATCAGGCAAGACGACTACATGCCCTTTCGGCTTGACTTTAGGCTTCAGTAAAAGCCCTTCTCCAAACATCCCTTCGAGAACGGGCCACTTGATCTGGTAGATGGTGTATTTTTTGTTTCTGCTACTTCAACGGGATCCGAAACATTGGCTATTAATTCAATTTTACTACCTTTTACCGGTTGGGTTGCTATCCCTAAAATGGACCTTAATTTATCGCGCTTTTCTGATAGAAAGCGCTCTTTTTGCTCCTTTGAAGAGAATCCAATTGTCCAGTCCCGCATTCTTTCTGTATTGGCCTCTTCAATTTTCAAATCCACAAAACGGTGCGCTCCATTCAATAAATCTCTGGAAAAAGCTTCTTGGGAAACAGGGGCAATTCCCTCTCGCGTGCCTGGTAACACTTGAGGAAGGCTGTCGACCAGAGAAAAAACACTATAGAAAAGTAGTAGTGATAAATTTATCATAATGGGTCTTAGGAATAGCTAATAATTAAAAGGTAAAATAATAAATGACTGCTCCAAAAACTAATAATGAATTGATTTACAATCTTAAAACCCTCAGTAGGAATAGAAAATAATTAATACTTAGTTTAAATAATTAATATTAAGAAGTATTTTTGCCCGATACAATTTCAATAGGGGTGCATAGAAGGTTCTTGTTAAGAAAACTCCAATAACCACCCCCAATAAACCGAATTCATGCGCAAATCCTTTTATTTTTTCACTGCAATTTTCCTCTTTTCCACTTTGCATGCTTTTGGTCAATGTAGAATCATCAATAATTCAGACCCCTACGAACTTTTACTAAGTGAAGGCCTCAGCCCCACATTTGAGTTTAATATCCCTGAAGGCGTCACTGTGACCTCCATTAAGGTATCTATAGAAAATTACAGCCATAGTCCAGAATATTCTCGATCTAAAATCAGGTCATATAAAGACATAAATTCCAGCTTCTTCAAAGAGGATGGTATCATTGAGGTTTTAAAAACACCAATAACAGGGCCATCTATTCAGGACATACAAATAGAAAGCGGTTTATACGATGAATGTGGAATTATTGGGGACTTTGTGAAATTTGACTGGAAGGTAAGCATAGAAGCTACCGGAACGGATGGGACCTTAATTAATTTTTCCGATCCTTTATCAGATTACTTATCAAAGCCTGATCACTTGGGAAATGTGTACAATGGTATAAACTATGTTCAAGGAAGCATAGACCTAATAAGATCAACTTGGGGTGAAGAAATTGTGGCTTACCCTGACATGGATGGGGATGGCTATGGGGATGCCAGTGCTGAGCCTGTTTTAATATGTGATGAATTCTGCTTCGATTATGCAACCAATAACCTTGATTGTGATGATTTTAGGGAAAATGTAAACCCAGATCAAACAGAAATCCCTTACAATGGAATAGATGATGACTGTGATCCAAATACCTTGGATGATGACCTGGATGAAGATGGTTTTAGTGTAGCAAATGATTGTGACGATACCAATCCAAATATAAACCCAGACCAAACCGAAATCCCGTACAATGGAATAGATGACGATTG
>NZ_ATNM01000104.1 GCF_000427295.1 Cyclobacterium qasimii M12-11B | reverse complement strand
GCGGCCAAGGCCGATGATTCCGATCGTCTTCTCAAAAAGCTCCATGCCCGAATACTGCGAGCGCTTCCACTGCCCCTCTGCAAGAGCACCGTGCGCGGCCGGAATATGACGGGCCAAGCTCAGGATGTGCCCGACCGTCAGCTCGGCCGCCGAAATGATGTTCGAGGTGGGGGCATTCACCACCATCACACCGGCCGCAGTGGCCGCCTTGATATCGACGTTGTCGAGACCGACACCCGCACGCGCAATGACCTTCAGGTCAGGGGCATCGGCGAGAGCATCGGCATCCATCATCGTTGCCGAACGGATGAGAACGGCCTGCGCATCAGCGAGCGCAGCCTTCAGAGCGGCACGGTCGGTGCCATCAATGTTTCGTATCTCAAAGTCGGGCCCGAGAGCATCGACTGTTGCGGGGGAAAGTTCTTCGGCGATCACAACGATCGGCTTAGCCACAGATCTGGTCCTTCAATTCGCGGGGACTTCGCGCTAACACAACGAAGGCTGCTTGAGTACACAACTACAGCAACTTTAGCGGCGACGGGAAGCCGCCGTTGCCATGTGACAACTCAATGCGACGATTGGCCCATGATGAATGCCGTCGAAATCGCCCAATGGGTGTTGCGTATTGCCCTCGCACTCGCGTTTATCGGAATGGGCGTCAGCCACTTCGTGGCCGCCCCGGCACGAACCATGAGGGCAATGATCCCGCCAGCACTGCGCCAAAGCTGGATGCCCTCCCC
>NZ_ATNM01000103.1 GCF_000427295.1 Cyclobacterium qasimii M12-11B | reverse complement strand
CGTCATCCACTCCTACGCCGGTTTCGAGAAGCGCGTCAAGCACAACATTGAGAACCGTAAGGTATCGATGGCTATGGAAGATTCTGTTTTTCCAGGTCGAGGTACCGATGGAAGATGTTGTCGAGATCAAGAACGGCCAGCGCAAGCTCGTCAACCGTGTTCGCATCCCCGGCTACGTTCTGGTTCGCATGGACCTCAACGAAGACAGCTGGTCGGTTGTTCGTCACACCCCAGGAGTTACTGGCTTCGTCGGCAACGCGCACAACCCGGTTCCTCTTCGCTTCGAAGAAGCTTTCAATATGCTGAAGAGCCTTGTTGAAATCGTCGAAGCTCCCGCAACCAAGGGTTCGTCCACCAAGGGCAAGACCGCTGCGCGTTCGATTCCCGCCGAGATCGACTTCGAAATCGGCGAGACCATCACGATCAAGGAAGGTTCGTTCGCGGGCCTGCCAGGTTCGATCAGCGAGATCAAGGCCGAGAGCGGAAAGCTCATCGTTTGGTTTCAC
>NZ_ATNM01000102.1 GCF_000427295.1 Cyclobacterium qasimii M12-11B | reverse complement strand
GCTTAACATGACGGAAATGATAATAGCGTGGCTTACTGTTTTTTCTTTCATGTTCATCTCTCCCCCTTATCCCCAGTTTTACCGGAGGCAAGAGGCGCCATCGTAAAAATCTTCGTCAAAACTCGAGCTATTCGCTTCAACCCGCTTCTCCCAACCATTTAATGATAATGTTCAAAACCTATTAAAATAGATAGGGAAGCTGCTGTGAATAATTGAGATAATCTAAAAAGAAATTGGCAACGGCCGTTCCAATGGCGATTGTCAGCAAAATCATCAGGAGTCTAGCCTGCACGACTTTGCCTTTTTTGATTAACGGATCTATATTGACGGCTTGCAACGCCCACCAAGTCACTGCTATAAAAATCAGGTGAACGACAATGCCGATTGCAGCCTGCTGTCCCAATACACTCATCTATTACACTCCTTTCTCTGCGTTTATACCCTTTCTTATTATATAAGAAGCACAGATAAAGATGATACATTTTATACAGAACGGAATAATCAGCCAAATCTAGGGCTAATCCCCGCTTAAAGTGCGATTCTTTTACATGGTATACTTTATTGGAAAGGAGCTGGCAAATGTGAATCATTCTTTTTTTCAGCCTGAAAAGCAATATGGTGAGGACCTGCCAATTTTTGATCAGGAATGGGAAGCAATTGCATTCTATTATGATTATAGACAGTCACAGATTGAAGAACTGAATGAATTGTGTCAGTTTTTAACATTTCTCTTACCTATACGAGAGAAAGCCTTGAAGAGCTTGAAAACCTTTATTTTCAAAGTATACAAGAGC
>NZ_ATNM01000101.1 GCF_000427295.1 Cyclobacterium qasimii M12-11B | reverse complement strand
TTCTTCGGTGATGCGTGGGAGCGAGCCGAGCGCCTGCGCGATGCTGGTGTTGACATTCTCGTGGTGGATACCGCCAACGGAGACTCTGCCGGAGTGATCGACATCATCCGACGCCTCAAAGCAGACTCCTCCTTTGACGCAATCGACATCATCGGGGGCAACGTCGCCACTCGCTCCGGAGCACAGGCACTGATCGATGCCGGGGTGGATGCCGTCAAGGTCGGAGTCGGACCCGGATCGATTTGCACCACACGGGTTGTTGCCGGGGTTGGAGTGCCCCAAGTCACCGCCGTGTTCGAGGCATCCCTTGCTGCGCGCGAAGCCGGCATCCCGGTCATTGCCGATGGTGGCCTTCAGTACTCGGGCGACATTGCCAAAGCGCTCGTTGCCGGTGCAGAAACGGTCATGCTCGGCTCGCTCCTAGCCGGCACTGACGAAAGCCCCGGAGATCTCATTTTTCTCAATGGCAAGCAGTTCAAGAGCTACCGCGGGATGGGGTCGCTCGGTGCGCTGCAAACACGGGGCAAGAAGACCTCCTATTCGCGCGACCGCTACTTTCAGGCGGATGTTCCTTCTGACGATCAACTGATCCCTGAAGGAATTGAAGGCCAGGTCCCCTATCGCGGCCCTGTCTCGACGGTGATGTATCAGCTCCTCGGCGGCCTCCGGCAGTCCATGTTTTACACGGGGGCACGCACTATCGACGAGTTGCAACGCAAGGGCAAGTTTGTGCGGATCACCG
>NZ_ATNM01000100.1 GCF_000427295.1 Cyclobacterium qasimii M12-11B | reverse complement strand
GTGAGGAAACTGTCTTAATCCTGTTGTAGTGGATGCTGCTCTCTGACCACACTCTATTTCTACTCCTTGACGGACAACAATAAGGTCTTAATCCTTGTTGTAGTGGATGCTGCTCTCTGACTGCTGAATCTGTAATCGGTTGAAATTCTTTTTGTTATCCTCTTCTTTAGCTAAATTTTCCCCTGTTTTTGCCTTCATAAACACTCTCTTCTGAATTCCTCGCTAGTAAATCTAGTGGCTTTTTAATACTAATCCAAATTTGAATCAGTGCTACATTAATTTTTGGAAGAATGAAAATCCCGGCGGCAGAGCGGAGCCGAAGCCATAGGGTGACGAGTACGAAATGCCTACTCGGCTCCGCTCAGGAACCGGTTTGGAATGTTTGCCACACCTCATGCTCAGGATCCGGCTAGGATGATATGATCTATCGAAATTTGCCCGATTCTACCTACTATATGATTCATGTTTTTTGATAGGAATTGCGATAATTACTCCGGAACTCCCCGCAATCAGGCCCCTCGCTAAAAAGTGCCTTTATTGGCACTTTTCTTCCCGCTCGTTCCTCCTTGTTGTATCCCGAAAGTGTATCGCATCGGGATGTCTCTCGGACGAAGGAGGAAAACAAGATAACAGCCTTTGAAGGATTGTCTTAATCCTTGTTGTAGTGGATTTTCTTTGGTATATAATACCTATAGCTATAATAGACCCACGCGCCTCCTGGCCCCTCACTAAAAAGTGCCTCCGCTGGCACTTTTCTTCACGCTCGGTCCTCCTTGTTGTAGTGGATGCTGCTCTCTGACATTAGGAGCTGGTCAAGCTCTTGACTTTGCAGAGGTGTCTTAATCCTTGTTGTAGTGGATGCTGCTCTCTGACCCCTTCAAATGGTCGAGGTAAACACAAGAAATGAGTCTTAATCCTTGTTGTAATGGATGCTGCTCTCTGACATTAAACATTCGGCTGTCCTGACAAAGATTTTACATGTCTTAATCCTTGTTGTAATGGATGCTGCTCTCTGACTTCAAACTTATAGTCGTATCGTGAACGACCACGCTATGTCTTAATCCTTGTTGTAATGGATGCTGCTCTCTGACTGCTGAATCTGTAATCGGCTGAAATTCCTTTTGTTACCCATTTCTCTAGCTAGATTCCCACCTGTTTTTGCCTTCATAAACACTCTCCTCTGAATTCCTCACTAGTAAATCTAGTGGCTTTTTAATACTAATCCAAATTTGAATCAGTGCTACATTAATTTCTGGAAGAACCAAAATTCCGGCGGCCGAGCGGAGCCGAAGCCAAAGGGTGACGAGCACGCAATGCCTAATCCTTCGGCTCCGCTCAAGAACCGGCTCGGGAAATACTCAGACTCCGCTCAGGAAGTGGCTAGAAGGTTATACATTTCTGTTCAGGAACCAGCTGGGATGTTATCCAGGTTCGTTCAGGAAAGATTAAATCGCTTTATTCTATTAAGTTCATACATTTATCTCATCACTATTCAATGACCGTAATCATTCCCTTTTCCGTGGTCAGTAGCTTGTCTTTCTTGTTTTTATACTGGATGATTACAGAATAGTTTCCGCCAGGGATCTTTTGATTGTTATAGAATCCATCCCAGATGCATGTAGAGGGTTGATTTGCCTGGGGGTTTTTGTCTTCGCAATAAAAAATCATTTCACCCCAACGGTTGTGGATAAACACTTCCATTTCCGTGGCTAAATTGTTCGGATAGATAAGGAAAGGTCTTTGTGAGTCTCCCGGAAGAATGGCGGTTGGGTAACTTACCATCGCATTGCACACGTCTTCGACCTCAAAATCTACAAAGAATTCGCAACCTTGCTCATCTATGGCCAAAAGGCTGTAATTCCCAGGATGCGTTGGGGAGAAGGTAGAACCGGTGCTAATGGTGATGCCATCCAATAACCATTGGCTCATGCTAAAGTTATTTCCGGCATCTATCAATACCAGTAAATTTCTGTCGAGGCATATGGAATACAGTGCCTGTAACGGTGGCATTTCGGAAAATGATTGAACCACCTCCATTTGGCCTCTGCCAACCATACAACCGTCTTCATTGGTCAATGTGACTTCATACAAGCCGGCTTCCTGTACAGTAAGTGTAGGATTATTGTCGTAATCTGATAAATGGATGGCATCCTGTGAACGGACGCGGTACCAATTCACTTTTAAATTATCAGGGTCCTGCTGCAAACTGAGGGTGGTAAAAACGTCTTCCCTACAGAAAGGGGCTAAATCTAATTCGGTGTTTTGAGGTTGGGATATTTCAGCGTAAAAGGATTTTTCCACGGAGCATAGGATTCCTTCCTTGTCTGTTGCACTCATATGGTAAAGCCCCGATTCTGAAAGATCGAAGCCTTCTTGACTATTTTGCCAAACGGTGGCTCCGCTTGGTGCTTTCAGTCGATAGGTCAAGGCCATGGTGGATTTAGGAGTGAGCATGTGGGGATAACATGTTGTGATTTCCTCAGGTATGGTGAAATCCACAAATTTTCTTTTATCCACTAAAAACAGCCCTTTCACATTGAAGGTATTCTCTTGTTCATCTGTAATCGATAAAGAGTATTCCCCGTGAGGAACCGCTATTTGGACCCGAATACGGTTTTGAAACTCTCCCGAATATTCCTGCCCATCTGCCTTTCTTTTTAAGATGTAAGTGCCCGTCTGTGGTGTGTGGGATGGGAACTGTATTTCTATGGTCCCCAAAGCGATGTCATCATTGGTGCAGGCTTCTGGGGAAACTGAGATTTCATGGTCAAGAAAACCATCTGGAAAAATTAAGGCCTCTACTTCAAGGAAGGCCATGTCTTGAATAAATTCACCATTTTGGGATTGACCTGTAGCATAAGCGAAATTTTGGACAGCACCATAGCTAAGGTCATTGTTGTTGATCACATAACTTGTAGTAAAGGTTTCTGATTCAAGTACCTCAAAGTAGGGGATGTCCCAAGAGGCTGAAGTAAGTTCGTCATAGATCGTCACATTAAATAGCGGGACTTTTCGAGGATTGGTTACCACCAAGGTGTAATTAATGGTGTCGTTTATTTGGCTGTAGTTTTCCACATCTGCATATTTCTCAATCTGTATACTCGGTCGATAACTGCAGTCTTCTACAGTGATTTGTACAGGTGTTCGATGACTTTCGCATTTACCATCCAGAGAGTAACTGACCCATACCTTATGAACACCCACTTCCTCGGTGTTTATTTGGGGAACATTGGCTAAAGCAATGCTTTGAGGATCATTGTCCAGGTAATAATTCAGTTGATAATACAAATGTTCCTGGACGGAAAATGTATTGGTTTCCGATAACTGACAAATTATCAAATCCTTTACTATTGGGGTCGGAGCCCGCATTAAAACGTTTATGGATAGGGGAGTTCTTATGCCGGTACAAGTTTCTTGAGGCCCTTCTGCTACCCAAATCTGCTCGCTGCCAGACAATGAAGTATTGACCTGATAATTGGTGAACCCTTCGCCTCCTTCTTCCTCCGTAAAAAAATAAATTGAAAACCCTTCCTGACTTGGAGAGATTAACGAACCCAGTTCAATGGGTGCATCTCCTTGACAAAAATCGGGAAGTTGAATTGGGCCTATTGAGGGAAAGTCTACCTGGTCTATACAATGCGTTGCGGCGAATTCAGCTTTGCCGACTATGGGGATTTCAATAGGGCCATAAATTGCTTCGCCGACACAAGCGTCATCCGTAAATCCCTGAAAAAATGGAATATTGGAATAGGAGCTCCCTGAAATTGATCCCAGGCCAGACATGCTTCCATCGATGGCCATTGTAACTTCGCAGCTATTATTTGCCCAATAAAAACAATCTTCTGTTAGCTTTAAAGTGTACTCCAATGTTGCTGCGGTATCATTGGAATCCTCTTGCAATGGGATCTCCCCGATTTCCCAAACGATAGCTCCTGCTATACCTAAGTCTGGGTCGAAGGTAACTGCACCATGGTCTTGAGGTAATGAGTTGGCACTGACAAAGGTGGCAGTGATGGGCAAAGGGATGACTATTTTGTTCTCTAATGAAGCTTCGGTACCAAGGTTTTTGATGTCCAGGGTGTAAGTAATTTCTTGACCTGGTTCCACAGAAGGCTCTTCGCCTGGAGGTTCTTCTTCAATGTACTTAATCTGGTTGTGCGCCTGAATTTCTGGGACATAAGATGGTACAGAGAAGGCAAATGCAAAGATGGCATACTGGTCTTGGTTAGTCCCAAACCGAAATCGAAAAGATCGTTGCTCATTGGCAATGATGGCGTTTTCAGGGTTAGGTACCTCCCATTGAACAATGTCGGTACCTGTGTTGTGCTCGAGTTGTGGGTTTCTTGGGTTGTCTATTAAGTTTCCTTCAGCGTCTCTAACTGGTGTGTAAATGGAGGAATTGAAAAAGTTATTTTTTCTGCAAGTTTATGGCTAAGTAAAACCCACTCTTTATTTTGATTTAGGATTTGAAGGTAATCTCCTTTGATTGATTTGTCACCTTCAGCGGCCATTACTCCCAGTTTTAATTTGACATCTCCTTGCTTGATGGTTTCAAAACCTGTGATTTCAATTTCACCTACATGTTCCTCTTTGTCTAAAGATTGAACATAGGAATAACCATCAAAAATACTGATGTTCCGCCAATCCATTTTTGAGTTTTGATAAACCACAATCATCCCCCAGTTGCCGAAGTAGCCTGTGTTGTTTCCCAAACCTTCGACAAGCGCTACATCTGCAACAGTATACTCTCCGGCGCCATAACTTTTAACCAGGTCGGTTACATCGGCATAGCCTACGTACATGTCCTCCATGTCATTGTGTGGAAATAAAATGCTATTCCCTTGAGAGGAGATTTCAGTATAGTTGCTCGCTCCAGGAGCTTTAAGCTTTACCTTTCGTTTGTCAAACATCACTGTATGTGGATAATCTGGATAATAACTTCCTGAAGCCGTCCATTCTACAGTGAAATCATCAGGTTTTACATCTCTAAATGCTTCCACCAATGACCGCTTTATCGTATGAATGGAAAAAGTAAACCCATTGTCTTCAATCATAATTGGGTCAAAAGTGGCTGTTGCCAGTTCTCCAGCGGTAGAAATGGACTGGTTTTCCACTTCTTGCCAATCTTCCTCACCAATTTGGTACAGTGCTTTTTCAGACTGATCGTTCGGGAAAATCAAAATTAGTTGTACCTCTTCATCTTTCCAGAAGTAATAAATGGGATAAATCAAACCATTTTCATCATACTCCAGACTAAGCGTCATGGTAAAAGAACTGTGATTTATCTCTTCATATGGTAATATTACCTGTTCTTCATTTTTAACCTCCTTGAGTTCCTCTGAAGTAATCGTTTTGGTCAAATCAAAGTTAAGCCCCTGACCAATGTCCGATTTTCCAGCCCAATAAAGTCCGGCATACAAAATCTCAGTGCAGTTTGGAGCTGCACCATTCTCTTGGGAAAACATTAAAGTGGCAGAAGAGGAGTTAAAGGTTTTGGGATCGCCATCGACGTCCACAAATTTCATTTTGGCCAGGGAGTTTTCTCCGGTTTTAGAATATTCCGCCAGGGTAAGGTTTGTATTTCCGATCATGGTAAAATCTCCTCTGATATGAAATACATTGTCTTCAGGGGGAGTGTTGCCAACCCGGTGTTTAAAGGGTACCCGATTGTCATTTTGGGCATGTACCAGTTCCGGATTTACTGCCAAAAATAGCAATGCTATTAGCATGAAGGAGATAGTTTTCTCCATAAAAATAAAGTTTAACACTTTCATCAATACAGCTTAAAAAAAATACCAAGCCAAAAACTAAAGAAAAAGGAAGGACAAATGCCTCTGTGAAATTCACTTCCAAGATAACTAAAAATTTAACATGGGTTCAAGCTGTTGGTTACTTTTTCGCTATTTAGTGGAGGGACTATTGTGAATAGCGCATAAATTTAGTTTGCCTTTAGCACTTCTATTAAAAAAATGCATGCTTAATTATTTATCAAATCGGTTATTTATCATTTTATTTACAAAAAATTACGTTAACTCGCACGGATCCTAAATGAATAAAAGAAAATTGCTTTGGTCATGGGAGGCTATACTGGTGAATCGGTAGTCTCTTTAAAGAGTGCTGCTGTAGTAGCGCAACACCTCGATAAGGAACGTTATGAGGTGTTTCCTATTCATGTGTATCAGGACAGTTGTTACCATTTAGAGGCCAATGGAAATAAAACACCCGTCGACTTCAATGATTTCTCTGTTACCTTGGTTGGTAAGCGGGTGAAATTTGACGGTGTATTCAATATTATTCACGGTTCACCTGGTGAGGATGGAAAATTGGTAGGTTATTTTGATATGTTGGGAATTCCCTACACAACCTGTGATGCCCTCACTTCCTCCATCACTATGAATAAGGCCTATACGAAGAAGATTGTAGAAGGCATTGCTGATTTGCATGTGGCTAAATCTGCTCAGTTGTTTGAAAATAAGGCTGGCCTGGCTGAGGAGCTATTGGACGAATTGAGTTTGCCCATTTTTGTTAAACCCAATAATGGGGGAAGCAGTATAGGGATGAGCAAGGCGAAAAGTGCCGAAGAGTTAACCATGGCATTGGACCTGGCCTTTAAAGAAGATGATCAGGTGATGGTGGAGGAGTTTGTAAGTGGGAGAGAGTTCTCCATTGGTATTTATAAAAGCAATGGGAAAATCACCGTTCTTCCTTCGACGGAGATAATCAGTTCCAAAGAGTTTTTTGATTTTGAAGCCAAATACAAGCCTGGTGTTTCAGAAGAAATTACTCCTGGAAGATTGGATGAACGTGATGTAGAAAAAGTCAGAAAGATAGCTGAAAAAGTTTACCAAACATTGAATTGTAAGGGAGCGGTAAGAATGGATTATTTCTTGGAAATGCAAACGGGTGATTTCTATTTTATTGAAATCAATACCGTGCCTGGTCAGACAGAAACAAGCCTAATTTCGCAGCAAGTAAAAGCAGTGGGAATGACGTTGAAGGATTTCTATACAGAGCTTATTGAAGAAATGTGGCATTAATTTAAATTGTGAAAAGTGAAAAGTGAAGTCAGGATTAATAAGTTTCTAAGTGAAATTGGCTACTGCTCGAGGAGAGAAGCTGACAGAATGATAGCAGCGAATAGGGTAACCATTAATGATAAGGTTCCTGAGGTGGGGACTAAGATTGGGCCTGAGGATGAGGTGAAAGTAGATGGCGTGGTAGTCACAGCTCCTGAAGAAAAGCATGTTTATATAGCTTTCAATAAACCTGTAGGAATCATTTGTACGACAGACACAAAGGTAAAAGACAATATTGTAGATTTCATCAATCATCCGCAGCGCATTTTTCATATTGGGAGATTGGACAAGCCTAGTGAAGGCCTAATATTTTTGACGAGCGATGGGGACATTGTCAACAAGATATTGCGGGCTGGAAATTCTCATGAAAAGGAATACATAGTAAAAGTAAACAGGGACATTGAAGGAGACTTTATAGACAGGATGAGCAATGGAGTGCCTATTCTGGACATTGTCACCCAAAAATGTTATGTCAAACAAATGAGAAAAGACACTTTTAAGATAATCCTTACCCAAGGACTTAACCGGCAGATAAGGAGAATGTGTGATTATTTTGGCTATAAGGTTGTGTCCCTACAGCGCGTTCGGATAATGAATATTCGCTTGGACGTACCCAAGGGTAAGTGGAGAGATTTGTCTTCTGAGGAGCTTGAAGAAGTACAACGTTTGGTAAAAGATTCTTCTAAAACAGCTCCTGAAACTGAGTGATTTTAATTGGCTTCAGCCTCTCTGGATCCCCCTGTTGTTGATTCCTTAATGTTAGGGGTGATATGTAAGTCAAAATATTCATTATGGTAATAAAAGATCGTATTTGTTAAATTTAATGTAATTATTCCCTGTGTTTGTTGCTGAATTTTTAATTAATGAATCTTTCTGTTACCTTTGATATATCAAACAAAGACAAAAGGTCTTTGGTCAACAAAAGTTTACTAAGTGTTGACGATTTATACTGTAGGATGATGAAACTGGCAGACATGCCCTCCTGTCTCGGGGGTGGAGATCACAGGATAAAGAAAATATCGAGCTCATATTTTTCCTAACTGCTCCGTGGAGGTTCGACTCCTTCTCCTACAGCAGGTTATTTTGGGTTTATTGTTAATTGACTAAAGCTATGAGATTTTGTTTCATAGCTTTTTTTGTGCCTAATTGCCCAGGTTGACCTAGGTCAATCATTTTTCTTTGGGAAACCTAAATTCCTAAAATTGGTTTTATTGGAGTCCAAAGCTGTTTCAAAATGGATCACTTTTGTTTTTATTGCTATAAAAAACCCATTTTGAAGTGTTATTTTAGCCCTCTTAGTTTTTTGTTGTCGATTTTCTAATCGAAGGCGGTAAAATTTCAGCATTATTATTGAATGATTAATAAAAATACAAAATAATTAAATATAGTGTAAATAATTGGCTTAAATATTGATTTTATTTTAACATATCAATCTTTTTAGTACCTTTGAAATATCAAACAAAGACAAAAGGTCTTTGGTCAACAAAAGTTTACTTTGTGTTGACGATTTATACTGTAGGATGATGAAACTGGCAGACATGCCCTCCTATCTCGGGGGTGGAGATCACAGGACAAAGAAAATATTGAGCTCGTATTTTTCCTAACTGCTCCGTGGAGGTTCAACTCCTTCTCCTACAGCAGGTTATTTTGGGTTTATTGTTAATTGACTAAGGCTATGAAATTTTGTTTCGTAGCTTTTTTTTATGTCCAATTTTTTACCTAGCCTTTGCTTTGTCCTGATTTTGAACTTGGATCATCTTGAAAAAAATTATAAATGGTCTGAGTATTGGTTCCGATTAAAACGGGTCAAAAAAAAAGGTAACGTATGCCGCGACACGTTACCTTCATTGTTTAATAGAATTACAATTTTTTGTCTATTGAAGTACAAGGTCTCCATGGACTATTTGCTCCAATACCATAGGGTCGTTTAATTCTTGAATGCTGCCAATGATATGGTCTGGTGAATACGCATAAGCATCGAGGTCTTCAATCTTGGTGGATCCTGTTAAGGTCAGTACTGTTTTGAATCCCATTTGAACCCCGCCTAATATGTCTGTTTCCATAGTGTCGCCGATCATGATTGTGTTGGCGGAATGTGTCCCTAATTCAGCTTTGGCAATTCTCATCATGACAGGGTTTGGTTTTCCGGCGCTAAAAGCTTTCCTTCCTGTAGCCATTTCAATCATTGAAACAAAAGCGCCACAACCTGAGCGAATAGAGTTATTGGAACTGGGGCAATAAGCATCAAGGTTGGTAGCAATAAGTTTTGCACCGTTCATTACCATGTTAATTGCTTTGTCCACAGATTCTAGCATAATCGTTCTTCCTTCTCCGATGACCACATAATCTGGCGCATCATCGACTATAGAGTAGCCGTTTTGGTGCAATGCTGTTAATAAGCCTCCTTCTCCAATTACATAAGCTGTCCCGTTAGGTTTTTGAGCGGCTAGGTACCTGGCAGTGGCTATGGCGCAAGTAAAAATGTGTTTTTCCTGAACGCCTATTCCCATCCTGCTTAATTTTGCTACCACATCTCTGCAGTTTCTTTGGCTGTTATTGGTGAGGAATCTAAAAGGGTAGTCTTCTTCCAATAATTTTTGGATAAAGTCCTTTGCACCAGGTATCAATTCCCCTCCTCGGTAGATGACACCATCCATGTCGATTAAAAATCCAGTTTCTTTCATAATAGTAGTTGTTGTGGTGTGTTCTTAAATATGTAATCAATAACAAAGGTTTAATAAAAATATATAATAATCAAACTATTACCTTTAAAAGTGTTAAAATAATAAAAATTACTATTTATTTTTATTAAATACTAAAAATGGATATATGAAGGTTTAGCCATTTTTGCTTGTTTGTAGGTGTTCCATCAGGGGAGTTTTGAGGAGGGTTTTAATATTTTTCAATGAAAGGTGAATTTCATAGGGGTAAAATATTGAAAAGGCTGATATTATTGTAAAAAAATATAAAAAATGTAAAAATATATCTTATTTATTGTTGTAATTTTAATTTTAGGATCTTTTTGTTACCTTTGACATATCAAACAAGGACAAAAGGTCTTTGGTCGATAAGAAAAGCTTGCTTTAATTATCGATGACATATACTGTAGGATGATGAAACTGGCAGACATGCCCTCCTGTCTCGGGGGTGGAGATCACAGGATAAAGAAAATATCGAGCTCATATTTTTCCTAACTGCTCCGTGGAGGTTCGACTCCTTCTCCTACAGCAGGTTATTTTGGGTTTATTGTTAATTGACTAAAGCTATGAGATTTTGTTTCATAGCTTTTTTTTATGCCCAAATTTTTAGGATTGTTTTTCTAGTATAGTTTGTCCTGTTGCTTAAGTTTCGCCTTTAATTGACTATAGGGTTTCCAAGGGTCTCCATGGCTGTAAATTATGCTTTTGATATGTGTGAAAAACCCATTTGAAGTGGAATTTGCAAGTTGCTGATTTATTATTGTAAATCTTCCAATATCCAATCAATTTCATTGCTTAAAATTATTGAATATGTATATAAATACCATTTCAAATAAATAATATGTAATAAAACAATTTATTTTTTGCTTTATTTTTAATAAATGATTCTTTTTATTACCTTTGACATATCAAACAAAGACAAACGGTCTTTGGTCAACAAAAAGCTTGCTTTTTATTGACGATTTATACTGTAGGATGATGAAACTGGCAGACATGCCCTCCTGTCTCGGGGGTGGAGGTACTGGGAAAAAGCAAATATCGAGCTCATATTTTGCCTAACCGCTCCGTGGAGGTTCAACTCCTTCTCCTACAGCAGGTTATTTTGGGTTTATTGTTAATTGACTAAAGCTATGAAATTTTGTTTCGTAGCTTTTTTTTTGCGCAAGATTCAGCGGAGGAGGGTACCGCTGTACTTTTCAAAACTTCTGCAAAATGCCAGGCAGAAAGGTTAAACAATGAATTTTAATGAAAGGCTCAAAATAGGCGAGGCATAAAAAGGTAGGATGGACTTTTGAGGGTAGAGGATAATCAGGATAGCAATAACAGAACTTTCCCCAAGTTTTAGAATTTAGATTGGTAAGAAATGTTTCTATTCAGCCCTAGGGGTAAGTCGGGTTCCGCACCTTCTGCAAAAGACCGCATCCAAACTGTGGTTCTTTAAATTGCAGGCCTTGCATGATTTTATATTAGGGTGGGCTTTAATCTCTTCGGCATTTCTGGCAGAAACCAATTCTGAAGTGACGATTCCAGTGGGCACAGCGATAATCGCATACCCTATAAGCATAATGAGAGAAGCCATAAATTGGCCAAAATCTGTAGCAGGGGCAATGTCTCCATAACCTACTGTGGTAAGTGTGACAATGGCCCAATACATCGACCTGGGGATGGAGGTAAAGCCACTTTCAGGCCCTTCAATGATGTACATCACTGATCCCATTACCAATACAATCGTCAGAACAGATCCTACGAAAATCTGAATTTTCGCCTTACTGTGTTTAAGTGCATCTGTTAACCTGGAAGCTTCCTTTATGTATTCAGGTAATTTAAGAATTCTCAATATCCTTAAAAATCGCAATGCTCTTATAACTGTCAAGTATTGCGTTTGCAGCAAAAATAGACTCAGGTAGGTCGGGAGTATAGCAAGCAAATCCACGATTCCATAAAAGCTAAAGACATATCCGGTTTTATTGTTCCCTAGCCATATTCGTAGAAAATATTCCAATGTAAAAACAAGCGTAAAACACCATTCCAACCAATACAAGAGCTTACCGTAATTTTCACGAATGGCTTGAACGGAGTCTAGTATGACGATTACAACACTTAGTAAGATCAATACCAATAAAACCAGATCAAAGGCTTTGGAAGCGCGATCATCCGATTCGTATACAATATGTGCCAGTCTTTTTTTGAAGGTAAGGAGATCATAAGATTTGGCATGTATGCCATTACATGAAAAGCGATAGGATATTGGTATTTCTTTTTTGAGAGCAGTAAACTTACAACTAATCTAATTAAAATAGAGAAAGGCGGTCATAATCCTGTAGGGTATGTTATAAAACAGGAGCCTACCAGCCACCGCCGCCACCTCCGCCGCCGCCACCTCCGGAACTACCTCCGCCGCCACTACCAGAAGAACCACCAGGAGGGCTGGATGAATTGGCAAGGGCCGAGCCAAATGAACTGCTTAGATTGTCAGAGAAGCTGACCAGAGACCCAGCCGTAAAGGCGGTTCCTGTATACCACATTGGGCGATAGGAAGAGCGATTGCTATAATCTTCTCCTAAGGAATCTAAGCTCTTCTCGAAAGCTTTCCCCCAGGCCTCTCCTACATCCAGGGCGATCGCAAAAGGGAGAAGTTTCTCAAAAACGGCTGGAGTGATGCCTGGTGGATTATATGTTTCTATCAAAGGTTTTTCAGCGGCATTGAGGTACATTCTAAAACCTTCTATCTCGTCCATTATTTTTCGCCCCTTTAATGTGGGGGCGTTCATCAGTAGAATAAAAATAGCATTCGTAAGTCCTACCAAAAGAAAAAAGAAGAGGAAGCCAAAGGCTGGGTTAAGATTAAAATAGTAGACAATGTAGGCCGGTACCCCAATAATGATAATCAAAAGTAAACCTTCGACTATGAGTGTGCTCGTCTTTACATAGCCTTTGTCCTGATAATCCAGAAAGGTGTAAAAAATTTTACCAAGTAAAATGATTAGAAAGAAACAAATGATCAAGCCCAAAATGAGCATTGTTTTTTCGACCTCTAATAAGTTGGGAAAAGTGTATTTGATAGCAAGCACCAAACTTAAAACAGAAATGATAAATCCTGGTAATACCCAAAGGTAATTGTGTTTAAAGTGAGATCCATGTAGCTTGGAATACAGGTCTTTTTGTAAGCCACGCATGGCTCCTCCGATTTTCCGATGCTCTTTTTGTTCCAAACTAATCTCTTGTAAACCTGCTGGAAAAAGTTGATCCAATACAGTCTGGTACCTTGCGTTTGGGGACTCATTATTCCCTGTTGTTTTTTCTAAAGTGTATTTTTCTTTTACCTTCAATGATCTTCAGCCAACCTTTTGTGGCCATTTCGACAATAAAAGCGACGTATGTTTGGGTGTCAAAACTCATTTTGTACAGGTAACGCATAGCAGCAGCATCAATTCCTTCAGGGGGGTCAAACTGAGGGTAAATGCCTCCTTTATGAGGGTCACGGCCAACCCTGTTCCAGGCATAAAAATAATAAGCCAGGGCAAGTATAAATCCAATTGCAAGACAAAAAATCCCAGCATTGTCTCTGAAAAAGGTTTTGGTTTTATCCGTTTGTGTTGGGGGAGAAATTATTCCTTTTTGCCAGGAAGCAGCAATTGTAAGGCCTTCGCCAGGCATTAAGGTCTGCTCAACTTTTACAAATAGTGATCTGTCTGATTCTTTTGCTATCGTGCAGTTACATGTTGTGTTTCCTGTCGGTCCTGAATAGGCAGCATATTGTCCTATTGTTCCAGCAGTTGGTAGTGTGATTCGTGCGCTTGCTTTCACTATTGGGAAGCTCCAGTCGGAACCAATTGCATTCCAATAGAGCTCATCGAAGTCATCGAAAAACCCAATTTGCCGATTCGTTTCGTAAGCAATCGAATAAGCATAAATACCAGGCTCCAAGACAGTGTTCTCATCACCGATTCTAATGACTTCGAAGTCTCCTTGTCGGATTACTTTATAGGGCTCGTCGATGCCGTTTTTCTTTACTCCGAGTACTTTGAATCCTACTGTTATTTGATTGTTATACTTGTCTCGATACCTTACAGGAAAGCTTCTGAAAATCCCCCTGCTGATATCAAGGCCTAAACTTCTGACTTCGATGTCCTCCGTTACATTCAAGGAGCCGTCCAACTGTACGGCTATACCACTGTGGTAATTGAGGATTACTTCGCCATTTTGTGCGACTACACACAAACTTCTGGAGAGTAGGATTAGGACAAGTCCTAAGTAAAACCGGTACATCTTATTCAAAATTTAATTCAGGAAGCATCCGATCAGCTTCATCAGAAATTGTGAAAAATTCAAGTTTGTTGAAGCCAAAGGCTTTGGCTACAATATTGGAAGGTATAGATTCAACTTTTGTGTTCAGTTCCCTTACTGTTCCATTGTAATACCTTCTGGATTTTTGAAGGTAATCCTCCACCTCAGAAAGTTGATGCTGTAGTTTTAGAAAATTTTTATCTGCTTTAAGTTCAGGATAAGCTTCTGCTACTACCATTAGTTTTTTTAAGGATTTCCCTAAATCCGTCGCAGTCTTTGACGTTTCTGGAATGGATTGATCCGCTCCGGTTTTGCTTCTAAGGGCAGTTAATTCCTCTAGCAGTTGTTGCTCATGTTTGGCGTAACTTTTTACGGTGGTCACCAGGTTGGGGACCAGGTCTGCTCTTCGTTTTAGTTGTACATCTATTCCGCTCCATCCTTCTTTGGCATTATTACGTAGACGAACGAGCTTGTTGTAGGTCAGCATTATGAAGGCAAGCAAAACGCCAATTGCCACTATGGCTATTGTCATAATTTCATGGATTATTTTGAATAAAAGCTAAATGTGAATAGATAGATTAATTTACTTATAATTTATCAATTCTTTTTGCTTATCGATTAAAATAGTGATTCATCGGAAGTTTTCCAGCTAAGATTACGTCTGTTTTACCAAAGACTTCAACTATTTTAATCAGTTGAAAATGAATTGCTACCCAATTACAAGAAGCCAAATAAAAACCAGACTTTTGGTACTATTTAGGTGGTTTATTTCATGGATAATGATTAAGTCCTGAGAATATAGGTTTTTTAGGCGGTTTCACCACTCCTCCCCTAAGTTATTATGAAATTATGAAGTGCCTTGTGTAATTTTATGTGGGTTTTTGTGAACTAAGGCCCACATTTGCAATTTGTTATCCCCTAATAGCAAAATTTCATTATATGACTGGTTTAAAACTCAGAATTTTTTCGTCAAAAACCATTTGTATGAATTTTTTAGGATATTAAGCTTTTTAATAAGAAGAATGGTTAAATTTGGTAAACTAATTTTTATCTAAATCCAATCGCAATATGGACTTAAGAATATTCAAACAGCTAAGAGAGAATTATGAAAAATTTATTGCTAACGCAGAAAAAGCAGTAAATGAAGACAAGGCTAAGGACCAAACCCGCTCGATTTTTTTTGATCGGAAGACCATTGAAGAGTTGTTGGCCAAAACAGATGAAAAGGAAGGTGGATTGAAAATTTACCTCGGGATGTATGACAAAGAAACTGTAAAAGTAAGAGGGGAAAAAGAAGACGGAGAAGATTATATAGGGAAATTAACCCTGATCTTAGCTGCTTCAAATGATAATTCCAGTACTACGGACGATTCCTGGATTAGAAATGGTGGGAAAATTTGTCCTCCTGATTGTAAATAGTAGATTTAGTTAACAATGACAGTTTTATCATGACCTTTTACACCTACATTTCTTGTATTGTAGTTGGCTTATTGCTGTCATTGTTTTTTTATTTCTTTAAAAAGAAGCATAACCTGCAAGAAAAGTCACACGCCTTTATCTTGTTCATTATTTCCTATGTGTTAAGTTTTGAGCTTTATGCCATTTTTTTGGTGGAGCAAGGGGGGAAGAATGTGCTTATTTACAATATATTTTTTGTCTTTGGGGAAACCATTTTGATTTTGGTCTACCTTAGGTCCTTAATTGAATCCAAAAGAGTTAAAAGAAACGTTGTTTATTTCATGCTCTTTTTCATTTTCTGGGCGATAATAAACACATTGTTTATCCAATCTCCAATTTTAGTTTTTCAACAATACACGCATTTGTTGGGAAGTTTAGGCATTGTACTTTTCTGTTGTTATTTGATGGTAAGTGTTTTTATGGCAGATAAATATGAAGAAGCATCCTTACTTGGGATACCTCATTTTTGGAACATTTCGGCCATTCTTCTTTTCTATTCTGCCAGTTTTATTTACTTTGGATCGGTGAATTTAATATGGGATTTGGGTGATTATTATATAATGATACTTGCGTCGTTGAACCGGATTTTTGCAGCTACTTTGTATCTTATTTTAGGATTTTCCTTTTATTCACCATTGATTTTTTCTCCTAAAAGTGATTGAAGACAATTCCATACAAACATTTTTTGCCATACTAACAGGTGTAGTTATTATGGTTATAATGGCGGCATTTATTATTGCCATTGTAATTGTACACCGGCAAAGGCAAATAAAAAACAGGCATAAAATTCAAATTATTAAAGCTGATTTTAAAAACACCATTCTGAATGCGGAAAAGGAGATCAGAGAAAATACCCTGCATTATGTCAGTCAGGAGTTGCATGACAATATTGGGCAGCTTTTGTCGCTGACCAAACTTGTGCTGAATAATTCAGACCCAGCTTCTGTTTTTGAAGGGAAAAAATTGATCAATAAAATCATAAAAGAAGTCCGAAGCTTGTCTCGGTCTATCAATAAAGATTATATCAATGATGTGCAGTTTGAAAGCTTTCTGGAAGAAGAGTTAGGGAGAGTTCAAAAAAGTGGGTTTTGTGAAGTGGCCTTTATAAATGAAGGTGAACCCATAGATTTTGTGGAAGGAGATAAAAAGCTTGTGCTTATTAGATTGGTTCAGGAATGTTTGAACAATGCCATAAAACATGCCTCACCGACTTTAATCACTATAGAATTGAAGAACTTGGGCGACAAATTATTGCTGTGCATTAAAGACGATGGAGATGGGTTTGATGTGGCCAATGTATCTCAGGGGTTAGGATTGAGGAATATAAATTCGAGGGTTGAGGCTATTGGAGGTAAGGTAGAGATTGATTCAGAATTAGGTAAGGGGACCCGAATAGAAATTGAATTGGAAAATGACAAATATGACTAAGATATTATTAGCAGATGACCATAAATTATTTGCCGCAGGAATAGAGCGGTTGTTATCCAATGAACCTGATTTTAGTGTGGAAAAGGTCGTCCATAATGGTAAGGAAGCTTTGGCCGCTTTGGAGGAAGTCAAGATGGATTTGGTCATTACAGACATGAATATGCCCGGTCTTAATGGATTGGATATTCTTCAATACATCAAAAAAAAGAGGTGGAAAGTAAAAACCATTGTGCTTTCCATGTATGATGATGAGGAGATTTTTAAGAAATGTATCAAGCAAGGTGTAAATGCCTATGTGCTTAAAAATGCTGACCCTGAGGAGTTAATCTATACGATTAGGGAGGTCATGGAAGATCGTTATTTGGCAAATTTTGACCATGTGCTAAACCAAGCTGAGGAAGGAGATGAGTTTGAGCAATACGATCATTTTAAAGCCACTTTTAAACTCTCTAAGAGAGAAATGGAGATTTTAAGGTGGATTGTTAAGGGTAAGACCAACAAAGAAATTGCCGAGCAATTGTATTTAAGTATTTTTACTGTGGAGACACACCGCAAACATTTGCATCAAAAATTGAACGTTTCTTCAGTCACAGAGCTCGTAAAAAAAGCCCTGGATATGGGCTTATAGATTTTTTTGAAGAACCGAAACAATGGATACCCTATCCAATGCCAGGGCTTTGTTAATCCTTAAAACCGCTTTCAATTGAATGGATTAAAAGGCTATTCCTTAGGACTTGAATTTAGCGATAGGTGTAATCCCCCCCTTGGTCTTTTGGTCCAGATTGACTAGTATTTCGGCATCTAAAGGAACAAAGACATCCACCCTTGATCCGAACTTTATAAAACCAAACTCATAACCTTGGGCCATTGGGTCACCTTCTTTAACATACCATTTGATTCTTCTTGCCATAGCGCCTGCAATTTGACGCATCATTAGCTGAACGCCATTGGGATGCTCTATTACTAAAGATGTTCGCTCGTTTTCAAGGCTGGATTTTGGGTGCCAGGCAACAAGGTATTTTCCTGGATGGTATTTGAAGTACTTTAAAATACCGCTTATTGGAGATCGGTTAATGTGTACGTTTATAGGGGACATAAATATGGATATTTGAATTCTTTCTTCTTTAAGAAATTCATCTTCCATGGTTTTTTCAATCACTACGACTTTTCCGTCCGCAGGGGCATAGATCAATTCAGGGTTATCTGGGATGGGTATGGCTGGATTTCTGAAAAATTGCAAGACGGTTAAGTATAGCAGTATGCTGCCTATTAGTACCAGGTTAATAACCAGCTCCTGTACGGGGAAATAATTGATAGCAAAATTGATTCCTGCCAAAATAATTAACATCCAAAATAATAGCGATCGTCCTTCTTTATGAATGGTCATAATGGTTTAGCATTTAGTTTCTCCTTTCCTTCCTTTCAACAGATTTCAAAGGATAGTGTTCCTTGAATTTCCCTTGAGGGTACAATAATAGGGTTTTTTAGAGCAATTATTAAAATATTTTCAAAAACGCTACAATAAATGGGGTGGAAAGTAACAAGCCATCGAACCGGTCCATAAAGCCGCCATGTCCCGGTAATCCTTTGCCAGAGTCTTTTATTGCAATGCTTCTTTTAAAAAGGGATTCTATGAGGTCACCATAAGTACCGGCAATGATTATAATGGTCATAATGCAAAACCACTGCCATTCAGGCAATACGGTGAAATTTTTTGATATGAAATAAGTAACGATTATGGCAGAAAAGGCTCCTCCAAGACTTCCTTCCCAGGATTTCTTTGGAGAGACTCTTTCAAATAATTTTGTTTTACCAAATTTGGTCCCAGCAAAATAGGCTCCTGAATCACTTGCCCATAACATCAGCAATGAGCCGATGATGATTTCAAAATGAAAGGTATTGTCCACTGAAAAGGCCGCAACCGTCAGTAGTGAAAAGGGAATGGCCACATAAATAATACCCAGTATGGTATACGCAATGCCGGTAAATGGTTTTTTGTCCGTTTTCTTGTAAAGCTTAATGAAAAAGATCATCGAGACAAGCGGGAATACCAAGAAATAATAGGCAATGGGTATGACCTTCATTTCTTCTAAAAACGTAAATATGAAGACCAAAAGGCCAATAAATGTTCCAAAGCTTTTAAGCGGAAGCATACCATCCAAGCCACAAAGTTTGTAAAACTCCATTTGCGTAAATGCAAGGATGATGGCAAATACTATAAAATAAGACCATTCACTAAATACAGTACTGGTGATGATGATTATTGTCCCTAAAATGGCTGTGATTACCCTTTGGGCCAGGTTACTATAGTTACTTATACTAAAACGAGATTTCATTTTCAACTATGTTTAATGCCCTAGGGGCTTCCTCCGCTAGAACCATCACTTCAATGTTTCCATGGATCTTATAAACTGGATCCTTTTTATTAACTATGACCGCAGTGATACCATTTTCTTCAAGAACTCCTTTTACAATTTCAGCCCTAACTGGAGTGCTGGATTCGAATATTTTTTGCCAATTACTCATAAGCTTGATTTCTATTTGATTTAATAAACCAATTCCAACAAAAAAGAAATATTACAAGACCTGCAATGACATATTGCCAGTACAGTTGATCCGCCTCTTCCATGTCAAATTCCATTATACCTAGTTTATTTAAATAGACTAAGGTAACGGTTAAGGTGTTGTTTAGGATATGTGCCACTATTGGATAAAGCAAAGATCCAGAATAGAGGTACAAATAACCAAACAAGGCCCCAAGCATTAATCTTGGGAGAAAACCATAAAATTGAAAATGAATGGCTGAGAAAATAAAAGCAGTAATCCATACACCCCAATGCGCATTTCCGGTGTATTGGTGCATTTTAGGCTGCACTATACCTCTAAATAAATATTCTTCGCCTATACCAGCAAAAACGCCAATCACCAAAACGCCTAATAGAAACTCACCGATACTGTCAAAATCAGTAAGGTATTTTGTCAATTCCATTAACTGATCTTCCTTTGCTCTAAAGGATGCTTCCAAACCGCTAAGCGCTTCAGGGAAATCGAAATTCATATTAAGATAGACCAATAATGAATTGAAAAGGACAAACCCTATAAGCAAGGGTAGCACGATCCATAAGTTTTCAAATTGATGTGGGGCCAGTTGTTTATCCAATCGCAGTGTTTTTCTGTCTACAAACCGGATGAAAATCCAGCCTCCAACAAAAAAAGCAAGACCTCCTCCTAATCCCTGAATGAAGAGAAAGGCCAACCTGGCATTTGGGTGGTCAAGTGTTGCACCGAGAAGATAAGGGAGTTGCTCAAAGGAGATACCAAAGACGAATGGCAATAAACCTAATGCTGCGGTTTGCAGAATGGCAAGGGTTCCAAATACGATTAAAACCAAAACGGTAAATGAAAGCAACCATTGTTGGTTGTTCGATTGTCCTGGTCGATTTTCATAAATTTCCATATAAAGAGTAAATTTACAGTAAATAGCGTGCGCCACAAGATACTTTTGTTTTTGGAAATAAAATAATTTGCTCAAAATGAAAGACAATGAAGGCAATGTTATTGATATTCAACTAAAAACAGTCATTTTTGCAAAAAAAAATAAGCGTGTGATTAAAATTGGGGATTTAAATTTAGGGGAGTTTCCGTTGCTATTGGCTCCTATGGAGGATGTTAGTGATCCGCCATTTAGAGCAGTATGCAAAACGAATGGGGCGGATTTGATGTATACCGAATTCATTAGCTCTGAAGGCTTGATAAGGGATGCTGCCAAATCTGTTCAAAAATTAGATATTTATGATTATGAACGGCCAGTAGGCATTCAGATTTTTGGCAATGAAATATCCTCCATGCGTGAGGCCGCTGCTATTGTAGAGGAAGCAGGCCCTGATATTTTGGATATTAACTATGGGTGCCCGGTAAGTAAAGTGGCTTGTAAAGGTGCTGGAGCCGGTATTTTGTTGGACATAGACAAAATGGTGGCCATGACAGCCGAAATCGTCAAAGCGGTGAAAATACCCGTGACGGTGAAGACCAGACTCGGATGGGATGAGAATACCATAAGAATCAATGAAGTGACAGAGCGATTGCAGGATGTAGGCATTCAAGCGATCAGCATTCATGCCCGAACAAGGAAACAAATGTATAAAGGGGAGGCCGATTGGTCTTACCTGGCAGAAATCAAAAAAATAGCAGAATTACAATTCCAGTTTTTGGCAATGGAGACATAGACAGTCCTCAAAAAGCAAAAGCATACAAAGAAAAGTATGGTGTAGATGGCTTGATGATCGGTAGAGCAGCCATTGGGTATCCCTGGATATTCAATGAGATCAAACATTTTATGGCTACCGGAGATTTGTTGGAAGCGCCAGATATGGTAGAAAGGGTAAAAGTAGCCCGAAAACACCTGGACTTTTCCATTGAATGGAAAGGTGAAAAATTGGGTGTTCTGGAGATGAGAAGGCATTACACCAATTATTTCAGAGGAATTCCTCATTTCAAACCTTACCGTACAGCTTTGGTAACTACAGACGATTACGCTGAAGTCAATGAAATCTTGGAGGATATTTCCAGGGTCTTTGCAGATGAGGTGTTGTAACAAAAACTAATCAGAGGAAAATAAAAGCGATTCCAAACGATAAATAGAAGTGCCTGAAGCAATAAAGAATCAAAATCAAAATACCAAGCACTGGGCAATGTTGCTTTTGCTGGCCTTGGTTTGGGGAAGTTCATTTATTCTCATCAAGAAGGCTTTGGTTGTTTTTTCGCCAGGGGAAGTGGGGGCTTTTAGAATAGTTACTGCCGCCTTGGTCTTATTGCCATTGGGTATTCCCAAAGTGAAACAGCTCAATAAAAGGCAATTGGGCTACCTGTTGAGCATAGGGTTTTTGGGAAGTTTTATTCCTGCTTTTTTATTTGCTATAGCACAAACGCAACTTTCAAGTTCACTGGCTGGGGTCATCAATGCTTTGACTCCCTTGATGGTGGGCTTGATAGGGGCATTGCTTTTTAATGTCAAGATATCTAAACGAAACGGAATAGGGTTGGTGATTGCGCTTTTAGGCGTTTGCCTGTTGGTGTTGGCGGGAAATTCTGGCGAAATAGACGTCTTTTCAGGGTTTAACCTGTATGGCCTTTTGATCGTCCTGGCCTCCATTTGTTATGGCTTCAATGTGAATGTCATCAAGTATAAAATCAAAGAGATACAACCTACCACGATCACCGCCATATCCCTGATGATGGTTTTACCCATTGCTGCCATCTACCTGTTTGGTTTTACACAGTTTTCTTTTAAGCTAGTATACGTGGAAGGGGCTTATCAGGCAGCTGCTTATATTACTTTCTTAGGGACCATTGGGACGGCGGCAGCCTTAGTGCTCTTCAATTCAATTGTAAAGCTGGTAACGCCGGTTTTTGCCAGCTCGGTAACTTATATTATTCCATTAGTTGCTATCTTTTGGGGAGTTTTGGATGGAGAAGCTTTGTTTCCCTTTCATTATTTGGGCATATTTGCTGTAGTTATAGGGGTGTGGATCGGAAATCGAAAAGCAAAACCGGCTGAATGAATAAAAGGAAAGCCTGAATTATTTTAAAGTTTTAACTAATTTTTGTTCTCATAGCGATATGCCATGTTCGATAATTTCTTAAACCTAGACATTGACCCAGCCTTAAGGAACAGGATTCTGCAAACGGTGCTCATTGGGTTCGTAATGTGGCTGATCAATAAGATCTCCCTTAAACTGATTTACAGGGGAGATGCAGTTGAATTAAGGCGCCAATACCATTACCGAAAGTTTATCGAGTACGCTTCCTTTATTATAGGTATTCTGATTATTGGAAACCTGTGGATTGGCAATTTTCACTCCATTACTACCTTTCTGGGGCTATTGTCTGCCGGTATAGCCATTGCCTTAAAAGATATTTTTGTAAACATTGCTGGCTGGGCATTTATTTACCTGCGCAAGCCCTTTGATGTTGGAGACAGAATCCAGATTGGTGAGGTGCAGGGAGATGTCATTGACCTTCGGCTTTTTCAGTTTTCATTGTTGGAAATTGGGAACTGGGTAGATGCCGATCAGAGTACAGGCCGTGTCATTCATGTGCCAAATGGGAAGGTCTTTATGGATGCTCAGGCAAATTATTCTACAGGCTTTAATTATATCTGGAATGAGCAAAGGATTTATATTACGCTAAGAAGTGATTTTAAAAAAGCCAAGGACATTTTACTTGATATACTGAACGAACACCTTCATGAAGACCTGAAAAAGGCTGAAAAGGTCTTCAAAAAAGCCAAACAAGAGCATTTAATTGTCTACAAGCAATTTACCCCGATGATTTTTACGAAGATCACCGAGAGAGGGGTGCAACTTTCCATGCGTTACCTATGTGATCCAAAGAAGCGAAGGATGTTTGAGCATGCCATTACAGAAAGCATCTTGGAGCGATTGGGACCTGAAGACAATATTCGTCTTGCTTATCCTACTTCCACTATTTTAGTGCATCAGGACAAAGTTCATCCGGAAACCAATCCGAAAAGGTAAGCAGTTATTTAAAGAAAGGGTAAAGTCGGCGTTAGCTAGAAATGTGCGTCAGTATTCTTTGTTAAAGAGGCATAGCATCGCTTCCTTGAAGATAAATTTCTGGACTGAGTATGGCCAGTTCACTTTTTTTAAAATCCTTTATATTTCTCGTCAGGATAATACTTATTTTCTTATTCTGAACAGCAGAGAAATTTTGTAAAGCATCTTCAAAATCTTTGAAATCGGAGTTGAGCGAGTTTAAAACAACGTTCTTATCCATTTTGACGATGTCAATTATTGTCAGTAGTTGTTTTAGTTTTTCGATAACGATTTCATGCTTGGCTATTTTGCGTAGTAGATAATAGACATTGGAAATTATCACAGGAGTGGTGAACCCGTTTATTTTTTCCTCCTCGCAGAGAGCAAGGATTTCAGCTGAAAATTCAGCAAATGGTTCTCGATCAAAAAAGAAATCTAATAAGACATCTGTGTCAATTAAAACATTGTCCATTTATAAATATTTTTCTTCTAAACGATTTCTAAGCTCTTTTTTGTAGTCCATTGTTTTATTGGTTTTAAAAGAACCTTTCAATGATTTCACAATAGGACTAAGTGGCTTGCTCCTAGTCTTATCCTCTTTTGCAGTAAGGGTTTTTAGGTAGTTTTCAATAATGTCTGATAAGCTGCGATTCTTTTCTTTCGCATACGCTTTCGCCTTTTCAATTATTTCTTTTTCGATAGTTAGGGTGAGCTTTGTATTCATAACTTTAAATCTAGACTTTTCTCTCAAACCAAATATAGCAATTTTATAATGCACGTGCAATAATTAATAAAAACACACGTGCTACCCTTGAAAATTTGACAAAGACAATTCGGGATTTTAATTCACTTTCTATTTTTATGGTAAGAAAGAGGTGGGTATAGAGAGCTCTTGGTGGTAAGTCTGTTGTTTTGAATAAATTCAATACAGTTTTCTGCACCTTCGTCGGAATCCCATGACTCAAAAGCGGATTTCATTTTTGACTTGATAGGAGTACTCTAATCGATCGATTAGAGTCAACTTTATAGTTGGGTTTAGACGTTCAAGCGAGCTTAGGTAATTGTTCAATATTCTCTTTGAACCATAACAAATGATGAATTGCCTATTAAAGATTATAGTTCAGATCAATACTGTCCTTGGTCTGTTCATGAAAATCAGGAATCAATTCGCTACCGGCTCAAAAATGTAAGTCGCAATCAGAAAGGATATAACGGACAATACAAATCCAAACATAAAGATATTGTAGCATTTCCTGAGTAAGACGTACTTTTTGGCAAGGACAATTCCTAAGTTATAGATGTCTGTAATCATACTGTCATAGAGGTAGGTTCCATTCTCCATCAAGACATGCATTCCTTCTTTGTAATCAGGATAGGTCATCTCATGGAAATTGCCAAAATAGAGTAGGTTGCCTTTTTTATTGCGAATGTCTTCTTTGGTGACGATGCCATTGGTGACATTGGGCCGGGTAGCCAATATGGCAAAAACCATGGCAATGAGACAAGTAGTAATCAACATAAGTGTAGGGATCAAATAGTAAGGGAATTCCTCAATTATTCGAATGAATACGGCGACCACTATGGAAATGATAATCGAATTAACAGAAATCATGATATTGGCCTTATTGTCAGCCAGGGCAGAAAGTGCAAGGTGATTTTTTGAAGTAATTCGAAACATGGTTTCAATCCCTCTTTCCGACTTTTTTTGTTTTTGTCTTTTTTTTGCCTTCGGATTTAGCTTTTGAATGGGCTTCGGCCTCTTTTATCTTCATTTCAATTGATTCCAGATTGGCTTCTTTACCGGGTTGAAAATAGGTTTTGGCATAATCTGTATGGTAGTGGTGAGCCAGCATAAAAAGGCGGCTTTGTTTTAGCCAATCACTTAAAGATGTTTTTTCAGAGCTAAGATTTGCTTTTCCTTTTTTAGCAAGAGCGTCTGTTCAAAGAAACGCTCAGAACTCAAATGAAATAAGTCTGCATCACAAATGATCTCTTCCAGGAGGTTATGTGGGTTTTGAGGAATTTTTGTTGCCAGTATCAGGGATTTTATGCGGTCTACTCTTTCCTGACTAAGACCCAATTCGATAAGGTAATCCTGGGCCATTTCTGAGCCTTTCAGTTCATGTCCTTCCCCTTTTCCTTCCCAATAGCCGATGTCATGCATCCAGCCTGCGAAAAACAAATCTTCCTTCTCCTGCGTACTTAGCTTATAGTGTTCTCCAATCTCGGCGACTTTCTTTACGATCTGCAATGAATGGTCCATGTTATGATAGCAAACCTCCGATTTTTGGCGGTTTTCAAACATTTTCCTGATCCAAAGTTCAAATTTCTCTAATTGCTTATCCACTGCTATTTGCTAATTTTGAATATACTATTTTCAAGGTAATTAATTACAATTGAATAACGATGCATTTTTCACAGATTTTAACCTTTCTTATTTTTGTAAATTTCCAATGCAAGCCCAGCGTAGAAAAGTTGGAAAATGGACTTTTCCCCCCAGCCTACAATCTTAACGATTACAAAAAGATTGTATTGCAAGATAAAATGGAAGAAGTCTCAGGACTTGAATGGGTAGGAAAAGCCCAACTTTTGGCCATAGAGGATGAATCCTCAGTGATCTATAGCTTGGCTCCTGATACTGGCAAAATCCTGGCCGAGCAGAAGTTTGCCAAAAACAATGACATTGAAGACATCGCATGGGTAAACGATGTTGCATGGGTACTGCAGAGCGATGGGACCCTCTATGAAGTCACTTCTCCCCTTACCAAAAGCGCAAAGACCACCAAACACGATTTTCCAATTGAGAAAAAAAGAGACCTGGAAGCAATGGTGGTTTCTGAAAAAGGCGATTACCTGTATGTGTTTTGTAAATCCTGTAAGTGGGACAAAGGCTCAGAAGAAGCTTCTGTTTTCCGCTTTGATCTGGCTTCGAAGCAATACGAACCTGGCCCTTTTACCACTTTGAAAAGGGCAGAAATCCAAAAATATTTTACTGATAAAGACAAAGGGCCTTTGGAGATTAAGCCGGCAGCAGTAGCGTTACACCCTATGGAAAAGCAATTTTATGTGCTTTCCTCAACAGGAAAGTGGTTGTTAATAACTGATTTGCACTTTAATCCCAAAGCGGTTTATCGGCTTAATCCCAAAATTTTTAAACAGCCAGAAGGAATAACCTTTGACCCTGAGGGAAATATGTACATCTCCAATGAAGCCAGAGGCGGGGAACCTAATATTCTGGTTTTTCCTTATCATACAGTACCAAATAAACAATGATGAAAGTTTTTTACTTGCTGATGCTATGTTGGCTTCCCTCTCTGCTACAAGCTCAGGAAGCACCTCGGAAATTTAGGGTTTACTTGGTAGGTGATGCAGGGGAGCTTGAAAATGGACAGCACCCTGTCGTTGAAGACATCCGTGAAAAACTTAAGGCAGACCCAGAAAGTTCAGCGCATATTATTTACCTGGGAGACAATATCTATCCGCTAGGGATGCCTGCAATTAATGAAGATAGCAGAGCAGAAGGAGAGTTAATCCTTAAAACGCAGTTGGACCTTTACAAATACCTTACTGGTAAAATTTGGATGATTCCTGGGAATCACGATTGGAGGAAAGGAAAAGCTGATGGCTGGAATAGTGTGCTTAGGGCTGAAAAATATGTGGTGGAAAATTATCCTGAAGACAAGGTAATGTGGCTTCCAAGTGGTGGCTGTCCTGGCCCGAACGTAATAGAACTAGATGAGGGGACGATTCTCGTTCTTTTGGACAGTCAATGGTGGCTTCAGCTAAACGACAAGCCTGGAGAGGAGTCTGATTGTGAATACAAGTCCGAAGATGAAATTCTGGAAGCCACAAGGTATGTATTTGAAGAAAACAAGGGCAAAACCATCTTAGTGGCCATGCACCATCCGCTCCGGTCTTATGGACCGCACAACGGCGCCTATAGCTGGAAGGACCACCTGTTCCCCCTTACGAATGTCTCTCCCAATTTATACATCCCCTTACCAGGTATTGGCTCCATTTTTCCTCTTTATCGAACATGGTTTGGGGATATTCAGGACCTTGTTCATCCCAGGTATGAAGCCATGATTAAAGGGTTTGGTGATATATTTGAAAGCTACCCAAATGTGATTCAAGTTGCTGGACATGAGCATGGTTTGGCTTTGACGGAAGACGAGAACGTGAATTATATAATCAGCGGTGCTGGCGCAAAGCACACTACGATTAAAAAACACAATGCAGCAGATTTTATTTATCCTAAGCAAGGCTATACGGTATTGGACTTTTATGAAAACCATGAAGTTAAAGTATCCTTTTTTGATCCACTGAAAGAAGAAGTGCTGTATGAAACACAATTGGTTAAGCCCTATGCCAACAATGATGCAGAATTAGCGTTTTTCGACCGGTCCATACCAGATACTATCACCAGGCCCGTTTCCATGCAATACCTACATGGGAAAGGTTACTATAAATTTCTGGGTAAAAATTACCGTGAAACCTGGGCGGTTCCGGCAACTTTTGAAACCATTGACCTGGCCTCCGCTAAGGGAGGACTCAAAATCATCAAAAAGGGAGGCGGCATGCAAACCCGCTCCCTGAGATTGGAGGATCCTAACGGTAGGGAGTATGTACTTCGGTCTGTAAACAAGTATCCTGAAAAAGCGCTTCCTCCTCCTTTGCGCCAAACCATTGCAAAGGAAGTCATAGAGGATCAAATCTCTTCCGGTCATCCTTATGGTGCCTTGGCAGTAGCTCGGCTAGCTGAGGAGATTGGGATCGTTCATACCAACCCGAAAATTGTTTACTTGCCTGACGACCCATTACTTGGTGTTTATAGAGAAGAATATGCAGAGGAATTGTATTTGTTTGAAGAACGAGAGATTGCCTGGAAGGAAGCGCCAGATGATATTAAATTTTTCAGCACGTCAAAGATGCTAGGCAAAATTCATGGAGACAATGATCATCAGGTGAAGCAAAAGGAGGTTTTGAAAGCAAGAATATTTGACCTCTGGATAGGTGACTGGGACAGGCATGATGATCAGTGGAGATGGGTAGGAGAAAAGAAGGAAAAAGGTTGGGATTTCACCCCTATGCCTAGGGATAGAGACCAGGCCTTTTTTGTGAATGAGGGGCTTATTCCAAAGATTGGAAGTCGAAAATGGTTGATCCCGAAATTTCAGGGATTTGATTATGACGCGCCTCGCTTTGTAGCTGGGTTTATGTTTAACGGCCGGTACTTTGACCGGAGTTTTATCAATGAGTTGGATCGGGAAGATTGGGAAAAAATCCTGGACAAGGAAATTTCAAAAATGACTGATCAGGCAATTGAAGGTGCTTTTCAGGATTGGCCAGAGGCTGTTGTCGCAAAAGATGGCTTGGAAATTAAAGACAAGCTTAAAGAAAGAAAAACCTGGTTGAAACAACAAATGCTTCAATATTACTTGTTCCTTTCAAAAGCTGTTAATGTTACAGGAACTGATAAAAATGAGTTTTTCAAAATAAAATACCATCCTGATGGAAGGGTAGAGGTAAAAGTTAGAAAAATTGATAAATCTGGTGACCTCGAACAGGAACTTTACAATCGTACCTTCCTTCCAACGGAAACACAGGAGATTCGACTATATGGACTGGAGGGGGATGATACTTTCGAGTTTTTGGGAGAAGGGCCTGGGACGATTAAAGTAAGGGTTATTCCTGGGCAAGGAGAGAAAGTCATAGCCGACAAGGGAGAAACGGAGAAGAAGAACACGCTAATTTATCAAAACCGCAAAGATCAAATACCTGTTGAACTTGGAGAGAGCGCTAAAATCAAACGCTCCCCTTCTCATTTAAGCTATAATAGGACAGAATACAAGTACGACAAGGTCATGCCATTGGCAACGCTAGCCTTTAATAGGGATGATGGTATATTTCTTGGAGCAGGTGTATTGTGGGAAAAACAAGGGTTTAAAAAAGAGCCCTTTGCCATTCGCCAATCCATTATGGGCAAGTATGCCCTTAGAACCAATGCTTTTAATATAGAATACGAAGGCCATGCTGTCGATGTTTTGGGCAAGTTGGACCTGGTATGGGAGGCGGACGTTCGGGCACCTCATTATTCTTTTAATTACTTTGGTGCTGGGAACAAAACTGAATTCAATCCAGAGAATAGGGATATAGTGTATTACCGGTCCAGGTTTAATATGTATGAAGCATACAGTGGTTTACAAGCTAAATTAGGAGGAAGTGGAAGTCTAACCATTGGTCCGAATTTTCAGGTATTCCGATTTGATCCTGATGACAATGCAGGGAAATTCATTACTACGCCTGAAAGCGGTTTGGATCAAATACGGCTGGATAGAGCCAAGTTTTACAGTGGCCTAACTGCTAAAGTGGTTTTTGATACCCGGGATCAAAAACAAATGCCTACAAGAGGGGTATATTTCGAAGCTGACACAAAAAGGCAATGGGGCTTGAATGATTACTCCAGGAACTTCACTAGTGCAAATGCAGAGTTGGCGATGTATTGGTCCTTTCGCTATCCGTCCAGGTTAGTTTGGGCGACAAAATTTGGAGGGGGCAAAAACTGGGGCAATTATGAATTCTTCCAGGCACAAACGCTAGGTGGACTAAATAACCTTCGAGGTTTTAGGAGGTTTCGATTTAACGGAGATGCGGTGGCGTACAATAACACTGAAGTTAGAATTAGGTTGTTTAACCTAAAGACCTATGTACTTCCGGCTACTGTCGGTATTTTGGCTTTCAATGATGTCGGTCGGGTATGGGTGGAAAATGAGAAGTCAAATAAATGGCACAATACTACTGGTGCAGGAATTTGGCTAGCGCCACTGAATCAATTGGTAGCTACGTTCTCCCTTGGCTTCAATGAGGAAGAATACTTGCCTTACTTTTCCTTCGGTTATCAATTTTAAGTCGTAAACGTAAGGCTGATTTTGTCAGCATTGTTGCAGAAAAAAAAGCAACAATACCGCCAAAATCAGCGTGTTTAAACTCGTTTTTTCCACAGGTTTCACCCGTGGTTATTGTTGTTGAAGCCTTTCAGGCTTCTTCGTTTTCTCTGGAAATTTTGCTGTAGGGGGTTAAGAAATGATATTAGCCCAGATAATAAAATCTCAACAAAAGTTAAGTAGGGTAGCTAACACCTGTGGATGTTCCCTTTTTTCAAGGGTTTCTTCCCTATGAAATGACACTGCCAAATACTACGTGCAGCAGTGCAAAGCCAGCTTGAAAAGAATAAAAGCGGACAGGAACTAAAGTCTTCTAAGTTATACGATTCATTTTTTTAACTTGATTACGAATGATGATAAATATCCGGCTTGTTCAAATAAAAGCACATTGGCCTGAAGGGCCAAAACTACAATAACCGTGGGTTTTA
>NZ_ATNM01000099.1 GCF_000427295.1 Cyclobacterium qasimii M12-11B | reverse complement strand
TCTTAGTAGGTAAAGGATTATATAGAAAAAAATAAATTATTATTTGAAATCTTGTGATATAAAGGGATTAAAAAAAAATTCTCCATTAATTGTTTCACATATCAAACCTTGAAAAAATCTACTGACTATGAAAAACTTGTTGTTTACAATGGATTATTACTCACACTAAATTTGGAATAAGTTTTTGATATAGCTTTAATTTCATTCGATAAAGAAGGGGGAATTATAATATCTGAATTTTCAGATAACTACGAACCTTTTGGAATTTATGAAAATATGAGAATTATAATGTCAATAGAGCTTAAACTATATTCAGAATGTCATAGGTTAAAATAACATATAAATTAAATAAACTTAAAAAAAATGAAAAAAATAATTTTCTTACTTCTTGTAACATGCTTATCGTCTTTAACATCCTGTAAAAAAACAGAAAAAAAGACACTGAATTAAACAATGACAATTCCACCAAAACTATACAAAAACAAGAAGATAAAAAAATTATAGACAAAACGTTAAAAGATGCTTTTGACATTAATTCAATCCCCATATCAGAAAGTGAATTGGGAGATTTTCCATTCTTTAGCTTACCTGATGGATTAAAGAACCAAAATAAACCCGTTAAAAGAAGTTATGATAAATTATATTTCCCAATTGATGGTGTGATGACAGCATTGGAAGGTAAGGTTTGGAAAAGTAGTATCGTAAAAACAGATGAGAGCGATGAAGATTGGTCATTGCCTTATTTTGAAAATAGCTATGACAATGCCATCACAGCCATTGGTGGTGTTAAGATTTTTGATGGCGAAATAACAAATGAAGAATACAATAGTTACCGTTCTAAAGCAACCTATTTGGGGGAAGAAGGTTCAATGGGCTATGCTGGGCAAATTATAAAGGTCTATCTCATAAGACGTAGCAATGGAGATGATATCTATATTCAGCTTACTGGAAACTCAGCTTATGGAAAATTGAATATCTTACAAAAAGCCCCTTTTGAGCAAACTATTACAATGTTAAAGTCAGACCAAATTCAAAAAGACTTGAACGATAAGGGAAAAGTAATACTGTACATTAACTTTGAAACAGACAAAGCAACATTACAAAAAGATGGAAAAGATGCGGTTTCCGAAATTTCAAAGGCATTACAATCCGATAAGAATTTAAAAATAAGCATTAATGGTTACACTGATAATATAGGAAACGAGACACATAATCTTAAACTTTCTAAAGACAGAGCAGAAACTGTGAAAAATTCAATTATAGCTTCGGGGATCGACAGTTATCGCCTCACTTCTGATGGATTTGGCCCAAAAGACCCTATATCTGAAAACGACACTGAAGAAGGAAGAACTAAAAACCGTCGTGTGGAATTGATAAAAAAGTAAAGCTGTTAAAATAAGAACAAAATTAAGTACTTTGGCTATCAATGGATATATAAAAATAGCGCAAACTAGGGGCAGAATAGCGATGTTTGGTTCAGGGACGGACCAATCCCTAGTAGTGATAAAGTTTCTGTAATCTATTTATACCTTTTGTACATACCTGTACCTTTCAGCTAGCTAATGCTCATTATTTTGCTTCCAGATTATGTTAAACCAGTTGCCTGGAGGCCCTCTTTGGTCCAAGTATGCTTTGGGGCTTTTAATAGCTCCTTAACCTCTTGCTGGCTAAGGACAACAGGAGCCTTTTGAGCTGTAAATCATAGCCTGGCACATTTTTACCGGTTTTTTCATTGATAGGTTGCTTTTTTTTCATAGCTTAAAATGTTCAATATTAACGATAAGTCTATTGTAGGAAGAAACGGCAAAAACTGCAGGCTTACTGCCTTAGCAGGATTCGTTCGAGAAGGTATAACCGCAATTCCGAAAATAATCGCTAATTTAACCCGTAGCTGCCGGTTATACGAGACCGTTAGCACCAATTCCCCACACATCCCAAATAGAATTAAAATAAATTTTAAATCACTGATTAATATTTTCCGTAGTTAAGAATTTAGAGTGATCTGCCAGCCACCCCCATTATTAACCATTGTTTATTTATATAGATAATAAGTAATTATTTGATATACAATGTAATAATTATAATTTAAAATTAGATTTAAACAATTGTATTGGAGAATAAGTTACATTTGTATAATGCTGAGAATTTATTTTTTTCGATTGAACAAAACCATGAATTTAGCCATTTAGATTAACGAACTAAATGATGAAAAATAAAAAACATGATATCAACAAAAAATTTTTACGTAGTAGGTATAGGAGCTTCGGCAGGTGGATTAGAAGCAATCGAAGCATTTTTTTAACCGTTCCGTCCAATAGCGGCCTAGCTTATGTCATCATTCAGCACCTTTCGCCAGATTATAAAAGTTTAATGCCCGAAATATTATCAAAACGAACTTCTTTACCTGTTCATACTGCCGAAGATGGAATGAGCGTAGAACCGGATAACGTTTATTTAATTCCACGTAAAATGAACATGAAAATTTTCCATTCAAAGCTTCATTTAACTCAAAAAGGGATATCGAAATTTTTAAATTTACCAATTGACATTTTTTTTCAGTCCTTGGCCGAAGATTTTGAAGATAAAGGAATTGCAGTTGTACTTTCAGGGACAGGAAGTGATGGAAGCCGGGGGATTAGGGAGATTAAGGAAAAAGGAGGTATCGTAATTGTGCATGACCCAGAACATTCCAAATTCGACGGTATGCCAAGAAGCGCAATTTCTACCGGTACGGTCGATTACATTTTAAGACCACAGGATATGCCAGCTAAAATAATTGGTTATGTTGAGCATCCATATATCCAGAAGAAAGATAGAAATAGTAATCAAAGCATGGTTCCTGAAGATTATTTATCTAAAATAATTTTAATTGTAAAGGAAAGTAACGGACTCGATTTTACTTATTATAAGGATACCACAATTTCTAGAAGAATTGAAAGGCGCTTAAGTATAAATCAAATAGAAAATTTAAAAGATTATCTTGAGTATTTAAGAAGCTCCAAAAAAGAACAAACAACACTTTACAATGAACTCTTAATAGGCGTTACTAAGTTTTTTAGAGATCCCGAGGCATTTGAACTTATTGAAAGCGATATTATCCCAAAGGTGTTTAAAAATAAAAAAGCTGAAGATGAAATACGAATCTGGATTTCGGCTTGTTCAACAGGAGAAGAAGCTTATTCTATAGCCATTTTGTTTTATGAATATATGCAAGAAAATGATTTGCATAATGATATTAAAATATTTGTAACAGATGTAGATAAAAATGCCATAGAGTTTGCAAGTGCTGGTATTTACAACTCAAGTGTTATTGCGGATCTTACGAGTGAGCGATTGAGTAAGTTTTTTATCCCTCAAAACGATGGCTACAGAATTGTGGATAAAATTCGTGAAATGATAGTTTTTGCTTCGCACAATATAATTAAAGATCCGCCATTCAATAAAATTGATTTCTTAACCTGCCGTAATCTGCTAATATATTTTCAAGCACCATTACAACAAAAAGTATTATCTGCTTTTAATTTTGCGCTTAATAAAAACGCGTATTTATTTTTAGGAAGCAGCGAAACTATTGGTGAAATGGAAGCTTATTTTGAAGTGGTTAGCCATAAATGGAAAGTCTTTAAATCTGTACGAAGTGCAAGATTAGAAGGAAATACAATAAGCCGATTTCCTGGAGGTATTGTAAAAAATGTGCCGGTTAAGAAACCTATTTATACCTTAAAAAATTCGACGATTGATTTGGTAAATATTTTTACTGAAAAAATTTTAATGGACAATTCGCCCATTACAGTGGTTGTAAACGAAAGTTACGAAATAGTCAATTCATATGGCGAATTGAATACATTTTTAATTTTACCGAATATCAATAAAATTGCCGATGGTTTTGAGTTTAACCTTAGCAAAATGGTTCCGCAGAATTTGAAACTCACTTTTAGTATTGCTATCAATAAAGCGATAAAATCGCAAGAAGATGTTATCCATCACAATGTTAAATATCAGCGAACGGAGGATACCTATATTTTAGTAGATTTGAGATTTTCACCTCTTAAGCGACCTGATTTGAATCAGAAATTTGTTGTCGTTTATTTTATAAAGAAAGAGAAATCAAAAGTTATTCCGCAGGAAATTCAATCGTATGAAAAGGTAGATCAGCTTGTTTTACAACGAATTGCAGATTTAGAAAATGAATTAAAACACAATAAAGAAAATTTACAAGCAAGTATAGAGGAACTTGAAACAACCAACGAAGAACTGCAATCGACCAATGAAGAGATGATTTCGGCAAATGAAGAATTGCAATCCACCAACGAAGAACTGCAATCCGTTAACGAAGAGCTTTATACGGTAAATACCGAATTCCAAATAAAAAATTCGGATTTACTTGAAATGAACAACGATATGGACAATCTCTTGGCAAACTCAGAAGTTAGAATGATTTTCCTTGATATTGATTTGAAAATAAGAAAGTTCACTGAAAATATAACAGATATTTTTAATCTTAAAAAAAACGACCACGGTCGGCCAATATTAGACATTACACACCATCTAAAAGAATTAAATCCTTATCAAGAAATCCAACCCGTATTAAGCAATCATGAAACTGTTGAACAAATAGTTAAAGTAAAAATACATGGTATCGAATGAAAATTATGCCATATCTTACACAACAGGGTTTTATGGAGGGAATAGTTATGTCATTTATAGATATAACACATTATCATAATTCACAATTAGAACTAAAAGAAGCTCAGCAAATCGCGAACATGGGCAGTTGGGTATTAGATAATGCCAGTAACGTTCTTAGTTGCTCAGAAGAAATATATAAGATTTTTCAGGTAGAACAGTCTGATTTTAATTTGAATTTTGAATCATTCATCGAATTTATTCACATTGAAGATAGAAATAAGGTTTCCGAAAGTTTATACGCATCAATAAAAAATAAAATACCTTTCGAAATAGAACATCGAATTGTAACAAAAGAAAATGAAGTAAAATATGTAAGAGAAAAGTGTAGAACCGATTATGATACTTACGGAAATCCTCTTACATCTTTTGGGATTTTAGTTGATATTAGCGACAAGAAAAAGGAACAAATAAGGATAGAAAGAAGTAATAAAATAGACAAAACTATTTCTGAATTAAGCGAAATAGCAATCTCACATAATGTTGATTTAGAAAATTATTCGGAAATAACCTTAAAGAAATTAATGAAATTAATTTCATGTAAAAATGGTTATATAGCTATCAACAATGAAGATAAAACCGAAAGAATAGTGTTGGCAAATGCCGGGAGAAGTTGTATAATAAGCAATAATTGCAATAATATTTATGACAAGTCTGAAGCCTCTTGTTTTTGTAATGTAAGATTTAATCTGAAAAAAATCTTTATATCCAATGATATTAATGAATTTAGAAAAGAATATAAAATAGAAGATAATGATATAAATTGGAATAATTATATGTCCGTCCCGATTTATTCTGATGTTGAGTTATTAGGGCAAATTGTTTTATTTGATAAATCTACTGACTTTAATGAAGATGATATATCTATTGTTAAAAGATTTGCCGCAAAATTTGCTATGGTTTTACTCCGAATACAAGCAAAAGAAAAACTTAATCTCAATATTAATCTTTACCGTTCAATATTTCAGAACATTTCAAACGGCTTTGCTTTTCACGAAATTATACTTGATAAAAAAGGAAACCCTATTGATTACAAATTTATTGACATCAATGAAAGTTTTGAAAAATTAACGGGTTTGCAAAAAGAAAATGTTATTGGAGAAACAATCAAACATATTATACCAGAAATTGAAAATGAGTGGATTGAAAAATATGGACATGTAGCTTTAACCGGTGAACAACTTATTTTTGAGCATTTTTCACAGCCGTTAAAAAAGAGATATAAGGTGAATGCATATTCTCCCGAAAAGGGATTGTTTGCAACAATCTTTGAAGAAATTAAATAAAATATTAATGGATAATTTAAGAAAAAAAGCGTCTGAAATTCTAATTCAAAAGCCAATTGATGATTCAGAGCTAACTCAATTAGAAATGAAAAAACTAATTGAGGAATTGCAGGTCCATCAAATTGAATTAGAGTTGCAAAATAGAGAATTGGTAGAAAAACGGATCGAAATAGAAAAATCTAACTCCAACTATTTCAGTCTTTTTAATTTGGCACCAGTTGGATATTTAGTACTCGATCAAAAGGCTATAATTCAACAAATTAATCTTAAAGCAACGGATATTTTTCAAAGACGAAGAGATCATTTATTGCGCCACCCATTTGTTACAATGTTAGAACGTTCGTCAATGTCTGAGTTTTATGATCATTTCGAACTTGCAAAAAAAGGTTATCTGAAGAATAGTTTTGAACTATCATTAGTTAGAAATGATATTCAAATTTGGTTAGAAGTAACCATTAATAAATGTATAGATAATAATTATTTAGTAATTCTAATTGACAATACAGAGCGAAAGGCTTTGGAAATTAAACAGGCCAAATATCGAGAAAAACTTACAGAACTGAATGCAACAAAAGATAAATTTTTTTCTATAATTGCTCATGATTTAAGAAGTCCGTTTACTGCCATTCTCGGTTTATTAGGGGTTCTAATAAATGATCCAAAGAGCTATGATGACAAAGAGAGAGAAGAGATTATAGAAACTGTGTACGAAAGTGCGAATAATGTTTTTAAGTTGTTGGAAAATTTATTGACATGGGCAACATCACAAACTGGTTTAATGAAGTACTCTCCTGAAAAATTGGATTTAAAAACATTGCTATTTGAAATCGCAATTAACTTTAAAGGACAAGCGGATAAAAAAGACATTAAAATTGTGAATGATATATCAGAAAATGAAGTGATATATGCCGATAGTAATATGGTCAGTACTGTGTTTAGAAATTTAATTTCGAATGCAATAAAATTTACAGCCAAGAACGGTCTTGTTATAATCACATCGAAAAAACAAACCAACAGTAGTTTCGTAGAAATTTCGATAAAAGATACGGGGATAGGAATACCAAAAGATAGGTTTGGTGATTTATTTCGTTTAGATAAAAACATAACAACAGTAGGAACAGAAAATGAAAATGGAACAGGTCTAGGCTTAATGTTATGTAAAGAATTTGTTGAAAAACACGGAGGAAAAATTTGGGTAGAGAGTGAACAAAATATAGGTTCTACTTTTTCATTTTCAATACCAGAAATAAAGGATTAATAACTAATGGAAGAACAATAGCGCTAAAACGTGGTAAAAATCATTGCACTGAGAGGGCTATATTTGAGCAAAACAACATTTAATCGGTGGGTTTGTACCGGTTTTACACTTTGAAATGTGCAACGCTTCTTACCGTAATCCATTGTAGCCTATTTATAAGATGAGATTGAAGATAAAAATCACCAAAAAAATGGTTAATAGCCAGGTTTAAAATATCTGCTAGTAAAAGACGCTATGTGATTGACGTAGACTATGTTGATTCCAGAAACTCGTTACAAAAAAACGAATTGTAAAATTTACCTGAACATGAGGTATTGGAATGGTTTTGTTGGATAATTCAGTGGCAGTAAAATTAATAAAAAGCGGACGAATTGATTTTTTAGTATCGCTTTTTAGTCCCTCCTTCATTGATTTTTGAGGTTTTAAAAAATCTAAGACCTAGGTGTTCCAAGGTTTCTATTGAAGACTTTTTGATAAAGTGTAATTATTGGTGAGGTTATGCATTTTGGAGTTGGTGTAGGGGTGGTCTTCGTTCCAGGCTGAGTGGTTCTGGCTGCCACCTTTTTCTTACTCGACACTGAATGCATGTCAGCAAATTTTTTAATATGAATCATAAAAATGGCTAAACAGCATAATTCAGGTCTAAATTATAATATGACTTTTGATAAATTCTTAAAAATTTTAAGAGATAAAATGATACACCCTGTCGGTAAAATCTTCAAGATTGTCGATTCCTTTTATAGATACTATTTTATTTTAATACCATTACACCACCAAGTCATAAAACAAATAGTATGAAACAGGTCATTATTAAAAAATTAACCCACGTAGAAATAAACGGCAATAAATGTGTGCTTACTGCCTTAAAAGGGTTCGTTTAACAAATGCGCATTTGGTTTTTGGCAGATACAGTCCTGCTTGAGCATTGCGATCTCACTTCTTTGGGGGGTGTGGAAAGTCGCACCGCTTTATATAAATCCTTGGCGGAAAAGGACCATGAGTATCAATCGAATATTATCATTAAAATAGCATCCAAACAGTTGAAGTATTTAAAAAGATGACACAAAAAAACGGTTTAATATTATGGTTATGTGTTTCATTATTTTATACGGGTTGCAGTAGTAATAGCAGTGAGGTAAAGGTAGCATTAAACCAAAATGATACAGACATCATTACAGTTCATGACTTTACAACTCTTGAGCCGTTATTGTATACGGATTCAGAAAAGCCTCAAATAGTGAATTTTTGGGCGATGTGGTGTGCTCCTTGCGTAAAGGAATTGCCCATTATTGAGGCATATGCGAAAAAGAACCCAAATGCAGATGTACTCTTGGTAAGTCTTGATTTTCAAAAGGACATAGAAACAAAATTGAAACCTTTCTTAAAAGACAAAAATATTTCATCTAAAGTGATCCTATTAGACGATCCTGATTCGAATAGTTGGATTGATAAAATTGATCCTAATTGGTCAGGAGCAATTCCTTTTACAATTATTTTCAATAACAAGAATCGCTCATTTCATGAGCGTGCCTTTGAGAGCCTTGAAGATTTAGAAAATGAAATTCAAAAATTAATTAAATAATGAGAAAATTTAGTCATCTTTTAGTACTCGTAGTTTTAACTGCCGGATTATTAACCTCTTGTAATAACAAATCAAAAGGTGGTGAAAGAAAAGGTCCTCCTCGTGGTGGTCATAATCCAGAGCAAACAAAAACTTTAGAAGAAGTTGGTGGATATAAAATTGGAGAAGTTGCCACTGATTTCAATCTTAAAAATGTAGATGGGACCATGGTTTCATTGGCCAATTACGAAGAGGCCAAAGGATACATTGTAGTATTTACATGCAATGGTTGTCCCTTCTCAAAAATGTATGAGGATCGCTTAATCGCTTTACACAATACCTATTCTTCAAAAGGTTATCCAGTAATCGCCATTAACCCTAACGTAAATGAGAACAATGAGACGGAAAATTTTGCAGCCATGCAAATAAGAGCGAAAGAAAAAGACTTTCCTTTCCCCTATTTAGCTGATGAAAAACATGAGATTTTCCCAAAATATGGTGCCGTAAGAACTCCACATGTGTTTTTATTAGATAGCGAACGTAAAGTTCAATACATAGGAACGATAGATGACAATGCACAATCTGCAGATGATGTTAAAGTCAAATACGTAGAAAAAGCTATTGAAGCCTTAGAAAATGGCTCAAAACCAGACCCTAACTTTACTAAAGCCATTGGCTGTCCGGTAAAAATTGGGTAAAGCCAGCCGAATATTATTTAGTACAATAATTAAAACTTCAAATGATGAATCACTATTTCCTTTTATTCCTAATGCTGACATTGACAGTGGGATGTGCAGATCGAAAAACAAAAACAACATCAAATGAAAACGTAGAAACTACGTCAATTTCAGCTTATAATGGAACGGCAAGTATTACTCAAGGAATAGCAACCACGATATCTGAAGCTATTTATTCCTGTGAGCGGGGTAGAAAAACGGATGTTGGAAAAATCACTTCTACCGATCAGAAAGAGTGGATTGTTCCTGCTGAAACCAACTATACGAACAGTGAATTTCCTTTTGCCGCAGATTTATTTAATTCTTGCGAGGGAATAACCTATAAAACCGCAGAAGAAGCTTTATCCCATTATGACGAATCCAATAGCATAGTAATTGACCAGGAAGGCGATCTTTACACAGCCTATATTTTTGCTGATAATTACTTTGAAATGTATGTGAATGGTATTCCTGTTGGAAAAGACAAGGTTCCATTTACTGAGTTTAATTCGAGTATTGTAAGGTTTAAAGCTAAAAAACCATTTACAGTGGCAATGAAATTAGTGGATTGGGAAGAACACCTTGGTGTTGGTTGTGAAGCCAATAGGGGCAAGCCCTTTCATGCTGGAGATGGTGGAATGGTGGCCGTAATTAAAGATGCTCAAAACAATATCATTGCTGCAACTGATGAAAATTGGAAGGCACAAACCTTTTACACGGCTCCAATTGTAGATTTAGGCTGTGTATCAGAAGAAGGCAATTACAGGTATTCTAAAAACTGTAGTACAGAAGGAGGTCAGGATGGGTCCTCTTTTTATGCCTTACATTGGGAGGTTCCTACTGATTGGATGAAAACTGATTTTGATGATTCTAATTGGCCTAATGCTACCACCTTTAGCAATCGAACCATTGGCGTAGATAATAAACCATCCTACACCAACTTTACTTCAATTTTTGACGATTCTAAAAAGGATGCCCAATTTATTTGGTCTACCAATGTCGTTTTAGACAACGAAGTATTAGTACGATATATCGTTAATTAATAACATAATTATAAAGGAACAAAGGATAGCAATATCAAAATGAAGAATAATCTCGTATTTATTGTAACAATCTTAATTTTATCATTCGGGAATTCTTGTAATACTAAAAAAGAAGCTTCTTTTTATAATTACGATGATTTTAAAACCATTAACCCAGATTTTAAATTGAATAGCAAAGCTGTGGATAATGGAAAATTATTAGAAGATTATAAATGTGAAAAAAAAGTAAATGATATAGAAAATTCTATACCCCTATCCTGGACTAATGTACCTGAAGGCACAAATTCTTTAGCTATAGTTATGTACCATTACCCTAAAAAAGATGATAAAACTGTAATAAATTCATACTTACTTTTATGGGGTATCAATCCATCTGTCTCTGAAATTCCATATAAAATGGCTAACAACCCAAATTGGTATATGGGATCCAATAAGGACGGGACAGCCATATCTTACACTTCACCTTGTTCTCACGGACCAGGAGAACATACGTATACTATTGCGCTATTTGCCTTGTCAGAAATGCCAAAATCACTTCCTACATCAAATTCTCTGGATGTTGATTTGGAAACATTAATGAAAGCCATTTCTGGTGTTAAGGTAATTGACAGGACAACCTTAACTTTTACAGATTCCAATAAATGATTTACAAATGAAAAAGCTTTTTTTCTTATTTGCCCTACATCTAATCACCTATCAAACTTTTGCCCACGAAGGGGGGCACGGCACACCAACAAAAGATTGGCACTTTGTGAATAGTAATGAAGCGATTAAAGGCGATTTCATTATGAAAGAAGGAGAAACGGTGTATTTAAGCGATGAAAATCATGAAGTGCTCACTTTCAATTTTGCTGACTTTAAAGCTCAGGAGCAAAACTATATTACAGAAAGAGTGCGTCTTATCAGTCAATTGAACGCGACGGAAGAAAGCCAGGTTAGCAAGCCATTTGACTATTCAAATTTGTTGCTAATAATAGGGATAGCAATGGTAGCACTTTCAGTTTTTAACCTGAAAAAGGAGACAAAAAAGCCTTTTCTGGCCACAAGTTTTATTGGTGTCCTGTTTTTAATTATGGGCTGTGCAAACACACAATCTTCTAAAGCTTTACAAAAAATGGCTGCCAATAAGCTTCCATTTTTAGAAGCTGTATTTGGATCTTTTGACAAGGTTAGTACAAGGCATGATGACAATTATTTTTATATCGAGTCAGATGGTATTCCAGCCCACAAAATGATGGTAGGGATTACCAATTGGCAGCAACAAGTTCCTATTAACCATGATTATTCGGGTAAAAATGCCTGGGCTATTCCTTTGCAGCCTGAATTGGCTGAAAATCCAATGTCCACAAAAGACAATTTCATGAAAGGGGCCATTGCCATTGCAGCAAACGGCATTCCTATTTTTAATCCGCTCAATAATCGAGGTGAAGATGCCAATGCGATTGGGGAACTTGACAATTGGGGCGGTCATTGTGGACGAGCAGATGATTACCATTACCACTTAGCTCCAACGCACTTACAATCTAAAGTTGGAGAGGACAAGCCCATTGCTTATGCCTTAGATGGCTTTGCTGTGTATGGTGAAACGACAGAGGAGTTGGATGAGAATTTAGGCCGATTTACTTCAGACAGTACCTATCAATACCACGCTGTAAAAGAATACCCCTATTTAATTGCTGCAATGAAGGGCAAAGTTGAGATAAACCCTCGAACAAAAGCCCCCGAAAATGAAATAATGCCACAAGCAAAAACAAGAGGTGTAAGACCTGATTTGAGACCATTACGTGGGGCAGAAATCATTGGTTTTGAAAACCCTAATTCCCAGCAATTTAACTTGACCTATAAAGTGAGTTCACAAATCCATAAAATAAATTACGGTTGGGATACTGATGGCAATTACACTTTTGAGTTTGTAAATCCAGATGGAACAAGTGAAAAATCAAGTTATAAAAGAAAATAAATACTATTGTCCATAGCCAAGCATTCGGATGGCTGGAACAGCCTGGACTGAAAGCTATGTTTGCCTCTTTACTAGGCTCAGGGCAATAAAGGGAGGTAGTTCATCAGGATTAGAATGGCCATAGCATACCTCGGGTTTAAGAAGGATCCAGGTATTATTGGGATATAAGGACGCCGCTACTATGGAAATATATTTCCGTATTGTATCGGTTTCAATTAAATAAGTGGTTTTTCCGCTTGATTTCTTGTACAGAAGCCTTAATTTGAGAAAGGAAAAAGTAAAGGGAAGGCGTGTAGTCCTTATTTGCGCATCTCTGCAGCATAAACCTCATGAAATACCCAAGTTATCGGTGAGGTCAAAACAAGCCACAAACATCAAGCAATTTCAGCAGTGAAACTGTACGCTCTTGACGGTTTAATCTATGCTTCAAATATTGGAACTGATTCATAAAAAGAAGAAAACAAACGCTTTTCTACTGACTACTTTTTATCCGTTAGAGGTTGTGTTGTTGCTAATGAGAATGACTTTTTCGGTCAGGCATTGGCAAATGCGGCAAGTATGCAAAAAGAAATGGATTTTGAATCGTTACTATCATCTTATATGAAATTAATAAAAAAGCGATTGTCAATACAAAACAAGTTCCTTGGAAAAATTTTCTTCGTAATTGTACTACTTTCATTAAGTTCAAATTCAAATGCCCAAAAGGAATTAGATGTAATAAAAGACTGGAAGGGCTTTAGTAATGCACCAAATGCATTGTATGATCATATTACCGATCAGGCTTACGGCTTATTAAACGAACGTAAAATTGAAGTTGAAAACCTTCGCAGCACTGATGATTGGTTAAAATACCAGGAAAAGGTAAAAGGGTCGTTGAAAAAAGTTATTGGAGAATTCCCCGCAAGAACACCCTTGAATTCAAAAATTGTATCGACAATTGAAAAGGATTTTTATCGTGTTGAAAACATCCTTTTCGAATCCCAACCTAATTTTTATGTCACCTCCTCCTTGTTTATTCCCTCTTCTGTAAAAGAGGGGGATAAAGTCCCAACGATTGTATATTGTAGTGGTCATACCGCGCAAGGATATCGTGGCGGCTATCAGCAAATTATCCTTAACCTGGTGAAAAAAGGCTTTGTTGTATTTGCATACGATCCGATTGGGCAGGGGGAACGATTTCAATATTTTGACTCCGTGAATAATGAGTCAATAGTAGGGGCTGTGACAAGAGAACATGCTTATTCTACAGCTCAAATATTTTTAAACGGCAGTTCTTTAACTAAATACATGATCTGGGATGGGATTAGGGCAGTTGATTACTTATTAACCAGAAATTTTGTTGACGGCAGCAGAATAGGGATGACAGGAAGGTCTGGAGGTGGTTTTCAAACAGCTTATATTTCACCATTTGATGATCGGATTGACGCTATCGCTGTTGAAAACCATATAACAACATACACTAGAATGTTGCAATCAATAGGGCCTAGAGAGGGGGAACAAAACATAATAGGTATGTTTTCAAACAAAATTGACCATGCTGACTTTCTGATAGCCGTAGCTCCCAAACCGGCTTTAATGATAACAACCACAAATGATATTTTTAATATTGATGGTTCAAAAGAAGCAGAGGAAGAAATTTCAAAAATGTACAAAGCCTATGACAAAGAAGACAACTTTGGCAGGGTAGAAGATCTTGCGGCCCACTCAAGTACAAAAAAGAACAGGGAAGCGACGTATGCTTTTTTTCAACAACACTTAGATAATCCCGGAGATCCTTTTGACGAGGAATTGGTCCCATTATCAGAAGAAGAATTACAGGTTACCCCAACAGGGCAAGTTTCAACATCTTTTGATAATTATGAGTCTGTTTTTAGTTTGAATAAAAAAGAAGCTGAAAAATTAAACGAAAAGCTAAAGCGGTCAAGAAAAGCAATTGAAGATTACCCAGCAAAGGTGGTGGAATATGCCAAACAACTATCCGGCTATATTAAGCCCGGAACCAATCCAAAGCCAGTTCTTACAGGAAGTATAAGAAAAACAGGATATCTTATTGAGAAATATTTTATTAAAGGCGAAGGTGACTATCCTGTCCCTTATTTATTGTTTACCCCTGATGCTTCGAATAAAAAGGCTATCATTTATTTACATCCCGATGGTAAAATTGCCAGTTCTTCCGAAAGTAATGAAATAGAGGATGTTGTAAATCAAGGTTATACGGTATTGGTTCCTGATTTAATTGGCACGGGTGAAACAGGTCCTGGCGAATGGTTAGGTGGTTCGTATTTTGACCATGCTTACAATAAAGGACTTATATATCAAATCTGGTATCCTTCCGTAATGATAGGAAGGAGTATTTTGGGTATTAGAGTAAGTGATGTGCTCAGACTTGTCCAAGTCATTAAGGAGAATGATGAAATTAAAGAAATACGTGGTATTGCGCATGAACAAATGTCCCCGGTACTACTGCATGCTGCAGCTTTTGAAAAATCAATTACACATGTTGCACTTATTAAACCATATTCATCTTATAGGTCAATTGTAGCATCCCGATTTTATGCCCCGCAATTTATTGACAACGCAGTAGCGGGTTCATTGCAATATTATGACTTGCCAGACCTTGCCGCAGGCTTAGCACCCATAAAACTGTTGATTTCAGGAATAACCGACGGAAATGGAAAGCATGAAAATTTGAGTATTATCAATGAAGACATTGAAATTATTAAATCAGGTTTTAAGAATACAGGGACAGAAAACAACCTGTTTATCCTTGATAATGCTTCAATAGAAGACCTATATAATTTTTTCGATTAGAAATCATTCTACTTAATGGCGAAGATTTAAATAACCCTTCTAATTACTCATAAAATTTTGCTTTTTATCATTTACCTGAATTTTAATCTGCTACAAGAATCATCAGTGCAATGATCTGTTGTCCAGAATATCAGGAAAAGGTTATACCAAGTGATGCTTTTCTTTTTAAATTGAGAAGTTTGATACATCAAAAAATTACTTGTATATGGCCATAGTGTATTGCGATAAAATATTAAAATAGGGTAATGATGGGACAAAAGAGATGTCCATAGAAGAATTAAAGAAATACCAGCTGTTAGTAAATAAGTATTGTGCCTCCTGAAAACGTCTGGGCTGTAATCTTTTAGTCCTACGTTAGGTTTAGGGCATGGAAAGAGTACTGGGAATTAGAGTGACTTTACGGATTGGTTTTTCGCCTTTTGCTTTTATAGTGTCTGGGATTGAAAAAGAGGGTCGATTATTCAATTTTATTTTTTAAGAGGTTGAATCCACTTTTTTATGTTTTAGTTGTGACTTAGGCTTTCTTTTTGCTGAAACTACCTTGTCTGGACTTATTGTAAGGGCCATTTATAGTGCTTTAATTTCGGACTAAAAGTAAAGGCCTATCAAGCCCCAGTCTTAAAGGAATATAAAGTAGATCCAAAGAAAATATTTTTATAATACTATAGCCATGAGTAGAGGATTTGTAAAAGAAGACGACCAGGAAGTGATTCCAATGGTTCCACCTAGAGCTGACTTACCAGAGGGAGTAACGAATTACGTAACCAGGATTGGTATGAAAGAGCTATTAGACGAAAAAGAGGCTTTAATAAATGAAAGAGAACAATTGGGGCATCATGATGAGAAAGAACGGAGAATTGCGTTTAATCACATCAATGCAAAATTGCAATTGCTTACTAGCCGTATCAATTCAGCCAAGATAGTAGAATCTGCCAATCAGCCTCCCAATGAAGTGCGGTTTGGAGCAGTGGTGACTTTCAAAATAGGGGATGATACCAAACTTAATCAATATCAAATTGTGGGGGTAGACGAAGCAGATGTTGCTAAGGGAAAAATTTCATTTATTTCGCCAATTGCAAGATTATTAATAGACAAGAAAGTTGGAGACAAAGCAATTTTGAAACTAGCCAAGGCAGATCGGGTCTTTGAAATTATGGAGATAGGCTATTGAGTTTTTGACCATTTATCTTTTAACCTTCTTTAAAATAGGGAATGGATTTCTTCTTGGTTTAGACGCAGTTATACCTTTAAATCTAAAATCATTTCGCAGGAATTCAATAATGAAAAAATCTTGATTTCTTTTTATAAATAAACATCCTCTTATAGTTTTTTTAAGTCTACCTTCGATAAAAAATAATGTCTATAGAGCGAAAAGTGGAATTGGTGGAAAAACTTTTTCATCAATTGGAGCAAGAAAGCGCTCAGTTTGAACAAGCATCAGGATTGGGCTGTGTTGCTGGTTGTGGTAAATGTTGTACCTACCCTGATATTGAAGCTTCTCCTTTAGAATTTTTACCTTGGGCTTTTCACCTGTTTTTAAATGGGGAGGCAGAAAGCACCCTCACCAAGCTTGATGAGGCCCATAGTTTGACATGTTTGATCTATAAGCCTTTAACCATTAATGGTCAGGGTCGTTGTAGCGATTACAAATACCGGGGTTTAATTTGTCGGCTGTTTGGGTTTGCTGCCAATAAGGATAAATATGGACATTTGAGATTGGCTACTTGTAAAATCATCAAAGAAGGTCAATCCGAACATTTTAATGCTACGGTAGAGGCCATTTCAAAAGGCCTGAATGTGCCGGTTTTTACTGACTACTATATGCAGTTGAATCAAATAGACTTTCACATGGGCAATAAAATTTTACCCGTTAACAAAGCCCTGAAAATGGCACTGGAGGAAGTGCTACAATATTATGCCTACAGACCTTCTCCTGATATTAAGAAAAAGGTTGTTTAAATTAAGCAACTATTGTATTGGTTAATTTCTCTTTCATTAGAACAAAAATAGCCCACAGTATTGACTATGGGCTATTCGTTTACGAGGTTTGCAATGCAAACCTATAATATCTATTAGGTTACGCTTTTTTTATTCTGCACTATGGGCCATATTTTTACCTAAATGGTCCTGTAAGTAGTGGCTTTGTAGCAGATCTCCTCCGAAGTCATTTTGAAGATCCCTAACCACTGCATGCACATGGTTGGCATTGTTTTGAATATTGTCATACTCTATCAGTAAGCCAGCACCCTGAATGCTGTAATAATGAGGATGGCCAACGCTATTCGTTTCTGCTCCTGCCCAAGCAAAAGACATTTTTTCCCAACCTGAATTTTTAATTCGTTTCAATAAGTCCGCATGGTATTCAGCGGTGAATCGGGAGAGATAAACTTCTACCAATTCTTTTAATAGGGCCAGTTGCTTGGGTTGAAGGTCACTTCCTTTTATTCCCGCCTGATCCAGGATTTTCGCTTTCCTGTTATTTGAGGTGATTATATCTGCTGGGGCCTTGTTGGCAAAAACAGCTTGTTTCTTTTGGGTCTCGTTCAATGAATGCAATAATTGAAATCCTACGTTGGTTTCATCCCCAAGAACCTGCCTGTTCATATGAGGCCCCTCTAAAATGATGCCTGGGTTGGAGCCCATAAAAGATGGGGTAGAGGAGGTGATGGTTCCTTTGGCAGAGGAGAAATTTAATGACAAATGATGCCCCTCCAGTCTCCAGCCCCAGGCTTTGTCAGCTGAGGGCTGTCCAAAAACACTGAAGTGATAATTTAATGGATCCCGGTAGGTGTCATTTTCAGGCCTGTTTTCAACCGCCCTTAGTACGTTTTCCAGTTCGATAATAGCCGCAGCCTTTTCTTGTCCTGCTGTCCCTAAGGAAGCCCTCATCAAATTCAATGCATTTGTAGTTTGTGTTTGGTCAAAGTCATGAAAAGTAGGGCCATTCCTTTCCCGAGGAACAAAGTGCCAATTGAATCGCTCTGAGTGATCAAAAGGAAAGCAAGCTTGCTTTTTTAATTCCGGACTTAAACTTTCAATAAAATCATTGGCCAATGGTGAAAGATCCTGTGCAGGACTGAATAGTACGATACCAACTGTAAGTAGGAGTGTCGCTGAGATGCTTTTTAGGTATTGATACATGAATGTGCTGTTTAGCTTGGGTTTATCTGTATGGTTAGTGTTGGATCAATAACTTTTGTTCCAATATATTTTTAAATTCTTTGTCGCTCTTCCTGAAGCAATAATTTCAGGTTTGCCATCACCGTCAAGGTCTGCTACTTTCAGGTCCTCACAAGCCATGTCATTTTTATCCAACCAATGTTTCTCCCAAGAACCATCTTCTTGCGGAACAAACATTTTTATACCCAGGTCACCATCGTCATTGGCTTCTCTCCAACCAACGACTATCTGGTCTTCACCCATATTGAGCAAATCGGCTGTGGCAAGCCCATGTCCCTGCATCATGGCAGAAGTAAGGAGGGTTCGGTTTAAATTTTCTATAGCAAAAGGCTTTTTGTCGACAGTATAAACGGATAAGGTTGGACCGTGAAAGGGTTCCACACCAGCCAAAAAGGAATTTCCTACTGCATCTTTTCCAACACGAATTTCACCAAACCCGTATTCATTGACTAGCCAACCGTCCTTGGATTTGTGTGTCCAGACACCATCCTGATAAGAGAAAGCTTTGACGCCTTCTTTGCCTCCAATGTACAATGTTTCACCCGTTTCGCTGGGGACAGGTTCCATGTTATGGGTAACATGCATGCTTTGATCCAAGACCCAATGTTTCCAGTCCCGGCCTTCTTTGTCTATTTGCTCATAAGCGATCACTTTAACCCCGTCCCCAGAACCTCCTTTATTGCCTCGTCCATGGAGGGGGAGCATTACCAAATGAAACAAGTTGTCATTTGCCTTCACCCACCTCATGCGATGCACGGTAGGTTCATGGTGTAGCTTTACAGGTTCCCAGGCTTTGGTGGGGTCCTCTGGTCGGATAAGGTAATGTACCGACCCGGATTTTTGCTCATTTGAGGTTTCTCCCGGATTCCATTGGGCACCTACAGCCACTTCTACCATGCCGTCACCATTGATGTCTCTGGCGGCAATACAGACATTGTCATATTCAGTAAGGTCTTTGACCATCACAAACCGCTTCCAATCGCCATTCCTGTACCAGACAAACTCATTCTTGTCAGCCAATAAAATGTCCGGTTTTCCATCACCGTCTACATCCCCAATGGCAAGTCCATAGCCGATTTGAATGTTGTCGTCCAGTGTCTGGGCTTGAAAATGTGGTTCTGGTGAGTTGTTAATTAAAACAGCGGTAAATAAATAGGAGAGCCAGTGTATCATAGTTTAGGTTATTGGGTTACTGTTCCAATAAATTTAACCAAAAAATGATAAATGGCTAAAAACTATAAAATAAGGAATATTATGTCACTGCTTGGCCTGTTTTAAGGAATAAACGTACGGCATCTTCAATGTCTACCTTTCCACCTAAGATTTCAAAAACCTGTTTCCCATCTATTCCATGATCGAGCATGTGTATTAAAACAGCTGCTACGTCAGCCCTGGAAATGTCTCCTTTTTCATTGAAAATATCAGCTATTTTTATCTCCCCGGTATAAGGGCCATCTGTTAAGCTTCCCGGCCTAACGATGGCATAAGGAAGGTTAGTAGCCTTTAAATGCTCATCAGCGGCTTTTTTTGCGAGAAGGTAATGCTGCATGGACTCATCGGCTTTTTCAGCATTTTCAGCTCCTCTTGAACTCAGCATTACAAATTTCCTTACGCCATATTTAATCGAAAAATCGACACTTTTAATGGCCCCTTTCTTGTCTACCAGTTCCGTTTTGTCCTTTCCAGTTTTAGCACCAGATCCAGCAGCGAAGATAACTTTGTCAATCCCCTGAAGAGCATGGCCAAAATCTTGTTCTAAATCGGCAATAACAGTATCTATTCCCTTGTTTTTGAAATGTTCCACTTGGCTTTCTTCCCTTACCATGGCCACAGGGGTGTAATCAGGATTGTCTTTAAGCTTCTCCGACAGGATACGCCCTATACTTCCATTTGCTCCAATTATCAATACTTTTTCCATAATTCTTTTTTAATGGAAAGTCTCCAATAATTGTTCCAATAGTGGATTTATGGTAGTGGCTTTATAGCTGTGCATTGACAGTTCATCAAATAATCTGCCGAAAGAAGTGATTTAAGTGAGGTTTTATGGATGAAACGAGGGGTATTTATATTCTTTTTAATAGTTCCAGGATGATTTTACGCATAGCAGGTTCCGCCTTTGCAGCTGCCTCAAGGATATCAGGAAGGCTAACTTTCTTTATATTTCCAGGGGTACATAAATCGGTGATGGCCGACAATGCAAAAACATTCATTTCAGATTGAATAGCAACAATTACCTCAGGGATTGTACTCATCCCTACGGCATCTGCACCAATTGTTCTCAAGTATTTGTACTCGGCTGGTGTTTCCAGGTTTGGACCTTGAACTCCAGCATATACTCCTTTTTGTAAGTTTATATTGGTTTGTTTGGCAATATCAAAAGCCAATTGGATCATTCCCGGGTGGTAGGCAGTATTCATATCTGGAAAACGGTCTCCAAATCCTTCTACATGTAGTCCTCTGAGTGGGTTCTCAGGGAAAAGATCTATATGGTCTTCAATGACCATAACGTCTCCGATTTTAAAATCAGGGTTGAGTCCACCTGAAGCGTTGGAAATAATCAACGTTTTAATTCCGAGCATTTTCATTACCCGAATAGGAAAAGTAACTTCCTTCATAGAATAGCCTTCATAATAATGAAACCGACCCTTCATGGCCAGGATAAGCTTTCCTTCAGCTTTGCCTAGAATTAATTTGCTGTGGTGTGAAACAACTGTTGGAATAGGGAAATGTGGGATTTCCTGGTAAGGGATTTCGGTGATTATTTCTATGTCGTTGAGTAAACTCCCTAGTCCTGTACCAGGAATTATTCCTATTTCAGGTTTATCATTAATTATACCTTTTAGGTGAGCTACTGCCTGATGAATTTTGTCCAGATAGTTGATTTCGAAATCTTTATACATGTGAATTTGGCAATTCAGGAATGATGCGTTAACTATGGTTTAAACTAAAATAGGCAAAATCATTGTATTTAGTGTTGAAATTGCCATACAAAACAGGTAAATTACCCCTTTGGCATTACCTGACCACCCGAAGGTACGGATTTTTAATCTTCTATGACTTTGTAGTTTTGCCTAAACCGTAGGCGAAATTTTTTGGCAAAATTCGAGTGGCGTTCTGCAAATTAAGAAGTGGATATGGGATAAGATTTACTGGTATTTCTCAGCCTACCCTGATTCTTATTCAGGGGAAGAGAATTTAATAAATTATCGTTTGTTTATTATATGTTCCAGTTTAAAACAATAATCTAGAAACTTTATATGCCCTTTGGTTGTAATAATATAATCAAATTTAAGCCTGTATGATTAAGATAATAGTTGGTACCAATCGTAAAAATGCAATTTCTAAGAAAATCGCTGTTATTTATCAAGAGATTTTGGAGCAAAATGGTGCCAAGGCGGAGATCATTAACCTCACGGAATTGCCGGATGATTTTGTTTTTACAGCCTTATATGAGCACAATGGCAAAAACAAAGCCTATAATGCCATTCATGATAAAATTAAAAGTGGTAACAAGTTTGTTTTCATTGTACCTGAGTACAATGGTTCATTCCCTGGAATATTAAAGTCTTTTATTGATGGGATGACTTATCCAAATAGCTTTAACGCTAAGAAATGTGCCTTGGTTGGTATTTCATCAGGTATCGGCGGGGGTGGCATCGCACTTAGCCACCTTACCGACATCTTTAATTACCTGGGGATGCATGTTTTGGCCAATAAAATTAAACTGGCAAAAATAGAGGAAAACATGTCAAACGACCATGTATCCAACAGGCTGTATTTGGCATTATTGAATGAACAAGCAAAATTGTTGATTGACTTTTAAAGGTCAATCAACATTGTCATGCAAGAACCTATTATTACTGATGATTTCGTTGTCATCATTTAGGTTAAACTTAGAAATGCTTCTTTCAGAACTGTGTTGGACTTCTTGAAGTTTGATCTTTTTTCTCATATAAGCCGGGACTTCAATTTTTTCTTTGAATTCCTCTGGAGACTGATCTACCGATCTCATTTGTCTTAGTTTTTCAAACCTATCATGGGCTCTTTTAAGCGCTTTTACCTTGATTTGTTCAAAATAATCTACCTGATTAACAGCCGACTCTTCTGTTTCCTTTTCTTCTTGCCGATACTGATTTTGACCAGGCTTGTCAAATAAAGACAGTACTTTTTTAGGTTCCGCTTTAGGTTCTGGAGACACATATTCAAAATCATCGTCTTCAGACTCAGTCGCTTTAATTTGCTGAGGATTTACCTTTGGCGCAACATTTTCGATTACTGGCTCTTGTTGTTTTGTTGGTTCCTGAACAGGAATAGGAGCTTGCTGTACAGTGAAAGGTATGGATTGTCCGGAGACTGCCGCTTCCTCCTCTTTAGAGGATTTACCTGATTCAAGATCAATCACCTTTTTGGTAGGCTCTTCCTCGTTATCCTTTTTGTTTTTGGCTGCTAATGACTTCGTTTCAAAACCAGTGGCAATAACGGTTACACGGATAGCCTTTTTAAGGTCTGGATCTATGCCTTGTCCAAAGATCACATCTGCCATGTCGCCAGCTCTTTCCTGGATGTATTCTGTGATTTCCACGAGTTCGTCCATAGACAACTCTTCTTCTTCTCCAGACATGATAGATAATAGAATTTTCTCTGCACCTTTTATATCCACATTGTTCAACAATGGTGAAGAGATCGCTTTTTCGGCGGCTTTAATGGCCCTTCCTTCGCCTTCTTCCATTGCAGAGCCCATTACTGCTGCTCCAGCATCTTTCATGACGGTTTTCACATCTTCAAAATCCACGTTAACATCCTGTGTTTCTGTGATGATTTCTGCGATGGATTTTGCCGCTGTACTTAGGATATTGTCTGCCTTACCGAATGCCTGGCGAATAGGTAAATTACCATAAATGTCCCGAAGCTTATCATTTAGGATAACAAGCACGGTATCACAACTCTCTTTAAGGGCTTCAATACCAGCTTGTGCTGAGAAGGTTTTTTTCCTTCCTTCAAATATAAATGGCGCAGTGACGATTCCTACCGTCAGGATGTCCATGTCCTTTGCTATTTTAGCAATGACAGGAGCTGCTCCTGTACCAGTACCACCTCCCATGCCAGCAGTGATAAATACCATTTTGGTATTGTCTTCAAGGAGTTTTCTAATTTCGTCCTTGCTTTCCAATGCCGCATTTTTACCTCTTTCAGGGTTGGCACCAGCACCTAATCCTTCAGTAAGGTGAACTCCGATTTGAAGTTTTAGTGGGACTGGACTGCTTTTTAAAGCTTGGGAATCTGTGTTGACTACCACAAATTCCACGTCTTTTATCCCCTGGTTAAACATGTGATTCACGGCGTTGGAACCACCTCCTCCTACACCAATGACCTTGATGATCGATCGATGGTTTTTTGAATATCAAATTTATAGTCTTTCATGATGCTTGACATTTTTCCTCTTTTGAATACTGATTTCTTTCCTTACTTCTGATATTAATATTGTCCGGAGTCATCTCCTATATCATCAGTAATGAATCTTTTTAGCTTTTTAGTGATTGACCCGAAAATATCACTGCTTAACTGGTCTGTTCTCAACCCTCTTTTTCCTTCCGGGATTTTTAAGCTCTCTTTCTGTCGATAAGTATCTTCTCTATCATCCAGTCCTCTAAATCCAGCCAATACCAGCCCTACAGTAGTGGCGTACATTGGGCTTTTAACATCATCCACCTTAGACTTGCCTAAATGTTCATTTGGATAACCTATCCTAGTGTCCAGCCCTGTGATGTATTCAAAAAGCGGGCCGACTCCGTGAAGTAATGAACCCCCTCCGGTTAATACTATGCCACCAGCGAGTTTCTTGTATACGCCACTGGTTGCAATTTCCGACTGAACCATTTCTATTATTTCCTCCATTCTTGCCTGGATAATGGAAGCAAGATTTTTCACGGAAATTTCTTTTGGTGGACGGTTTCTTAATCCAGGTATAGATACTATTTCATTTGGGTTGGCTTCTTCGGCTATGGCTTTTCCAAATTTCGTTTTCAACAATTCAGCTTGATGTTGCATGACCATGCAACCTTCTTTTATATCTGCTGTAATAATATTTCCTCCAAAAGGAATTACAGCGGTATGCCTGATGATGTTGTCGTAAAATATGGCTACATCGGTAGTGCCACCACCAATGTCTACCAAGCAAACACCAGCTTCTTTGTCCATGTCACTTAGGACAGATAAAGAACTTGCCAAAGGCTCAAGGATCAAAGCTTTGGATTGTAAGTTCGCTCGTTTTACACAACGATCAATATTGTTTATGGCAGCAGACTGAGCAGTGATGATATGGAAATCTGCTTCCATACGCGCGCCAGACATTCCCACAGGATCACGAATTCCTTCTTCATAATCCACCGTATAGTCTTGCGGCATTACATGAATAATACTATTGCCTGGAGGAACGACGATGTTTTCCATATCATTGGATAACCTGCGGACATCCTCGACCGTAATTTCTTCGTCTTTTGGGTTTCTGATAATCACACCATGGTGGATAGAGCTACGGATATGTTGGCCTGCTATACCTACAATTACCTCCCCTATGTCCACATTTGACATTTCGGATGCTTCATTTACTGCCTTAGTAATTGCATTAACCGTTTTGTCAATATTGGTAACGATGCCTCTGATTACGCCATCAGACACTGCTTTACCCATACCCAACACCTCTAGCTTTCCATATTCGTTCTTCCTGCCTATAATGGCACATATTTTTGTGGTGCCGATATCCAGTCCTACAATGAGTTTTTCGTTTTCCATAGCGCTAACAATTATTCACAAATAATTTGATCCTTATATTTTACATTGACCCGGTCATAAGTATTCCATCCTTTTTCTGGTAGGATTTTCTTATAATAGGTTTTTATTTTTCTAAACTTTATTTCAATATCTTCAGGCTTCCCGAACTCTATCACTTGTTTCCCTACTTGCTGGTACATATTGATGTCTCCATTTGCAAGTAGTTCTAAAGCACTGATTTGAGCCAACCAGAAAGGATCTGAGTTGATAAATTTTATTAACTCCATCAATGGAGCATTTCCAATCGACAGGTCATTTTCTTTTAACAATGCCTCAGCTTTACTACCTGTCAGAATCAAAACTCTTGTAGTGTAGTTGGATGAGGTTGGAAGAATTTTTCCGGAGGAGCTGATATACCCATCAGCAGCCATTGGACGAACTATTCTTGCAATGGGTACATGTTGGCTCACTTTCACCATTAAAGTGCCCTTTAAATCTTCAAATACCTCCGCCTTTTTCACAAAAGGATGTGCCTCAACCTTTTTTTCCACTGCATGGATAGATACTTTTTCTTTAGCCGTGTTGCTTAGTAAACTTGGAAATGCATTGGTCAACAATTCAATTACTTCCTTTTCATCTACAAAGTAAACATCACTCACACCCTCTACATAAACTTCAAGTTCAGAAAGCGCACGACTTTCTGTCTTATGCTCTGTAAAAGCTATAAATCCAACCAACGTCACTCCCAATACTATCATCAGGAAGGACTTTTTAAGTTTCCATCCCTTATTCTTTATCATCTCTTATCCATTTTTCAATTGGTTTTACCAAACGGTCAATGTCTCCAGCACCAATAGTTACCAGTACTTCTGGGACATGCTGTTGCAAATGGGCCAATAAATTGTCTTTTGATATCACGCATTTATTAAGGCTTGTGATTTCAGGAAGTAACATCTCCGAAGTAATTCCGGCTATTGGCTGCTCCCTTGCAGGATAAATGTCTAGTAAAATGACTTCATCTGCCAAGGACAAACTTTCAGAAAAACCACTGGCAAAATCTCTAGTACGCGTAAATAAATGCGGTTGAAATACTGCGGTGATTTTCTTGTCTGGATACATTGCTTTTACAGACTGCAGAAAAGCTTTAATCTCCTCTGGGTGATGCGCATAATCATCGATATAAGTGATGCGGTCACTATTGTAAATCTTTTCAAATCGTCTTTTTACGCCTTTATAAGTAGCTATACCTGCAGAAATTGCCTCCTTTGAAAGCCCGTAATGAATGGCTACTGCTATTGCTGCTAGTGCATTCTCAATATTATGAAAGCCCGGAACCCCTAATACAAGCCCATCGATTCGCTGGTCTTCTGCTACATAATCAAAGGTAAAGGAGGTTGTACCTACTTTAATATTATCCGCATGGATATTCCCTGAATGCAAGCCGTACTGGAATATCGGGGTTGTCCCGATTTCTTTTTGCTTGATTTTTTCATAAGCATTCTGATGAATGATCAATTTACCACCTGGGTTGGTAAGCCTGATAAACGCAGCAAAACCTTCCATCAATTGTTCTGCATCACCATAAATGTCCAGGTGGTCTGGATCGATGCTGGTAACTATACTCAGGTCAGGGTGGAGGTGTAAAAAAGAACGATCAAATTCATCGGCTTCCACCACTACTACTGGTGACTCAGAACTCCCTTCATCATGAAGAATAAGGTTGTTTTTATAATTTTGAGTAAGGCCCCCTAAAAATGCAGCTGTATTGTGTCCTGCATGTTTAAGCAGGTGTGCAACCATGGATGAAGTAGTCGTCTTTCCATGCGTTCCCGCGATGGCAACAGACTCCATGTTTCTTGTAATCAGACCCAGAACTGCAGCTCTTTTCTTGATGGCAAAACCATTTGCTTCAAAGTACTTGAACAGTTCGCTGCTTTGAGGTACGGCAGGAGTCCAGACAATTAATTTGTCAGCACCCGAAGTTTTAAACGGTTCAGGAATACTATTGCTATCATCTGCGTAACTTATTTGCATTCCTTCCGCCTCAAGCGCTTCTGTAAGTGGCGATGGTGTTTTGTCATAACCATACACAGGAACTCCAATATGATTGAACCACCTGGCGATGGCACTCATACCTATTCCTCCAATTCCTAGAAAAAAGACGCTATGTAAGTTTTTTAAATTCATTGTATCAATCCTTCCATTACTTTGACAATATCTTTGGCTGCCTCAGGCTTTGCCAGTTTCTTAATTGCTTGAGACAATTTGTCTCGTTTATTTTGGTCATTCAGCAAGGAATGTACCATTGGCGCTAATTGCGCAATGGCTTCATCATCCTTAAGGATTAATGCTGCGTTTTTCGAAACATAAGCCATGGCATTTTTGGTCTGATGATCTTCAGCCACATTCGGAGAAGGGATAAAGATCACTGGTTTTCCTACCAAGCTTAATTCGGAAACCGATAAAGCACCAGACCGGGATATCACCAGATCTGCAGCAGCATAAGCAAGGTCCATGTCCTTGATAAACTCCAAAGGAAAAATCCCTTTGACACCAGAGGCCTTTACTTCTGCCATGGTTTTTTCATAATAGAACTTTCCTGTCTGCCATAAAACCTGGTAGCCTTTGGATTCGAAATCTACCATGGAATGAAGCAGGGCCTGATTGAGTGTTCTGGCTCCCAGACTTCCTCCGATGGAGAGGATTACAGGTAAATCAGGGTTAATCCCAAAATGAGCCAGTGCTTTTGCTTTTTTATCTGCTATCGAAAGGATGTCCTTTCTTACAGGGTTTCCGGTATAGGTGATTTTAGCTTCAGGGAAATAGCGCCCCATGTCAGGGTAGGCCACACAAATGGCACTAGCGTTTCTTGCCAATAGTTTATTGGTCAATCCGGCATAGCTATTTTGCTCCTGTATCAGTGTAGGTAGTCCTTTGCGCTGAGCAGCAAAAAGGACAGGGCCACTGGCATATCCTCCAACTCCTACTACCAGGTGTGGATCAAAATTTTTGATTATTTTTTCGCTTTTTGAAGGCTACTCAACACCTTAAAGGGAAAGCTTAAGTTTGCTAGTGTTAGCCTTCTTTGCAAGCCTGCAATCTTCAACCCCTCTATTTTATAGCCTGCTTCTGGTACTTTTTGCATTTCCATTTTGCCTTCTGCACCTACAAACAAAACTTCACTTTCTGGATATTTTTCGTTCCAAGCCTTAGCAATAGCTATGGCAGGGTAGATATGTCCACCAGTGCCTCCACCACTAATAATGATTCGATATGTTTCTCCAGTGTTATTCAATTCTTTATGCTACTTTAACTTTTCTATTGATCGATTTTTGTTCATTAACAAAGGCATCTTCATGATCACCTCTGCTAATACTTAATATAATACCTAAGGATATCCCCGTGAATATCAGTGAGGTTCCCCCCATACTTACCATGGGTAAGGGCAATCCCGTAATGGGTACCAACCCTACGGTTACCCCCATGTTTATCATGGCCTGTATCACCAGAGAAAAACTCAAGCCAGCCGATAACAAACCGCCAAATGGCCGGGTGGATATGGCGACTACGCGCATGCCTCTATAGAGTAGGGCCAGGTAAAGGAAGAGTACAAATCCACCTCCAATCATGCCATACTCTTCAATGATGATGGCATAAATAAAATCTGAATAGGGGTGAGGAAGAATATTTCTCTGTTCACTATTTCCAGGACCTTTGCCCGTAAAGCCACCTGTAGCAATGGCGATATAGGAATGCTTGGCCTGGAATGGGATCCCAGCAGGATCATCATCCATGAATTTTTCTATCCTTGAAAAGAAAACGCCCCCTCTTTGTCCCATCAAAATAGCGGTAGAAAGCACCAATGCACCTACCATACCAACCACTAAAAGGTATTTTAAAGGAACTCGTCCGATAAACATAAGCAACAAGCAGGTTGCAAGTAGCATGACGGCCGTTGACATATTGGCCATGGCTATAAGCAGGCAGATGATGCCAATCCAAATGATGATAGGGATGAATGTTCCTTTAATATCTGTAATCTTCCTTTGTCGTTTTGCTAACATTCCTGCCACCGCTGAAATAAGGGCTAATTTGGCCAAATCAGAAGGCTGGAATGCCTGGTTTATTATTGGTACTGTAAGCCACCTGTTGGCTTCATTGATCGTGGACCCAAAGAAGTAAGTGATCATCAGCAATGGAACACTTACCCAAAGGGCAAACAGGCTTAACTTAGAGAAGTATTTGTAGGGGATATTGTGCACCGCCCACATGACTACCAGACTGGCCAGGATCAATGCACTGTGCTTAAAAAGGTAGATCTCCGTGTTTCCACCCATCCTTCTATAAGCAAGAGAACCTGTAGCTGAGTAAACAGCCAGAATACTGATTAAAGACAATAGCAGGACGATTCCCCAAATAATCAGGTCGCCTTTTAAGTTGTCTTCCAGCCAGATTTTTACTTTCGTCATTAATTTTTATCCTTTAATCTTATTACCGCCTCTTTAAATTGATCTCCTCTATCCTCGTAATTTTTGAACAAATCAAAACTTGCGCATGCAGGAGATAAAAGGGCTACATCTCCTGATGTTCCATGATCAGAAGCCCATTGTACTGCTTCTCTTATGTCTTCGGTGCTTAGAATGACCGGTATTTTACCTGAGAAAGCTATTTTTAACTTTTCATTTTCCTTTCCAAGGCAAATCAGCACTTTGACATGATCGATTACTTTATCATCCAATAAGCTGTAATCATTTCCCTTGTCCACCCCTCCAGCTATCCATATCAATGGCTCCTGGAAAGCACTAAGTGCAAATGCAGTAGCATCTACATTGGTGCCTTTGCTGTCATTGATAAACTTTATGCCTTTGATTTCTGCTACTTCTTCCATTCTATGGGAAGCATTCACAAAGCTTTTTAATGCTGGTCCGATTTCCTCTATAGCCGTACCTGCCAATATCGCTGCCGATGTTGCTGCAAGCGTGTTGATTAAATTATGTTCACCATGGAGGACCATTTCACTTGTTGGCCAGGACCATTCTGTTCCAGCAAGTCCAAGGTGTAATTCATTGTTCTGAATATATCCCTTGGTTAACGTTTGTTCTTCCAAGGCAATGGGGATTAGGTTAGGTTGGCCTATCCTGTTTTCCATGGCGTTCAATATATTTTGATCGCTCTCATAAAAGATCAAATGGTCTCCTTCAACCATCTTGTCTGTAAGTTTCATCTTTGCGGCAGCATATTTTTCTAGCTTATACTGATACCGGTCCAAATGATCAGGTGTAATGTTCAACAGAATGGCGATTGTAGGTTTCAAATTAACAAAGCCCTCTATTTGAAAACTACTTACTTCTAAAACCCACCAGCTATAATCCTTTTCAACCAATTGCAATGCCCAGCTTTGACCAACATTTCCAGCCAGACCTACATCCATACCAGCACTTTTCATCAAGTGATAGATTAGCAGGGTAGTGGTGGTTTTTCCATTGGTACCAGTGATGGCTATCACCTTGCCCTTAGAAAATCTTTGTGCAAATTCCAGCTCATCTATTACGGCTATACCTGCGGCCAATAATTGGACAACTATTGAGGCTTCATAGGGTATACCTGGTGACTTAACAACCGTTTGCGCATCTAAGAGGATGTTCAAACTGTGTTGGTCTTCCTCAAAAGCGATGTCTTTTTCTAGAAATACGTTTTTTTTCTCGGCTTTAATTTTTCCCGCATCAGACACAAAAACCCTGTGCCCATGCTTATGGGCCAATAAAGCAGCTCCAAAACCACTTTCTCCGGATCCTAAAATTACTGTCTTCTGCATTTACCTTAATTTTAATGTTGCCAATGCCATGATGGCAAACAAAATTCCCAAAATCCAAAAACGAACAGTTATTTTGGCTTCAGGTATATTTTTTTTCTGATAATGGTGGTGTAAAGGAGACATCAAAAAGACCCTTCTTCCCTCACCATATTTTTTTCTTGTGTATTTAAAGTAACCTACTTGAATAATGACAGATAGCAATTCGATAAGAAAGATTCCACACAATATTGGGAGGAGCAATTCCTTTCTTAAGGTCAGGGATAGCACGGCTATCACACCACCTATCATGAGACTTCCTGTATCACCCATAAAGACTTGTGCAGGGTAAGAGTTGTACCATAAAAAGCCAACGCATGCCCCCACAAATGCAGAGCAGAAAATCACCAGCTCTCCAGAGTTGGGAATAAACATTACATTTAGGTATTGGGAGAATATGACATTGCCACTGATATAGGCATAAATGGCTATGGTTAAGCCTATTATTGCCGAAGTGCCTGCCGCTAATCCATCAATTCCATCCGTAATATTTGCTCCATTAGAAACTGCTGTAACCACAAATATTACCAATAGGATATAGAGAAATGGGGTTAAGTTTTCTCCCAGAAAACCGAAAACCACATCATAGTTTAGCTCATTGTTTTTGAGGAAAGGAATCGTTGTCTTCATGGACTTAACATCCTCAAAAGAGGGCGTTGCCACGGTTCCTTCTTCTATAGAAACACTGTCGTGAAATTCCCTCACCACTACATCCTCATGGAAATAGAGGGTGGTGCCTACGATAATACCAATTCCGACCTGACCAACAATTTTAAATTTCCCAGCAAGGCCTTCTTTATTCTTTCTGAATACTTTGATATAATCATCCAGGAAACCAATGGCTCCCAACCATAGGGTCGTTACCAGCAAAAGAATGATGTAAATATTAAAAATATTGGCAAAAAGAAGGGTAGGGATAACAATGGCAGCCATGATCATGACTCCTCCCATTGTAGGAGTGCCCTTTTTTTCCAATTGCCCCTGAAGGCCAAGTTCTCTTACCGTTTCCCCAATAGATTTTTTTCTGATCCAATCAATAATGGTTTTACCCAAAGTGATGGTGATCAACAGGGAAAACAATGCTGCCATGCCTGCCCTGAAAGAAATGTATTTAAATACACCTGCTCCAGGGAAATCAAATGTTTGGTCGATATAGTCAAAAAGGTGGTACAGCATCTTAATCCTTGAATAAAAGCTTTAAAAGTTCACTAACTATTTTTTTGTCGTCAAAAGGATGTTTTACCCCCTTTATTTCCTGGTACGTTTCATGGCCCTTTCCTGCGATCAATACAATGTCCCCAGGTTGTAATAGGTGGCAAGCTGTTTTAATAGCAGATTTTCTGTCTTCAATTGAAAGCACTTTCCTTTGGTCTATTGGGCTTAGGCCTGCCTCCATATCCTTAATGATGGCCATTGGCTCCTCATCTCTTGGATTGTCAGAGGTAAGGATGACCTTATTACTGAATTTGCAAGCGATTTTGGCCATTATAGGCCTTTTCGTGACATCCCTGTTGCCACCGCAGCCTACTACTGTGATGAGGGTTTCTGTTCCAGTACGGAGTTTTTGGATCGTTTTTAATACGTTTTCAAGTGCATCAGGTGTATGCGCATAATCGATTATAGCCGTGATGCCATTTTGAACCAAAAGATCAAACCTGCCAACAGCTCCTTTTAGCATTGAGAGCTGACGTAATACTTCTTCCTCATTTTCTCCAAGAAGCTGGGCAATGCCCAATACCCCTAAAAGGTTGTAAGCATTGAATTCGCCTGTTAGTCTAAACCAAACGGATTTCCCGTCCAGGTCCATTTCAAGGCCTTGAATAGAATTGTCTATAATTCGGGCTTTAAAATCTGCTGGATACTTCAAAGCAAAGGTATAGTGCCTTGCTTTGGAATTCTGAAGCATGACCAAGCCTCTTTTATCATCCGCATTCACCAATGCAAAAGCATCCTTTGGCAATTCGTCAAAGAGTTTTTTCTTTGCCTTGATATAATGGTCAAAGTCCCCATGATAATCCAGGTGGTCATGGGATAGGTTAGTGAACAATGCTCCGGCAAATTTTAATCCCGCCGTCCTTTCCTGTACAATGGCATGAGAACTGGCTTCCATGAAGCAATGGGTACAACCTTCCTCAAGCATTTTGACCAGCAGTTCATTGATTGAAATGGTATCTGGTGTGGTATGACTTGCAGGGATTATCTCCTCTTTAATTTTATTCTCAACAGTAGATATCAAACCGGCAGAATAGCCCAGTTCTGTATAAAGCTGGTGCAATAAGGTTACTGTGGTGGTTTTACCATTGGTACCCGTCACCGCTACTATTTTTATTTTGTCTGAAGGATGGTCGTAAAAGTTGGCAGCCATCAAACCCATAGATCTTGAAGCATTTACTACTTGCACGTAAGTGATCCCTTCCTTCAAGTTTTCTGGAAGATGCTCACAAACAATCGCTTTGGCTCCTTTTGTTATGGCTTTTTCAATATAGGCATGACCGTCCACTTGGGTTCCCTGGATAGCGATGAAAGCGGCTCCTTCACTGACGTTTCTACTGTCAAATGTCAGTTGCGTGATTTCCACTTCCATATTCCCCTTGGTAGAAACCAGCGAAACTTTGTACAATATGTCCTTTAATTGTTGGCTCAACTCAATGATAATTTTATGATTTGGTCGCTTTTGTAGGCAGTTCCTTTGGTTAAGGATTGGGTACTTACCCTTCCTGTACCAGAGAACTGTACTCTAAGCCCTTTATTTTCTAGTATATATAGGGCATCTCTTAATGTCATGCCGATAACATCCGGTACTACAGGCTTTTCAACTGCATTGCTCACCCATTGAATGGACTTGTTAGAAATGCTTGATTGTACCCAAGTATTGTTTCCTGCGTAATGATTGGAGATGCCCATGCTGTTACAAATCATTTGCAACTCCTCCGCTTTTCCTGCCCTTATATAAGGGAATTCATCGTTGTTTACCCGTTGGAAATCGTTTTTATCCATTTCCTGGATATTCATGTCTTGCGCATAAATTTTATCAGCGATTTCCTTAAAAACCGGAGCAGAAATATCTCCTCCATAAGCATTGTACCCTTTGGGACTGTCAATGACCACGATGGCACTGTATTTCGGTTGATCTGCTGGGAAATAACCAGCAAATGAAGTATAGTACTTTTGGGTGTATCTCCCATTTATTAATTTTTGGGCAGTGCCAGTTTTACCTGCAATGGAATAAGTATCAGTAGCAATGTTTCGAGCAGTTCCTCTATCTACTACTCCTTGAAGCAATTCCTGAAGGAGTTTAATTGTCTTTTTAGAAGCGATATTTCGTGACAATGTTTCTGTTTTAAATTCCTTTTCAATGGTATTTCCTCTGGAAATCTGCTTCACAATCATGGGCCTTACCATGTCGCCACCATTTGCAATGGCATTATAAAAAGCCAATGTTTGCAAAGGGGTGATCTTTAATTCATAACCTATAGACATCCAAGGAAGGGTAGTTCCGTACCAGTTTTTATCATTAGGGTTTTTGAAATAAGGAATTCCTTCGCCCTTCAATTGAAATCCAAGTGGCTTGTCCAAATTGGCTTTCTCAATGTAATCGATGAAACGCTGAGGTTGATGGCCAAAATGTTCTTCCACCATTTTAGAGACGCCTACATTAGACGATTTCTCAAACACATCACGAACAGTGAGCATTCCATACCCTCCGCGTTTTGCATCTCTCATGTATCGATCATAAAATTTATAAACACCATCTCCAGTATCGATACTATCGTTTAAATTGATCTTTCCTTCTTCCAATAAGGCCATCATAGAAAGCAACTTGAAAGTTGAGCCCGGCTCTGTTAAACCTTGTTCCCCGACTGCATAATTATAATACTCGCCGTAACCATAAGATTGTTGGTTTTTTCAAGGTTAGCAATGGCTTTGATATGACCCGTGGCCACTTCCATTACAATCACTGAACCAAAAGCAGCATCCTTGCTGATTAATTGCCTCAATAAAACAGATTCTGCTACATCTTGAATATTAACATCCAGTGTGGTAACAATATCAAACCCATCGGTTGGTTTAATGTCATCAGCATCGTGCAATGGTTTCCAGCTTCCACCCACAATTTTTTGAAACAGGGCTTCCCCGTTTCTTCCTTGCAAGTATTCATTAAAGCTGTATTCCAGACCGACGCCATATTGGTCTTCATTTAAAAAACCGATTGTTCTTCCGGCTAAATTTTTAAATGGGCGATATCGTTTGTCAATTTTCTCGAAAATCACACCACCCCCCATTCTTCCTTTTTTGAAGACAGGCCAATTGGACATGACAATTTTTTCCTGATAATTAATTTGGTGCCTATTTAAAATCAGGTACTTTTTTCCATCGTTACGGGCATCGAGAATCATTCTTTTGTAGGCATTCGCTGATCGATCCTTATAGAAAGCTGACAAATTCCTTGCGAGAGAATCAAAACTAGCTTTCCAGTCAGTACTCTTGTCAATAGAAGGATCAATGGCTACCCTATAAAAAGGGAGGCTAGTGGCCAGTAAACTTCCTTCTGTGCCGTAGATATTGCCTCTTGTGGCTTTTACAGGTCTGTATTTTAGATTGATGTCCTCGGATAATTGGCGCCATTTATCACCCTCGGCCATTTGAATATGACCTATTCTATAAAAAATAGAACAGGCAATAAGCAAAACTGCCAAAAAGGAAAGCCTTACACGGAGCAATATGGATTTTTTGATATTCACTTCTCCAATATTATTTTCTGTGGTGGCTCTTCTATTTCAACGATGCCCAAGGGCTGAATTTTTTTTGCTACTTCAGATTGTTTACTAGCATACATGTACTCTGCTTCCAAAGTGGTCACATCTGCGCGCAGGTCTTCAACTTCCTGCTGAATTCGGTCAATTTTTCTAATGGTGTTCTCCGCCTTATAATTGCTCCAGATATATACCATAGCCAAAAAGGAAGCGTACAAAAGAGGCAGCACAAATTTTACAGGAACACTCTCACCAATGAGCGCACTGATGTCCAGCTTTTGCTCAATAAAGGCAAAAGGATTGAACCTGGATTTCTTCTGGTCCCTTGACGATTTGATCGGACTTTTAAAGCTGTTTCTTCCCATGATCAAAGTTTTTTTGCTATCCTCAATTTGGCACTTCTGGCTCTTTTATTGGTTTCGATCTCTTCTTGATCTGCCACTATTGGCTTTTTGCTTACTGGTTCAAGGGGTCTGATGGGGTTGCCATAAAAATCCTTTTCAAGGTCTCCATGAAGTTTGCCCTTGGTCATAATGTTTTTAACCATGCGGTCTTCCAGGGAATGGTAACTCATGATTACAAGTCTACCTTCACTTTTCAAAAGCTTGGTGCTTTGTTCCAACATTTCCTCCAAAGCAAGCATTTCCTGGTTTACCTCGATGCGGAGGGCCTGAAAAACCTGCGCGGAATATTTTGCATATTTGCCACGGGGAGCATATTTATCTAAAAGAATTTTAAACTCCTGAATGGACTCAAATGGGACATTGGCTCTGGCGGAAACGATGGCTCTAGCTAGCGTTTTTGCATTTCTTATCTCTCCATAAATACCAAAAATTTTATGAAGCGCTTCCTCTTCATAAGTGTTCAATATAGTGTCGGCAGATAGGTCTCCTGATTGGCTCATTCGCATATCCAGCTTGCCTTCAAACCTGGTCGAAAAACCCCTTGAGGGTTCATCTATCTGGTGAGAGGAAACGCCCAAATCAGCCAGGATGCCATCTACTTTGTCTACGCCATAGATTTTAAGATACCTGCGTAAATCCCGGAAATTGGCCATGACGAAAGTGAAATTTTCATCATCTGGAGCATTTTTTTCGGCATCTGGATCTTGGTCAAAACCATACAAGTGTCCCTTGTCGAGCTTTTTCAGGATTTCACGGGAATGCCCCCCTCCTCCAAAAGTCAAATCTATATAAGTACCATTGGGGTCGATGTTTAACCCTGACAGGCATTCTTCGAGCATTACGGGAATATGGTAGGCTGTATTATGCACTTTTACCTAAGAATTTTTTGTTTAAATCACTGAACCTTTTCTCTTCTTTACACATGAATGCTTCATAGCATTCTGGGTTCCAAATCTCTATTTTTGTACCTATACCAATCACGATGGCCTCTCTCTCCAATTCAGCGTGGCGTAGCATGGTTTTGCTAATCACAAACCTGCCAGTAGCATCTAAATCTACCGTAGACTCCCTCCTGAAAAAGGACCTTTTGAAAAACCTTACATCATCATCCGTGTCATCCAGGCTGGCGAGTTTATTATGGTCTTTTTTTACTTCGACCATTGGTATCAATTCAAGACATGGTTCCAAACCTTTGCGCAGCATCATTTCCTGACCCAAGGACTCAGGGATTAAAGCCTTCATTTTTGAAGGCAATACCAACCTGCCCTTGGCATCCAATTTACACTCAAATTCTCCGGTAAATGATGCCATATCTGTTCTGCCTGATTACTGGATACAAAAGTAGTAAATAGCTAAACACTTTTTACCACTTTGCCCCACTTTTTACCACATTGCTATAAAAGTATCTAATACTAACTAGAAACACAATTATTTTTTAAAAAATAAACAGTAGTGGTGCCCTGATCCAATTGGCTATGAATCAGTAGGTAATCATTGGGAAATCGCAGGCAATATCCCTTTAAAGCTAGATTTTGAAGGTATTTCAACCGATAAAAAAAGTTAATTTATTTGATTGATTTTTAAGTGGGATAAATTCCCGTAAAATCCCAGTGTTTTTCCGGAAAAGCAGAATTAAGGGTTATTTTTTCCTTTCGATGGTATAGGTTACCAAGGTAGTCAAAGAATTTTTGAATGGAGACTCAGGGAAGTTTTCTAACAAGGTTAGGGCTTCCTGGTAATAATTGTTCATTATTTTTTGAGCATATTCAAGTCCACCTGATTTTTTAACAAATTCTATGATTTCATTAATGGTGGCCTTGTGCTCACTTTTGTTTCTAATCTTATAGATGATTTTTTTCTTGTCAATCCATGTGGCATTTTGGAGTGCATATATGAGAGGGAGCGTCATTTTTTTTCTCTTTGATATCAATACCGACAGGTTTCCCGACAACATCTTCACCATAATCAAAAAGATCATCTTTGATCTGGAATGCCATTCCAACTTTTTCACCAAAGAGTCTCATCTTTTCAATGTTTTCCTCAGAAGAGCCAGAAGTAGCGGCCCCTACAGCACAACAAGAGGCAATTAGACTGGCAGTTTTTTGACGGATGATTGTGTAATAAACCTCCTCAGTAATGTCGAGTTTCCGTGCTTTGGAGATTTGTAAAAGTTCCCCTTCACTCATTTCTTGCACCGCATTGGAAACGATTTTAAGTAGCTCAAAATCACCGTTGTCCACGCTAAGTAAAAGGCCTCTGGAGAGCAAATAGTCTCCTACCAAGACAGCGATTTTATTTTTCCACAAAGCATTGATGGAGAAAAATCCTCTTCTGTAATTGGCATCATCTACCACATCATCATGTACGAGGGTGGCTGTATGCAATAATTCTATTAAAGCCGCTCCTCTATAGGTTGATTCTGAAATATTGCCGCTTACTCCTGCGGTTAAGAAAACAAACATCGGTCGCATTTGCTTTCCTTTTCTCCGGACAATATATTGGGTAATATGATCCAATAATTTCACCTTACTTTGCATGAAAGTGCGAAATTTCTTCTCAAAATCAGCCATCTCGGTGGCTATTGGGGCTTGTATCTGCTTTAAATCCTGATTCATTTGACCTTTAGATGATGCAATAATACAATCTATTCCACCATTGACAAAACCGCTCAATTGATAATTCTGTTTAATGAATTTTATTTTTGGTTATCTTTGAACAACTAAACGACATAAACTTGACCGACGACTATATTAAACACCAGTATGAGCCGATCCTCCCCAAGAAGGATGAATGGCCTGTGGTAAAACTAAGTAAAAGCCGTAAAGAATTTATCCAACAGGTGGTGGAGTCGAGTGTGGGGAATATTAAAGGGCTTACTGGTAATCAGTTACAGGCGCTTAAAGAGGAGTTGGAAATTACGCTTTTTAAAGAAAGGATGCGGATCAAACAAAACTCTTGGGCGGTTGATCCTGATGATGAGCAGGAGTTTTGGGCAGAAGTAAAAGCAGCGCTATTGGCATTGGATTCCGATCAACAAATTGAGGATGAAAAAAAGAAGCAAGAGTACTTTGAAGTGCTTACTCGAATTACCAGAAGATATGCGGAAGAGATTGCGAGTAATTTCAAACACAGTCATTATAAAATGACCAAAAGATTTGTGTCTTTTGGTTTTTCACGATTGCTAAATACTTCCAGAGTCAAAGGCTTCAAATCGATTTTTAGCAATCAATATCGGCTCCAGGATAAAATTCAGATCATAGGGGAAACTGATCAAATCAGGGAACTTGCTTCAAAGGGCACCATAGTGATGGTACCTACTCATTTCAGTAACCTAGACAGTATACTTATAGGCTGGACCATAAGTACTTTGGGCTTGCCACCTTTCATTTATGGGGCAGGGCTAAATTTATTTAATATCCAGATATTCGCTTATTTTATGAATGCTCTGGGCGCTTATAAGGTAGATAGACGTAAAAAAAATCAGGTTTACCTGGAAACCTTGAAAACTTATTCCAGAGAAGCCATTCAATTTGGCTGTCACAGCCTGTTTTTTCCCGGAGGCACGCGTTCCCGAAGTGGAAATATTGAATCGAAAGTTAAACTTGGCTTACTAAGTACGGCTATTGAAGCCCAAAGAGCCAATTATCAAAAAGGGGATACTGAGTTTGGTAAGGTTTTCATCGTTCCAGTAGCGATCAATTACCATTTTGTACTTGAAGCCCCCAGTCTGATAAAAGAACACTTAAATTTTACCGGACAAGAGCGATATTACAGCGAGTCTGATGAATTCTCTACTTCGTATAAAATCTCTAAATTCTTAGTGAAATTCTTCACAAAAGGATCAGATATTTCCGTGTCCATAGGTAAAGCCATGGATATATTAGGCAACTATGTAGATACTGACGGAAACAGTAAAGATGCCCATGGTCGAAGCATAGACTGCAAAGACTATTTTATGGTGGACGGAAAGGTAAATGTAGATTTGCAACGAGAAGAGGAATACAGTAAAAAATTAGGCAAAAGAATAGTGGAGGAATTCCACAAAATAAACAGGGTTTTTAGTAGCCACCTAGTGGCTTTTACGGCATTCAGGCTGCTTAAAAAGCAGAACAGCAAACTGGATCTTTTCAGCTTGCTTAGGCTACCTGAAGAGGATCTTTTCTTGCCCTATGACACCTTCAAAGAAGCTTGTGGTTTGGTGTTGGCGAGAATACAGCAATTAAGGGAAGAAGGTGCCGTCCATATGGCGCCACATATGAATGCTGGGCTAGAGGAGATTATTCAGCATGGCTTACAAAACGTAGGGATGTATCATGCCAAAAGACCGCTCAAAAAAAATGAGGCAGGAAATATCGTAACGGAGGATATAAGTTTATTGTATTATTATCATAACAGACTTGATGGATATGAATTGGAAAAAATCATCTGAAAATAAACCGATAGGGGTAATAGGGATCGGTAGTTTCGGAACTGCAATTTCCAATTTGCTGGCAGAGAAAAACAATGTCTTGGTATATGCCAGGGATGAGGCTGTAGTGGAAGCGATTAATAAGACCCATATGGTCAAGAATCGGAAATTGGCGAGTAGCATACGTGCCACAACTGATCCCAAATTGATTTGTGATTCGTGCAATGTCATGTTTCCGATGATCCCTTCATCAGCCTTTCGAGAGGTAATGGTAAGGTTTGCCCCCTATCTTCATCCTTACCATTTTTTAATTCATGGTACCAAGGGGCTTTCTCTTAACCTTCCTGAAGGTAAAGACCTCGGGAATATTAAAAAAATACAACGGAAGAATATCTGTACCATGAGTGAGGTGATCATGGAGGAAACGGTTGTGGAAAGGATCGGATGTCTGGCAGGACCCAACCTGGCCAAGGAACTTTTAGAAAACCAACCTGGCGCCACAGTGATTGCGAGTCGCTACAATGAGGTGATTAGAGAAGGCCAGCAGCTTTTGCGGTCCGACAATTTTCAGGTGTATGGCAATTCGGATATTATAGGAGTGGAGCTTTCAGGTGTACTGAAAAACATCATAGCCATTGCCTCTGGTGCATTGTCAGGCCTTGGGCTTGGGGACAATGCCAAAGGACTTTTGATCTCCAGAGGGATGGTAGAACTGGTTTACCTCGGCAAAGCCATGGGAGGAAGCACCAAGTCATTTTTAGGACTGGCTGGAGTTGGTGACCTGGTGACTACCTGTAATTCCACGCTATCTAGAAATTACACCTTGGGCTTTAGATTGGCCAAAGGAGAAAAACTTACCGATGTTGTGGCCGATATGGAAGAAGTAGCTGAGGGGGTAAATACCGTAAAATTGATAAAGCTATTTTTGGAGTCTACAGATTTACGAGCCCCCATCACCGAAAACCTATACAAAGTTTTGTTTGAAGACCTAAAAGTGGAGGCAGCCCTTCAATACCTGATGAAGTTTCCTATCTATACGGATATCGATTTCTTTGATTAAAATAGGAGGATAGGTCTATCAAGAAGAAAATTGAATAGAGATACAAAACTGTACCATTGTATTTGAGGCCCAATCGATAGCGTCTTTAAAAACCAATCAGCAGCATTGAGTGCTAAGGGATTTTAAAACCTGTAAAAGTCATTGCTTGATTTAGAAATGATTTCAGGCTTTTGGATAATATTAAATTCGCAGATGTTGGTAGGGACCCCGTAAAATCTTTTGATTATATTTGTTTGCGTTGCTAAGCTTTTGTGCTATTTCTATAAAATTAAACCGGATGATTTTGCGTTTGAAAACCTTTATAATTGTTGGACTACTTGCCTTTTGTTTCTCTTGTGCTGAAAAAGCGCAGCAGCCGTTTAGTTTTGTACAGTTGTGTGATACCCAGTTGGGAATGGGAGGTTATGAGCATGACATAATGACATTCAAACAGGCCGTTGAACAAATAAATGAACTCAATCCTGACTTTGCCGTGATATGCGGTGACCTGGTTCACAATGCCACTGACAGTTCCTATTCAGATTTTTTGGCAATTCTGGAGACGCTAAAAGTGCCAAGCCATTTGGCACCTGGAAATCATGATGTTGGAAACGTGCCAAATGATACAACGCTTAGCTTTTACAGAAAAACGATAGGAGAAGATTATTTCGATTTTCAAAACAAAGGATACTCGTTTATTGTGACCAATACCCAGTTATGGAAAGTTGATGTAGCGAACGAATCAGTTAAACAGGACAAATGGTTTGAAGAGACCCTTAAAATTCAGGAGGCTAAAAAACTTCCCATATTCGTTATTGGGCACTATCCTATATTCCTGGAAAATCCAGAGGAAGAAGAGAAATATTACAATATACCTCCAGTAAAACGCAAATGGATTTTGGACTTGTTTAAAAGCAACAATGTTTTGGCGTATTTGTCAGGACATACACATAAATTGTTGGTTAACAATTATGAAAACATTCAGTTTGTCAGCGGTGAAACTACCAGTAAGAATTTCGACGATAGACCTTATGGATTTAGAGTTTGGGATGTGTCATCCGATACCATTCAGCATCACTTCGTTCCTTTAAATCTCCCAAAAGTAGAGCAAGAGTAAACGGTAAATGAATGAAAAGTTAATCTGTCAAAATAGGAGTCCATTTATTTGGGCTGTGAATTGGTCAACTTGTTGATTTTTATGGTTTTATTTGTTTTCTTTAATCAAGAAAGACCACTATGAGTGAAACCCAATACCAACTTGTTTTTAAAATAGATGTAAATCATTCCTATTTTAATGGAAACCAAAAAGCTCCTCTTACTATTATTCCCTCCCAATCTTCCGGGCAATCCATTTCTCGGTTAAATTTTATTGTAAAAAAAAGGAACGGCGGTTTGGATTTATTTGTAGCATCACCCTTTCCATTGGCTGATTATTTAAAAACCATTGTTCATAAAACTGGGATTGAGTTTTTTGATTTTGACTTAATTAGTGAGGATACTTACTTTACTTCCTATACTGCGTTTCCTGTAGACGGATTAGGCTTGTTTCAGTATTCTAGCGACGATGAATTGAACAAAATCGAAAATGGAATAATTGTTCTTCATCCAGTTTATCAGGGAGCTCAAACTGGTCCTGCTTTAGGGAGAATACGTGTTTGTTTGGATGACTTAATACCACCTTTAGAAGCTGGGAGAAGTGTTCATTTTAATATCAACTTCAACTCAAGATCAATCCAATGGCAATATAATTTCCTAAATAATGGTGGACTACCCTTAACAGGGATAAGCATTGTTAGTGATTCGGGAGTTCAATTTAGTGGGCCTACTGAAGTAGTTCTTAAAAATGGTCATAGCGCAATGCGATTTGATAGCAATGTTTTAATCCCACTCAGGCAGAATCCTGAATATTCATTTGATTTATTAAAGGGAGGGAAAATAATTTTAAAGGGCTTACCAAGTCCAAGTCCTTCCGGCCTTTTTAAAATAGAAACCGACACCGAAGCGATAATGGGCGCTGCTATGTACGTTTATGTATAAAAATAACTATCCCAAAAGAAGGAGAGGTGATTTTGGAAATCAGATCTTTCTATTCTTTGATTCAATAAGGATTTACCTGTGCTGAGGTTAAAATATTCTTCCTGTGAAAAAAACACAAACTCAAATGACTCATAAAGTTTCTTCTAGCCCTAAAAGGTAAGCGGCCTCAGCCGAAATTCGATCAAGCGTGCTTTTCTTAATAAATTGGCTTTGGTTGGTTTGCTGGACTTGATCTCTTTTGCAAAAATAGCTATGGATAGCCCTTCTTGGTTGAGCAGTGTGGTTGGTCGTTCCACCGTGCCAGGTGTGGGAATTGAATATGACCACAGAGCCTGCTTCAGCTACTATTATTTTTTCATCGGGATGTGAATCCATTGGGTCATCCATGGCTTCTGCAGGTAGTGTGGATTGTAAATGAGTACCTGGGACTACCCTGGTAGCACCATTTTCTTTATAAAAATCATCCAATAACCAAATGGAGTTGCAGACCATAAAATCCATGTTTTGAATGGAATTGGGCCAATCCACATGAAGTTTTTGTAAACCTGCTCCAGGGAGTGCCGCTCTATAATTTAGAGATGAAAGCTTGAACTGCTCACCAATAACAAGCGAAATGGCAGCCAATACTTTAGGGTGGGTGTAGAAGATGTCAAAGGCAGCACCCTTGTTTACCAAGTCACCAATTCTGGTAGCTCCGGATTCCTTGGGATGTCGAATACTGGAAGATTGCATTAATTCTGCTCCTGCATTTCCACCCTCTTCTTCAAGTATCTCATCCACACGTTGCCTTATCTCACTAAGACTGTCATCGGAAAGTAACTTCCCAAGGTTGAGGTAGCCGTTAAGTCTTAAAAATTGTTGCTCATCTTCAGATAACAGCTCTGATAAAACGCCCATTTTTTGGAGATATTCATTCATGGAATTTTGGGTTTTACTGCATTATTAAACTTCAAACAAAACAATTTTATTCAAGTTTTGCTAATCTTTTCAGTAGGGGAGGGTGGGAATAATTTATAAAGACGTATAGTGGATGCGGGTTGATGTCTGAGAGGGTTTTCACTGAGAGTGTTTTCAATGCCTTAGCAAGTGGAGGACCACTGTAAGTAGTTTTGGCAAAAGCGTCCGCTTCGAATTCATTCTTCCTGCTCAAATAATTCATTCCCATCCCCAATATCATGGAAATTGGTGTAAATAATATGCTGAAGGCAATAATGTTGAGGTGTATGGCCATTTGATTTCCTCCAAGGGCCAGACTTAAAGGTTCACTGAAAATGAATAGCGAGAGTATATAAAGCATTAATCCTGTTTGAAGAATTCCTGCCAACATTCCTGTTTTGATATGCCCTTTTTGATAATGCCCAATTTCGTGAGCCAAAACAGCTACAAGTTCTTCTTGTGTATGTTGTTTGATTAGGGTGTCAAAAAGCACTACTTTCTTTCGTTTACCAAAACCTGAAAAGAATGCATTTGCTTTTGACGAGCGTTTGCTTCCGTCCATCACGAACACATTTTTCAGGGAGAAATCAACTGAATTGGCATAGGAAGTAATCGCATCTTTCAATTCACCTTCTTCTAGTGGGGTTAACTTATTGAACAATGGAAGGATCAATCCAGCATAGAATAAGTTGGCCAATAGCATAAAAAGGGAAGCTACGATCCAGAAAATCCACCAGAAATCATGGCCTAATTCCAGAATGAGCCATAGCAATGTGGCAAGCAATGCACCTCCAATAATGATTGAAAGCAGGTACCCCTTTGCTTTGTCCAGAAAGAAAGTTTTTACAGTACTGTTATTGAAGCCAAAGTCATTTTCTATTTTAAATGTATGGTAATAGTCAAAGGGAATAGAAAGGATGTCTGAGCCAATAAAGACAATGGAAAAATAAGCCAGTGTGAGCAACATTGGATTTTGGATGTATAGCCTGAGCCATTCATCCAGCCAGCCAAATACACCAAAACCTATCAAAATTAAGGTAATTATAAAAGTAAAGGTGCCTGTTATCAAACCAAATTGATACCCTGCGCGCTGATAGGCTTTGCTTTCTTTTAGTTTGTCTACATCTAGAAAGCCTTGAAGTGTAACGGGAATAGGCCCCATCTTCTTCTTTACATTAAGATAGTTAATGATTTTTTCAAAAATAAAATTGAAGCTAACTACGAAAAGTAAAAGGTACTTGATTGTCTCTTGATCCATGGTGCAAAATTATTAAAATTTAGGACATGGCAGAATTGTGTTCCTTTTTAAGGGAGCACCAGGGTTTTTAGGTGGAAAGATATAGGAAAGGCTGATTTCGTGTGCGCCACCTGATTGTATCCCTAATTTTGATACGGTGTAGTCAAAGCTGTAGCCAATATTTAAACCAGAAGGTAAATTAAATCCTACCATTAGAACAACTGCATCTCTGTTGCTTTGTTTTTCCACTGGCTTGTAGGGGAGTCCTCTATACCAAACCCCTAATACTATTGGCTCCAGGTAGAGGTAACCACCAAGGTCAAGTTGCTCAAAAGGTCCTTGTCTTTTATAGTTAATGGTAGGAGTGAAATACCTTTCTTTATAGGTATGGGTAAAATCATTCCTAGGTGAGCCTCTTCCCAATGAGATTCTATAACCAGTATGGATAGAGTATTTGACGGGTAAGCGACTGATGCCCTCGTCTAAAAAACTTTGATTGGGGCGATTGACATGGTGAGTGGAAAGGCCAAACCAAAAATTATCTGTAAATACCAATCCACCAAAGGAAACCGAGAACATATTCACAGGGTCTCCCAATCCTGTAATGTCATTTCCTGGAAGGATTGGGCCAAATGGATCGGATGGGTTTATTTGATTGGCAAACACCAGGTTTTCATAAAACCCAATGTCTCTACGCATATAGCTTGCTTGAAAACCAGGCTTGAAATACACATTGTCTGCTAGCTTAAGTTCATAGGACAAGATTCCTGAAACATGGGTGGATTGCAGTCCCGACACTCCTTCTGTGTCATTCGTTACCAGAAAACCCACCCCTACATTGTATTCCTCGACATAGGTATCCCCATAAGCAGAGAAAGTAGAGAAATTTGCCTCTAATCCAGGCCACTGATTTCGGTAATTAACACCTACCCTGGTAGCGAGTTCAGCACCAGCAAAAGCAGGGTTAAGGTATAGTGGAGCAGCATAGTATTGGCTGTACTGTGGGTCCTGACCAAATGCACTAATTCCTGTTGCCAGAAGGACAAAGGTCAAAAAAACTGTATTTATTTGTGCCTGAAACAAAGATTTATTCGTTTATTGAATACCAAACAGTTTAGAAACGTATAGCAAATATAAACTGTATGCAAAGCTGCGCCTAATTTATGAAATCTAACCATTTTAAAAGCATATTTGAATTTATTATTAAAGTAATTTTTTTATTTTGGTGTTTAGGTACCCCTATAACGATTTATGCCCAAGGCTTTAATAACAATGAATGGATCTTTGGATATTGTGAAGGTGGTGACAATAATTACCTCTCTTTTGGAAAAGATGGCAAGGCCAATGTAGAGAGCCTTTCTGGGAACATTACCCTGGGTAAGGCCAATACGGCCATGGCAATTGATCCTATTTCTGGAGAAATATTGTTCTATACGGATGGCGCTTTGGTTTACAATTACCTCAATGATGCCATGCAAGGGGTTGTAGGTGAGTTGGGGGGAGTTGAAACTGCGCAACAATCTGTAGCTATTTCAGCATTCGATTATGACCTAGATGAAGGAGGGGCCAAAGATTTTTATATTTTCTATATCAGTGAAGATGGCCAATTACAATACAGTCTGGTAGATATGAACGATCAGGGTGGGGCCCCTTCCGATCAGCCTCCCGCAGGAGCAGTGACACAAGGAGGGACAATTGGCGATGCGCAAGGGGCAATTTTAGCTGTTAAATCAGGGAGTTCTCTCGACTATATAGTCAGCTATGACAATGGTAACTTGACCGCCAAAAAGCTTGAAGACCAGCAGGGACTGTTTACAGATACAGATATTTTACCGTTAGCATCTGCACCTCAAACGATGCTATTTGACGAAGGTGCTGGTGTATTGTATATCGTTTCCGACAATCCCGATGAGGACATTTTGGTTGTTCCATTTGATGCAGATACCGGTTTGTTTGGTGAGCCTACTACAATTCCTGATACTGCTGGGCCTGAATTGATAACAGGCTTAGCCGTTTCCCCCGAGGGAGATTTTCTTTATTACGCCCAGGGAGATGAATTGTATAGGTTTTTTATAAGCGAGGAAGAGATTGCTCCTGAAATTCCTGCTAGCCAAATCCCTAGTGCTACAGCTGTTAAGCTGCCGCTTACCTCCGAGATTTATAAAGTCTATGATGTTAAAGTAGGTCCGGATGACCAGCTTTACTATATCTATGAAGAAGTAGAAGGTGGGCCTCAGTTTGTTGGTCGGGTGACGATGCCAGATGAGTGGAGCATGGGAAGCCTGGCCATTGAAGAGCTACCATTTGATGGCAGTGATTTTTGTGGCACCGTTTTCCCTCAATTCTCTCCGAATATAGATTTAGGGCCTACGGTTGATTTTACATGGGATCCAGAGATGCCTTGTATGAATACTTCCATTCAATTGACCAGTGAAGTGACGCCACAAAATTACCGCCCAGTGAGTTTTGAATGGGAGATATTGCCACCACTTGTGGATGAGGAGGGCGAAGAGATAGAAATGGATCTTTCAGTTGAACACCTTCTTTTGCCTGCGGAAGCTACTGCTGAAGAACAAGTAACAGTAAGCCTCACAGTTACCTATGCAAATGGTGAGACCGGGAATGTAACCAAAAGCATTTCCTTAACAGAAAACAATTTAACGGCACAGTTCAGTCCCTCAGATACCACGCTATGTGAACCTGCCTGTATCGACTTGATGCCCTTGTTAGAGGCTCAAAGCGAAAGTGAAGACGAAGGTCAAGGAGGACAACAAGGAGGTGGAAATATCGGTGGTGGAACAGGCAGTGGAGGAGAAACCAATTATGAGTATTTCTGGTCCAATAAAAGAGATGAGGGTTGGGGACCAGAAGCTCCTAACGAGGTTTGTGAACCAGGTTATTACTGGGTTTTGGTAAGGGAGCAAGGCTCTTCCTGTTATGCTTATGCAGGAATAAGGATAAAAATTTGGGACATCGAGGACCAAAGCAATAATATCTGGTATTTTGGAGATGGAGCTGGTCTGGATTTCAATAGAGATCCTGACGACCCAAATGCACCAACTCCAAGACCCATTGAAACCGCTCATCCGCAGGATATTCCTGCAGGTGTGACTACCGTTTCAGACCAGACAGGTCAGGTTTTGTTTTATACAGACGGGCAGACCGTTTGGGACCTTAATGGTGACCCCATGCAAAATGGCGAGGACATTGGGGGAGACAATCTTTCCAGTAGTAGTGTTATGGCCGTTCCCATAGCAACTGATGAGACCCTTTATTATCTATTTACCACCCAATTAGGAGCAGGAGGTCAGAATGAAGTAAGGTATTCTCTAGTAGACATAAAGGGAGATAACCCTGATGGGATAGGGAATGTAGTCACCAAAGACAACCTTTTATTCAGTCCCAGTACCCAACATTCTGCGGCTTTTAATTCTGGTGATACCATCTGGGTAGCTTTCCATGAGAAAGGGAACAATACTTACCGTTTGTATCCTGTGAATGATGACGGTATAGCTCAGCCAGTCTTTAATTCGGTTGGTAGTAATTTTGATTTCGGTGATGGATCAGGCACCATGAAATTTTCTTCTGATGGTGATAAGGTGGCAGTTACCTTTAAGGAAGGGGGATCCAATAAGCTGGAGATATTCGATTTCGATCAGGAAACTGGAGAAATGGAGCCTTATGCCTTACTCGACCTGGGTACTGAGGGAGACATTTATGGACTGGAGTTTTCGGACGACTCCAATAGGGTATTTGTATCCTATACCAATGGAGGTCCGGGAATTGAAGAGTATTTCATACAAGGTTTCGAGGAAACAGACAACAGTGATCCAGAAAATCCTGTGACCACAGTCTGTCCTGATTGTTTTGAGGATGCTAAATTTCAGGCCCAAATAGAAAGTTGTATCTTATCTAGTAAAGCGGTGATTTCGGGTACTGAAAGTTTAGCCTTGGGTGCATTGCAGATTGGTCCGGATGGGCAAATTTATTCAGCAGTTGTAGGATCCAATCAAATTGGTCAAGTCCAGGTAGGAGGAACTTGTAATCCCTCTACTTTTACCCAACAGGGAGTTGCAGCTATGCCAGGTACAACTAATTTGGGATTGCCTTCATTTGTCCAAAATTCAGGAAGTTCCATTCCGGACCCAAGTCTCGATGGCCCAGATAGACTTTGCCTGGGCAATGATATCGGCGCCAGAGGAGTATTTGAAGGTGGTGGTGAACCAGATATTGACATTTATAATTGGACAATATTCGATTCAGAGGGAGAGGTCGTTGATGAGTTTTTGAATGGAGGTGAAGATTTGCAAGAGCTGGAATATTTCTTTCAGGAAGTAGGCATGTATACTGTACAGTTACAGGTAGACAGGTGTGGATCACCTTGGGAAGAAGTGTTTACGCATGAGGTGGAGGTTGTTGCTACCCCTGTAATCACCCTGCCCTCCGAAATATCTCTTTGCGGAGAGGAAATAACATTGGTAGCAGTTGATCCTGAGGACCCAAGGCTTGGTGAATATTATTTCCGTTGGGTAAATGCTGCGGGAGTAGTGGTAGGGAGCAGCAATGAGTTGACAGTTACTGAAGAAAGTATTTATACAGTGCTTGTAGCCTATATTATTCCGGAAGAATTTGAGAGTGAGGATGAGGATGATGTATATCAAACCTGCCCGGTCAGTCAATCGGTTTTTGTAGGACCACCCTTTGAATTTACAATCGAACAGTCAGCGGAAGCTGTCTGCTATGGTGATACAGTTAGTCTTTCCCCAGATACACCTGTGTCAGGAACCTGGTCTATTCGCAATGGCTCAGACGGAGAATACTCCTTGATAGGAGAAAGCCAAGAACTAGAATTGAACACTGGTGACCTTGATGGACCTGGATCGTACGAATTATTATTTCAAACAGCTGACCCACTCAACAGTAATTGTTTAGTCGAAAGAACGGCAACATTGGAGGTAACTGGCTTGCCTGAGTTTTCTGTGACGGATGTTATTCCTTCACAAAGTTGCACCATTACTAATGGTAGCATAGTCGTGGAGGTAAGTACCCAATTGGATAGATTGGTTTTAGAGGGGACAGATGAAGTGTTTGTTGACATTCAGGAAAATTCCCAGATCACCATTGATAACCTGGCCCCTGGGACCTATACATTTACAGGATATATTGGTTCCTGCGAGACGACTCATTCTGCCGTCGTAGAAAACAGTACGCCTCCTGATGATGTCTCCTTTACTGTTTCTACACTGCCTGAATCCTGTAGTGATGCCGGATCACAAGAGGGTGCCATTGTAATTGTTTTCGATGGAGATCCGGCCTCTGGTGAATATACCATTACCAACGTAGCTACAGGAGAAATAGCCAATGCTTCATTTATTGATAGAACCAGTATCAATATAGCACTTCCTGAAGGATCCTATGTGGTCGAAGTTGCCAATGAATTGGGCTGTGTTGTTCCAGCGCCAGGCACCTATGAGATTCCTTCGGGAGAGGAAGAGATAGTCTTAACCAGTGCTGGTTTTTGTGGAGGAGTTGTAACGACCGAAATTATAGCGGAAGCTGATTTATCATTGGTTGATCGAATTGAGTGGTATTATGTAGTAGGAGCTTCCAAAAATTTATTAGTAGGTGAAGAGACGGCCAATCTGATCGTTAGCAGTCCAGGGACCTACGAGATTCAATTGTTTAATGCTGTTGGTTGTCTCCTTGGAACTGAGCAAATTACACTTAACCAAATAGACGCTGTTCCTCCAGTATTGTCTCCAAATTATGATATTTGTTTGGCATCAAATGATTTGGTAACACTTGATGTAGGGAATTGGGACAGCTACGAATGGTCATTGGGAGGTGCTTTGGTAAGTACTGACCCATCTTTCACACCTGTTGATGAAGGGAACTATACATTAATGGTAATAGATGCCGAAGGATGTGATTATACCCTTAACTTTACGGTCACTGAAGTGTGTGAAGTAAATGTGGTTTACCCAAATGCAATTAGACCTGATGATCCAGACAGGAACTTCTTGATTTACACCACGGGAGAGATTGATGCACTTTCAGTTTTGATATACAATCGCTGGGGAGAATTAATTTATTTTTGTGAACAGGAAAATATTTCCGGGAACATTTCTGTCTGTGGATGGGATGGCATGGTTAATGGAAGAAAAGTGCCTTCGGGAACATATCCTATCGTTGTGAAGTTTACCAATGAGGAACAAAACATAAACAAAATAAAAAGAGACGCCATTGTCGTCATAGAATAGTGTATGATAGTATTGATTTCTCCAGCAAAAACACTGGACTACAGCCCCACAAATATAACTACCGAAACCCAACCTGAATTTAAAAAAGAGATAGGGGAACTGGTAGCAATAATGAAAAAGAAATCCAGTAAGGCAATTCAGGAATTAATGGGGGTAAGTGAAAATTTGGCTGAATTAAATGTAGCGCGATACCATCAGTTTTCTGATGTGTTTGATGGGGATAATTCCAAGCAAGCACTCTTGGCCTTTAAAGGTGATGTGTATACCCATATCGATGTGGCTTCTTTTTCCGAGGAAGATTTTTCCTTCGCGCAAGGCCATTTAAGGATTCTATCAGGTTTGTATGGACTCTTACGTCCTTTGGATAGGATACAGCCTTATAGATTGGAGATGGGAATTAAATTAAAAATAAAAAGCCAAAGATCTTTATGGATTTTGGGGCTCAAAAATCACCAATGCAATAAATGACTTAGCAGCGGATCAAACCATTATCAATTTGGCATCCAACGAATACTTTAAAGTAGTAAAAAAGAAGGATTTAAAATCTACCCTTGTGAGTCCTGTATTCAAGGAATATAAAAACGGGGCTTATAAAAACATTGGTATTTTTTCCAAACAAGCGAGGGGGTTAATGACGGATTTTATTATTAAAACAAAGTCGAAAATCCAGAAATGCTTAAAACTTTTAATGAAGGAAAGTACGAGTATTCGGAAAGTAAAAGCAGTGCGGATGAATGGGTTTTCATCCGGTGAAGAAAAAGTAGCATCTCCTCACAAATAAAAACTAACAGTTAGGCTTTATAAGAATTTAATTTTAAAAGGATTCGATTCTGTTCAGGAGAGTGCTTAATAGGAGAGTTGAATTTTTAAAAACATTGAATATTATTTCTTATTCAATATTTTTCTTAATTTGTCGAAATATTTAGGGGGTGATTCCCCATTTTTTTCAGATTTATTTGGTAAACTTGGTAAATTTAATTTTTGAAATATGATAAGCGTAGACTTGATTGCAGGGGCTCGCCCTAATTTTATGAAAATTTCTCCAATAATAGATGCGATTAACGCCGCTTCTGGAGAAGGAAAGTCAATAACTTTTAGACTGATACACACCGGTCAACATTACGACAAAAACATGTCTGGAAGCTTTTTTGAACAGTTGGGGATTCCAGAGCCAGATGTAAACCTTGGAGCAGGTGGTGGTAGCCAGGCCGAACAAACGGCAGCTATCATGATAGGTTATGAAAAATTGCTAATGGAGAGCGACAAACCGGACATATGTCTGGTAGTTGGAGATGTAACTTCGACGATGGCTTGTGCCATAACAGCTCAAAAACTACATGTAAAAGTAGCGCATGTGGAAGCTGGGATTAGGTCAGGAGACTGGTCTATGCCAGAAGAAATTAACCGAATGGTTACCGATAGCATTACCAATTATTTTTTCACTACCTCTGAGGTAGCCAATGAAAGCCTAAGGAAAGCTGGAATTGGAAATGAAAGAATTTTCTATGTGGGTAATACCATGATCGATACTTTGGTGAAGCATCGCCCAAGATTTCAAAAACCTGAAGTATGGGATGAAATCGGCTTGGAAAAAGGCAAGTACATTGTGATGACTTTACACAGACCTGCCAATGTGGATCAGGAGGAGAAACTGAAAGAACTTATACAAGAAATCATAGACCATTCTGGTGGTCTGCCTTTGGTATTCCCTGTTCATCCAAGGACCAAGAAGATGTTGCAAAACCTGGGTATTTCTCATGATAGGTTGCACATGATCGACCCATTAGGATACCTTGAGTTCAACTACCTTGTAGAAAGCGCAAAAGCAGTAGTCACTGACTCGGGAGGGATCACGGAAGAAACTACAGTAATGGGAGTTCCTTGCATGACCTTGAGAGACAATACCGAGCGTCCGGAAACCATCACTGAAGGTACCAATGAATTGCTTGGAACAGATCCAAAAGCCATAAAGCCTGCCATGGAAAAATTATTTTCCGGGAATTGGAAGAAGGGCCAAATCCCACATTTATGGGATGGGAAAACTGCTAAAAGAATTGTAGAAATCCTTGTAGATAAGTTAGGTTAATCCCTACCCTAAGGCAAAGTTTATATCAATGCCCTTTCTGACAATAGAAGATTATTTCTTTTTCAGGAAGGGCATGTTTTTTTATCAATGCTTCTGGAAGGTGCTGTACAAAATTATTTTCTAAAACCCTTAAGCCAGAATGGCTAAGCCTTTTTGCATAATCTTTCCCATATTTCCTTACATGGTCACTTTGGCCAAATACTTTTTCTCTTTCTTTAGGGTCGGTTATAGAATTGTCTTCGAGGGTGATCTCCTGCTCATAGACGGGAGACTGTATGATCCCCCAACCATTTGGTTTCAGCACCCTATTAATTTCAGCACAGGCTTTCAAATCATCTGCCACATGTTCGAGGACGTGGTTGCAAAATACTACATCGAAAGAATTGTCAGGAAAAGGGATTTGATGAATGTCCATTTTGACTTCTGCCAAAGGGGATTCAATATCGCCAGTGATGTATTGTAGGTTTTTAATTTTTTGAAGCGATCCAGAAAGCACAACTCGGGAGCAACATGGAGGACTTTTTGTGGGGCTTTAAAGAAATCAGTTTCTGTTTGTAAAAAGAGCCACATAAGCCGATGTCTTTCCAGACCCAAGCAGTTAGGGCAGAGCGCATTTTCTCTGGCAATTCTTCCATAAGGCAAAAACTTACGAAAGCCCTTCAAGCAAATGTTACACGATACGTTTGTCCCCGAATAAAAAATTGCAGCGACTTTTAGGAAAAAATGGCTAAAAAGCTGCAAATATTTTCTGGGAATATGGCGGATTGTCCAACTAATAATTGATTTCATATTGCAAATATATAAGGTACCGTTGAAATGGCACTTTGTTTGCGAAAAATCATTTTCCCATGATGTCGAAGGCTATAGTTTGAATTTAACTGTCAAGAAGACACTTTAGTTATTATTCTAATGGCTATATAAAATGCTATGTGGGGAAGACATGGGTTTCAAAATGATTAAATTTGAGAGTAATTAAATAAAATGAAATGAAAAGGAATCTAATATACGTCGCCATTGGGAGCATATTGGTCATAGGAGCCTTGTATTTTTTCTTTGCTTCAGGAAGCACTGGAGTGGAGAATAATATCCTGGCAACTGTTGAGCAAGGAGAGTTTCGTATAGAAATCACTACTTCTGGTGAATTAGAAGCCCTACGTTCCGTTCAGGTATTTGGTCCTGCTGAGGCTCGAAGATTCCGAATTGGTAGCTTTACCATTGATAAAATGGTAGATGAAGGTACTGTGGTGCAAAAAGGAGATTTTATCTGCTCAATTGATAAAACGGAACTGTTTGGTCGTCTTGAAGATCGGAAATTAGACTTGGAGCAGACCAGGGCACAATATGAACAAATCCAATTGGATACCTCTTTAAACCTTCGAGTAGAAAGGGATAATATTCTCAATCAAAAATACATTGTCCAGGAGCAGGAATTGATTTTGGAACAATCCCAATTTGAGCCGCCTGCTATCATAAAGCAAAATGAATACAATGTTGAGAAAGCAATACGAGAGTTGGATCAGGCCCAGGAAAGGTATAGAATTAAAACCCTTCAGGAAAAAGCCAGGATGATGGAGATTGCTGCCAAGCTTAGGGAGGATGAATTGGAAGTAAGCCAAATGGTGGAAGTGCTTGATAAATTCGTTGTCACAGCTCCGCAAGATGGAATGGTTATCTATGTGGATTATAGAGGGTCAAAAGTGAAAGAAGGTTCTCAAATCAACTCATGGAACCCAGTAGTGGCCACCCTACCTGACCTTACTACCATGCAAAGCATTACCTATATAAATGAGGTGGATATAAGAAGGGTAAAAAGGGGGCAGCAAGTAGAATTGGGAATGGACGCCTTTCCAGACAAAAAATATACAGGAGAGGTTAAGAAAGTGGCCAATGTAGGTCAACAAAGACCTAATTCAGATGCCAAGGTGTTTGAGGTGATTATAGAAGTAAATGAAAGTGACCCTTTATTGCGTCCTTCTATGACTTCAAGCAATACCATCATTGCGGATCAGTTAGACGATGTATTGTATGTTCCTTTGGAGGCCGTAAATGTTGCCAGCGATAGTATAAATTATGTTTACCTTAGAAATGGTACTAAGCAGGAAGTTTTGTTGGGGATGACAAATGCCAATGATGTAGTGATAGAGAAAGGCTTGACTCAGGGCCAATATGTCTATTTAAATACACCTGACTGGGGAGAAAATATAGCCATTAATTTACTTGAGGAATTAAATGGTAAAAGAAACCAAGACCAGACGAAAGAAGAGGAAGAGCCTTTGGCTTCCGTGTCTAAATAATATCAACGTCAGATTGTTTTTTGACAAGAAGTAATTTAACCCCCTGACAAACCAATCCATAATTTATGTTCAATGAAAGGTTATTAGCCAATTTCTACATCGCTTTCGAAGCCGTTTTGGCCAATAAGGTTCGCTCATTATTAACAGCATTAGGAATTATTTTTGGAGTTGCTGCGGTGATTGCAATGCTCGCCATTGGTACAGGTGCCCAGCAGGAAATCATGGAGCAAATCAAGCTCGTAGGGGTCAATAATATCGTAATTGAACCTATAGTAGAACAGATCGAAGAGCAGGTAGATCAAAATAGTGGCATGGAAAGGGAGAAAAGTAAATTTTCTCCAGGACTAAAACTTGATGATGTTATCGCCATTCAAAATATCATTCCTGGGATCAACAGAATCAGTCCTGAAATTGTCATGGACACTTATATCGTAAAAAGTGGCATCCGACGATCTGCAAAACTGGTAGGAGTAGATGTGGCTTATTTTGATGTACTCGATTTTCAGCTGAAGGAAGGCCGGATGTTTAGTGAGAAAAACCTGATTGATGGAAATCCGGTATGTATCATTGGTAGAAATGTGGCAGCCAGATTTTTCCCCAATGAAAACCCAATTGGGAAAAGGATTAAAAGTGGAAATCAATGGCTTGAAGTAATAGGGATTCTGGAAGAAAGAATTGTTTCCGAGTCCAGTATTTCCAAATTGGGTATTAGAGATTTTAATATGGATGTATATATTCCCATCCAAACCATGTTGATACGCTATCGGAACAGAGACCTGATTACAGAGTCCCGATTGAATGATTCGGATGGAAACAATTCAAGTAATTATCACCAAATCGATAAGTTGGTGATTCAGGTCTCAGACAGTGAACTGCTGAACCCTACCGCTGAAGTCTTGGCCAAAATGCTTCAAAGAAGACATTTTAATGTGGTTGACTTTGAAATTACAATCCCCGAGCTTTTACTAAAGCAACAACAACGCACGCAAAATATTTTTAATATTGTCCTTGGGGCAATAGCAGGTATCTCGCTGTTAGTGGGGGGGATAGGGATTATGAACATCATGCTGGCTTCTGTGATGGAAAGAATAAAAGAAATTGGCCTAAGACTTTCGTTAGGAGCAAAAAAAACCGATATTGTTAATCAGTTTTTATTTGAATCTATTATGATAAGTGTTAGTGGAGGACTGATAGGCGTGATTCTGGGAATTGTTCTGGCACATTTGGTGTCTACCTTTGCAGATTTCCCTACGGTCATCACCCTAAGTTCTATAATTCTTTCTTTTGGCGTTGCCGCTACTGTAGGATTGGTTTTTGGTATCACTCCTGCAAAGCGTGCGGCAAGTCAAGACCCTATAACTTCTTTACGATATGAATAAAAGATACTTAATTGTTACGGTCACCCTTCTTTTTCTGATCATTTTTTCTGGTCGTGCACAACAAGTCGTCAGCTATACGCTTGAAGACATTATTGCAAGGGCAAAAAACCAATCCCCTGCTGCATTAAATGCCGATACCAGAAGAGAAAATAATTACTGGATCTATAAACTGTACCAGTCAGACTATAACCCACAATTAAATTTGGAAGGTACACTACCCAGTTACTCTCAAGCCTTCAATAGTGTCGAACAACCGGATGGGACCATTGAGTTTCGGGAGGTACGGCAAAATTATGCAGATCTTGAGTTGGGATTGCGACAGGTTATAGGTCCCACTGGTGGTACCATATCTGTAAACAGTTCTTCCAGTAGGTTTGACAATTTTCTAGCCACAGGCAATGAAAACCAGACAAGATGGAATGGGGTTCCCGTTAATGTTCGTTTGATTCAACCGATTTTTGCCTATAATCGTTATAAATGGGATAGGAAAATAGAGCCTAAACTCTACGAAGAAAGTAAGCGAGAATATGTTGAAGAAATGGAACAAATAAGTGGTAGGGTGACCCAAATGTTTTTCAGTTTTTTGGTGGCTCAAGTGAATTTAGACATTGCTACCAAAAACCTTCTAAATTCTGAAGCAATATTACAAATTGAACAAGGAAGGTACAATATAGGTACTACCTATGAAGATAAATTGCTTCAGGTAGAACTTCAGGTATTGGAAGCGAGGCAAGGGGTAGCTCAGGCGCGTTTAGATATGGAATCATCTTCTTTACAATTAAAATCCTATATTGGCTTAAATGAATCTACAGCACTTAACTTGGTGTTGCCTTCAGAGATTCCTGATTTTCAGGTGAGGGTAGAGGATGCCATAGAATATGCTTTCCAAAACAGATCAGATGCAATAAAATTCGATAGAGAAAGGTTACAAGCCCAAGCAGTGGTTGCTCAAGCCAGAGGACAAAGATTTCAAATGAATTTGAATGCCAGCTATGGGTACAATAAAGCAGACCTGATGTGGTCAGACATTTATTCAAATCCCAATACCCAAGCATTGGTCAATTTGACTATTAATGTTCCGATACTTGATTGGGGAAGGAACAAAGCCCGAATGAGTATGGCCAAGGCGAATCAAAAATTGACTGAATTCGAAATAGACCAGGAAATCATCACTTTCGAGCAGACAATTTTCACTAAAGTCAGGAATTTCATCATGCTAAAAGACCAATTGGAAATTAGCAAGACTTCCGATTTAGTAGCAGACAAGCGGTATGAGATTTCTTTCAGAAGGTACCAAAGCGGTAATGTAACGATTACGGATCTTGGTATAGCCCAACAAGATAAAGATACAAATAGAAGACGTTATGTAGAGTCTTTAAAAGATTTCTGGACGGCTTATTATGAGCTGAGAGAGCTTACTTTGTATGATTTTGAAGCCAAGGAGTTATTGTACACCCCTGAAATGGGCTTTTCGGAAGATTGATATTTCATTACGCGGTTCCATTGAGAACTTTATAGAACATAACTAAGCCCAAGGTCTTTTCGAGAGCAATCGAACAGGTCTTGGGCTTAGTTTATATATGGTGAAGGGATTTACCTTGTGGAAGAGGAAGTGAATGTCCCAAAAGGATTAGTTTTTTTAGTTAGGGGTGTGAGCCCATGATAAATTACGTTTCATTTTTATTGTCTTATAATTCCATCTAACTCTTTTTATATACAACGATATAATCAATAGCCATGGGTTTTAACTCATGGAATAGTGAAATACAAACATTGGATTTTGGCGGTATTGTTGCTTTTTTTCTGCAACAATGCTGACAAAATCTTGACTTAGCGATGTCTTAAAATACAAGTTAAACTTTCCTGCTGGCTAGTACTTATCCAAAGAAGGCCACGTTTTTGACTTTCGCCTCTGACTACATAAAAATAGGCCTGCCAATAATGACGACAAACCATTGGCCTAAAACAACTGGGATTAATGAGGCCAGGGCCTGGTGATTCGTTCTTTAATATACGCTTTGTAAGAATTTCCTAAGCAATAGATCCCTGCACCAAATAGGAGGGCGATATGAAAAAGACCATTGTTATAGACACCTATAATGGCACCAAAGGCATCCATAAATGAATTCGTTTGGAGAATATGGTCTCTGACCCAACCAATAGAAAAAATCAAACGGATAAAAATGGACAATAAAGCCAAAGCCCCTGCTGCTATTCCCAAAATAGGTTTCTTATAATGAATAATTAAACCAAAAGCAGCAAAAGTCTCAATGGCAGCAAGTAGAATAGACCAAAATAGATTGTATTCCAGTGCCCCAATAAGTTTTAACTTTGTAAATCCCCCAAATAGAAGCAGACAGGCAAGGGATATTCTGATAATATGGCCTCCTATGGCCTCAGTTTTCAGGTACTTTAAGAATGTTTCCAAGTATTCAATATAAGAATTAAACCCAAATATTGCATAATGGAAGCATAATTTATTCCCTTATCAAATGAATAGAGCCTGATATAAGAGAGGAAACAGTTGACTCCTCTTATATCAGGCCCTCTTATAAATCATTTGACCTGAATCAAGGCCAAGCTTCCGGTCTCATTGGCTGCTGAAAGAGAGATTTTATTTCCACCTTTCAATTCAGAACTTTCTCCCCATTTGGCATCCTCCAGCCTAATCCATGTTAATTCGAATTGTTTGGAATAGGGGCTTAGGTCCAGCTTTACTTCTCCACCTACGGGGAAATATACCAGGTAAGTTTCACCGGCTTTTCCGGCCAGAAAAGCTTCATTTTCTTCCCGTTCAGACAAGGTTTCGTTCATAGGTTTCAAATCCCATAATTTTATTTTTTCTTCTATTTTTCTCATCGTTTTAATGCTTTGAATAGACCAATTGCTTAGGCCCAATCCATGTGGAGGTCTGTGAAATCTGCTGGTAGCAAAACCTCCAATGATATTTCTAAAAAAGGTATTGACAGCATGTTTGGTTGTAATACCTCTGTCAAGCCATGGCCCGTGTCCATCACTTCCATATATCTTGACAGAATTCACTGGTCGTGGTTGGTCTTTTATATATTCAAAAACATATTGGGCATTGTTCCAGTTCTCGTCGCCTAATTTGTGGCTGTTTTGTGAGATGTCTATAAAATCGTAGCGCTCTGGATGATCTAAAGTCCTTTTATGTTCCGCTGATTTTAGGTCCCAATGGTCCCACATTTCAGTCATGTGAATATTCGTTTCTCCAGATTTATCCCTTAAGAATGCTGCCCAGAAGGTTGCCCATTCTTCCATTCCACTTGTTTCATTGTCCAGGCAGTAAAGCACGTTATTGTAATTAAGAGAGATGGAGAGCAGTTTTTCTACAAATGCTTCCTGATAAGGTAAAAGCACCTTATTGTCTTGGAGAGCAGGGACTGTGAAAAAGAAAGGTTGTTTGTTTTGGCCTGGATGATCAGGGTAGAGGCTATCCAAAAGCGCTTCTTCATAGCTGTAGTTTATATTGTTTTTTGGATTGTACGGGTCAGTTTCCCATTGTTCTCTGGCATGGTCAAAACGATCCCAGATCTCAATTTGAACAATAATGTCCCTTTCCTTAGTTAATTTTAAAAGGTTTTCAAACCTTGCCCAATAGGCAGGGTTCCATTGACTAAGGTCATATTTTCCATCCTCGTTTTTATAGTAGGCCTTTTCATCCGTTTCATCCCTATCACTCATGGTATTTCTGACATAATTACCACCCACTTGAGATAGGCTGTCAAGGTGAGATTTCAAATGAGGCAATTGAAATAAATTGTCATTGTCGCTCGCCCCTAACAAAAGGACAGGTTCTCCCTTGTATTCCCAATAACCCGGGTTTTCTGACCAAGGCTGAATACCTGTTTCTTGTTGCACTTCTTCATTGATATCATTCTTACCGCTACAACTTGCTAAAAAGAGAGAAAAAACAGGAAGGATACACCATAAGAGGTGATAAAATCCCCGTCTTCCATGCCTGAAAAAGTGTTGGAGAGAGGTTGGAGAAGTATTGCTAATAGCAACCATATTGTCTCCTGTGTCGGGCTTAATGTGGCCTATTAATGAGTTCTTCATATTGATTTTTTTCTAATTGTTCTGTTTTTATGCTAACCTTTAAATTGATTGATGATTATCAATTAGTTAAACCATTATGTAACCATAAGAAGTTTTAAAAAGAGTACGGCTAGCATTTACCTAAAAAATATTTTAACCTATAATATTAATAAGTATATTAAAACGTAAAGGGCTTACCCCAAAATCAACTACGTCGGTGCTATTTTTGAGTTAAATCAAGAAAGAATGTAAAGGCAATTAGGGGCAGAATGAGGGTTTAAATTTTGAGAGCATCCCAACCAATAAACCAAGGCATAAAGGTTGGGATGCTTATTGTTTAATTCTTGGGCATGCACCCAAGGATCTTTAAAACACTTTTAAAATTCTGCATTTCCAGGAGTTCTTGGAAAAGGTATTACATCTCTAATGTTACTCATTCCTGTTACAAACAGTACCAAGCGCTCAAAGCCTAAACCAAATCCTGCATGTGGAGCTGTGCCAAATTTCCGGGTATCCAAATACCACCACATTTCTTCCTTGCTAATCTCTAGTTCGTCCATTCGCTGGCAAAGTTTCTCTAGATTCTCTTCACGTTGAGATCCGCCAACTATTTCGCCGATTCCAGGAAAGAGTATGTCCATGGCTGCAACGGTTTTGCCATCCTCATTTTGTTTCATGTAGAAGGATTTGATTTCTTTTGGGTAATCTGTAATAATTACCGGTTTTTTGAAATGCTTTTCTACTAGAAATCTTTCATGTTCTGATTGTAAATCAGTACCCCATTCCTCAATGAGGTAAGCGAATTTTTTCTTTTTATTCGGTTTAGAAGCCTTTAGTATTTCAAATGCTTCCGTGTAGGTGATTCGTACAAATTCGTTCTGGGTAACAAAAGAAAGTCTTTCCAATAAACCCATGTCACTTCTTTGATCCGCCTTCTTCACGCTGTCTTCCTCAGCAGCCCGTTTGTCCAAAAACTCCAAATCCTCTTTACAGTGTTTCAATGCAAAGCCAATGATGAATTGAAGGAAATCCTCAGCAAGGTTTTGGTTGTCTTCTGCGTCGAAAAAAGCCATTTCTGGTTCGACCATCCAAAACTCCGCAAGATGTCGGGTAGTATTTGAGTTCTCGGCTCGGAAAGTAGGACCAAAGGTGTAAACTTCTGATAAAGCCATTGCCGCAAGTTCGCCTTCCAGTTGTCCTGAAACAGTTAGATTGGTAGCTCTTCCAAAGAAATCTTCCTGGAAATCTATTTCTCCCGCTTCATTTTTAGGTGGATTATTAAGGTCGAGTGTGGTTACCTGGAATGTCTCACCTGCTCCTTCCGCATCCGATGCTGTGACGATAGGAGAATGAATGTAGACGAAACCTTTTTCGTGAAAATATTGATGAATTGCAAAAGAAAGCTGGTTGCGTACACGAAATATTGCACCAAAGGTGTTGGTCCTTAATCTCAGGTGAGCATTTTCACGTAAGAATTCCAAAGAGTGCTTTTTAGGCTGGATCGGAAATTTATCAGGATCAGCTTCTCCAAGTACGACAATAGATACTGCTTGAATTTCAGTAGATTGTCCTGCTCCTTGAGAGGCGACGATGGTCCCTGTTATTTTAAGGCAAGCCCCAGTGTTGGCTTTACGAAGCACATCATCGGGGATTAGCTCAGGATCGGCCACACATTGATAATTTTGGATACAAGACCCATCATTAATGGCAATGAAAGTCACGTGCTTATTGCTCCTTTTGGTTCTTACCCAACCCATTACGGTTGCATTTTCTTCTGGAGTAGGGTTCTCCAGTAAATGTTTTATTTTAATTCTCTTGTTAAATGACATGACGATTCCTTGTTATAAAATAAAAAACCCAAAAGGGTGCACATTTAAATTGAATACAAAAAAACGATATAATACGCTTTTTATCAAAATTTTGATCTTATTTCCTAAATTTGAAATTCCAATCGAGTTTCTTAGGACACCAGATGGAAATAACTCAACCCAATAATAGGTTTTAATATATGCAGAAACTGAATTTAAACCAGATATTATCTCAGAAATTATCCCCTCAACAGATTCAATTCATCAAATTGCTGCAGGTTCCTACTGCAGAGCTTGATTCCAGAATTGAGGAGGAGCTAGAGATTAACCCTGCCTTGGAGGAGGGGAAAGATGGGGACGCTGAAAACCAACAGGATGAGTTTCCCGACAATACTGATGTGGCCGACTCAAAAGATGACAAGGATGTCAACATAGATGACTATCTAAATGAAGAGTATGGCGGATATAAAATGCAAGGGGATGGAAATTATTCTTCGGATGAAGAAGAAAGAGATATGCCTATCGGCAGTCATAGCTCCCTTCATGAGCAGTTGCTTTCGCAATTGAACTTCTTAAAATTAAATGAGGCACAACGTTTAATTGGTACGCAATTAATAGGGAGCATAGAGAATGATGGTTATATAAGGAGAGACCTTGAAGCCATTATTAATGATTTGGCATTTAGTCTGAATGTAGAAACGGACTTGGATGAAGTAGAGGAAATACTTTTCAAGATTCAAACTTTCGACCCTCCAGGTATAGCAGCAAGGAATTTGCAAGAATGCTTGATCATTCAATTGGAGCGAAGAAATGCCACAGAGGAGCCATTATTGCGAATGGCAATTTTTATTGTTCAGGAGTGTTTCGAGGAATTCACCAAAAAGCACTATGATAAAATATTAAAGAAAGCAGGGATTGAGGAAGAGGAGCTTAAGGAGGTCATCCACTTGATCACAAGGTTGAACCCAAAGCCAGGAGGGATATCTGACGGTTTGTCTCGGAATCATTACGTGATTCCTGATTTTATTCTTAATAACGCAAATGGAAAATTTGAAATCATCTTAAATTCCAAAAATGCCCCAGAACTAAAAGTGAGTAGGTCTTACTCAGATATGTTCAATGCCTACGACAAAAGCGATAAAAAAGACAAAAAGCTTAAGGAGACGGTATCTTTTGTAAAGCAAAAGTTAGACTCTGCTAAATGGTTCATAGATGCTATTAAGCAAAGGCAACAAACTTTAATGCGCACCATGCAATGTATTCTTGACTATCAGCATGATTTCTTTCTTGATGGAGACGAGACAAAATTGCGCCCAATGATATTAAAGGACATTGCGGAAAGAATAGACATGGACATTTCCACTGTTTCAAGGGTGGCCAATAGTAAAGCCATACAGACAGAATTTGGAGTCTTTCCATTAAAATACTTTTTCTCTGAAGGGATTGCTACTGATGGTGGGGAGGATGTGAGTAACCGTGAGGTGAAAAAGTGTGCTTAACAAAATGGTTGACGAAGAGGACAAGAAAAAGCCACTGTCAGATGATAAATTAGTGAAGTTATTGAATCAGAAGGGATATAATATCGCTAGAAGAACAGTTGCTAAATACAGGGAGCAGTTGCAGATTCCAGTTGCAAGGCTAAGAAAAGAGTTATAGTGTATAGAAAGTTAGCATTAGTTTTATCGGTAATTTTTCAACCCTTGGTGATCCCAACCCTTATGGTGGTCACCTTGTTTTATGTTGTTCCAGAGGCTACGATTGTTCCTAAAGCGGCAAAATGGGCTGTTTTGTTATTGATAAGTTTCACGACACTGCTTGTGCCTTTGTTGGGGCTTATGGGATTGCGGTTTTCAGCAGTTATCAATAGCCTACAGTTACCGGATAGAAAAGAACGGATTTATCCTTTTGCACTGGTATCAGTCTTTTATATGATGACCGTTTCTTTCTTTTACTGGAAGCTCAATATTGATCAATTGCTGATTGTTACCCTTTCCCTAGTAACAGTATCCTTGATATTGATGACCTTGATTACGCTCTTTTGGAAAATTAGCGCCCATCAGACAGCAATGGGGGGATGGGTAGCGATCGTTTCAGTATTGTCGCTAAAGTTTACCTCAGGCCCTCTTTTTTATTATTTTATTTTGGTCATTTTGCTGAGCGGTCTGATCGGGACAGCAAGGTTGTACCTCAATGCACATCGGCCATCAGAGGTTTATGCCGGGTTTTTGTTGGGCTTTGGAATTTGCTATCCAGTCTTTTATCATTTCGTAATTAATTGACATAAAAAAAAGGAGCGGATTTGATTATCCGCTCCTTTTATAAAATCTAGTTGGGTTTCAACTAAAACAACGCCACTGAAAGGCCAAAATTGAATTGTGTGGATTCTGTACCGTAAGGTCCTTTGTTTCCTTCAAACACACCATTAAGGCCATAATAACCCCAAATGTTAAACCCTGGGAATCCCAAACGGGTATAAACACCGTAACGAATTGGATTCAATCCATAATTCTGGGTGTTTTTGATTTTTTGTTCCAAACCATCCCCATTGGTATAAGCTATTTTGGAATGAGCGTTGTATAACAATCCGATTTTACCTCCGACAGCTACACGCATACCACTGTTATAGTCGTCGTGATTGACATGGTATCTAAATTCGAGTGGGATATCAAAATAGTTTAGCGCCATAGTATTGGTTGAAACGCTAGTAGCATCTTGTCCATATACATCTGTAATGGGTACAAGCATACTTGAATTGACAGCTTTATCAGGATCTGAAGTAAGGGTCATTTCATCTTTGAAAGCGAGCTTTTCAAGACCAAGACCAATACCTGGGTTGAATGTGAAGCCTGTTTTTTCACCAATATTAATTTGCGTTTGGTAATAAACATTGAATACACGTGATGCGATAAAACGCGTATTTAAATCATCAGGCCTGTTATTTAACATATTGAATCCGAAATCCAGAAACAAGTCCCCTGTGATGTTTGGTCTTCCACCTATTATAGATGTACGTTCCTCTTCTTGGGCCTGTAGCTGAAAAGTGATCAATAAAATAAAGGATATTATAGAAAGTCTTTTCATGAAAACAGATATTTTTAACTTATCGAACGGCTAAATTAGGAAATTATGATTGATTTGATGGCGTGTTGATCTTAATTATTCTTAAAATATAATTATTAAGCAAGAACAAACATTTTAATTTTCCATCAATTCATCCTTTGTAATATTAAGGATATTCTTTACCTTTGCATTCCGTTTAAGAGAAATGGCTTCGTAGCTCAACTGAATAGAGTACTTGATTACGGCTCAAGAGGTTCCAGGTTTGAATCCTGGCGAGGTCACTAAAAGCTATCTTAATAGCGGTAAAACCATGTAGTTCTTTGAAACTGCATGGTTTTTTGGTTTTAAATGGTTTTTCTAATTCTTATTTTTTCTAAACCTGAGACTTCAGTCTTTGTAAGGAAGCCTCCTTGTGTTGATTTTCGTTTACCTAAAAGAAGAAACAGGCTTAAATTCGAAGTGGGCAATAGGTCAGCTACAACCTACTGAAGCCACATTCTGAAAGAACAGAGAAAAACCTGCCTCACTGCAATCCCTACTTACTATATTATATAGCGCTCTCGAATTAAAAGGATCTCCTTAATCAATAGAAGCGAACGACAAGCTGTGTAATAGCCCATGTGAACATACGATTTAAGGGGAGTTGTTTTTTGCAGTAATACGCAAAATCAGATGGCAAATCCATGGTAGGCATGCAGGTTAAACCGATTCGTTTCAGAGGGGACTGGGTTTGTAAATGGAAATCCGCTTTAGTAATAAAGTGTTGTATGTGTTTTTTTTAATGAAATTCAATTTTTTGCTATTGAATTACGTAGGTTATATGGAGTGAACTATTAAATATTGAAACCATGAATTTCGCAATCAAACTAAGTGCCTTGCTATTTATAAGTACCATTAGCTTATTTTTTCAAGAGGCAGACATTTCAAAGCGATTAGCGCATTTCAATTTAGACTCAAAGCATCTGGCGATTGATGGCTTTGATCCTGTAGCGTACTTTACAAGTGGAGTTGCCACGGAAGGAAGTAAAAAGTACAGCTTAAGTTATAAAGGAGTGACCTACTACTTTTCCTCCTCAAAAAACAAAAGCCTTTTTGAAGGCGACCCTATAAAATATGAGCCTCAATATGGCGGTTGGTGTGCTTATGCCATGGGAGACAATGGAGAGAAAGTTTCTATTAATCCCAAAACCTTTAAGATTGTTGAGGGGAAACTTTATTTATTTTACAATAAACTATTCACTAACACCCTGATTCCCTGGAATGAAGATGAGGTTAATCTTAAAGAAAAAGCAGACTTATTTTGGAAGGACCTTATAAAGTGATAGAATTCAGAGGTTTAACCTTTACAATGGCACTATTCAGTATCCTTTCTTAAAAACGATTCTAGTTCAATTGCTTATGGTAAGAGAACTTTCCTGTCGTTTGCAAGAGAATCAGCTTGTCACCTCACAAGGATTGGAATTTAAAAAGTATGCTTCGGGGTGTAACAGGCGGTAGGTATTGTAATGAAGCTACTTCGAGATTGGATTTGATGAGCTTGAAACGCATTTCCTTAGAATGCGCCATAACTGTCCATTATTTTTATAGGTGTAGGCTTACCATAGTTAACAATGACATAAGGTGGCAAAGGGTTGTCTAGCCAGAATTTGTGGTTTAGTAAGATGAGTCCACTGGTGGAGGTGGCATTTCAAATGGATTTTGGTGGTATTGTAGCTTATTTTGAAACAATGCTGCCAAAATTGTTTTCGTCAGCTTTATTCCTTTGCCTATTTCATTGTCTTCGATTTCAGGTTAAACATACCTTACCAAAGCAAAGCCTTAAAGTTAGGTGTCATATATATGGTATTGTAGTGGGATAACTTATTAGTGAGGCGCTGCTTCTTTCGAAATGGACGCATTCTGGAAGAAGGTGTTTAACACTACTATATATAGTGTGGGGTAGGGGATGGTTGGCTGTTAAATGATGCAGTCAACTATGGTGTATTGAGAAGGTAATAGGAATACCGCTTTATAGGTAGTAGAGGAAAGGTATTCATATTCATTTTATGAACTAAGGTTAAACGAGGTATGAGGCTTGAAGATTTGTATCCTTCAATCCAGAAGCTGTGAAAGAGGGTATAGGTTAAGAAGGGGAAAAAGTAATATTATTCATTACTATAGGTAGCTGATACCTGGCAGGGAGGGTTCTTACCTATATAGTATAAGAAAGCGTAAGTGATTTGAGTTTTGGTAGCGGTAATTTTTAAGGGTGAAAAGAAGTTTTATCTGTAAAGGTTTGTAAATGAATATGGTTAGAAGTTTTTTAGAAAATAAGCTATAGAAAGC
>NZ_ATNM01000098.1 GCF_000427295.1 Cyclobacterium qasimii M12-11B | reverse complement strand
TTTGTAGATATCCGGGTCCGTACCCCTAGAAAAATAAATTCTTTCAAAGCTGCATGATTTTTTCTCCTTGGGAGGGATAATTTCAAACTCACCGTAAGAACCATCCTTATTAAAAATCAGCGCATTGCCAGGTTGAATTTCTTTAATTTGTTTGTAATCAATATTAAAAGCTGTCTTGATAGGGGGTTTTTCTGAAGCCACCACCACTATCTCATCATCAGCATAATAGTAAGCTGGTCGAATACCAATTGGGTCTCTAACAACGAAGCCAGCTCCATTGCCAATAAGTCCTGCCATGGCATAACCACCGTCAAAATCCCTACAACTTCTTCTCAAAATCCTAGCAACATCGAGCTCCTGCTCAATAACTTCTGTGACTTCTTCGTTAGAAAATTTATCTTTATACTTATCAAAAATCCTTTGATTTTCTTCATCCAGAAAATGGCCGATTTTCTCCATTACCGTTACCGTATCTGTTTTCTCCTTAGGATGCTGACCTAAATTAACCAGAATATCAAATAACTCCTCAACATTGGTCATGTTGAAATTGCCCGCCATGACCAAATTCCTACTTCTCCAATTGTTTTGCTTCAAAAATGGATGACAAGTTTCTATGCTATTTGTTCCATGGGTACCATACCTTAGGTGGCCCAGCCAAACCTCACCAGAAAAGGCTGTATTCTCCTTTATCCATTCCGCATTCATCAGGTCCGCCTCGGTGCCTAACTTTTTTGCCTTTTTGTACTTTTTATTGATTTTTTGAAAAATCTTGGTAACTGCTTCAGATTCGACAGACCTGTACCTACTCACATACCTTGTGCCAGGCGGAGTATTGATTTTAATATTCGCTAAACCTGCACCATCTTGCCCACGGTTGAGCTGCTTTTGCATCAATACATATAACCTGTTGGCGGCATAAAACGGCGTATTGTACTTATCAATATAATATTGTAAAGGTTTTCTAAGCCGAATCATGGCAATCCCACATTCGTGTTTGATCTGATCACTCATAACGTTCTAAAGGAGTATAATATGAATCAAAGTTACGTCTTTTTTTAAGAATTAGTTCCTGCAATCCACCAAAATTGAAGTGGTTACATAATAACTAAAAGACTATTCGTATTGCTATAAAAACAGATAAATTCTGAAAAAACCCTATTCCCACAATGGATATTTCTGGAGTTTTATCTGTTTACCAAAGAAAAGCTTGGTTGTTTCTTCAAATGAAACCGTGTAATCAGACACCAGAAACTTATCTTTCTGTACTGAAATATCTTCAGCCAAAAGCTGATGCAGGCCTAAGATCTCTGCGACTGACTTTGCCACTGTTTCTGAAGCATCTATAAGTTCTATTTTTCCATTAAAAAACTCCATTATTTGATTTTTTATCAATGGATAATGGGTACAGCCCAACACCAAAGTCTGGATATTTTTTAATTCAGACTGGCTTAAATAGGAGGCTATAATATCCTTGCTTATATTTTGTAAGTGAAAACCCTCTTCAATCATTGGCGCCAACAAAGGTGTAGCCAGTGATTTCATTTGTATGCCAACCCCTAAATTGTTCACTTTTTGTAAATAAACACCTGAAGTAACCGTCTGTTTGGTACCTATTAGCCCAACGGTCTCACCATTATGATTTTTACCTAAAAAATTAACCACTGGGTCAATTACATTCACAACAAGTGCCTTTGAAGCCACATATGCTTTGACCAGATCAAATGCCGCTGCTGAGGCAGAGTTACAGGCGATAAGAATAAGTTTGCAATTTTCTTTCAATAAAACATCTGCAATTTTCACAGAATATGCCTGGATAGCAGCAGTACTTTTATCTCCATAAGGCAAATGAGCGGTATCACCAAAGTAAATAATTTGCTCATTTGGAAGTAATTTTTTCACTTCTTTGGCTACTGTTAACCCCCCTATTCCACTGTCAAAAATACCAATGGGTGATTGTGCATCGATGGCCATATTTACTTGAAATTTAGGAAAATAAATTCCCCGGATTCACGCATCCGGGGAAATGCAAGCGAAGGGTTAAACAAATTGAATAAAACGCTAAAATACACAATGGGAATTCCATTGCATAAAGCGAGCATAACAAAGTTAGCAAAGTTTTCCTATGTTCCAATAGTTGTTCAGTTCATCAATATGGGCACAATTTACCCAAGTTTTAGAAGGCCGTATTTGGTTAATCCCCCTTATTGCAGGTTGGCACAATTAATGCAATTCATTACAAATAACCTTTCAATCATGAGACGTGAAATTATTCTGTGGCTGGGGGATTGGCGCACTATCTATTTTAATTTTGATTATCCCACTGATTAAATCTCAGGGAGATGATCATCGCCCGTATGGAGAAAATAAGGACAACTATCTGTTTGAATCCGCCGTATACAAATATGAAAATGCAAATTCGGATACAGTAAATATTTCTATTTCTGAACTTCCGACGAGTATTCAGCAGGTTATTCAGACAGATAGCCTAATAAAAAACCTGGAGATTCGGACAGTGAAAAAGATAAGCCAAAATAGCGGTGACTACTACGATGTTTGTTTTAAGGACACGGATTATTTTAACATAATAGTCATGTATGACAAAAACGGAATCATAGTATCCCAATTGTGAAAGAAATTAACAGCTAAGCCAACGTTTACTTGAAAGCACTGATTGTGAAATCGGTGCTTTTACTTTATATTTAAACTTTAATGGGTATTAATTTTATATGGCGAAAATTCTTTTAATTGAGGATGACCTAACCTACTCTAAAATCATTAGTAAGTTTTTAGAGAAAAATGGATTTGAGGTAATCAGTAGTGCGAAAATAGCAGAAGGGCTTAGTTTTTATGAAAAGTATCAAATTGATTTAATCATCACAGATTATAGATTGCCCGATGGTACTGGTATGGAAGTATTGGACCATGTCCTAAATAGCCACCCTGAGTTACCAGTAATTTTGATAACAAACTATTCGGATATAAGAACGGCCGTAAAGTCCATGAAAATGGGGGCTTTTGAATACATCACCAAGCCCATTAATCCAGATGAGCTTTTACTAACTGTACAGCAAGCTTTAAAAAATGAGAAGAAGAAAAAGCCAACGCAGCAGGTAACCAAATCAGCCCCTTCTGGAAATAAGGCATCCGAATTGGATTATCAAATCGGGAAAAGTTCAGAAGCACTTCAAATTGAAGAACATATTGTTCTGGTAGCCCCTACTGACTTAAGCATCATAGTATTAGGAGAAAGCGGCACTGGAAAAGAATACATTTCAAAAAGAGTACACCAGAAATCACAAAGATCAAATGGTCCTTTCGTGGCCGTTGATTGTGGCGCATTGTCAAAGGAACTTGCTGGAAGTGAATTGTTTGGGCATGTCAAAGGCGCTTTTACAGGAGCCATAGATCATAAAACAGGTCATTTTGAAAATGCAAATGGTGGAACAATCTTCTTAGATGAAATTGGAAACCTCAGTTACGAAATTCAGATCAAACTTCTTAGGGCAATTCAAGAGCGGAAAATCAGAAAGATAGGTGCCAGTAAGGACGTTTCCATAGATGTCCGAATAATCGCCGCGACGAACGAAGACTTGCAAGAATTGGCCAAGCAAGGTTTATTCAGAGAAGATCTTTTCCATAGATTAAATGAATTCAGTTTAAGGGCCCAGCCCTTAAGAGAAAGGCCTGAGGACCTAATGTTCTTCTCAAATCTTTTCATGCAAAAAAGCAATGCAAACCTTGAAAGGAACGTAACAGGATTTAGCCCTGAAGTAGAACAAATCTTTAGAGAATATCACTGGCCAGGAAATCTCCGCGAGCTTAGAAACATAATAAGGAGAGCCGTTTTACTAACGGGTGAAGGCATCATTCAAACAAAAGTTATTCCATCAGAACTTCTGGAATCCGAGGCATTTCAGCCCATTGACATCAATTCCGCCAAAGACTTGAAAAGCTCATTCGAGGACCAGGAAAAATCACTTATTGTTAAAACCCTTGAAGAGATGCGCTTTAACAAGTCCAAAACAGCAAAGGTTTTAAATATGGACAGGAAAACACTCTACAATAAACTAGAAAAATACGGCTTGGATTAATCCGCCATGGCGTAACCAAACTGTGTTGCTAAATCTTCCAAAAGGGTGTTGATTTTTTCTGTCAACTCCCATACTTTTTCTTGAATATCATTGGTGTCACCCCTTTTCAAGTCCCGCTCAATATTTATTGCAAGGTTTTTATATTTAAACTTCAATTGCCCCAGCCTACTTGAAAGTTGATGCGCTATGGCTAGGACTTTTTTATAATCCTTCTCGTCACAGGCTTTATTTATCATTATCAAATCTAGCCCTGTTTGGGAATAAAACCCTTCAACCACTTCTTTTAACAATGCCTCATCCCCCATACAAAAACCCCTAATGTCGGCCAAGCTGTAATCAGCACCGTCAGAATTGTCATCCTCTGCCTCAATATAGGGACTCAATTTACTAGACGGCTCCGCACTGATTACCTCCTCCATCTGATCAGGCTTAACAAAGTCCATGATCTTTTTTACCAGGTCCTTTTCGTTGAATGGTTTCAATAGCAAGCCATCAAAGCCTTCTTTTATCATGCTTTCTCTATCCTTGGTAAAAACATTTGCTGTCATCGCCAATATAGGTACCGCTTGGTATTTCTCCTGTTTTCTAATTTCATTAAACACCTGATAGCCATCTACTTCAGGCATCTGAATATCCAGAAGAATGAGATCAAAATCCTCATCTACAAATTCATTCATGAATTCAACACCTCCAATATAAGAAACCACCTCTGCTCCCAAAGAATTCAGCAAGAGGGTAGCAAACTTTAAACCCATTTCGTCATCATCCACAAGTAGCACTTTCAATCCGTCTACTTTATGCGGTGCCACTTCAGCCAACGAACTTTCCTCTTTCTTGTCCAGCAAAGTGGTAGGAATTGAAACCGTAATTCTAGTGCCTTCCCCTAGTATACTCGCAACATCTATCTGTCCCTCTTGAAGATCTACCAGTTTTTTCACAATCGCCAGGCCTAAGCCAGTACCTCCATACTTTCTTGAAATGGTACCATCGCCTTGACTAAACTCTTTGAAAAGGTTGGCTTGAAGGTTGTCATCCATGCCCATCCCCGTATCCTCCACCTCCAAAACGAGGTTGTTTTTATCATCTACTGAAACTTTCACTGAGACTTTCCCTTTGTCAGTAAACTTTACTGCGTTTGACAACAAATTATTCATTATCTGATTAATCCGTAGGTCATCTCCAAGCAAGTATTTGTTTTTGGGAAGCAAGACTGAAAACTCCAAGGAAAGGCCACTATCTGTTGCCTTTTGCTTAAAGAATGAATGAATGTCTTTAAAAAAGGAATCTGGATCAATGATTGAATTTTCAAGTTTTATTTTTCCAGCTTCAAGCTTAGAAAAATCAAGTATATCATTCACAATCCCTAATAAGGTACCTGAGGCAAATTGAATCATTCTAACGTATTCAGATTGATCTTCTGCCAAATTTGTCTTTTGAAGGGCATCATTGTACCCCTGAATAACATGGAGAGGATTTCTGATCTCATGACTCATGCTAGCCAGAAAGTCCTGTTTGGTTTTCGCAAGGTTATCAGAAGATCTCTTGGCCTCAGCAAGCTTGTCCTGGTACACTTCTGATTTCTTAATCTCCCTTACAATGCTAAAAATAAAGCCAGAGGATCCTACCACTCCAACAGCTATCAAAACACCAAGAAGTATAGAAAGTTTATAGGTCAATGCATAAGCAGATTCATTTTCTGCTTTTGATCTCAGGAGTGATTCGTTCTGCAGGGAAGTAACGATATCCTGAATATTCATAATCAGGGTCCTATTCTTATCATTCAGCTCCTGCTCCAACTCACCAAGTCTCGACCGAAGGTACTGTTCCTCATTATTGATGTCAAGCACCATTTGTCTGACAGTATAAATAATTGAATCGGAACTGGACGGGACGTCTATATCTACAGGGTTCACTCGGTTAAGGTTGAGCCTCAGGGTGCCTCTTATTTTATCCATATCCTCTTTCCCATCTCCGGCCAAGGTACCTGAAGCGGCCACGTCTTTACCTTTAATTTTAGAAGTTTTTTCAGAAGAACTACCCTGGTCCTTTCGAGCGGAGGGATCTATGCCTATTCTTATTTTACCTAAATTCTGTAACCTGCTTAACTCTTCTTTACGCTTAATTTTTCTTTCAATATTGTACAGGGCCTCATTGCTGAAATTTCGGTTATAAAGGTTTTTCTTTACTTCTTCCAACCCTTTATACACCACCATCAGCTCATTAACACTGTAGCTGATCCTTTTGACATTCTTTAATTCAGATGAATCAGTGACTAGTGCTTCTAACTTTTTAATCTCATTCTGAATCTGATTGTAATAATCCAGGTTATGCGTAGTATCCTCTTCAACAAATACACTTCTGGATTTATCCAGCTGATAGATATCTGCTAAAAGTTGATTTAGGTTTCTTAATTTTTCGTTGGGTTCGGATAACGATTCTACAGACTCTAATAATTTCTTAACACTAAAGTAAGTAACGGCACCTACTCCCACGATGAGGCAAATCCCGAGAAAGAAACCGAGAATTACCATTATTCTTGCATTGAATCTCATATTATGGCTTAATTTTAAAAGATTTCATAGCATCAAACTATTTGAAATGAATAATTTATCTCCAATTACAAATTACGCCTTTAAACCTTTGAAAATGAAGGGCTTTTTGAAAAATTTTAACAAATAGTGTTATAAAAAATGAAAAGTATACTTAACTCAACTGGAATACTTTATTCCTCTTCAATAGGTAAGCCTTGGTTTAATCCTTCAAAAATATGGTAAATGGAATAATAAGTAACCGGAATGGTAACCACCAGACCAACTCCCATAAGTAGTGCGCCAGCCAGGTTCAATACAGCCAATACTAACCCAAAGACAAAAAACTTACCCCACTTTTTATGGACAATTTTCCTACTGTATTCCAATGACTGCCAAAAATCCAGGCCGGAAAACAAGGTAATCAATACGCCAAACATGTATCCTACCATCAGGTAAATTCCAGGCAGAATCAGTGCAAATAGGCCCAAAACCGTTATTAACTGCCCTATGATCCAAATGGAAATCACTGGAAGGTAGTACTTAAACCCCTTAAAGAAATCAGGGTAAATTACTTTTTCCCCAAGACTGGTTTTATTAGCAACTAGGTAGAAACCTGCAAAAAGAGGCCCTGCCAAGAAAAAAGAGAACACAAAAACATAATCCTCCGCATAGAACATAAACAAGAACTGCAGCGAAAGGATCAATAACGTAAAGGAAATTGAATAAATAGTGACTTTTTTATAGGTCTCCCAACCTTTTGTCAATACCTCTTTGATGTCAAAATCGAAACTTCCTTCAACGATTTGATCCAAATGTTTTTTGTCCATAATAACTGGTCTATACTATTTACTTTTAGGATAATTACTTAGTAATTGCTGCAAGAATATCATGCTTGGTAATGATATGCACCCGGTGCAATTCATCCCTTACCAAAACTGCTTTCTCTCTTTCAACCATAGAAGACAACACATCCAATGTACTGTCTAGCGCTACAAAATGCATGGAGTCCTCCATTACCTGGTCTACTGTTGCATCTTTTAACGCTGGGTTTTCAATTATTTTTAGCAAAAGCTTATTGTCAGTAATACTTCCTATCACTTGTCCATCCTCCATGACGGGGATCTGGGAAACACTTTTATCGTTCATTAGGGCAATCGCATCCTTGATTTTGTCGGTTTTTTTAACGACAACCAATTGATAGCCAACATCTCTTGAGCTTACAATATCTCTAGCTGTTCCGTAGGCTTTATCTTCAAGAAACCCATGGTTTCTCATCCAATCATCATTGTATACTTTGCCTAAATACCGCGTGCCGTGATCAGGAAGTAAAATCACCATCACATCCCCTTTTTTGAGGTTTTCTTTGGCATATTCCAGCGCTCCATGAACGGCAGATCCACAAGACCAACCTACAAACAATCCTTCTTCTTTTGCGAGACGGCGGGTCATCACTGCAGCATCCTTATCTGTAACTTTGATAAAATGATCAATTACGGAGAAATTCACATTCTTAGGTAAAATATCCTCTCCTATGCCTTCTGTCAGGTATGGATATACTTCATTTTCATCAAATTCACCTGTTTCTTTGTATTTTTTAAAAACGGATCCATAAGTATCTATCCCTACAGAAACCACCTTCTCAGACTGCTCTTTTAGATATTTTGCAGTACCTGACATGGAACCACCTGTACCTACTCCTGCAGCGAAATGAGTCACTGTCCCTTCAGTATCCTTCCAAATCTCAGGACCTGTGGTTTCATAATGTGCTTTCCAGTTGGAGAGGTTATCGTATTGGTTAGGGTAAAATGAATTGGGTAGGTCTTGGTTTAATTTTTTGCAATTGCATAATAAGACCTGGGATCTTCCGGAGATACATTCGTAGGGCAAACGATAACTTCGGCTCCTACTGCTCTCAAAATATCAATCTTTTCTTTTGACTGCTTATCAGCCATTGTAAAAATACATTTGTATCCTTTCGTAATCGCGGCTAAGGCAAGCCCCATTCCGGTATTGCCACTTGTTCCTTCAATGATTGTCCCTCCAGGTTTCAAAAGGCCGTCTTTTTCTGCATCCTCAATCATCTTCACAGCCATCCTGTCCTTCATGGAGTTGCCTGGATTGAAGTATTCAACCTTCACCAATACTTCTCCTTCTATACCTTTATTTAGCTTATTTAACCTGACTAAAGGGGTATTTCCTATGGTTTCAATAATTGAATTGTAAATCATGGATTTATATTTAATGCAATTTAATATATAAAGACAATTGTGCTTAGAACAAATTCAACACCAAACTATTTATTCGAAAGGGTAAAACCAGACATTGAAAAGGTTGTGAATGTGGTATTTTACCTCACACCAGCTAATAAATACAACACTGCCATTCTAATCGCTACACCATTTTCAACCTGCTGTAATATGATGGCATGTTCAGAATCTGCCACATCCGAATTAAGTTCTACGCCTCTATTGATAGGGCCAGGGTGCATGATTACAATCTCTTTATCTAATCGATTCAAAAGCTGTTTATTGATCCCATAATAAAGAGAATACTCTCTGAGAGAAGGGAAATATTTTATCTGTTGACGTTCCAGTTGAATCCTTAAGACATTGGCTACATCACACCATTGCAAAGCTTTAAACACATCATGCTCCACTTTTACGCCTAAATCCGCAATGTATTTAGGCAATAGGGTAATAGGGCCACAAACCATGACCTCGGCACCCAATTTTTGCAGGCAAAATATATTTGATAAGGCAACTCTGGAGTGTAAAATATCACCGATAATTGCCACTTTTTTACCTGCCACGTCCCCAAGCTTTTCCCGGATCGAAAAAGCATCCAGCAAAGCCTGTGTAGGATGCTCGTGAGTGCCATCTCCAGCATTGACAATATTTGCCTTGATATGCTTGGATAAAAAATGAGGCGCTCCAGGACTGGAATGCCTCATAACAACCATATCGACCTTCATGGCCAATATATTATTTACGGTATCGATCAGGGTTTCTCCTTTTTTTAACAGAGCTACTGGCTGATGCAAAATTCACAACATCTGCCGAAAGCCTTTTTTCTGCCAACTCAAAGGACAATTTGGTCCTGGTAGAGTTTTCAAAAAAAACATTGGCTATGGTTATGTCTCTTAGGGAGGGGACCTTTTTGATAGGCCTATTCAAGATATCTTTGAAATTATCTGCTGTCTCAAAAATCAATTGAATATCTGATGGGCTCAGGTCTTTAATTCCCAATAAATGTCTGGTACTAAGCTGCTCCATTGGTATTAATTACTTTCTTTTTCAGTGATCCAAATGGCGTCTTCTTCAAATCCTCGGGACTGCCATTCTACGCTTACATATTGGCTTTCCAGGGTATTTACTTGCCTCCCGCAGTAATCCGGTTGGATAGGAAAATCCCTTGTAAATTTCCGGTCGATAAGTACCATTAATTCTACCTTTTGGGGCCTCCCAAAGGCAATCATTGCATCCATCGCCGCTCGGACAGATCTACCTTTGTACAGAACATCATCTACCAAAACGACTTTTTATTTTCAATTAAAAAATCAATTTTCGTTTCATTTGCCCTCAAGGGAAGGTCTCTTCTCCTGAAATCATCTCTATGAAAGGTAGCATCCAGATAGCCATATTTCAATGAAATATTTTGGATTTCCTTCATGCGCTGGATGATTTTATCCAGCACCAGTGCACCTCTTGGCTGGAGGCCTAAAAGGACTGTATTATCAAAATCATCATGGTTTTCTATCAATTGATGACAAAACCTACTGATGGTTAGAGATATCTGGGTTTGGTCAAGAACAAGTCTTTTTTGCATGATTAAAATTTGAGGCAAATATATAAATTATTTATTGGGGCTTAATGGCTCTATATAAAATCATCCACTTTTATTTTAGTGAAAAAATTCACTTCCCTGCTTTTTTCCCTTCCATCCTCCCCTTGATACCTGATCTTTTGTTTACCACTTAGCAGGTAATAATTATCATACCACCAAATGAGTTGCAGGCTTCTTTCCATCGTTTCGGCAATCCTTTCATTTTCATTTACAAGCTCAATTTCATAAGGCTCGTTTTCCATTACCAATTCCCCATCATTTATCTGACTAAGCATCAGCGCCTCTTCATCCAGGTACATGTAAAAAAGGTTGTTCCCATTAAATATCAGCTCGCCAAATTTCATGGGTTCAATCTTATTGGTATTGTTTAAACTCAGAGAGTTGTCCCATACGATATTGCCATCCTCATCCAATAGAATAAATTGCGCTGCAAGAAACTTGTACTGATCCAATGTTTGAGCACTTCGCAAGCGGGGATCTAACCACAATGGATTATACGTCCCTCCATATCCGCCCATCATTGGGTTCAGCCTGTAGAAATTACTTGCATACATCCCATCTCTAGGTACATACTTTGAAGAGGATGAAGTAAAGTGATCATTGTAAATCAGGTAATAACCATTTATCGCTTGAATTTCTCTGGTGACTACCACATTTCTAATTGGGGTATTTTTACCTTTGTCAAGCCTTTTCTTTATTCGTTTCCATCTTTTTTCCTGAACTTTTTCCGGCAAATAATTGTAAAAATTATCAAAATCTGAAACATTGTAAAACCTGTTGGTGTACTCCCCAAACTCATTGATTTTAGTGAAATACAATCCTTGGTAGGCTTCTTTTTCTTTAACCCATATGGGCCTATCAAAGCCTGTTTATAATTGTTAGAAGACGTCAAAAGCCCTTCAACAATCTCCATGGAAGGATTTCCTAAATCCTCTATTTTAACTTCCCTAAGTTTGTTCCCATTGGTGTCGTAGGTCAAAACAGATACAATTTTATTTTTGCGGGTATCCCTTCTACTCATCACTACATCGAATACATTTAGCTCAGGGTCCTTTCTCATTTGTAAAATTCTAGCATCTTTTTCGAAAAGACCTGGAACAGTAACGATCTCCTTGGTTTCAATGTCAAAAATTTGAATCACTGGACGGTAATCATATTTACCCATGAAGACAGCCTTTTTATTAAAGACTAAAAAATCCTGAAGCTCCATTTCCAAAATACTGGAAACCAGGAGTTCGGTCAAGGTTCGCTCCTCAAGATTAATTTCGAATATCGCTTTTTCATCGTTGTACTGGGATCCTTTATTAAACAACACGTACAGCAATTCCCTGTCCAGATCAAACCCTACTAACTCATAAAAATCGTCGAGCTTTTTCTCTAGAGGGGTTTCAGCATTCAACTGAAAGTCAGCTGTGAAATATTGGAAACTATTTTTCTTTCCATATGGGGTTTCTGCCTTCATTCGGAAGCCTACAAGCCCTCCTTCTCTTGGCAATAGAAAAAAGTCCTCGTCGGCCCTATGGGATTCAACTTCTAGCCTTTGAGTGAATTGAACTTGACCAATGGCCATTCCCATCAAAATCAAGTAGACAATTGGAAATAATAGGGTTTGTTTTGACATTACTTGAGGGTTTCGTGCTATTGTTTCTATACCAACTTTACCGATCCATTAAAAGTTTCGCGCCTTTTGATCCCACCGATTTCACATTAGGCTGATAGGTGTTTCTATCCTTACAAGATCGCCTATCTCAATAAACAGTGTTTTAGCCGGAGATCCAATCATTGGGAATAGGAAGTGATAGACCTATTGCTATTTTGGTAGGGCCAATTTTACAATATGATCAATTAATTTACTCCATAAGATAAGACATATGATTTTATTTTAAAACAATTATTATGGACATTTGCCCTGTACTCAACAGATCTCAACACACCTTGGATAACAAACAAATTGTCAAGACCCTCAAATTAACCTTGCAATTGATGGAATTGCATGAAGAAAATGCATTTAAAATCAGGGGGTATCAATCTGCCATCAATAGCATAGAAAGAGAAGGCAAGCCACTTGCAAATCTAGAACTGGACGAATTACAAAAAATTCCTTCAATTGGCAAAGGAATAGCTGAGGCTATTTTGTCCATAATTGCATCTGACAGCCATGAGCTTTTAGACAACCTTTTGAAAGAAACGCCAAAAGGAATTTTGGAAATCATGCAAATAAAAGGGCTTGGTCCAAAAAAATAAAAACCCTTTGGAAAGAGCTGGACATTACTTCAATCCATGAATTAATGGAGGCCTGCCAATCCGGACAGGTAGCAAAAATAAAAGGCTTTGGGCAAAAGACACAGGACAGTATTATTTTAGCCTTAGAATACAAAGCTTCCAATCAAGGGAAATGGCTTTATGCTGAAATTGAGCAACCTGCTAAAGAGATACTTGATCGCCTAAGCAAAAGCCTTCCCGAAGCTACAGTAGCCATTGTTGGGGATTTTGAGATGGAAGCTGAGATTATTGAATCCCTGACTTTTTTGATAGGCTCAGATAATGCTGGGCATACCCTCGGTGAAATAAACAAAGTGGATGGGCTGGTTCAGGACACTAATGTTCTCAGTCCTTACAGATGGGAAGGGCATTTAGCAACGCCAGAAGTCAAGATCCTTATAACGATTGTACCGAAAAAAGATTTCATAAAACAAAAACTACTCAAATCAGCTTCAAAAGCCCATCTTCTGTCCCCTACTGAAAAGGGTCAGCCTTTGGGGGAATTGTTTTATAAAGCAACTTTTAATACCGAAGAAGAGGCCTATGAAGCTGCCGGATTACCTTTTATTCCTGCACCCCTCAGAGAGGGCACAGGGGAAGTGGAATGGGTAAAAACGCATTCCTTAGATGAATTATTAACGCTAGAAGATCTCAAAGGACCATTACACAATCACTCTACTTATAGTGATGGCAAGAACACCTTGAAAGAGATGTCAGAGTTTTGTAAATCGGAAGGTTATGATTATTTCGGTATAGCAGATCACAGTCGTTCTGCATTTTATGCAAACGGACTAGACGAAGACCGTATTCACCAACAGCACAAAGAAATAGACAGTATCAATGAATCTCTGGCGCCATTTCGTGTTTTTAAAGGTATAGAAAGTGACATTCTTACTGATGGAAGCCTTGATTATTCAGATGAAGTGCTAGCGACTTTTGATTATATCGTCGCATCCGTCCACTCAGGTTTAAGCATGGACATTAATAAAGCAACTGCTCGATTGCTTAAAGCCATAGAAAACCCTTACACAACCATTCTTGGACATCCTACAGGACGCTTGCTGTTGAGAAGAGAAGGTTACCCAATTGATCATCGGGCGGTAATAGATGCTTGCGCTATTAATGATGTGGTCATTGAGATCAATGCCAATCCATGGAGGCTGGACTTAGACTGGAGATGGGTGAGGTATGCTATGGACCAAGGGGTTATGCTTTCCATCAACCCTGACGCACACGAAAAGGCAGGTATTGCTCACATGAAATTTGGGGTCATTGCTGGGCGAAAAGGCGGCTTGACTAAAGAAATGACCCTCAACACCAAAAATGGGGAAGAATTAGCCAGCTATTTTGAAAACCGAAAAAGAAAAAACAATGAGCATGATGCAAAAGGGAGCTGACGATTTACTAAAACAATCCTTCCAGGTAGGCATGCTGGGAATTGTTTTCGCAGTAATTCCATTGGTGGTGAAAGCAATGATTCAACCAGACATGGCCTATATGGGTTTGTTTGCAGGATTAGGCATTGGCTTACAGTTATTGGGCTTAAGTCTTGCTGTATTGGTTCTCCGAAGAAAAAAATAAGCGAACGACAAAAAGAAAAAGCCAAAAAGATGACTTTGATTTTAGCCGTGGCACTACTCTTTTTTATGTTAGCCTAATGAAAAAATTGACAACAGTACTATTACTGGTTTTTGGCCTTCTCACCCTTAGCTGTAATAGCAAGGAGCCATGGGATAATTGGAAGACAGGTGATATCCTTTTCCAAAATGGTGATTGTGGAGATTTCTGCGATGCCATCAAAAAGGTAACTGCAGGATACCAGGGCCAATCCTTTTCTCACAATGGGATGCTGATAAATGAAAATGGCAATTGGATGGTTTTGGAAGCCGTAAGTCAAGGAGTAAAAATGACACCTCTTGAGGATTTTTTAAATCGGTATACAACAGGGGAAGGCTATCCAAAAGTCAATGTTGGCCGGCTTAAGGAGGCAAACCAACACTTGATACCAGAGGCAATCCTATTTGGGAAAACCTTGATTGGCAAACCTTATGACAATGACTTTGACCTGGAAAATGACGCCTATTATTGTTCAGAGTTAATTCATTTCTCTCTAATGAAGGCTAACAAGGGATTACCAGTTTTTGACACTCCTCCCATGACATTTAAAGATCCCGCCACCAATGAGACTTTCCCCGTCTGGAAGAAATATTTTGCAAAGTTAAATTTAGAAATTCCGGAAGGAGAACCTGGTCTAAACCCTGGAGGAATGAGTCTTTCACCTGCTTTAGATATGATCCACAATTTTGAAAAACCCTAAGTTAAGCTTAAAACTATTGATACAATGAATGCAAAATAGTATATTGTCTTCATTATTGTACAGACTAATATCCCCAAAATGAATAGAAGATCTTCAGTTAAGAAAATGATGGCTGTAGCCGGAACAGGTTTATTAACGCCCCAATTAGGGTTTTTAGAGAATCTTATCCCAAATGCCACGAAAGCCTCACCTGCACCGTTTTACCTGTTTACAAAGGTGTTACAATGGCTTCCATTGGAAGAGGTTCCCCAAACTGTACAATCTCTAGGTTTTGATGGTATAGACCTACCTGTAAGAAAAAATGGCTTTTTTGACAGGGATCAGATAAAGTCAAAGCTACCTATCATTGTAAAAGAAAGTGAAAAACTGGGTTTAAGCAGGCCTGTGCTTACAACAGACATGAACCTCAATCACATGAATGAAATGGACGAATATCTTCGTACTCTTTCTGGCGAGGGGATTTCTGATTACCGAATGGGCTACCTTCCATTTACGACCAAAAACATCATAAAAGAACTAAAGTCGCTAAATTCCTCAATGAAGAAATTGGCCGAGCTACATGAAAAACATGGTGTCACAGGTCACTATCAAAACCATGCAGGCACAAGAATAGGTGGCTCCGTGTGGGAGATTTACCATTTATTAGAAGGCATCAACCCCAAACATATTGGCGTTCAATTTGATTTGCGCCATGCTACTGTGGAAGGTTATCAATCCTATGAAAATGTTTTTAATATGATCAGTGATCAAATCACTAGTTTTGACTTGAAGGATTTTGTTTGGGGCAATCCTGATAAAAAGGGCGACAGACCTATCAATGTACCTTATGGTGAAGGAAATGTAAAATTCGAACTCCTTCAGGAACACCCTGGTTTTATGGGCGACATTCCTAAAATCCTCCACTGTGAATATGATCTCGGTGGAGCGGAACATGGCCATAAAAACCCAACTGTTGGAAAAGAAGTCATACTCTCAGCAATTGCGAAAGAAGTTAAAGTTTATAAAACGACTACTTATAAATAACACTTAATTCAAAGCCTTGTTAATTAACGCCAAAGCTTTTTCAGAGTGGCTTAATGACAAGGCTTTTTCATGTCCTTTTGGTGACATTTTATGCCAGGTCTTCTGTAGGATTCCAAGCAGTTTTTCCTCTTCATGCTTATTGATAAAGGCATCAAAATAATATTTCAAAAAGACAAGACATACCACATCCTCCAGCGCCTGCGTCTCAGGGTCTGATTTCAATCTGCGTTTGTTAATTAAATCCTCGATTTTCATTAAATCTTCGGAAGAATAATCATTGGCTCCCAGTATTTCCGCTGCCAACTCTCCATGAAACTGCTTCAATTTGGTTCTCCATAAGAGATATCCCTTTCTGTCCATTGGGTAATCCTCTCTCGGTATTTCCCAACGTTTGATATGCTGGCACCTGGCTGCAAGTTTCAAAATCTCATCCCCGTCAGGATAAGTTTCTTCCATCATTTCTGACATTCGTTGACCATAAACGAGTTCTTTAGGCACTTCCTCACCATTCACCAATTCCTTGTTAGGGTCTTTGGCATTGACGGCATCTATTTCACGCACAGTATTTTCGAACCTTTTCAAATCGCTATTGCTCATTTCTTAAGTAGTTATTCAATTATAAAAATAATAAAATAAATAGCATTCCCTGCATCCCGCCATTACCTGATAACCAATAAATGTAATTGAATCTGAAATATCCAATCAGGACTTAAGTTGTCGGTCCTACTATTTTCAGAAATACATGGGGTGATAAAAGCATTGGTCTACCCAATTCTTGGGTGCAATTCTTCACATGGGAATTTCACCGAATTTGGTTACAAAACACTAGCCCTCTTGACTATAAAAAATGAATTCAATTAGGAAGCAAGTCGTAATCAGGACATCTTTTTTGCTGAAATGTGTTTTACCTAAAAGCTCAAAATCAACTTAACCAGAAAACCACTTGACGGATATAGCTATTTTTTTTAAAGAAAAATAACGGCGCTCAAAAGTCTTTCTTTTTAGTTCAAAACCACAATTGCAGTAGTCAATGACCAGTGTTCCGAAATAGCTTTAATGTTAAATGGGTAATTCGTGTGTATCTTTAATAAATTATGATTAATTTTGGCCCAATTTAGCCAAAAGTAAACTATTTCAAAATATAATCAAGCATGCCAAAAGACAGTAGCATCAAACATGTACTTATTATCGGAAGCGGCCCAATTGTAATTGGGCAGGCTTGTGAATTTGATTATGCAGGATCCCAGGCTTCCAGGTCGTTAAGGGAAGAGGGTATAAAAGTAACCCTTATCAATTCCAACCCTGCAACCATTATGACCGATCCGGTGACTGCAGACAATGTATACCTTTTGCCACTTGAGAAAAAATCGATCATTAAAATTTTACAAGAGCATCCGGACATTGACAGTGTACTCCCTACCATGGGTGGTCAAACGGCTCTAAATTTGGCAATTGATTGTGACAATGCTGGAATCTGGGAAAAATACGGTATCAATATGATAGGCGTTGATATTGACGCCATCGAAACTGCCGAAAACAGAGAGAAATTCAAGGCTTTAATGGAAAAATTAGGAGTAGACGTTTGTATTGGACGTACAGCTACTTCCTTTTTGCAGGGCAAAGAAATTGCACAAGAGATTGGTTTCCCATTGGTAATCAGACCTTCTTATACCCTTGGTGGTACTGGAGGGGGATTTGTTGATGGTCCTGACAATTTTGAGAAAGCACTTAGTGTTGGACTTCAGGCCTCACCTACCCATGAAGTACTTATAGAACAAAGTATTCTAGGCTGGAAAGAATACGAATTAGAGGTATTGAGAGACAGTATCGGTAACATGGTGGTCATTTGTTCCATCGAAAACTTTGACCCAATGGGCGTGCATACAGGTGATTCTATCACTGTAGCTCCGGCCATGACATTACCAGACCCGGTATATCAACGCATGAGAAACCTGGCCATCAAAATGATGAATGGCATTGGTAATTTTGCTGGAGGGTGTAACGTGCAGTTTTCTGTCAGCCCTGACAATCAAACCATAATAGGCATTGAGATTAACCCTAGAGTATCTAGGTCTTCAGCGCTTGCATCAAAAGCAACAGGTTATCCAATTGCTAAAGTAGCAGCCAAATTGGCTATAGGATACAACCTTGACGAATTGAAAAATTCTATTACAGGTAATACCTCTGCTTTTTTCGAACCTGCAATTGACTATGTAATCGTAAAAATCCCTCGTTGGAACTTTGATAAATTCAAAGGTTCAGATAGAAGACTTGGTCTTTCTATGAAGGCGGTAGGTGAAGTAATGGGCATTGGAAGAAACTTCCAAGAAGCATTACAAAAAGCCTGTCAATCTTTAGAAATCAAGAGAAACGGACTTGGGGCAGATGGCAAGGAACTTAAAGATCAAGCTGAAATATTATACAGTTTAGCCAACCCGAGTTGGAACAGGCTTTTCCATATATACGATGCTTTCAAATTGGGGATTTCGTTTAGAACCATCCAAGATCTAACTAAAATAGACAAATGGTTTCTTAAGCAAATTGAGGAGTTGGTGCATTTGGACAATACTATTGCCAAAGAGACCCTCCAAAGCATCAGTAAAGAGCTTATGAAGACTGCCAAACATAAGGGCTATGCCGACAGGCAAATTGCCCACCTTTTAGGTTGTTTGGAAAGTGAAGTTTTCAATAAAAGACGGGATGAAATGGATATCAAAAGGGTATTCAAACTTGTGGATACCTGTGCTGCTGAATTTGAAGCGAAAACCCCTTACTTCTATTCCTCTTTTGGAGATGAGAATGAATCAAAAGTCAGTGATCGAAAAAAGATCGTTGTACTAGGTTCCGGTCCAAACAGAGTTGGTCAGGGAATTGAATTTGATTATTCTTGTGTTCACGGTATACTTGCCGCCAAAGAATGTGGTTACGAAACCATCATGATCAACTGTAACCCTGAAACGGTTTCTACTGATTTTGATATCGCAGATAAATTATACTTCGAACCAGTTTTCTGGGAGCACATCTATGAAATCATCCTGCATGAAAAGCCTGAAGGGGTAATTGTGCAACTAGGTGGACAAACAGCCCTTAAACTGGCTGAGAAGTTAGACAAATACAACATCCCAATTCTCGGCACTAGCTATAGAGCACTTGATCTTGCTGAAGACAGAGGAAGGTTCTCTGAGCTTTTAAAAGCGAATGATGTACCCTATCCTGAATTCGGAACCATTCATGGGACGGATGAAGCCCTGGAACTTTGCAAGACAATTGGATTCCCTTTATTGGTAAGACCTTCTTATGTTCTTGGTGGACAGGGAATGAAAATTGTTATCAACGAAAAGGAACTTGAGGAGCATGTAGTAACTGTTCTTAAGGATATACCTAACAATGAAATCCTTCTTGATCACTTCCTCGAAGGTGCCATAGAAGCAGAAGCCGATGCCATTTGTGATGGTGAAAATGTCTACATTATCGGAATCATGCAACACATAGAGCCTGCTGGAATTCATTCAGGAGATTCATATGCCGTCTTGCCTCCGTATAATCTTGGAGACCTTGTCATCCGTCAAATTGAAACAATTACGGAAAAAATAGCCTTGGCTTTGGAAACAAAGGGATTAATAAACATTCAGTTTGCCATCAAGAATGACAAGGTTTATGTAATTGAGGCAAACCCTAGAGCATCCCGTACCGTACCTTTTATCTGCAAAGCATATCAGGAACCTTACGTGAATTATGCTACCAAGGTGATGCTAGGAGAGAAAAAAGTTACGGACTTTGACTTCAAACCTGTGAAAAAGGGCTATGCCATTAAAGAACCTGTTTTCTCTTTTCACAAATTCCCGAATGTAAATAAAGAATTAGGCCCAGAAATGAAATCAACTGGCGAAGCCATTTATTTCATAGATGACTTAATGGATGATTATTTTCTGAAAATATATGCGGAAAGAAATCTTTACCTAAGCAGGTAGAGCACCTCAACATAAGCACCTTACCCGGCTTGATATTCAGGCCGGGTACTTTTATTTTATGCACCTTTACAGCTCTTTGGATTGGTTTTTGTGTTTTTTTCACTTAATATTGAATGCTGAGAGGTGATTTTCCGTTATTGGATAAGGCACTTTGTTTTGCTTGAACCGAGTTAGTGAATTTTCAAAATTGTATATCATGATTTTAAAAATAATAATTTTCTTTATTGCGCTGGGATGGGTTTTTTCTAGTCTTTTCAAGTTTTTCTTAAACAGTAAACTTAAAAAGTTCGCTGACCAGGTAAAGGAAGCGCACAGAGAAGAGACCAAAAGGAAAACGCAACCAAAAGACGGTAATGTCAATGTCGATTTTGTACCTAAAGACAAGAAAAATGGCTCTTCAGGCACCATTACTGGAGGAGATTATATTGACTATGAGGAAGTAAAAGACTGATTTTTACTAATAAAAACACCCCTACCCTGTAGGTCGCTCTACCAATTTCACAATCCCTTAACTGTAAAGGTCAAAATCCAGCATTTTTAGAAGCGCTTTATCGGGAAGGAGAAAGAATACTTCAATTTGCCATTCCTTCAAATTACCGTGACAATTTTTACCCGATAAGTTTTTCAGGAGTTTAAACAGTTACTACCATACGGACTCAGGATTTGGAGGATTTATTTTAATCAAATCCAATCACCTTCCTCCATTTGCTCTAAGGTCCAATTCGCAATTATCATCCAAGGTTGGAACGGATTGTTGCATGTAATTAAATATACTATTTGTTTCAATTGCCCAATACATTAGACAATCCTTGTTATCACAATGACTTTCATGCTCTTCATCTTCATGTGGGGTGACCATGTCATTGTCAAGGTTTACCAAGCCCATAAGATGCCCCATCTCGTGCAGTGCTACAGTGGCCTCTAGAATGGCTTTACGGGGCTTTATGATACCACCTGAATTCTCTGCTATTCGGTTGCCAAAAAGGACTAAACTAGTATTTCTATAGGCAGCTCCAATTGTAAAAGAACTGTCCTCACTTTTCTTATAATCTCCATCCACCACCAATAAAAAAACAGATACGGTAGTTCCTTCATTGTAACGCTCACGATAATCCTCTTCAATTTTCGCAATGTCTTCCGTAGTATATTCCCCTAGGTTCATGGCAGGTATTTCTTTTAATACCACAGTGATTCCGTCAGGTTTTAAGGTGTATTTCTCCAAAAATGCCACCATCAATTCGACCATTTGATCTGAAGGTTTAAAGCCCTCCATGTAAACCAGCTCCAATTCCATTGCTGTAAACTGATCAGATGACAATAAGAAATTAGCGGACTTCCCTACATCCCATCTTGCCGCAGACACGCCCGTATACAAGGCCTCTTTATACTCATCTGAATTATCCATACAGGAATAAAAGCCAGAAGACAGGCAAAGAAAAAGCAACGTTTTAATAGTAAAATCCCTCATAAGGCAAATTCAAAATCACACAATTCATTCTTATTCAACATATTAAAAAATAGACTAAGGTAAATAACGATAAAATCAACCCAATCAATACATCTTTAGGAGGGAATTTATTCGTCTATTCAAAAATTTAAAAAGTTTAACATTATTCCTGTTTTCAACACTAAATCGGCATAGTATTAGTTATAAAAGAATTGAAAGAAAGCACTATTATTTAACTTAAAGCCAAACAAATGAAAAAAGTATTAATTATTTTATTCTTTTCGGGAATAGGCATATCGCAGCTGAATGCTCAGATTCTCTCAGTAGGTCCAAAAATCGGTATTTCACAAGGAGATGTTCAGGTTTCAGACGGTTATAGCGGAGACGATTCACAAATGGGCTACCATGTGGGGATTTTTTGCCCGCGTTAATTTATCTGCCGTCTATATACAACCCGAATTTTTATATACCAATACAGGAGGTTCTTTTAAGAACAATACCTTCAGTTATGATGCTGATTTTGATAGATTAGACGTTCCTTTAATGTTGGGATTAAAACTAGGCAATACTTTCCGCATACAAGCAGGGCCAGTAGCTAGTTATTTATTAAATGGAGACATAAAAGTTAATGATGGAAACTCAGTACAGCAGATAATCCCTCCAACCGAAGACTTTACTTTCGGGTACCAGGCAGGAGTTGGACTTGATATCGGTAATTTATTTTTGGATTTAAAGTATGAAGGTGCATTGACCAACTCGGTAAATAATTACGGAGAAATACCTACAGATCAAAGACAAAGTATGGTCATGCTTTCTCTAGGGTTCAACCTTTTCTAAATCCTAAATTTTCCGAAAAGTGAGAGGGGATTTTAAACTGCTCTCAAATATAATTTCAAACAAACCGATAAGGCAATTGTAAGAAAGTATTCCCGGAAAAAGCTTTAAAATTTCAAGCTGCTTCAACAGATAATCAAATTGAGAATCTGTTGAAGCAGCTTTTTTTTAATTAACAAGTTCTTTGGACTTGACCTCTTTGATCAAACTTTTACGTGCCAGGAATATTAAAGCGAAAGACAAGACAAATAAAATGGCCGCAATAAAAGCGAGCACATAGGAATCCTTTTGAAAATTTTGATAGGCAAAAAGTCCCAATGAAGTCAATGTCACGGTAAACATGAAAAACATAGGGATGGTTACGAAAGTTGGGTTGATGTCTTTCTTTATCAGCCAAACGGAAATAGTCAATAAGGCAAGTGCCGCCAAAAGCTGGTTGGCAGATCCGAAAATTGGCCATAGTGTAGTAAATCCACCACTACCCAATAAAAGTACTGACAACACAACTACCACACTCGTGGACAGGTACCTGTTTTGTGATAATTTCTTACCAATTGGCTGTTCTACATCCTCAAAATATTCTTGAAGGGTAAAGCGAGCAAGTCTGGTACAAGTATCCAAAGTAGTCAACGCAAAGGCTGAAACAGTGAGTGCCACAAAACCAATCGCAAAAGACTCAGAGATCCCCATAGAGGATATAATGGAACCGAGGCCATCTGCAAACAATGGCACAGGTCCTTCTTCACCTAACCTGGACAAATAATCTGAACGGGTTAAAACCACAACAGCTCCTACAGAAATAATCGCTAAAAATGATTCTATCAGCATCCCTCCAAATCCAACAACTTTGGCATCTGTTTCTTTATCCAACTGCTTGGAAGTGGTACCTGAAGCTACCAAAGAGTGAAAACCACTAATGGCACCACATGCGATGGTAACGAACAATACGGGGAACAAATAGCCAAGATTCTCATCGGTGATATGTACCTCATTGTCCATTACTATGGTAGGATTTGCGATCACTACTCCGACTATAGCTGCAAGGATTAATCCATACAACAAAAAGCTATTGAGATAATCTCTTGGCTGCAAAAGCATGGATACCGGGGTGACCGAAGCAACAAAAGCATACAATAGCAACACATAAACCCAAGTCTGGTAGTTGAGCTCAAATGGGATTTGCATCCCCAGATAGACGAAATAATACATCACCACTACTCCTACTATAGTGGAGATTAAAAAGGCAGACTTTTTATTTTCGGTTAACTTTGTTACAAATCCAAAAACCACGGCCAGCATAATAAATAATATAGAGGCCGAGGCTACACCTGGATTACTAATAAATGTTTTGGCAATAATATCCGCAAATACAGCTATGATTAATATCAAGGTTGAAAAACTAAAAAGGATAAATAACCTTTTGCCTTTCTTACCAATAGTATTTTGAATAATTACCCCTATCGATTTGCCATCGTTTCGAAGTGAAGCTACCATGCTACCAAGGTCGTGCACTGCTCCAAAGAAAATCCCTCCGACCAGTATCCATATCACTGCTGGTATCCAGCCAAAAGTAACGGCTATAATCGGCCCAACTATAGGGCCGGCACCAGCTATTGACGCGAAATGATGACCAAGAACAACTATCGGTTTACTCGGGACGTAATCTATCCCGTCCTTTAACCTGTGAGAGGGTGCAATATTGTTATTGTTGATTTTAAACTTCTTAAAGACGAATTTCCCATAGGTGAAATAAGCTCCTGTCAAAATGATCGCGGAAAACAGAAAAAGATAGGAAAGTTGCATATTTTGGATGAATTATTAAGGGTTTAAAGGTAATTAGAAAATTGACTACAATGAAAATAAACTTAAATTTATGAAAATATTTAGTATAAATGGTAGACGGATAAAGTGACAAACGTTTAACTTTTCACCGAAAACCCTACATTCATTTTCTTCAATAAGATGATCGAAAAAGAAACACTCCTGTTCTTAGGCACCAGCTTTGGGCTTTTGATTTTTAGTCATGTATTTCTAGGATTTGCATTCCCACCGCTGGTAAAACTATTCTATAAGCCTACTACTAATAAGGTAAAAAGGTCCATGCGGAATTTCTCTAAGGCCTTAAGGTGGGGCTTATTTTTCGCTATTTTCCCCATCATCGAACCTTATTTCTCTCCTCCAGACCTGCTCTATATTGGGAGACAAAAGGTTTTCATCGTATTATCCATTATTACACTTACATGGATTATTATCGAATTCTCCAATGTAATGCGCTATATTTTTCTGGAGAAATTCACTTATGACAAGGAGGATAACCTCAGAGAGAGGCGGGTAATTACTCAGGTGGCCTTTATCAGAAAACTATTTATCATTGCCATACTTGTCATAGCTTTTGCCGCCATCTTAATGAATTTTGAATCTGCAAGAAAAATAGGCACCGGTCTATTAACCTCTGCCGGGATATTGGGAATCATTATAGGTTTGGCCGCTCAAAAATCCATTGCAAATTTATTAGCGGGATTTCAGATTGCTTTCACCCAACCTATCCGAATAGATGATGTGGTGGTCGTAGAGGGTGAGTGGGGCAAAATTGAAGAGATTAACCTCACTTATGTGGTGGTACAAATCTGGGATCAAAGAAGACTTGTGTTACCTATCAATTATTTCATCGAAAAACCGTTTGAGAATTGGACCCGGACCACTGCTGCTATATGGGGAACGGTGTTTATATATGTAGACCCTACTGTGGAAGTATGTCAATTAAAGACCAAATTAAAAGAAATACTAGAGGCTACTCCCTTATGGGATAAAAAAGTTCAAGTGCTTCAAGTGACAGATTGGACAGAAAAAACCATTGAGCTAAGATGCTTGATGAGCGCTAAGGATAGTCCAACTGCATTTGACCTCAGGTGTCTTGTAAGGGAAAAACTACTGGCTCACCTACAAAATACCCAACCGGACTCACTCCCAAAATCTAGGGTATTAATGGAGAAATCTACAGACAAACAAGAACAATAATTACTGCAAACTTTTCGAGAAAATAGATTTTGGTTTTATTTAACAGATATTACCTATAAATTTGGCTTCCCAATTTGGTTTGGGATAATTTAAACAAAACTATATGGCTTGGTTTAAAAGAAAAGATGCCGGCATCAAAACCTCAACAGAAGAGAAGAAGGATACTCCGGACGGATTATGGTATAAAACCCCTAAAGGGAATATCATACATACCCGAGAGTTGAAAAACAACTCCTATGTTTGCCCGGATGATGACTATCACGTAAAAATAGGATCAAAAGAATACTTCGAGATCTTATTTGATGATAACATTTTCAAAGAATTGGATAAGGACATGATATCTGGTGACCCTTTAAATTTCGTAGATAGTAAACCCTATCCTGTACGAATCAAGGACACCATTGCCAAAACCAACTTAAACGATGCTGCCAGAACAGGTGTAGGCAAGTTAAATGGTTTGGACATTGTTATCACCTGTATGGACTTTAGTTTCATAGGCGGTTCAATGGGATCAGTAGTTGGCGAGAAAATTGCCAGGGCAATTGATTATGCATTGAAACACAAGGTTCCCTTTTTGATGATTTCAAAATCAGGAGGAGCTAGGATGATGGAAGCTGGATTTAGCCTTATGCAAATGGCGAAAACCTCAGCCAAGCTTTCCCTTTTGGACGAAGCTGGCATTCCGTACATCTCTCTGATGACTGATCCAACTACTGGAGGTGTCACTGCTTCCTTTGCCATGTTGGGAGATTTCAACATAGCAGAACCAGGAGCTTTGATAGGATTTGCAGGACCAAGAGTGATAAGGGAGACAATTGGCAAGGATTTGCCAAAGGGATTCCAAAGTTCGGAGTTTGTTTTGGAACATGGTTTTCTAGACTTTATTATTGATAGAAGGCAGTTGAAAAACAGATTATACACCTTGCTAAACCTTCTCCGACAATAGAAAGTAATTATATTAAATCCTAGGATTAAAATATCCTAAGATTGTGATGGTTTTGGGGAATTATAAATATATTTGTAGGATTCAAAACCAGTTAAACATACTGATAAAGATAAAAATTTATTAAATGAGTTCAGTAATCATTACTTCGATAGTAGCATTTACCATTATTATTTTGCTACTGGTGTTTGTTCTTCTTTTTGCCCAGTCAAAGTTGGTGTCGTCAGGAGATGTTAAAATCATCATCAATGGGGACGAAAAAAACCCTCTAATTGCTTCTGCGGGATCTACCCTGCTCAATACCCTAAGCAGTAAAAAAAATCTTTCTTCCTTCCGCATGCGGAGGAGGTGGTACTTGTGCCATGTGCAAGTGTACCATTGAAGAAGGCGGAGGGGAAGTTCTCCCAACAGAAGAAGGACACCTTAGCAGAGCAGAAAAACAAACACATGTGAGGCTTTCTTGCCAGGTGAAGGTAAAGAATGACATGAAAATCCGTATTCCAGATGAGATTTTCGGTATCAAAAAATGGGAATGTGAAGTAATTTCCAATTACAACGTTTCTACGTTTATTAAAGAATTTAAAGTGAAACTTCCTGAAGGTGAAACTTTGGATTTTGAGCCAGGAGGGTATATTCAAATTGACGTTCCAGCGATCACTGTTTCTTTTAAAGGTATGGACATCACTCCTCATCCTGAATTAGAACATCCTAATGACGTTTATCAAAGCGATTGGGATAAATTTGGTCTTTGGGATCTTTCCATGAAAAATGATGAGCCACTATTTAGGGCTTATTCCATGGCAAACCACCCTGCTGAAGGAAACATAGTAATGCTAACCATTCGTATTGCTACTCCTCCATGGGATAGAGCAAATAACAAGTGGATGGATGTTAATCCAGGTGTTTGTTCCTCTTATGTTTTCTCAAGAGTACCGGGAGACAAGGTTACAATATCAGGACCATACGGTGAATTCCATATCAACCCTACACAGAGAGAAATGATTTATATCGGTGGTGGAGCAGGTATGGCGCCATTGAGATCTCATTTATTCCACCTCTTCCACACAGAAAAAACCACCAGGAAAGTTTCTTATTGGTATGGTGGTAGATCTAAGAAGGAATTGTTCTACACACCACACTTTAGAGGCATTGAAAAAGAATTCCCTAATTTCAGCTTTAATATTGGCTTGTCTGAACCATTACCTGAAGACAACTGGAAGGTTAAAAAATCTTTAGAGGACAAAGAAGGGGATGGCTATGTCGGTTTCATTCACCAGGTTCTTTATGACAATTACCTCAAAAACATTGATGAGCCGGATGAGATAGAGTACTACTTATGCGGACCTCCATTGATGAACTCAGCAGTACTTAAGATGCTGGATGATTTAGGTGTTCCAAAAGAGAATATCAGATTCGATGATTTCGGAGGATAAAAAATAATCAAAGGGTCCCGTTAAAATTTAACGGGACTTTTTTTATGCCTTCTTTTTCTATAATTTTGACATTCAATTTCTAACAACGTCTCATGGATTTACAGGCATTTTTCGAACCAATCCCTTCCGAAATTCTAACAGGAGAATATGGACACAATGCATTTTTTCATCATATCCATACCCATGGGGAAACTTTTCCCGACCTCCAGGGAGTGCATATTGCAATAATTGGCATTGAAGAATACAGAGGAGCCGGTGATGAGGACATAAAAAACTCCATCGAAAGCACTTCAACCATCCGCCAAAAACTTTATCATCTCAAGAAAGGGCAAAGTAATTACAACTTGGCGGACTTGGGAAACATCAAGATTGGAGAAAATTTAGCGGAGACCCGCTCACTTATCAGCTCTATTGGTGAGTTGATGCTGAAAACACAAGTATTGCCCATATTTATCGGCGGAAGTCACGACTTGGATGTGGGGCAATTCAAAGCCTACCAACACATGAAAAAGCTGGTAAGTTTACTCACTGTGGACGCTAAAATGGACATGGAAGATGCTGGGAATCCACAGGATGTACATTCCCAGGAGCTTGTGCTTCACGAACCAAATTACATGTTCAATTATTCCCACCTGGCTTACCAAAGCTTTCTGACAGATCCTGAGCTAGTCACCACACTGGAAAAGCTTTATTTCGACCACATTCGTTTAGGCCAACTGAGAGACAATTTCAAAGAAACCGAACCACTAATTAGAAATGCCGATTTACTAAGCTTTGACATTTGTGCCATCAACTCTTCGGATGCACCTGGGGCTATCGGCGCACAACCTTTCGGGTTAAGTGCCGAAGAGGCTTGTCAAATTAGCTGGTTTGCAGGGACCAATGAGAAACTCAGCTCTATTGGGATATATGGGTATCATGCAAGTGTGGACGATTCTAGGATGAAAACCGCCTCCGTGATCGCAACGATGATTTGGTATTTTATCGAAGGTTTTTACCAAAGAAAAGACAGCCTTTCGTTTAAAAGCAGTGATTATACAAAATACACGGTCTCTTTAGATTCCAAGCCTTCAATTTTGCACTTTTATAAAAGCAAGCTTAGTGGAAAGTGGTGGCTGGAAATACCTAGAAATAAAGGCGAAAAATACAACCGAGACACCATTATTCCTTGTAGCTATCAAGATTATCAAACTGCCCAAAAAGGGGAAATTCCTGAGAGATGGGTAAACGCCCAATTAAAACTTTACTAATAATCCATGCAAAAATCCTAGGTAGTCCTATATTTGCATGAGAAAGAACATATGATTTCTATTTCAAAAAACCAACTGGCCCTAAGAAACGGACAGGACAAGCCTGAAATTTGGATTGCTTACAAGGGCAAGATATATGATGTAGGCAATTCCAGGTTGTGGAAAAACGGCAAACATTACGAACACTGGGCAGGCCAAGACTTGACAGATGAGCTTAGTGATGCTCCACATAATGAGAATGTTTTTGATAAATTTGAACCTATTGGCTATTTAATATAAATGATTCTGATCGCAGACAGTGGCTCTAGTAAAACAGACTGGAGAGTAATCACAGAGGACAATAAAGTTCATCAAACACGAACAGTGGGCTTTAACCCCTATTATCAAACCAAAGAGGACATGATCTTGGGACTGCAAACCCCTGATCTTCTGAAATGGAAAGGTATTATCCGTGAAGTTTACTTTTATGGTGCAGGTTGTACTTCAGATGCAAATAAAGAAACTGTTAAAAGTGCCATGAACAGTATTTATAAGGATGCAGAGGTATTTGTTGACCATGACCTAATGGCCTCAGCAAGGGCTACCTGTGGTCACGAACCAGGAATTGCCTGTATACTCGGAACTGGCTCTAACAGTGGCGACTATGACGGTGACCAAATAGTAGACAGTAGGCCTTCTCCAGGGTATTTATTAGGGGATGAAGGCGGAGGAACCTATATCGGCAAGCATTTTCTTCAGGATTTCATATATGATGACATGCCTTTGCCTATTCGTGAAGCCTTTATCGAAACCTATCACCTATCCATAATTGATATTCAGGACAATGTCTATAAAAGACCATTCCCCAATCGATTCATGGCAGGTTTCTGTGAATTTATAGCAAAACATAAATCAGATCCCTATTGTTACGGGCTATTTTATAATGGCTTCAAAGATTTTTTCTCTCGCCATGTCATGCGATACAAGGACTATCAAAATAAACCAGTGAATTTTGTTGGGTCCATTGCTTACTACAACAATGAAATCTTAAGGCAAATCGGTAATGACCTTGGCATTCAAATTAATACAATCCTAGAAACCCCAATAGCAGGTTTAACCCTATACCACCAACAAAAAATATGAGCACCACAGAAAGCGCCTCCTATTACAACGATCTTGAAAAGATGACGGTCAATGAGTTATTGACCAATATGAACAAGGAAGACCAGACTGTACCACAAGCAGTCAATAAAGCCATTCCTCAAATTGAAAAATTGGTGGAAGCTATTGTTCCAAGAATGGAGAAAGGTGGACGCCTTATTTATATTGGAGCAGGCACTAGTGGCCGTTTAGGTGTACTTGATGCTTCTGAGTGCCCTCCTACTTATGGCGTGCCTCACGAAATGGTAATAGGAATAATTGCAGGTGGTGATACTGCCATTAGAACAGCGGTGGAAAATGCAGAAGACAACCCTGACCAAGCCTGGATTGATATTCAAAGTTTTGGATTTAACCCCCAGGACACGGTCATTGGAATAGCCGCTTCCGGCACTACTCCGTATGTAATCGGTGGTGTAAAAGCAGCCATGAAAGAGGGATTACTCACGGGCTGCGTTACTTGCAACCAGGGAAGTCCATTGGCAAAAGAAGTGGCCATGCCTGTGGAAATAGTCGTAGGTCCAGAATTTGTTACTGGAAGTACACGGATGAAATCCGGAACTGCTCAAAAACTTGGGCTAAACATGATTTCTACCAGCGTTATGATTAAGTTGGGCAAAGTGAAAGGAAACAAAATGGTGGACATGAAACTTTCCAACAATAAATTGGTTCATCGAGGCACACTTATGATCATGGAAGCCACTGGGCTTGACGAAAAAGAAGCCTTAAAAATGCTCAACCAACATGGTTCGGTAAGAAATGCTGTCACGGCTTTCGAGAAAAACGATTAGCACTAAATAAAATTCTCGCCAATCTTTTTGGCATCAGTCACATATTCCTTGTACTTACTATTTGCGTCTAATTTGCAGATCAGTAGGACATCTCCGCTATCACTAATCAGATAGTCTTTAAGGCCTTGTACCACCACCAACTTATTTGGAGGCATATTTATGAAGCAATCGCTTGTTTCATAGAGCATTGCTTTTCCTTTTACTGAATTGTTATTATTGTCCTTTTCACTGATATCATAGAGGTTTTGCCAAGAACCGAGGTCCGACCACCCGAACGCTCCCAACACCACAAACACTTCATTTGATTTCTCTAAAATGCCGTGGTCTATAGACACGTTTCTAATAAAACTATACGCTTTCACAAGAAATTCAGCTTCTTTGTCCGTGCAGAAATAGACCGCCCCTTCCTCAAATACCTCCGCCATTTCTGGAAGATATTTCTCATAAGCCTTAATTATGCTTTCGTTTTTCCAAACAAATGTGCCCGTATTCCACAAGAAATCCCCACTTTCAATAAAAGCAGTAGCTAGTTCCAGGTCAGGTTTTTCAGAAAAGGTTTTAACTTTTTTACCGATTGTCCCTTTTCGGGGAAAAACTGTATATAGCCATAATTTGTATCAGGTCGATAAGGCTTGATCCCAATGGTAATCAGATTGTTCACCGTCGAAGCCCCATCCATGGCCTCATCAATGGCCTCAAAAAATGAATTTTCATTTAAAATCAGTTGGTCAGAAGGGCTTACTAAAACCTTGGCATTCGGATTAAGTTTTTGGATTTTATAACTTGCCAAAGCTATTGAGGCAGCAGTATTTCGCCGCATAGGCTCCACCAGAATTTGATCCTCTGGAATATTGGGTAACTGCTCTTTAACAAGAGAGAGATACCGCTTACTAGTGACTATAATAAATTGATAATTTTCGAAATGACCTTCATACCGGTCATAGGTCATTTGCAACAATGTCCGTCCAGTACCCAATAGATCTAAAAATTGTTTTGGTCTTTGACGCCTGCTAGATGGCCAAAATTTAATACCAATACCACCTGCTAATATAACAATGTACCTGTCGTTTTCCTTCATATCTATACGATACCTTCCTTCATCAAATCATGAATATGGATAAATCCAACCAATGAAGCGCCATCCTTCACTACCAGTTGGGTAATATTAAAAGTTTTCATTAACTCAGCGGCTTTAACTGCATAGTCATCTACGAAAATCACTTTAGGGTCTTTGGTCATAATGTCCTTGGCTTTGATGGTTGACAACTCAAAATTATTTTGAAGCATCCTCCTTAAATCACCGTCTGTGATAATTCCCTGCAGCTTTTTATTAGCATCCACTACAGCGGTTGCACCTAACCTTTTACTACTGATTTCTAGAATGACATCTTTAAGAGAAGCATCCTGATCTACCATGGGCACCAACTTTTGGTCAATTACATCTTCAACCTTCAAATAAAGCTGTTTGCCCAAAGTGCCACCGGGGTGGAATCGGGCAAATGATTCAGCAGTAAATCCTCGAGCCGTAAGCAAACAAACCGCCAGGGCATCTCCCATAGCCATCTGAACAGTAGTACTCGTCGTTGGTGCCAGATTGTTTGGACAGGCTTCTTCTTCAATCCCTGTAAACAACACGTAATCGGACTGCTTCGCCAAATAACTATTGGCATTCCCAACCATACCGATTAGCTTGCTCCCCAACGCTTTAAGCATGGGTACCAAAAGCTTAATTTCAGGAGTATTCCCACTTTTGGAAACACAAATTACAAAATCTTCTTTCTTAATCATACCCAAATCCCCATGAATTGCATCGGCAGCATGCATAAATAAAGAAGGAGTACCTGTAGAATTCAACGTTGCCACAATTTTATTTGATACGATAGCACTTTTACCTATTCCGGTAATCACTACCCTACCCTTACTTGATAAAATATCCGTTACACAAGCTTCAAAATCATCCCCAATATGAGGGATCAGATTTAATAACGCATTGGCCTCGTTTTGAAACACATTTATTGCAGTGTTTTTAATATTTTTTAGTAAATTCAATTTTACTGCTGTTAATTGTTAGTTTTGTATAAAGGTAGGAAAGTTTTACCTTAAACATTAATAATTGACAGGGAGTAACTCATTAAACTATTAATGTAGTGGACAAAGAGGTAAAAGATAATCTAAAAAAAATATTTGGTTTCAATCAATTCAGAGGAAACCAAGAGTTGATAGTGAACAATATTCTGAAGGGGAACAACACCTTCGTAATAATGCCAACTGGTGCAGGGAAGTCGCTTTGTTATCAATTGCCCGCTGTTTCTAAAAGTGGGACAGCCATAGTTATTTCTCCATTGATCGCTTTGATGAAAAATCAGGTGGATCAATTGAATAGTTATGGCATAAACGCTCATTTTCTAAACTCTACCCTAAGCAAAACAGAATCCAATCGGGTTAAGGGAGAAGTCAGCGCAGGCCTCACAAAATTGCTATACGTTGCACCTGAGTCTTTGACCAAGGAAGAGAATGTCAAATTCTTGAAAAATGCAGACATTAGCTTTGTGGCGATAGATGAAGCCCACTGTATCTCCGAATGGGGACACGATTTCAGACCGGAATACAGAAAGATAAAATCAATCATCTCTCAAATTGGTGACAATCTTCCTGTAATCGCTTTGACAGCTACTGCAACGCCTAAAGTTCAACAGGACATTCAGCGTAACCTTCAGATGGAGGAAGCGGATCTCTTTAAGTCATCCTTTAATAGAACAAATCTCTATTACGAGGTCAGACCCAAGGTGAAGAATGAAACCAAGAAAGAGATAATTAAATACATTAAATCTCAGAAAGGTAAATCTGGGATCATCTATTGTCTCAGTCGAAAGAAAGTAACTGAAATTGCTGAGTTATTGAAGGTAAACGGGATCAATGCTGCTCCCTACCATGCAGGCCTTGACGGTCATGTAAGGGTCAAAAACCAAGATGACTTCTTGAATGAGGAAGTGGATGTAATCGTAGCAACGATTGCTTTTGGCATGGGTATAGATAAACCTGATGTCAGGTATGTCATCCACTACGATGTTCCAAAATCACTTGAAGGATACTACCAAGAAACTGGCCGCTCAGGAAGAGATGGGCTTGAAGGCCATTGTCTGATGTTTTACCGGTATGAGGACATAGTCAAACTTGAGAAATTCAATAAGGACAAGCCTGTCAATGAACGGGAGAATGCCAGGGTGCTTCTTCAGGAAATGGCAGCTTATTCAGAAAGCTCTGTTTGTCGTAGGAGATTCCTCTTGCATTACTTTGGTGAAACCCTATCCAAGGATTGCGGTTTTTGCGACAACTGTAAGAAAACCAAAGAGACTTTCGAGGGCAAAGACGACATTGTGAAAGCAATAAAAGCCGTCAAAGAGACCAACCAGAGATTTAGCATGGATCATATCGTCAGCCTTTTAAGGGGTGAAAAGAATGATTATATCATGAGCTACGGCCATGACAAACTTTCCTCATTTGGTGCTGGCAAAGACAAGGATGAAATCTATTGGAAAACTGTTTTAAGACAGGCAATGATTTTTTGTCTGCTAGAAAAGGACATTGAGAATTACGGTATTATTTTGCTTTCCGACAAGAGTGAGGCTTTTATTAAAAAACCATATTCTGTTACACTAAGTAAAAACCATGATTTCGCTAAAATGGCCGAGAGTGTGTCATCGGAAGAAATGAGTAATATTGGCAAGGCTTACGATGAAAAACTCTATGAATTATTAAAGCTAGAGCGAAAAAAAGTAGCCAAAGCAAAGAATTTACCACCTTATGTCATCTTTCAAGACCCTTCCTTAGAGGAAATGGCAACGATCTACCCTACTACCGCTGAGGAATTGGCTCAAATAAATGGTGTAGGCACAGGGAAAGTTAGCAAATTTGGAAAATCCTTTCTTCGGTTAATAGAGAACTATGTAGAAGAAAATGAAATCACAACTGCTTCAGATGTTGTTGTTAAAACTTCTGGCATCCGTTCTAAAGTAAAAATTACTATTATTCAGCAAATTGACAGAAAAATCGATCTCGATGAAATTGCCAATAACCTGAACATTAGCATGAATGAGTTACTGCATGAGATTGAACAAATAATCTACAGCGGTACTAAATTAAATATCAATTATTATATAGAAAATATCATGGACGATGAAAGAGAAGACATCCTCCAGGATTATTTTATGACGGCTGAATCAGACCATATCAGAGATGCTATGGCAGAACTTGAAGACGATGACTTTGCAGAAGAAGAAGTGCGGGTTTACCGGATTAAATTCATATCAGATCACGCCAACTAAAAAAGAATTTATCAAATGAATATATTGCTTATAGGAAGCGGTGGCAGAGAAAATGCCTTTGCCTGGAAAATTAAACAAAGTGAAAAATGTGAAAATTTATGGATAGCGCCAGGGAATGCCGGCTCTTCGGCTTTTGGACAAAACGTATCCATAGGTGTCAATGATTTTGAAGGCATAAAAAGCTTTTGCCTTGACAACAAAATTGACCTCTTAGTAGTAGGTCCTGAAGAACCTTTAGTCAAAGGCTTAAGGGATTTTATGGCCCAAAGTCCTGAGACTTCTGGAATTCCCATAGTTGGTCCTGGAGAATCAGGTGCCAGATTAGAAGGAAGCAAGGATTTTTCAAAAAAATTCATGATGGCTCACGGCATTCCTACTGCCTCATACGCCACTTTCACCTCGGCCACTTTACTAGAGGGTATTGATTTTCTAAAACAACAGAACCTTCCAATTGTATTAAAAGCCGATGGACTTGCTGCTGGTAAAGGTGTATTGATCTGCACAAGTTACGAAGAAGCTACAGACAGCCTTACCGACATGTTGGTAGGTCAAAGATTTGGTGAAGCCTCAACAAGGGTGGTCATAGAAGCTTTCCTTACTGGTATTGAGCTTTCCGTATTTGTAGCTACAGATGGAGAAAGTTACAAGATTCTTCCTGAAGCCAAAGACTACAAAAGAATTGGAGAAGGCGATACCGGACCAAATACAGGTGGCATGGGTGCCATTAGTCCCGTTCCTTTTGCTGACAAGGACTTCATGGACAAGGTTGAAGAAAGGGTCGTGAAACCAACAATACTGGGCCTTAAGAAAGACAACATTGATTATAGAGGTTTCTTATTTATAGGCTTGATGAATATGGATGGAGAACCTTATGTCATTGAATACAATGTCAGGATGGGCGATCCAGAAACCCAGGCAGTACTACCAAGAATAAAAAGTGATTTTCTAGAGCTGCTTAATGCCACAGCAAGCAAAACTTTAATTGATTACAACCTGGAAATTGCTCCAATCAAAACCGCTACCGTAGTAATGGTAGCTGGTGGTTACCCTGACGCCTACGAAAAAGGGAAAGCCATCTCAGGTTTAGAAAAATCCAATACACAGCAAGCCATCACCTTTCACGCAGGAACCAAAAGCGACAGTGCTGACCAAATAGTCACAAATGGCGGTCGGGTTTTGGGTATTACCGGTTTAGGTGATACTGTTGAAAAGGCGATTGAAAATGCTTACTTAAGAGTAAGCGAGATTACATGGGACAAAGCTAATTACCGAAAAGACATAGGACAAGACATCCTCCAACTAGGTAAATAACGCCCATATTCACGAGGAGGAAACTCCCTTAAATATATATGATATATGTCAGGATGCACAAACTGCAGTACCGACTCCACCTCTGAGGGTGGCTGCCAAAACAATGGCAGCTGTGGTACCAGCGATTGTAATAAAATGAATGCCTTTGATTGGTTGTCCCATATGGGGATACCCGAGATAGATAAATTTGATATTGTTGAAGTAAAATTTAAAGGAGGAAGAAAAGAATATTTCAGAAATTCAGGGCATTTACAATTGACTACTGGGGACCCAGTAGTGGTGGATGTTCCCAATGGACATCACATTGGTTATGTTTCTTTACAAGGAGAGCTTGTAAGGCTTCAAATGCAAAAAAGAAAGGTAAAAAACGATGACAATATTCTAAGCATCTATAGAGTTGCCACTCCAAAGGATTTGGAAAAATGGCAGGACGCAAAGAACAGAGAAACGCCTACCATCTATAGAGGCAAGCAAATCATCGATGAAATAAAGCTTTCCATGAAATTGTCTGACGTGGAATACCAGGCAGACAATTCTAAAGCGACCTTTTTCTATTCAGCAGACGACAGGGTAGATTTTCGCGAACTCATAAAACTTCTTGCCTCTGAATTTAAAATCAGGGTGGAGATGAGACAAATCAGCCTAAGGCAAGAGGCTGGTAGGCTTGGTGGCGTGGGTGTCTGCGGAAGAGAATTGTGCTGTTCTACATGGATACACGACTTTAAAAGTGTGACCACTTCAGCTGCACGTTATCAAAACCTTTCGCTCAATCCCAGCAAACTTTCTGGACAGTGCGGAAGGCTAAAATGTTGTTTGAACTTTGAGTTAGAGAGTTATTTGAGTGCTTTAAAGGACATTCCCAATATTGAGAAGCCTTTACTGACTGAAGCGGGCAAGGCTAAACTTCAAAAAACGGATATATTTCGCCGATTGATGTGGTTCAATTACAATGATGACAACAACTGGCATTCAATTGATTGCGATAGGGTAAATTCAATTATTGAGCAAAATGAAAAAGGTATTGTCCCTTTTAATTTGCAACAGGACAAAGCCTTTGAAGGTGAATACAATAGTTCTAAAACAAACGAGGATCTAGAATTATTAGACAAAAAATTCGCCAACTCAAGGACTAAAAAGAAAAGAAAACCCAAATCTCGAAAACCAAATCCACAAAACAACGCATCAGAAGCACCAAAGAGAGCTCAAAATAGTGCCGAAGAAAAACCTAGGCAACCAAAAAACAAAAGGCCGCCCAGGAGAAACAACAAGCCCGAAAATGTAGCCGCTAAACCTGCGACTCCAGCAAAAGAAGTGGATCCTAACGCACCAAAAGCTCAAGGTAACAACAGAAACAAGAGAAGAAAACCCAATAGAAACAAAGGCCCTAAAGGTGGTGATAACAAAGCTAAACCTGATGAAAAGTAAAAGTGTATTGGCCACAGCCCTTATCTTGAACCTATTTTGGGTAATCACAGCTTGTAATAATGGTCGTGTATATGAGTCTTTTCAAGAATTGGAAGCATTGAAATGGGTTGTTTCAGATACCGTTTCTTTCAATGTTGATTCCCTGGAGGACAGCTCAGGCTTGTCATCTATCCTAAGCATCAGGTATGATGACAAATACGAGTACAACAATCTCTATGTTCGTTATCTTCTAAGGGACAGTGTCAACAAGGTCTTGGTAGATTCATTGTTAAACATTCACCTTTTTGACCCTAAAACAGGTAAACCACTTGGCCAGGGATATGGAAACCGGAGAATCAGGTATGACACCCTTCCAGGTGATGTTATCCAACCCAATTCCACCTTTCAATTTATTCAATACATGAGAAAGGACACCCTTACTGGTATAGAATCAGTAGGCCTTAAAATAAACGAGGTACAATAACATTCCGATAATTCAAGGAGCTATTCTCACAAGGAAAGCTCCCTGACTTATTTTCTCATCCCTCAAAATTTTCGTTTATTCCCCCGATTGAGTCTTCACTTGAGCGATCTTTGTCTGTAGTAAATCCTCCTTATCGAGCCAATATTGTCTGCTAAATAAAAATACAATATTCCAATTTCTGGAGGTCAATAAACGTGGGTGGTAGACAAAGGCTTCTTTTGAAGTGCTAGAAGCAAAAAATCGTTGGTCATCAGTGAGAATAGCGGCCACAGCCTTTTCTTTTTCTTTCACTTCAAGATCCATCACTGCAGAATAGGGGTTTTCTACCACTTCATGATTACCATAATTTCCGATTAGCCTGTCTCTAAAGGACCAATTCCGGTCATATCCTGGTGCATCTGGCCTTAGTTCCAAGACTGCATTTCCTCGCTGTACTTCATCTACAAAGACAAAATACTCCTTCAGTAGCCTAATTCCAGCATTTTTCATGTGCCTTTCTTTGAAATCACTCACCTTTAAACTAGAAATTAGAATGTTCTGTTTTCTAGCCCTGGTAATGGCCACATTAAGCCTGTTTTCACCACCTTTTCTAGATAGTAAACCAAAATTAGCGGTGAATTTTCCTTCGGGATTTCTTGAATAGCCCACTGAAAACACCACATGATCAAATTCATCTCCCTGTACATTTTCGATGTTTTTCACCCGAATATTATCCTCCTGGGACAATGTTTCTTCCAAATCTATAAGACTTGTAATCAGCATCATTTGATAGTAATTAAAGGTAATTACACCAATGCTGTCTAAAGGAAATTTGATCCTCAAACTTTGCAACTGAAGGATCACCTCTTCGGCTTCTAGCTTGTTGGTCTGATTCTCCCATACGCCATCTACCCTGATTAATTTTAATCCATGCTCACCACTATTAAGCACTTTCCTATCCGGAAGCATGTATAACTTTCCTTCATAGAAATGTCTGTTAGAAAAATCTATCAAAGGCAAAGTTTCACTTCGATAATGGGTCTGAAGATGAAATGTAGGGAAATACTGTGCTACCATGTCCAGTAAGGAATCAATTTCCACCTCCATTGTATCCTCCTCCTCAGTTTGAATTCTGGTTTGGTAAAGATCATAGGGTTGAAGCTGTTGTCGGTCTCCTGCTATTACCACCTGTTTGCCTCTAAGCATCAGAGGTAAACCCCTCTCGAAATAACACTGACTGGCTTCGTCAAAGATTACCAAATCAAAATATTGCTCAAGAGGGAATAAAGCAGAGGCCGTTTCTGGTGAGGCAAGCCAGCAAGGTATTAATCTGAATATTTCATCCTTATAATGATCGATTAATTTCTTAACTGACCAGATCTGGCGTTTCTTCCCCACCTGATGCGCCAATTCCCTATAAGAAATAAGGTTGTTTAGCCTGTTGTATTCCAGGTTAGAACAGACCTCTTCTCTAAGTCTCATCTCTATAATAAAGCGGGCAATTTTAAGTTTTTCCTCAACAGAATTCTCAAATTCCGATATATTGCTTTTGATTTGAGGGCCATAAATCTCCTTCAAAACTGGGTATTTAGCTTCCAAATGACTTATCCAGCTGATTTTTAGGCTCGACAAGAACATGGCCTTTAACCCATCGTAATCGCTATCAGGAAATTCATCGATTAATTTTTCAATTACTTTCTTTTCCTCCTCCAGCATACTGTGCCTTAACTTATCAAAACGCGTTAATTCATCTATATCCTTCGGGAGGTTACTTTGTATTTCTTTCAGCTTCCCCTCATCTTCTCCACTTAACAGGTGTTTTATTTGTATTTCTGTAAGGTATCCTCTCCAATTAGAAAAATGATCCTCCACCCAATCATTGATAACACTTACACCTTCCAATAGATTTTGAAAGTGATCGAATGAGAATTGTGGTTTGTAAAAATAAGACGCTAAAACACCTAGTTCACTCATTATAAACCTGGCCTTCAAAGCTTTGAGGTGCAAATCCGCAACCTTCTCAAATTGCTCAATCGTAAAAGGCTTCTCTGGTAATTTTATCCAATTCTTCTGTTCCAGAAGTGCATATTGATGGTTTAGGTTCATACGGTTTTCCAGCCTCTGAACCAAAATTGAAATGTCTTCTTTATTGTTCTTCAACCCATTCATCTCAAGCAAAGACCTAATCACCTCAAATTTCTTTGGGTTAACTTTCATGGAAATTTTGCCATACAATGACTCCAGCTGTTTGGAATAATGAACGGCGTGTTGCAGTGTTTCCTCCACTTCCTGATTACTGATGCCCCACTCCACACCTTCATCCATCAGCAATTTCGAGATCATGTCCACCTTATTCTCCAACCACAGCAAGTCCAATGTACCGGCATCATGCATCATGAGGGCCTTAAACTTTTCATAGATCTCCTGGTCACTGATGGCCAGGCTCAAGGCTTCTATTTTCTCTTTCTGTTGGAAGGATTGATAGATAAGCCCGTATTCAAAATCATCCGCCAGCATGGAATTCAAATCATTCTTTGCAGTGATTTTCACTGAGAAAAGCTCCTGAAAAGTAGCTGAGGCACCTTGAATAGCTTCTGGACCCATTGAGGAGAAATCCACTCTGTGCAACCAAAATGAAGCAGACACTTGATATTTCTTATAATAATACTGGTATTGCTCGAAGTCATTCAAAAACCCATCCAACTCATCCAGTCTAAAACACCTGTAAAACTGAGTCATGTCTATACCTACACTTCGGTAATCCGAGGTAAGGTAAAGTTCTTTTACAGGAGCCCCGCAATCACTGGTATCATATAAGGCTTCTTTATAGGCATCAAAAAAATCAGAATACCTTTCTATGTTTCGACACATCTGGCTAAAATTTCTTTCCAGCTGTATCGCATCAATAGACCTGTTCAGTGCTTGATAATTTTCAAGAGAACTGATCTGGTGATTTATTTTTTTATAAAGTTCTTTTCTATCTCCTCGATAATCGTGCACCAAAGCGGTAAAATTAGCCATTCCCTGAGAAGCTATCCGCTGATAAACAACATCTAGTGCAGCCCGTTTCTGAGACACTACCAATACCTTTTTGCCTCTGGAGGCAAAATCAGCTACCATATTACAAATTAACTGCGATTTCCCTGTCCCCGGAGGGCCCTGGACGACACAGGAATTCCCCGACTTCGTATGATGGATAACAGCTTCCTGACTGGCATCTATTGGGAAGGTATTGTACAAATTGCTTTCTGTAGTGGGCTGCGGATTTTCAGACTTATTCACAAAGTAATCTGAAAATAATTCTTCCAAATTTTCATGATCAGACTGCTTGATCAATTGCTCATAATCGTCCATCAAGAAAGAACTCTTTTGTGAGAACTGTCCTAAAATGGCATAGGGCTTTAATTTGAGCAAACCCACATCAAAATTTTCTTCAAAAAAGTCCCTGGTATTGTCAGGAAAAAACTCAAGTTGATCCTTATAAATTTCCCTACTAAAATTTAACTCAATTTGATTTTTGAGCAATTGATAAAGGTCCGTACGAAACCCCATAGGGTCCTTATTAAAATCTTCCAAAGATGCTTCTAACCATTCGGCGTCAAAAGGCTTCCCCACTGCCTGGCTATAGGCCAGTAAAAAGGAGGGGTTTAAAAAGGGTAATTCGCCCACACTTTTCCTCAGGTACCAGGTTTTGTCTTCCAGAATAAGCTCTACAGGAAAAAAAACCAATGGGCAGCGTGTGAGCTGGCCATTTAGAAGTTTTCCCTCCACAAATGGCCAGCCAACGAACAAACTTTTCTCTCCGGTTTCTTCAATTGTAAAGTTAACCTGCTGCTTAAGGCGTTTTAAGCGAACAGAAAGCTGATTGACATTCTGATCCCGGCTATCCAAAACCTGGATCAGGGGAATGTTTCTTTTTCTGCCTAATAATTCTGTGATATAAAAAAAAGAGGCATGGTTATTTAAAAAATGGAAATCCTTCAAATCAATCATCTGGCTGGAAATGATTTTAGGAAGGAATATGGATCGATTGTTAGAGGAGAGATCTACTAACCTATTCAAATAAACCCGAAGTACATCTTTTAGTTTGGACATTATTTAAAGGGTGAATCTTTTTCCTTTGCCATATGATTGTAAACTATTTTATCCATTATCCCAGGTATCCATTTGTTGAGGAATACAGCCATTTTCCCTTGATTGGTAAGTACCAGGTCTCTTTTCTTTTTCCTTAATGCGGTAAGCATGGCTTCTGCCACTTCTTCAGCCGTCATCATTTTCTCCTCTTCCCTAGGTGACTCGCTTTGGCTGGTTCCATCCCCCAGAAGCGCATTGTTCCTGATATTTGAGGCAGTAAAGCCAGGGCAAACTACCATCACATGCACACCTAATTTCATCACCTCCGTACGCAAAGACTCAAAAAAACCATTCATGGCAAATTTGCTGGCCGTATAAGCTGTTCTGGCAGGTGTTCCCCTAAAACCGTTTATAGAAGAAACCCCGATAATTGCTCCTTTATTCTTAATGATTTCATCCATGCAAAATTTAGTGGCATAAACTGTCCCCCAAAAATTAATGTCCATTACTTGATGAAACACCTTCAAATCCAATTCACGAAACAATGCCCGCATGCTAATCCCTGCATTATTGATCAATACATCAATTTTTCCAAAATGCTTGATCGCATCATCGGCCATTTGCTGGTTTTGTTCGGCAATAGCTGCATCACAAACCCCACCTCCACAAACTATCCCTTCCTTCTGAAGAAACACTAAAGTTTCATCTAATTTAACCCTGCTCCTACCGGTAATCCAAATTTTAGCTCCTGCTTTCCCAAAAATAAGCGCGCAAGCCTGACCAATTCCTGAAGTAGCTCCTGTTATGACCACTACTTTATTTTTATTTCCATGTTTTTTTAACAAGTTATGTAAAACTCTGAAACCAAGATGAACAATATTCAACCCTTTGACCGAAAATGATTAATTTTGTGACCTATGTCAAGAAAAATGAAGAATAAGGTCCTCGAGCAGTTAAAAATCGAAAGAATAGCTGCAGAAGGTAAATGTGTCGGACACCACGAAGGTAAGGTTGTCTTTGTAAGTAATGTAGCTCCTGGTGATGTCGTAGATGTCAGAGTTACAAAAGGTCGTAGCAGCTTTTTGGAAGCTGAGGCAATTAAAATTCACGAATACTCTCCAGACAGGGTCACTCCTTTTTGTTCCCACTTTGGTGTTTGTGGTGGTTGTAAGTGGCAACATATCTCTTACGAGCTCCAGATGACATACAAAAGGCAGCAAGTGATTGATCAGTTTGAGAGAATTGCGAAGGTGCCATTGCCCGAAGTAATGCCTATTATCGGTTCTGCAAAAACCCAATACTACCGAAATAAATTAGATTTTACCTTTTCTAATAACAGGTGGCTCACGAGGGAAGAAATTGATTCAGGCGAGGTATTTGAACGGAATGCCCTGGGTTTTCACGTCCCCAAAAGGTTTGATAAGATAATTGATATTGACCATTGTTATTTACAAGACAATATTTCCAACGATGTCAGAAATGAACTTGGCGATTTTGCATTAAAGGAAGGTTTATCCTTTTATGACATCATAAATCAAACAGGCCTTTTACGTAACCTTATCATTAGAACCACACTTGATGGACAATCGATGGTCATCGTTCAGTTTGGCGAAGATGATCAGGAGGGTATTGCTAAAGCAATGGAATTTCTTCATCAGCGTTTCCCTGACATCACTGCATTGATGTACATTGTCAACCTAAAGAAAAATGAGACTTTTCAGGACCTAGAGGTTCATACCTACGCTGGAAGAGACTATATAGAAGAAACCATGGAAGGGCTGAAGTTTAAAATAGGCCCTAAATCCTTTTACCAAACCAATTCATCACAGGCTTACGAGCTATATAAAGTGGCAAGGGAATTTGCTGAACTAAGTGGTGATGAAGTTGTTTATGATTTGTATACTGGTACAGGTACCATTGCGAATTTCGTTGCTAAAAATGCAAAGCAGGTTATTGGCATTGAATATGTTGAACCTGCCATAGTTGATGCCAAAGGAAATTCACTCCGCAATGGTATTGACAACACCCTGTTTTACGCAGGAGACATGAAAGATGTATTGGACGATGAATTTGTCGCCAGTCACGAAAAACCGGATGTAATTATCACTGATCCCCCAAGAGCAGGCATGCATGAAGATGTAATAAACATGCTATTGCGTCTTGAGGCAGTGAAAATCGTATATGTAAGTTGTAACCCTGCGACCCAGGCAAGGGATGTTGCATTGCTATCCGAAAAATATGAAATCATCAAAATTCAGCCTGTAGACATGTTTCCACAAACCTACCATGTTGAAAATGTAGTCTTACTAAAATTAAAAAATAAAGGATGATCAACAACGAAAATGACCCAGAACTTAATGGGAAATACTTGGGGACCATTAGCAGTGATTTTATAAAAATAAGCGATACGCTTAAAGAGGCTGCCTACCAAGTGCGACAACGGAAGTTTTCAGAATTCCCTATTTTCCCAATTAGTAAGGAAGAACAACCCATAGGGCAATTGTTTCTTAGTAGAAAAGAAAAGCCCATAGACTGGAATTATTACATCACTTACCTGGATGAATTTATCCAACGAGAGCTAATCAAGGAAGAAGGAGTAGAACAATTTAAGGCTTCCTATAAAGATCCTGATGAATTTTGTTGTCTATTTGTAGTCGATGAAGAATTCACCAAGTTTTTATACATTCCTTATCCCGAAGAATAAGGAATGTACATTATTTACTCAAGGCAGGGCTCAAAAATGAGACCAGCCTTGAGCTTTTAAAGGCACTGCAGCGCCACTTTTACTGATAAGGTATTTGCCATTCTCTTTTTCAGTCACATGCCCAATAAAATGGATGTCTGGATGCTTTTCCAGTTTCTTAAAATCATCCTGGCTAATGGTGAACAAGAGTTCATAATCCTCCCCACCATTTAAAACACAAGTAGTAGGATCCATGTTTAATTCGAAAGCGGTATCATACGTTTGCTTATCGATAGGTAGTTTGTCCTCATAAATGGCTACTCCTACATCCGACGCTTTGCAGATATGAAACAATTCTGATGCTAAACCATCTGAAATATCGATCATACTAGTAGGTACTAGCCCCAATTCTTTAAATTCATGAATAATATCCATCCTTGCATCAGGTTTTAACTGCCTTGCTGTGATATAAGGATATTTTTCAAGGTCAGGCTGCATGTTCGGATTGGATAAGAAAACCTGCTTTTCACGTTCTAACACCTGCAAACCTACAAATGCACCACCTAAATCTCCTGTCGCACAAATAATATCATTTACTTTGGCTCCAGACCTGTAACTTATTGCTTCTCTTTTCACTTCTCCAATAGCAGTAATGCTAATGACCAAGCCTGCTCTGGAGGAAGTAGTGTCTCCTCCTACAATATCCACATTATAATGGGATGCCGCGAGTTTGATCCCTTCATACAATTCCTCAACTGCCTCTACAGAAAATCGACTTGAAAGCCCTATCCCTACCGTTATTTGAGTGGGGATAGCATTCATTGCTGCTACATCACTAATGTTAACAGCAACTGCTTTAAATCCAAGATGTTTCAAAGGGGTAAAAGAAAGATCAAAATGAACACCTTCTAAAAGCATATCTGTAGTCACAACACGAAGGTTCTCCCCCTCGCCTATCACTGCTGCATCATCTCCTATGCCCTTTATGGAACTGGGATGATTGTGTTTTATATTCTCACTGATGATATCAATAAGTCCAAACTCTCCAAGTGTCGAAATTTCAGTCCTTTTTTCCTCGTTCATAGCATTTTATTTCTGGTAATAAGCCCTGCAATCAAGGGCAATAAATTTCCAGCACAAAAGTACGATTAATTTGTGAGCTGTGCCATTTCATCAATATCATTCTTAAGAACGAGCTTCAAAATGGGAATTTAATTACCATAACCCTATCCATTTATAATAGCCTTGTAACCAATTCTAAAAACAATAGTACCAAATAAAGTCAAAAACCATTACCTCCTGAGGCAATGGTTATCACCTATAGATGGCTCGCCTTAATTGTTGCAGTCCATCGGTCGAGATTCATTCTAAAAAACAAAAAAATCTGTTTCTGCCAAATGAGGAATAAACCTCTATTTCAGCTATAGCCTATATTCCATTTTGATTTGTTAACTTTGGGGTGAAATTCGATAGGAATAATGGAATTTATTTCCAACATTACTGGTTAATTGTCGTTAATGAATAGGGTAAATAAACTTTAAAAGATATGATCATCATTTCAGAAAAAGCCAAGGATCGTATCCTTGAACTTAGACAGGAAGAAAACAGGAATGAAGAAGAAAATATAAGAGTGTCTGTCAAAGGAGGAGGTTGTTCTGGTTTAATGTATGACCTGGGATTTGACAATGCTACCTCGGATTCAGACCATGTTTTTGAAGACAAAGGAGTTAAAATAATCGTGGATAGAAAAAGCTTGCTATATCTCGCAGGAACCACTTTAGAATTTAGTGACGGATTAAACGGCAAAGGATTTCAATTTGTCAACCCAAACGCATCTAGAACATGTGGTTGTGGGGAAAGCTTTTCCATCTAATAATTCAATAACATATACAAGCCCAAAATATGGATTTTACGATCCTATTTTGGGCTTTTTGTTTTATATGCCATGATGTTTCGCTCCCATGATAGGTTATTTTTTTTACTTGATTTTGGGGATTGTTTAGTAGAGCACCAAAAGCCATCTCGGGCAGCATTTTATGAGCAAGAAAAATCGCCCCTAAATACCCAAACAATCGCGTGACTATTAAACTAAGGATTAGCCAATTAAAGGGCTGTTTGGAAAGAAAATACACAAAGAGATAGAATACCTACCTCGCACTATTGCTTTAACCTAACAACCTTCTTTCAATCAAAAGAAGGTTAGGCATTTTACCCCCTACTAATGTGAACCCTGTAAGTAAAAGTTTATTTAAAAAGTACAATTTGACATTGAACTTGGTAAGAAAATGGCTCCCTACAAATGTTTAACACCCACTAAACTAATACCTTAAGTGTTTGATGATTTCAGGAATCTATAATTTAGAATTCAACATAATTCAGATAAGACTATGCCAAAAGTTAAATTTTTTACTACATTAGTCTCAGTTTAGCCTATAAACCTAACCTTGGACATTGTATTAAGTCCTTAAGTTAAATAAGATTTTCTTATCACCTAATTGCCCTTTTTTACCCACCAGTTTAATTTATGAGAAGCAATATTTTTATTGTGTTGGTTATGTTATTGGTATCGCCGCTATTAGGTTTGGCCCAAAACATAACAATTTCCGGAAAAGTTATTTCGGATGAGGATGGAATGGGAATTCCAGGAGTGAGTATTGGCATCAAAGAATCTGGAAAGTCTACAGTCACGGATATTTCAGGTCGATACCAATTAACCCTAGACAGCAAAGAAACTATCATTTGCTCTTATTTGGGTTTTATTCAGCAAGAAATTCTCGTCAAAAACAAAAGGGAAATAAACATCCGGCTTGTACCTAATTTAAATACACTTGATGAAATCGTGGTGGTAGGGTATGGAAGTATAAATAAGTCTGATCTGACCGGAAATGTCTCCAAAATTGAAGGAGAAGAAATTGCCAATATTCCAGTGCCAAACTTTCAAGAAACTTTGCAGGGAAGGTTAGCTGGTGTTTTTGTGGCCTCTTCCAGCGGAAAACTAGGCGACGGTGTAAAAATAAGAATAAGAGGCACTACCTCGATTTCTGCAGGCAACGACCCCTTATATATTATAGACGGAATCCCTGTAACTACGGCAGGCAGTATAGACAACAGCAATCCCATGTCTATGATTAATATGGGAGACATAGCATCAATCAATGTATTGAAGGATGCGGCTGCAGCTTCGATCTATGGCGCCAGAGGATCAAATGGAGTCGTGGTCATCACAACAAAAAAGGCAGTTCAGGAAAAACTAAATTCAATGTAGGAATCCAAAGGGGCATCAGTAGCCCTACACGAAAAATGGATTTTTTGAATGCGAGCCAATACGTTGAATTGTTTCGTGAAGCAGGTTATAACAATGATCTGGCCGCTAATAAGGACCCTTTGAACAACCCATTGGATTATCCTGATTCAGACCTTCAATATGTAGAAAATCGATTGGACCAGTATGCTGGCCATTCAGACTGGAGAGATGGCGCCATCAACACCAATTGGCAAGACCAGGCTTTCAATGGAGGCGCTGGTGTCACCAATGTGAATTTTTCAGCTTCAGGTGGGGATGAAAAAACAAGGTTTTATTTATCAAGTGCTTATGACAAGCAGGATGGTATTTTGATCCGTAACGATTTTGAACGTATATCCGGCAGACTTAATTTTGACCACAACGTTTCAGAAAAATTCAGGTTTGGTGCTAATTTTAGTTTGACAAGAACAGTTACCAATTCATTGCCCAGCGACAATCAATTCAACAGCCCTATGCAACTGGTAGCTTTGGCTCCCATCTCTCCAATCAGGGACTTGAATGGAGAATTAACTGACCGTCCCACGACTACCTATTACAATAATCTTATAGACTCTGAAAATTCCTCTTGGACCACCACAAGTTTAAGAAACATCAACAGTATTTATGGTGAGTTGAATGTCGCTAAAAACCTTACTTTTAGATCCGAATTTGGCTTAGACAACCTCGTACAGAACGATGACCGTTATTTCGGGTCACGTACAGCCACAGGGCAAAGTTCAAATGGTTACGGATCGTCCCGCTGGTTAAAAATCGCTACATACAACACCAATAATTTCTTTACCTATCAACCTTTCCTTCAAGGCCCACATAAATTGGAAGCAACCTTGGGCATGTCTTTTCAGAAAAGTGAAAATAGATTCACAAGTGTAGATGGTCAGGAATTTCCTTTGGATGGTCTTACTACTCTTAAATCTGCGGCAGAGATTGTGGATGGTTTATCTACACTTACAAACGCATCTTTCCTCTCTTACTTTACCCGCGTAAATTATAAATTGGACGGGAAGTATTTACTTGGCCTGAGTGCAAGATATGATGGTTCGTCCAGGTTTGGTAAAAGTGAAAAATACGGTTTTTTCCCTGCAGGCTCCTTAGGATGGCTTGTTAGTGAGGAGGACTTCCTTAAAGACAACTCCTATCTTAGCTACTTTAAGGTCCGTACCTCATTCGGCATTACCGGCAATGCACTAATTGGCGATTTTGATCACATGGGATTGTATGAACCTTTGCCCTATGGCCTCAGTCCTGGTTTATCCCCTACTCAGATAGCCAACCCAAACCTTACCTGGGAAACAACCCAGCAATTTGATTTTGGCTTGGAGTTTGGGTTCTTTGAAGATCGTTTTACTGGGGAAGTAGATTTTTATAATAAAATGACCCGAGACCTTTTGTTGCTTGTCCCTGTTCCAGCCACTACCGGATTTGCAACGCAAAGGCAAAACATTGGGAAGATGCAGAATTATGGAATCGAGGTATTGCTAAATTCCATCAACTATAGCAATAGCAATCTTGTCTGGAAATCTTCTTTCAATTTTGCTAGAAATATCAACAGGGTACGAGCCCTTTCCAAAGACCAATCTGCTATCCCTCCACCTTATTCAAGTTATCTAAACGGAATTTATGTCGATCAACCTATGGCAGTATTTTTCGGGCCAAAATATGCTGGAGTAGATCCTGCTAATGGAGATGCACTTTATTTCAAAGACGAGGCACAAACTGAAACGACCAGTGATTACAATACCGCTGCCCGTTTATTTCTGGGAAGTCCAAACCCAGATTTTATTGGCGGACTAACGAATGAAATCTCTTATAAAAATCTTGATTTGGTTTTTCTTTTACAGGGAGTCTATGGCAATAAAATTTATGAAGCTGCAGGTGGGTATTATGCCAATAATGCTAACTGGTTTGACAACAATACAGTAGCGCAGATGGAAAGATGGCAAGAACCTGGAGACCTGACAGACGTACCTCAGGCCCGATTGGGTTATTGCAATGGTTGCAGTGCTTCGAGCAGGTACATATCTGATGGAAGTTATCTCAGGTTAAAAACAATATCACTGGCCTACAATTTCCCTGAAGAATGGAATGAGAAATTGAAAATCAATAATGCCAAAATTTATATTATTGCGCAAAACATGCTGACTTTTACCAAGTACCATGGATGGGATCCTGAAGTAGGTACAGAAGCCTTGTCCAATAGTTTTTCCAATGCCAATTTATTCCAAGGTGTTGATCTATATTCGGCCCCTCAGGCCAAAACTTACTCCATCGGACTGAATTTAGGGTTTTAAATATGTTAAATATGCCATCAAAAGTCTTTTATATACCGATTATACTTTGCCTCGGCTTTTTCACCCTATCGTGTAACGAGCAGCTGGATTTAAAACCAGCACAGGAAATAGATGAACTCACAGCTCTTGAAAGTGATGCCAATATCAAACGTGTCCTTATAGGCGCTTATGCTAATCTTAGAAAATCAGATTTATGGGGAGGAAGAATTCTTCTTTACAGCGAAATGCTTGCTGCCAATAATGAGATACGTTGGGAAGGGACTTTCACCCAACCCCGAGAAATGCTAAATAAAAGCATTTTAACCAACAATACATTTGTCACAGACACCTGGCTTTCGGCCTATAACACGATAAACATAACCAACAACATCCTAGATGCCCTAGCGATAGTCAAGGAAGAAGATCAAGACAGGGTCAAAGGTGAGGCACTATTTATTCGCGGAGTGGTGTATTTCGAACTGGCAAAACTTTATGGTTTACCTTATGTATCTGGAAACACAGACACTAACCTGGCCATTCCATTGATACTAACCCCTTCCAGAGGAGTCAAAAACAATGGCGTTATTGAACGTCAATCCGTAGAACAAGTTTATCAACAAGTAATTGAAGATCTGACCAATGCAGAACAATTATTACCAGAAACCAACGGCATATTTGCTTCAAGTTACGCTGCCTCTGCGATTCTTTCAAGAGTTTACTTACAGGTCGGGGATTTCGCCTCAGCAAGGGATGCAGCCAATAGAAGTATAGACCTGGCCAGCGCCTACGATAAAAAACTCATGCCCGACTATATGGATGTCTTTAACAAGGAATCCGATGGTCCTGAAGATCTATTCACCATACAAGTTAATTCGCAAGACCCTGAGAATGCCATGCATCTTTTCTATTCCACACCTGAGTTTGGAGGCAGAGATGGGGATGTAAGTATTTTACAGAATCATCTAAATCTTTACGAGGCTGGAGACGATCGTTTGTTACAATACCAAGAAAGAGCTGGGGGGATACGAACAGATAAATGGAGGGATCAGTATACCAATGTCAAAATCATAAGACTAGCAGAATTATACCTGACACGTGCTGAAGCAAACTTTCGTGAAGGGTCAAGTGTAGGCGCAATACCCCTGGATGACATTAATAGAATTAGAACAAGAGTTTCCTTGCCTGAGAAAAGCAATATCAATCTTGAGGAGATACTTAAAGAGCGAAAATTAGAACTGGCACATGAAGGACATATTTTGCATGACCTTAAACGCACCAAAGGTGCAATAGTAGATAATAATAACCCTGAACTCAGTTATTCATTCGATGACCCAAAATTAATTTTCCCTATTCCCCTTAGGGAGTTGTCGGCTAATTTTAAGTTGATTCAAAACCCTGGTTACTAGAATTAGTGCTGTTTTTTTTGACCAGGCCTAAATTGTATCCCTTTGAAGCGATCTTTTTCTAAATCCTTTTCTATTAAATTAAGCACATTTCTTACCTTTAGGCTTTTAAAATAACGTCGTATATTAATGGAGAATGTAAAAAAAGTAACTCTTAATGACATACATCATGCTTTAGGCGCGAAGATGATACCTTTTGCAGGGTATGACATGCCAGTGAGGTATAGTTCTGATATGGAGGAACACAAAACCGTTCGTGAAAATGTTGGTGTTTTTGATGTATCCCATATGGGTGAATTTATAGTAGAGGGACCTAATGCCCTTGACCTAATTCAAAAAGTTTCTTCCAACGATGCGGCTACACTCAAAATCGGACAAGCACAATATACTTGTTTCCCTAACCTTCAGGGAGGCGTAGTGGATGATTTTTTGACCTACAAACTGGATGAAGAACGCTACATGCTCGTAGTAAATGCATCCAATATCGACAAGGATTGGGAATGGGTACAGCAACACAATACCCAAAAAGCAAAGCTGGAAAACATATCAGATCAAACCTGCCTATTTGCCGTTCAAGGACCAAACGCCATCAAGGCCATTCAATCCTTAACCTCCATTTCTCTAAAAGACATTCCTTTTTATCATTTTGAGACCGGGACATTTGCGGGAGTAGAAGATGTAATTATCTCTGCTACTGGCTATACTGGTGAGCTGGGTTTTGAATTGTACATGAAAAATGAATCGGCCGAAAAAGTATGGAATGCTATTTTTGAAGCAGGCAGTGAGTTGGACATCAAACCTATAGGGCTTGGTGCAAGAGATACCCTTCGCTTGGAAATGGGATATTGCCTTTATGGCCATGAGCTTAATGATGAAACCTCACCATTAGAAGCCGGGTTAGGCTGGATCACCAAATTCACCAAGGACTTTATCAACCATGAGGATTTAAAAAAGCAAAAAGAAGCGGGGCTCAAAAGAAAGTTAGTAGGCTTCAAACTTCAGGAAAGAGGAATTCCAAGGGCACACTACCCAATTGTAAATGCAGAGGGAAAGGTTATCGGGGAAGTCACTTCAGGAAGTCAATCACCCAGTATGGGAGTTGGTATTGGTTTAGGATATGTAGACATAGAATATGCCAAACCAGGAAATGAAATTGGTATAGAAATAAGAAAAAAAAGAATCTCTGCCAAAATAGAAAAACTACCCCTGCTTAAGAAATGAAAACCATAGAAACCTGTATCAGTCCTGACTTGTTGGACCTGCACGAGTTAGCGAACAAAACAGTAATCGTTGTTGATATTTTTAGAGCCAGTTCTACCATGGTTACAGCCCTTTCCAATGGGGTGAATGTAATTGTACCTGTTAAAGACCTGGACGAGTGTAAAGCTTACAAAAAAAAGGGATGGCTAATCGCCGGAGAACGCAATGGCAAACAAGCCGAAGGGTTTGATTTAGGAAATAGTCCTTTGGCTTATTTAGACAGAGCCCTAGCAGGTCAAAATGTAGCCATGACAACTACAAATGGTACCAGGGCTATTTCTTTGGCTAGGGAACATGCCGCGGAGGTACTTATTGGCTCATTTCTGAATCTTCAAGCCACAGTAGATTATTTGCAAGCTTCTACAAATGATGTATTGGTACTGTGCGCAGGCTGGAAAGGTAAATTTAATCTGGAAGACTCCTTGTATGCCGGCGCATTGTCATGGACATTGGGCTGGAAACATGAATGTGATGCTACCTTGGCAATGGAATCAATCTATGAACAAGTAAATGGAGGGTTGCGAGAATACCTTCAAAAAGCTTCTCACGCAAAGAGATTGCAAAATCACGATCTGGAAAAAGACATTGATTTTTGCCTTGAACTTAACCAGTACAATTCAGTGGTCTATCTATCTGAAGAGGGGCTAAAAAATAAAAACAACAAATAAAAAATGTGGTTGCATTGAGTCATTCAATGCAACCACATTTTATTGTTTTAAAGTTTACATCCCACCCTCAGGTAATTTTGCGAATACATCATTTGTAGGAGCAAAAACAAACCCAGACAATCCACTATTTTTCGAGTATTGATTTTAATTTCTGTAGTCCCTCTTGAAAATCATTTCCAATCATTTCTTCCATATCCATCATTAGTAACATGGTATTCATCGGGTAATCCATTTTACCTTCAAATCCCCAGATAACTTTGGTTTGGGTTTCATTTATTTTTTCAAACGCCATATAGGCTTTATCAGATGCCTCAAAGGGTTCCTTAAACCTTAACGCATAGTCAATCCTTTTGCCATTATCGATTGCTAATATTTCTTGTTCCCCTATTCCAACATTCGGATCTTCACTTTTCCATCCTGAGATAAAGCCTACTTCTCCATCCACGCCTTTAAAACTTTTTGTCATCTTAGGATCCTTTAGGGCCCAACTCGAAAAGTTATCCTGATTTTTGAGTAGTTTAACGTATTCAAAGACCTCTTCTTTGGGTTGATCAATTGTCACTTCCCTAACTACTGAATACTCCTGGTCAATGAATACCCCTGCTATGAAAGGAATTGCCACCAGAATTAAAAGGGTGATAAGTACTATTTTAAGAGTCTTCATGATGAGATGGTTTGTAGAAGTACAGAATAAATATTCGATTTCTAGTTTTTTAATGAATTAATTTAACAAAATTAACACGTCTATCAAAACAAATTAACGACATTCCTTACTCCTCCAATCTTTTTTATCCTGCTTCAATGACTTCTTTTACGGCACCGCAAGCGCTCATTTCACCTTTAAACAAAGGATTGATTATCTCTTCATTCTCACTCAACCACATTCCACCTTCATTCTTATTAAACATCGGGCAATGTTGCTGATATAATTTTCTGTCTGAACCTACTATTGACAAGAGGTCCTGAAGATTTTTCCCCATTCCTTCAAAATGTGCTATCTGGAGATCAATTTCATTCTTCTTGATTTGCTCACTATGCTCCTTAATGATTTCTAAATTTGCATTTACTTCATTTAGCTGTTCTTGAGTCAGACTTTTAAATGTAATTGCCTGTACTAACTCCTCGAGATGAACAGCGGCGTTAACTGCACCAGCTGAATTATCTTCAGTTAGGGCCTTTTTTATTTCTAAGTAGCCATCAATCAGATCTGTTTTCGTTGGCTCTCCATTTATAGCTTTGCTTTGATTGTCTAGATTTTCTAATGTTACCACCGTTGATTTTTCGGCCTTTTTGTTTTCGCTACAAGCGATAAGGGATAAGGATAGGCCAGCAATTAGGGCTGTTGATAAAATTGATTTTTGAATTTTCATTGTTCTATATTATATGTTTAATTATTTAATGGTTTTGGTTACTTCGCCGCAGGTTTCCATTGCTTGTCCAAAATAGGGATTGACGACCTTTTCTTCCAGGCTCAACCAATCTGCCCCCCTGTTGGTATCAGCCATTGGACAATGTTGCACAAATAGTGGTTTAGGAAAGGGGTGAAATTTCTCAGCCATACCAATCATCTCATCGGAAATCGAAAGGAAGGACTTGCGTACCTCTTCCAATGATTTTTGCCCTGCTATATTTTCAAGGGAAGCTGTCAGGCTTTTCTGGTATTTCATCCACTCCATGTGCGCATCCCCTTTGAAGACTTTCATGTTTACATTAGACAAATAGGTAAGCATTTCCTTGGACTGTGATATTGAACGCTTTAAATCGTCCTGAGTCAGTGCATTTTTTAATTTCAAATAATGCTCAAAAATAGGAATCAACTCATCCTTAGCATTTTGAGCGATCCCGTGATTTGTCGGGCCATCTGTTTGGCTTACCGTAGTCATTTCCATACCTCCGTGGTTATGGCCCGTCATTGCTGCCCCACCATCAGGACTCATCATACTCGGCTTGCCTGCCAATTGTGCAGCGGCATCAATGCTAAAAGTCCCGTTTACTGCAATTTCTTCTCCTGAGCGAAGACCAGTTTCGACAAGGTATTCGCTTCCTAAAGCTGAACCAAGAGTTACCTCACGCAATTGAAAGGATACATTTTGGTCAGTAGCTTTTTTCACATATACTACAGACCGAGTTCCTGTCCACATGACAGCAGTCTTTGGCACTACAATAGCCTCATCTGAGCCATTAATAGCACTTTTAACAATTCCCGAAACAAACATTTCAGGTTTGAATTTCAATTTCGGATTGGCAACGCTTATCCTGGCAGAAGCGACTCTGGTAGCAGGATTTATGATCGGGTCCAAATAGTCTATTTTTCCTGTAAACGTTTTTCCAGGGATAGATTGTACAGTATAGCTTACTTCATCCCCAGTTTTTATCCAAGGAATTTCAGATTCATAGACATCAAATAATACCCAAACATTGGCTAGGTTTGACACCTCATAAAGGGCCTGCCCATTAATGAGGTGATCACCAAGATTCGCGAATTTTTGAGACACAAAACCAGATACATTTGCTTTAATAGGGAAATTCTTAATCACTTCTTGAGAACTCAAAATCTGTTCAACCTGAGCTTCTGAAACCTTCCAGTTTTTTAATTTTGCCACAGCAGCATTAAACAGTGCGGGCTGCTCCCCTTTTAATTTACTCGCTTGAAGAAGTTCCTCCTGGCTGGTGACAAGTTGTGGCGAATATACCAAGGCGATGGTCTGGCCCTTGGCAATATACTCGCCTGTAAAATTCACCATCAATTGTTCAATTCTCCCTGGAATATGGCTTGCTTGTGTAAACAATAACCGCTCATCCACTTGAATTTTCCCATTCAATCTTATTGTCTTATCAGCTTTCCCAGTCTCTACCGTCATCGTCTGCACTCCGGCGAGTTGAAGGGCCGCGGGAGACATTGTGATGGACATTGGGTCCGCTTCATCGGCTTCGTTTTCCAATGGAATCAAGTCCATGCCACAAATAGGACAGTCACCAGGTTCACTTTGACGAATCTGCGGATGCATAGAACAAGTATAAATGGAAGAAATGCCAGCAATGGACGCTTCATGCTCATGTTTTGATGATTGCTCAACAGGATTTACCGATGGCTTAATCAGCCAGCCTATCAACACCCCCACAATCAATGTGATAGCAATCAGTAGGACTTTATTTTTAATGATCTTTTTCATATGTTCAGTATTTTACCCTTTCATTAAAAAGGATTTCATTGCTTTTTAAAAGCGCATTATTAGTCCGCCTCCACCTCCAAAGCGGTTGTCATAGCTTCCTGTGATGGATAAGTTTCTTGATAGAATGTAATTAACTCCTGCAGACCAAGTGGTTTCTCCTTCATAGTTTGAAGGCAGGCCATTTTTTAATTCAGGAAGGTCGTTGGCCCAACCAAAATCCATCTGGTATTCATAATTGCCAAAAATGGATGTTCTAGGAAAAACCATAATTTCTCGGCTGATCCGGAATTCAGGTCGGAGCTTACTGTCCATTCTAACATCCAGATTAAACATATAGGGTGTCAGAAACCTAATTCCTGCAACAGCAGTTGTGCTAAGTTCTGACCAGTCTTTAGATACCTTATTCTCTGAATTCACTCCTACAAACAACCTAAAATAGTCATAGATATAGCGCTCATAACTGAATTCCAATTCCATGTTCTGATTATAACCTACCTCAGCATCCAGATTGACCTGGTTTCGAATATTGGACGATACCAAATTCAATGATGTGCTATTGGAAGCTACCGTCGCCGTTCCCCAATTGAATAGGTGATTGCCTTCTTGGGTTAGTGTTTTTAGTGAAAAAGGTTTGAGCCTTGGATCCCTTGGTGTGTCATATGAAAACACTCTTGCCATCCCTCCCATCATGTGATACAATACATGACAATGGAAAAACCAGTCTCCAGTTTCTGTTCCATCAAATTCTATAACAACCTGTTGCATAGGAGGAACATTAACGGTATGCTTTAAAGGCGAATATTCTCCATTGGCATTGATAACTCTGAAAAAATGCCCGTGAAGATGCATAGGGTGATGCATCATGGTCAGGTTGTTAAGTGTAATACGGGTTACTTTTCCAGCTTCAACTTTAATTTTATCCGCTTCTGAGAGTGGTACGCCATTCATACTCCAGATGTATCGCCACATATTCCCTGTTAGGTTGAGGAGCACATCGTTTACCGGTTTTTCCGCATTGAAATTAGTTTTTTCCTTAGCTTTGAGATAGTCGTAATTGTATTCAGCAAACATGTCCATGCCAGGCATTTCACCTTCAGCCACATCCATACCCACGCCTTTATTTTGCATTTTACCTTCAGCCATACTATGGTCCATAGTAGTGTGGTCCTCCCTTTTAGTAAGTGTATCCATTGAATTCATATTCGAATCCGGACCATGGCTATCCATCTTGGAATGATTCCTACCCTTCATTTCTGAATCTCCTTCCATTTGCATCCCCCATTTTTCTTTCATTTCCAAAGGTTTCTCATCATTCGGATTGGCCTTCATGGCTGGAGCTCCCATTTTCATATCCATTTTAGCCATTTTCATCATCATCCCGATCTTATCTGGAATCGCAATATTAGGTGCAGCCATAACCTCCCCATTCCCTAAAAAAGCACTGGTTGTACCTGATCCATCTTGGGCAGTTCCCTTAATTTCTAATTTCCCATTTTCAGGGATTTCTACGATAAAATCATAGGTTTCAGCTATTGCAATAAAGGTTTTTTCTCGTGCAACTGGCTCCACATCCAATCCATCTGAAGACACAAGTACCGGGTTTTCTCCTCCAAATGTTAGCCAAAACTGGGTAGATGCAGATCCGTTTATGATCCGTAAACGGATTTTTTCTCCCGGCTTGAATTCAGGATAGTCAACACTTTTCTCTCCGTTGGTTAAAAAAGCCGAATAGTAAATATCGGCAATGTCAGCACCTTCCATTCGCTGCTTCCAGAAGTTCATCTGTGCGCCAAACCCACCTCTATTGATCACCTTGTTTAATGGGGTAGCTGTACCTTTTTTTATATTGTACCATTCGTTGCCTCGTTTTAGATTTCGTAGTACGTTTTCGGGCTTTTCAGTGGTCCAATCAGATAAAAGCAATACCAAATCGTGATCATATTCAAGTGTTTGCTCTATTGGCTCAATAACAAATGAGCCATACACACCACTTTGCTCTTGCAACATTGTGTGTGAATGATACCAATATGTTCCTGATTGCTTGAGCGGGAATTCATATTTCTGAGTATCTCCAGGTTTGATAGGCGGCGTTGTCAAATAAGGAACTCCATCAAAGAAATTTGGTAAAATCAATCCATGCCAGTGCACAGACGTTTCTACATCCATTTCATTTTTGACATAAATTACCGCATACCCACCTTCCTTAAAACGCAAAGTTGGGCCAGGAATACTTCCATTTACCGTAATGGCCTTAATATTTTTCCCAGTTTTATCTACCAGCGCATCTTCGATCGTAAGCGTATAAACAATTGTGTCCTGACTAACCTGTTGTGCCAAAGAAAAACTCCATGTGCATAACACCAGCATTGAACCCAATAGAATAGATTTTATAGGTTTCTGTTTCATGGTATTCAATGGTTAAATTTTGATTTGTTTTCTTAACAGCTGCGCATTAAGGGCTACGATTACAGTACTTAAACTCATCAAAGCTGCTCCAATGGCCGGACTAAGAATAATACCAACTCCTGCAAGTACACCAGCTGCAAGTGGAACAGCCAGAATATTATAGCCCGCTGCCCACCAGATGTTTTGCATCATCTTTCTATAAGTAGCTGTTCCAAAAAGAATAAGACTTGCTATGTCTTTTGGATTGCTGTTTACCAAAATTATATCGGCTGTTTCTGCCGCCACATCGGTACCAGAACCTACTGCAATGCCTACATCCGCTTGGGCAAGCGCTGGAGCATCGTTGACACCATCTCCAGTCATCGCTACAAATTCTCCTTTCCCCTGAAGATCTTTAATGATCTTCTGCTTGTCTTCCGGTAATACTTCTGCGAAATAACCATCTAATTCCAGTGTTTCACTTACTGCTTTTGCTACTTTTTCGTTGTCTCCTGTAGCCATCAGCACTTTAAGTCCCTGCTTTTTCAATGTTTGAATAGCTTCTTTTGACTCTTCTCTAATTTCATCTGCAAGGGCTATATACCCGATCAACTTCCCTTCCGAAAGCACGAAAACGACCGTTTCATCTTCTGTCCTAAAAGCGCCCTCTGGCTGGTCTATACCTTCTTTTTTCAAACTTCCAGGACTGACAATGGAAAATTCCTTCCCTTCCAGATTTGCTTTGATTCCTCTTCCAGTGATATTTTCAAACCCTTGAGGTTCGCTAAGTTTTAGCTCCAATTCCTTTGCTTTTCTGACAATCCCTGCAGCAATAGGGTGTTCAGAAACACTTTCTAGTGAAGCAGCCAAACGTAGCAATTCATTTGCTTCCAGCGAATCAGTTACAGACTCATACCTGGTCACTCCAAATGCGCCTTTGGTCAGCGTACCTGTTTTATCAAAGATGATTGTGGTTAATTTTCTGGAATTCTCGAATGCTGTTCGATTTCGAATCAACAGCCCATGCTTGGCTGAAACCGATGTGGAGATGGCCACCACCAATGGAACAGCCAATCCCAATGCATGGGGACATGATATAATCATAACGGTTACCATGCGTTCCAAAGCATAGTCGAATTCTTTACCCAGGCTTAACCATACGATTAAAGTAACAATCCCAGCACCTAGAGCAATGTAAAAAAGCCAGCCGGCCGCACGATTAGCTAGGTTTTGAGATTTTGATTTCGTTTGTTGTGCCTCAGTCACCAATCCAATTACTTTGGATAAATAAGAATCTTTACCTGTATGGCGCACTTTGATTTTAAGTACTCCATTATCGTTAATAGAACCACCGATAACTTCATCCTCTTTTTGTTTTTCTACAGGTTTTGATTCTCCGGTAAGCATGGATTCATTTACATGACTGCTTCCTTCCAGAATTATCCCATCTGCCGGAATTTTCTCTCCTGGTCTAACCTGAATTGTATCTCCTTCCTGAAGATCAGCCACAGGCACCTCTTCAGTTTCACCATTTGCTTTTATTCTCCTGGCTTCAGAAGGCATCATTTTGGCCAATTCTTGCAAGGCATTGCTGGCCCCCATCACTGATTTCATTTCTATCCAATGCCCCAAAAGCATGATATCAATCAAACTGACAAGTTCCCAGAAAAATATTTTCCCAGAAAGGCCAAAGACCACAGCTGAGCTATAGAAATAAGCGACTGAAATTGCCAGGGCAATGAGTGTCATCATTCCAGGCGATTTTTTCTTCAACTCATCTACTAATCCAGTCAAAAATGGCCACCCACCATAAAAGAAAACCAGGGTAGAAAGTCCAAACTGCACATAGCGATCCCCCGGAAAGGTGAATTCATACCCTAGCAGTTCCTGAATCATTGGAGCCATCACTATTATGGGCAAGGTAATTAGTAGGGAGACCCAAAATCTTTTTTTGAAATCCATTATCATGTGCATATGATGCATGCTGTGGTCATGATTTCCATGCTTGTCCTCGTTTGCCATTTTGGACATGTCGTGGGCCTTGTGATTGTCATGCTGATGTGTATGTTCCATGATTGAAAAGTTTAGTTAGAAGTGGTTTTTACTCTGATTCCTCAAGTCGCTTAATCATTGCCTTCATCTGAGCAATTTCCTTCTTTTGCGCTTCAATGATATCCTTTGCTAACTGCTGGGCTTCCGGATCTTTCAGATGCGCTTTTTGGCTGACCATGATAGCGGAGGAGTGATGAGGGATCATCGCTTTCATCCACTGTACATCAGCGATCAAAGTTTGGTTTCGGAGCATGGTTAGCGTAGCTATAAATAAAATGACAGCGGTACCAAGAATCATAAAATTGACTTTCTTATTTTCATACATCCCCCACATAAAAAGGAGCATGGACACTGCCATTGGCGCTACCATCAATATTGTCATGTAGGTCCTGGTAGTACTTAACATTACATGGTCAAAAAGATCTGCATTTAAAAACATTACGGCATACATGATGACAAATGAGACAGCCATCATTGCGGAGAACTTTAGATAATTCTTGCTTTTCATGTTAGTAAGTTTTAGCGGTTAAATAATTAAGTTCCGCCTCAGCAGCGTAGTAGGCTACGGAGGCTTTTATCTTCATTTTTCGGTACTCCAGCAATTGCTGCTGAAGGCGTAATACTTCTTCAAAATCTTTCCCAGAATTGGCATAGGAACGATACAACAATTCAAGTGTCTGTTCGCTGATTTGAACCTGCTGGTCGTAGGAAGAAATAAGATCAAGCTGGATTTCCATTGCTATCTTAAACCTATAAAAGGAGCCATAAAGCTGATTGGAAACATCTTTCTTTTCCGCTTGATAGGATTCTGAGAGAAGCTCAGCTTCTTTTTTTGATGCCCGGTATTTACCTCTAAAAACGGGAATACTCATCGTAACAGTGGGCATAAAAACATTTTTGCCATTGTTTGCTGTCACCAGGTCTTTGCCAGTCTCCAAAATCACATACTCCACTCCTGCCCCAAGTTTTGGCAAGCCTTGTTTGGTGGCCAATTTTTGATTGAGGTCGCTTGCCTGAATTTTTAGCTCCAAACTTTCCAATAAAGGATTGTTCTGCAGGGAATCAATTAATACTTCAGTTGGGGTATTCGGAATGATCAGCTTTTCTTCCAGTTCAATTGGTGAATCATTATCCCTTCCAAGCAAAGCATTTAGCCAGGCATTGGCCGATTGAATCGTTTTATTTAGCACCTCAAGATTGGTCTTGGCGCTGGTGCTCATGATATCTACCCGAAGTGCATCAGCCAGTGATCCACTACCATTTTCAAATTTCGAAGTAACAATGGATTTGTAAGTCGTAAGAATTTTAAGATTTTCTTTCTCAATTTCAATCAGCTCGTTTGTCTCCAAAAGTGGATAATACACCGCTGAAACCTGACTGTAAAGCTTATTCCGGGCATCCAGGAATTCCTGGTATTTTACTTCTGCCAGAACTGTAGCCACATCTCCCTGGAGGCGCAAGGTCCCGAACCAGGGAAACATCTGGGTCAATGAAAACCGCATCAGTTGCGGTCCATTCCTTGTTTCTACTGGCGAAATAAAATAGCCAAAAGACAGTTTAGGATCAGCAAGTGAATTGACTTGCGGGATTTTTTGCATCGCCGCCTCAAATGCTTTGTATTTTGCTTTGAGCCCTGGATTGTTTTGAGCAGCTATCACATAATAGTCCTCTAAAGTTTGTCCTATTCCAGAATAACCCAGAACCAACACGAGCGTTATAGATAATGCTAAGGCTTTCATTTTATAGCTTTTTTAAGTTTTCTTTCTTCTCGAATTGAATACAACACGGGTACAATAAAATAGGTAATGGCTGCTACAATCATGCCCCCAAAGGCGGGGATAGCCATGGGAATCATAATGTCTGATCCTCTTCCTGAAGAAGTCAGAATCGGCAGCAAAGCGATGATCGTGGTTGCTGAGGTCATGATCGCAGGCTTGATTCGGCGCTGTCCAGCTTCCACAATTGCGTTCCTTATCCCTTTGAGATTATCTGTTTTATTTTTTGCAAAACTCTGATCTAGATAAGTCGCCATAAGCACACCATCATCCGTTGCTATGCCAAATAAGGCGATGAAACCCACCCAGACAGCAACACTTAAATTAATCGTATGTATTTGGAAAAGGTCCCTGAAATTTGTCCCAAAAAGGCTAAAGTCACCAAACCAAACCTGACCATAAAACCATAAGGCGATAAAACCTCCGCTAAATGCCATAGCAATTCCTGTAAAGACCATTAGCGAAGTAGTTATGGACCTGAATTGAAAATAGAGAATGAGGAAAATGATCAATAGTACTAGTGGGACGATCACAGCCAGTCTTTTTTCTGCCCGCACTTGATTTTCATAACTTCCTGAAAATTTGAATGAAACCCCAGCGGGCACTTCCAGTTCACCAGATTCGATTTTACTTTGAATCAAATTACGAGCATCCTCTACGACAGTAACTTCTGAGAAACCCTCCCTTTTATCAAAAAGTACATACCCTACCAGGAATGTCTCTTCACTTTTGATCGCCTGAGGCCCTCTTAAATATTCAAAATCGACGATTTGGCTAAGCAGGATTTGGGCACCTGTAGGTGTAGGAATCAATATTTCCCCCAATGATTCAGGGTCATCACGAAGTTCTCTAGGGTAGCGAACACGAACAGGGAAGCGTTCTCTTCCTTCTACGGTAGTAGTGATTTTCATCCCACCAATTGCCGTTTCAATGATGGTCTGAACATCCTCAATACTCAGCCCAAACCTTGCTATTTGCTCTCGGTTGATATTAAGGTGCAGGTAAGGCTTGCCTACGATTCTATCAGCAAATACCGCTTCAGTTTTCACTGACGGCACCTGCTTTAGTATGTTTTCTACCTGAATACCAAAATCCTCAATGGTTTGCAAATCGGGACCATACACTTTCATCCCCATGGGAGCCCGCATACCCGTCTGCAACATTACTAACCGGGTTTCTATGGGCTGCAACTTTGGAGCAGAAGTAACCCCAGGGATTTTAGTTACGGCTACTATTTCATTCCAGATGTCATCCGGAGAATTGATATGCTCCCGCCAATTTCTAAAATACATTCCATTCTCATCTACAATAAGCTGAGAAGCTGAAACCCCCTCTGCAAGCGCATCTGTATTGGATAGGCTATCGCCGGAGGATAAAATAAACCTGTTGTCACTGTCAACCTTGAATCGCTGTCGATGCCCTTTTTTATTTAATAAATATTCCGGTTTGTAATTGATCACATTCTCATACATAGAGATTGGAGCAGGGTCTAGTGCCGATTCAACGCGCCCAAGCTTTCCTACACTTAGATCAACTTCTGGAATACTGCTAATGCGCATGTCTAGTTGCCCCAGGACTTTACGGTTAAATGCGATTCCAGAATGTGGCATGGCAGTTGGCATCAGCAAGAAGCTCCCTTCGTTTAAGGAAGGCATAAATTCCTTCTGCATTCCAGGAAAAGTATGCGCTAATCCTGACCAAATATTGGAATCCTGAATATTCCAGCCCAGCCCATTGCTAGCTTTTCGAATAGGGCTAAAGGTGCTATTGAAGCCTATCCAAACCATTGTTCCAAACAGTATAATTAAAGCTGGAACAGTTAAGAATGCTGCTTTGTGGTCAAGGCACCAGGTCAATACTTTCTTGTAGTTGTATTCTAAAAGAATAAAAGCACCCAAAATAAGACTGACCAATAAGGCTACAAAAACAAAGTTGAGTAAAAGTGATTTAGTAGGACCCAAAGGCAGCCAATAACCCGCCAGAAGCCATAGCACACCAGCGATAACTACGATAATTTCCAGGTTAGTATAGATAGGTTTAATCCTATCAGAAATGATGATGTTCCTGTACGCAACATATTCTCTCAGAAGTGCAATTCCTGCAAGTAAAATGAGTAGGCTTCCAGACCAAATAAATCCCATAAAAAGAGCAACTATACCTGCCAAAACAAGCAGAATATTTCCAACCCTTCTGTAGTTCGGTTTACTTATTTTAAAGCCAAAAAATGTATGCGCAATGCTGGGAAGGATCAGTAATGAAACGATTAATGCAGCGATCAAGGCGAAAGTCTTGGTGTAAGCCAAAGGCCCAAAAAGCTTTCCTTCAGCAGCCTGCATGGTAAATACCGGGATAAAGCTTACTATTGTTGTTGAAACAGCGGTAAGAATGGCTCCAGCTACTTCTGTGGACCCATTGTAGATAGTCGTAATTAATTTCTGACCCGGTGGGGCTTCATCTACATGTTTGATAATGTTTTCAGACAGTATAATTCCTAAATCCACCATTGTACCTATGGCTATGGCTATACCCGAAAGGGCTACGATGTTGGCATCAACACCAAAATAGCGCATGGCAATAAAAACCATCAGGATGGAAATTGGCAATAAACTGGCAATCAAAACCGATGCCCTTAGGTTGTACACCATTACTATGACTACAAGAATGGTAATTAAAATCTCCAAAGAAAGTGCTTCTTCAAGGGTGCCCAAAGTTTCTTGAATCAACGTAGACCTGTCATAAAAAGGGACAATGGTCAGTTGACTGACCCTTCCATCTGCCAGTGTTTTTCGAGGTAACCCTGAAGCTATTTCGTTAATTTTATCTTTTACCTGATTGATGACTTGCAGTGGGTTGGAACCATACCTGGCTACGACCACTCCCCCTACTACTTCTGCTCCTCCTTTATCCAAAAGTCCTCTTCTAGTCGCTGGCCCCAATTGAACCACTGCGATGTCTTTGATGCGGATTGGGACATTGTCCTGCACGGCTACTACGGCAAGTTCGATGTCGGCTATGGATTTTATATAGCCAAGTCCTCGAACCAAGTATTCGGCTTGATTAATTTCAATTGTTTTAGCACCTACATCTCTGTTGGATTGCTTTACTGCCAGCATCACCTTGGTCAAGGGGATATTGTAAGCTTTTAATGCATCTGGATTTACATCTACCTGATACTCCTGAACAAATCCACCTATAGAAGCAACTTCTGAAACGCCTTCCACAGCATTCAATCCGTATTTGACATAGAAATCCTGGACTGTTCTGATTTCATGTAGGTCCCAACCGCCTGTGGCGTTCCCCTCCTGATCCCGCCCTTCAATGGTATACCAATATACCTGACCAAGCGCCGTAGCATCAGGCCCTAAACCAGGTTGGACTTCACTTGGAAGCAGATCGGTAGGAAGTGAATTGAGCTTTTCCAGAATTCGAGAGCGCGACCAATAAAACTCCGTGTCTTCATTGAAAATAATATAAATGCTGGAAAACCCGAAAATGGATGAACTCCTAATTGATTTCACACCAGGAATACCCAATAAATAGGTGGTCAAAGGATAGGAGATTTGATCTTCAATATCCTGTGGTGATCTTCCCGGCCATTGTGTAAATACAATTTGTTGGTTTTCGCCAATGTCAGGAATGGCATCCACTGGAACAGGATCAGACGGTAAAGAGCCAACCTGCCAGCCAAATGGTGCAGTGACAATTCCCCACATAACTATTACCAGAATAAGGAGAACAGTAACAAGTCTGTTTTCAAGGAAAAACTTGATAATTGAATTAAGCATGATTTAATCCTATAGAATGAAATACTAGATAATAGACTGCCATTTTTAAAAACAGCAGAAAAACAGGTCAGTAGCTGACCGGGTTATCTAGAAGGATTAAATAAGGAAAGTTTGATACAAGACAGTATAGTCCTGTGAATGTATCGGAGGTGGGTCAAAGGAGAAAGAGGTGACGGGCGACAGTACCAAAGCTTGACCAAGCAAAAAGGCATGTGTGAATGCCGCAA
>NZ_ATNM01000097.1 GCF_000427295.1 Cyclobacterium qasimii M12-11B | reverse complement strand
ATCCATCCTATAATTCCAGTAAATAACACCGCCAATGCCAATAATGAAGGCAATCTTTTCAAGTTTCCTCTATCAGTACTTATCTCCCCTCTCAGCGTTACAATAATTAAATCCTTATAATAATCATTTCTATTGTGGTCTTTACCTGTCAACATAAGGAAAAGATCTCCTGCATGCACCTTAGTCTCACCAATATTACCTTTCAGTTGCGTACCGTTGCGGTGAATTGATATAATGGAACCTTGGTATTTATTCCTAAAATCACTGTCTTTTACTTTTAATCCTATCAAGGAGGAGGACGTAGGCACTACTGCCTCAGTCAACTGAAAGAATCCATAATTAGATACATGCCCATCTTCAGGTAGACTTAAGCCGTTTTCCTCTTGAATTAATTTTAAAATAGCTTCTGAGTTTCCCGCAAAAAAAAGTTTATCGCCCTTTTGTAAAATCTCATTTGGACCTACAGGAGAAATCTCTTTTTTCCCCCTTCTAATTTCGGCAAGGAAAATCTCTTTAAGTTGCCTTAACCCAGCCTCCTTAACCGTTTTATCATGCATTTTAGAATCCATGGGCAAATAGGTCTCCACCAAATATTCATTCAAGTGATCGATAACTTCACTTTTATTTTCTTCCCTTGATGGCAGTAAATAATTAGAAGCAATACTCAAATAGATCATGCCAATGGTGGCCACCAAAACACCCAAATAAAGGAAATCCTCGAACCCTAACATGGGGTAACCAAACTGGCTAATTAAGCCGTTCAACACCAGATTCGTAGAAGTCCCTACCACAGTGATCATCCCTCCTAAAATCGTCGAATAGGAAAGGGGGATCAAGAATTTTGAGGCCGGAAATTTATTCGTTTTGGTCCATTCCTTTACATAAGGTATCATGAATGCCACCACTGGTGTATTGTTCAAAATAGCTGAGAGGCTACTAACCAACAACATAAGTCGAATTCTAAATGTGCCTGGCTTTAGTTTTTGACTGAAGATTTTGAAGAAAAATCCAGTTCCTATATTTTGTTGAATACCTGAAGTCAAACCTATTAACAGAAAAATAACAATGATCTGTTTATTGGCCAGTCCCATTAAAAATTCCTCAGGGGTGATAATCTGCAAAACCAACAGTATAAAGACCGCTCCCAAAAAGGCAAACGAAGGCCTTAAGAGGTCCTTGTACAGCACAATTACCAGAATGATTACAATCGATATGGTTATCAGACCTGATGAGAGCATTAAAATTTAAATTTGTTGGTCATATCTTCGCCTTACAGGCCACTTAATTTATAGGGAAATTTCAAAAATTATAATCCTCAACGATACTATAATTTTGAGGCAATTAAGTGTTGTAAACATTTTAAATTTATCAAAGGTAGTGAAAATGTATTTTCGGCAATCAACATCTAAAGGATCATCTAACATATAATAAATGATTCACATAAAGGGTGATAAAAATATAAAAGTAGTCGTGCAAATAGTTAATTCAAAATTTTCAGATGATTATAAATCCTACTTTGAGGCAGGAATAAGCTTGATCAAAAATCACGAAAAACGTAATAGTCTTGCAAATTGATAGGGAAACTATGGTTTTACTTTGGGAAAGGCAAGAATTGTAATTAAATAATTGCAAGATTTCAATTTCCTCAAAATGAAAATACCCCTGGAAACGAAATATTATTAAGCTAAAATTTTTTTCAAAACAAGCTGATTATTAGAAATGAAAGCTTAATCCAAAGAAAAGGGAAGTTCAAAATCAACCTTCTTCCAAATGAAAACCTTCACCTTTCAAGTAATAATTTTTAAAAGATACCTCCCAAATTGTTATCTTAGGCACATGAAAACATCTGTATTATTTCTTTTTACTATAGTAACAAGTGTAATTTTATCCTCCTGTTCAACCGAGGAAAAAACTTCTTTTAGTTTTATGGCAATAGGAGATGTTCCTTACCATTTACCGGAAGACTTTGAAAGATTTGATCGGATGATCACTCAAATTAATGAGGCTAAGCCTGCTTTCACAATTCACGTAGGTGACATTAAATCAGGAAGTGTTCCTTGCTCTGATGAATACTACGGTAAAATAAAAGAATACTTCGACACCTTCGATGAGGCCTTGATCTATACGCCAGGAGACAATGAATGGACAGATTGCGACAGGGAGTCGTGCGGAAGCTATGATCCTGAAGAAAGGTTGGATAAATTAAGGCAATTGTTTTTCTCCAATAACTTTAGCCAAGGACATCAGCCCATTGAACTCTCAAGGCAAAATAAAGTTGAAGGGTTTGAGAAATTCCCTGAAAATTCCACCTTGCAAAAATCTGGTGTAACATTTGGCACCTTACATGTTATAGGTTCTAACAATAACTTTCAAAGTGGCGAGGATGCCCTAAATGATGAATTTTATGAAAGAGAATTGGCCAATAATTTTTGGTTAGAATCCCTTTTTAAAACGGCAAAGAAAAACAAAAGCATAGGCCTGGTTCTCGTTTTACATGCTGGATTAAACTATAACAACAAAGATGAAAAGAATGGACATGCCAGCTTCGTCTCCTTGCTTAGGGAACAAGTGCAAGATTTTGACCAACCTGTTCTGCTTTTATATGGAGACCACCACCACTTTATGATGACCAAACCTTTAATGGATAAAACCGGTAAAACCATCACTAATTTTACTGCAGTTCAAGTCTTTGGAAACCACGACATCCATTCAGTAAAAATCGAAGTTGCCCCTGAAAACCCCAATTTATTTTAATTGATCCTTTTTATATCAAAGGTAACTAATCGGGTTTTTGATTGTTAAAATCCTATATCTGAGGAATTCTGATTAATTATGTGAATATTTTCACTAATACATGTGAGTTAATGTATTTTTTCATCTAACTTTCCTTACTTTAGTGTAAGTAAAGAATGTCGATAAAAATATTTCCTGATGAATAGATCCTTAATCCTTGCCTGCTTTTTGTGTCTTCTTTTTTCTATAAATCTAAAAGCACAAAACCTCAGTATCGTTCCTAAACCTGAATCCATTGAAATGGGTGATGGCCACCTTGTATTAAAGAAGGGATCAAATATCGCAGCTTGGAGTGATGATACCAGAAAATCAGCAACAATTTTCAATGACCTGCTACAAGCTAAAGCCGGTTTTCGCTTGCCTATAATAATAGCCAACGCCCAAAATGAGGCTGCTATAGTACTCGAGGAGATTCAAGATCCTGAAAATGCCGAAGGTTATTCAATGCAAATCGATAGCAAACAAGTCATCATAAAAGGTTCTACCAAAGGAATTTTCTACGGGCTCCAATCACTTTTTCAATTAATTGAAATAAATGGAGGTCAAGTTACTGTCCCACAATTAAAAATAGTCGATACACCTGCGTTCGGATACAGGGGTATAATGCTGGACGTCTCGAGACATTTCTCTAGCACAGATCAAATCAAAAAAATAATTGACTTGATGGGGCAGTTAAAATTAAACACGCTTCATTGGCACCTAACAGACGATCAGGGATGGCGTATAGAAATCAAAAAATATCCCAAACTCACGCAGGTAAGTTCGTGGAGAGATTCTACCATTATTGGCCAATATTATGATTTCAAACCATTTATTTATGATGGCAAAGCCCATGGAGGATATTATACCCAGGAAGAAGCAAAAGAAATAGTGAAATATGCTGCTGACAGGAAAATCACCGTAATTCCTGAAATAGAACTACCAGGGCATAGTTCTGCTATATTGGCTGCCTATCCGGAATTAGGAAGTTTCGATGTTTACGAAGGGATAGGAACAGGGAGTATAGCAGCAGTAAATGAGGATGGTAAAGCATATGACAATGATATCAACCAGAATGTACCTGGTTATTGGGGCGTTCATTATAACATTTTTGGCCCCACCCCTCAAGCATTTACTTTTCTGGAGGATGTACTTACGGAAATTATGGAAATCTTCCCAAGTGAATACCTACACATTGGCGGAGATGAAGTACCGAAAGACCATTGGAAAACATCAGAGATTGCTCAAAATGTGATCAAAAAAGAAAACCTCGCCGATGAGCACGAGCTACAAAGTCATTTCATACATCAAATCGAATTGTTTCTAAATAAAAACAATAGAAAACTGATCGGATGGGATGAAATTCTCGAAGGAGGACTTGCCCCAAACGCAACAGTTATGAGTTGGAGAGGAGAAAAAGGTGGTATTCAAGCTGCTAAAATGGGGCACGATGTTATCATGACCCCCAATAGTCACATGTATTTTGATCATAGCCAGGGGGCTGACAAAACAACAGAACCTTTGGCTATAGGAGGCTTCTTGAACTTAGAAAAAGTTTACAGTTATTACCCTATTCCAGGTGAACTTACGAATGAAGAATCAAAACATGTATTAGGCGTTCAGGCCAATTTATGGACTGAATACATTCCCACCAATAACAAATTGGAATATTTTTTATTCCCAAGAGCGTTTGCTTTGGCTGAGGTTGCCTGGACAAAGAGGGAAAACAAGGATTTCAATTCCTTTAGCCTTGAAAGATTACCTAAAAGGCTTTTAAGTCTTGAAGAAAACAATGTTTTTTTTAGGATACCAGAGGCAATTGTAGCCATTAGAACAGATGAAACTAGTGGTAGATACTTAGTAGAAATTCATCCAATGGTTGACAATGCCAGTGTCTTTTATACTTTTGACGGACACAAAGCAGATCAAACAGCAACACATTATAATGGTCCTGTTTTAGCCCCTATTGTGGGAAAAGACCAAGGACCACTCACCCTTCGCTATGTTACCATCACACCGGGTGGCAGAAGCAGTAATGAATTTAGCCTAACCGTAGAATAAAAGCATTAGAAATTAAATGGATTTTTTATGGGGTTTATAGGAATAGAGATAGCAGAACATTTAGAATTTCTTTATGGCTATCCAGTAAAGTAAAACCGCATCAAAAACGGCATGGGCAACCATTGCTGAAAGAATCCCTGCTCTCTCAAAGAGATAACCCAATAATGCTATAAACAGAATCATCACCGTCCCATATACACTTATCCTCCAATTCCAGGGGTTGAGGTACCCATGAATTAACACAAAAAGAATAGCTGTTACCCAAAGACCAAGGAAAGGTTGGATTCCAGCTCTAAACAAAAGCTCCTCTCCTACTCCAGCACAAATGGAAATAAAAATAATCCCTTTTATTGTCCAAGGCCAGGTATTGATTAGGGCATTGTATTTTTGCTTCTCCTTTCTAAAGAAAGGCGCATTGATGATCTTTAAGGAAATAAAAGCCCCTACAATTCCAGACAATAACCCAGCAAACAGTTGGTTAGGTATTGACCAATGCCCCTCAAATAAATCTATCAGGCTGGTTTGTTGAAAAAAATACACCAAGGAAAGGCCTGCCAAGCCAAAGCCCAGAAGAGTGGCCCACCCCAGTATTGACATTTTTATATTCATATAACTAAGTCTATATTTTAACCCGAAAATTTAATACCACTTTATCAAACAGCGCCACACCCTTCAATTCAGGATTAAAAAAAAGAAAAGTACCAAAGAAATATCTTTGGTACTTTTCAAATTATAGCTTACTGCCTCAGGAATTAAGCATTAAATGTAATATTCAATGAAATAGGAACTGAACTCAATGCTTGACTTATCGGACAGCCTTCCTTAGCGGCATTGGCCAATTCTGTAAACTTCTTCTCATCCATACCAGGGACTTTACCTGTCAAGTTCAAGACGATCCCAGTGATGGCAAAACCTGCATCACCTTTTTCAATGGTGACAGTAGCGGTAGTATTTAATTCTTCCGCTTCCAAATCTGCTCCAGCGATCTGAAAACTTAACGCCATATTGAAACAACCGGCATGAGCGGCTGCAATCATTTCTTCTGGATTAGTCCCCTTTGTTCCATCCTCATTCTCAAACCTAGTCTTGAAACTATAGGGTGACTTGTCAAAAAATCCACTTGGTGACGACAGGGTTCCACTGCCATCTATTCCGGTACCTTTCCAAATTGCTGTTGCTTTTCTTTTCATCTTTTTAGGTATTGATTGGTTTATAGTTTGTTCTAAAATTTCATTAATCAAGGTATTAATTATCTACCAAAAATACTAAACCTTTTGTCCCATGGACTTCAGTTCAATTGGACCTAATCAAGCAAAAAGAATGCCTAAGCACAAACAAGGAATTATCAATGTATTTTAAAGACAAAGAGTAGGTTAATGATACAAACCCTATTCATGCCTGTACTTTACTTCAATCAAAACAGGCGTTATCTCATCTTCATTTTTATAAAATCAGCTAAATACCTGCTTTTAATATTCAATATTTCAGAATAATACAATTATGAAGTAGCGGCAAAACATACTACTACCCTAACATAGTGGTTGCAAGTCCAGTTAAGTTTCTTCTAGGTTGCTGAAGATATCTTAATCAATAGACTTTAAGGGCCACCGTTACCTCCAACTCGACCTCCTCACCTAACAAACTTTCAATATCTTCCTTTATAATATCCAATTGCCCCTTATCGAGCGCTCCATCTGCCACAATTTTCACAGTGAGCCTAATCGGATTGATATTTCTAACTGAAATATCTCTCAAAATCACCCCATTATTAGTGTATCCGTTTAGTTTGGATATAATATTGTTCTCCCTTACCATGTCCATAAAACCGAAAAACAATGGGAGACTAACCAAACCAACGACGATCAATGAATACAAAATCCCACGTCTGGCGAGTCTAAAAGGACTAAACCCTAGAAATAAAAAGGTCATTGCAGCGGCCATTACCATGCCTGCAAGGTTGGTTAAAAACAAAAGAAAAGCTCCCTGAAAAATATCCCAATCCATCCAACCTAAACCTATTCCTGACACCGCCAAAGGAGGCACCAAAGCTACGGCAATGGCTACTCCTGCCAATGTTTTTGATATTTCTGATTTTGCACTGGCATAAGCACCAGCTATCCCAGACCCAACAGCAATTCCTAAATCCAATAAATTAGGCCTTACCCTCGCTAAAATCTCATCATTGGCGATGTTTAATGGTGTAAGCCAGGTGATAAAAATGGCACATATATACCCAAGTAACACACCCCAACCTATGGTCTTTGAACTATTTAAGATCAAGGTTCGATCCTGTCTCAATACTCCCATGGAAAGCGAAATGATTGGAGCCATTAGTGGCGCTAAGATCATTGCCCCTATTATCACAGGTGCTGAGTTACCAAAAAGCCCCAAAGTAGCAATCAGGGTTGCCAAAAACATCAACACAAGATACACACTGGAAGTGACGGAACTGGACCTTAAATTTGAAAATAAATCTTTGAATTCCTCAGTTGTTGCATGGTTGATGAGCGGAAGTTTTCTTTTCAACAATTCCTCTCTGACGTCTCCTCGAGGCAGGGCTTCAATTTTAAAAACATCATCGCTGCCTCCTTTGTTTTCCATGTCTAGTTTTTGTCCAGGCACCATATTTAAGCCTCCTTTACAAACATCGACCTGCAATTGATCAGTGGACAACAAAATTCCATCCTGGGAATAATCTATCGCCTTATCTCCAGTTATTGTTATTGAGGAAGTTTTAATATGGGCAGCAAAAGGGGGTAATGTGGTATTGCCTTTTTTTCTAAACAGGCTGCTAAGCACAAACCAGAATAAACCACTGATACTTTTAGGCGCTAAAATAAAAGCATGCAGTTTTCCATCATTTATGACAGCGTGCTCTAAAATTCTCTTACTTAGAAGGCTACTCTGTGCGTGATGCACTATGATTAAGCCTATAGCTGCCGTATTAATTTCTTCCTGATTACCCGCTTTAATTTTGAAACTGTTTAACCTGGTATTTAAAAAAGTTTGAAAAAATAACTTAATCGTTGCCAGAATCTTTGCCAACCAAATCGCGCTACCGAGCCGCTCATTAAGCTCAATGATTCACCGATTAGAATTGTATTAAAAACGGGTACTCCATTCGCTTCCAGCACATCCACTTTTGCCACCTTCTCATCAAGTAATATATAATCAATATTTTCTTCAAGGTCAGATTTAATTCCAAAACCCTTAATTCCATGAATCATTTTAGGGTGTGGTAAAAGCGCCAACTCAAAACCTCTATCTAAGGCTACAATAAGAAAAGACTTTAATTGTTCATCAGAAAGGAACGTTATTACCTGATCACCTTCCTGTATTTCCTCATTTATAAGGTTAGAAAACGGGAAAATAGATTTTAGATTAGCTCCAAATGCTGGTACAATTGATTTTTGAACCTGATCTTCTTCCTTGCTATCGTAAATAAGTATTCTGCTTTTCATCAATTACCAATTAGTATTAACTTCATCAAATTCATGCCCAGTATCAAAAATGCTAACTTAAACAGGTCCTAAAATAGTTTTCAAGTTTTTCCACTTTTAAATGCCGCTACCAGTTAAATGAGGTTTCTCACCTAAATAAATATGGTTAATGGTTATCCCTATTTTTAATGCTATAAATACAGTTTAGGGTAAAGATAGAGAACCAAACCTGAGTCGTTTAAAGAAAGGTTAAAAACAGCTCTTTTAATTGCTCAATAGTTATAAATTAGTTTATTGTTAAACAAGGAAGTTTTTAATTTTTCAAATAAAAAAGATCAAAAACTGCCTGATCTGACAATGTACCCATAAAGTAAAAAAATCAAGTAAAATGACATTTTTTATTTAAGATAATTTTCCTCAGTTTTGTTACCCCCTAATAAAGGAGTATTCACGATTTTTCAACTTTCGTTAAAAGAAATTCAATGAATTCAGAGGCAAATGCTATATGGACTGAATGTTTGCGGGTGGTCGAAAAACACGTCAATGAACAGAGTTTTTCGACTTGGTTCAAACCAATAATTCCTGCACGAATTGATGGTTCTGTACTTACCATACAAGTGCCAAGCCAGTTTTTCTACGAATGGTTAGAAGACAATTATGTCGAAGTTTTAAAATTAGCCATAAAAACTATTTTAGGGGCCAATGGAAAATTAGAATATGCGGTAGTAGTAGACAAAGGTAACTCTCAAAACCAACCCTACATGGTGAGCTACCCACAGGGGGTTAATAGCTCCGCTGCTGCTAAGAAAAAGGAAAACCTGGCATCTGCCCACAGTCCCTTTGATCTTTCCAGTTTGGATGAGCAAACCACCTTACAATCCAATCTAAATTCAAATTATACTTTCGGTTCATTTATTGAAGGCGATTGTAATCGTCTGGCCCGATCCGCAGGGTTTGCAGTTGCCAATAAACCTGGCATTACCTCTTTTAATCCATTGATGGTTTATGGTGGTGTAGGTTTAGGTAAAACACACCTTGTACAGGCCATAGGCAATGAAATCAAAAATGGCCCGGAAGAGAAGTTTGTTCTCTATGTTTCTTCCGAGAAATTTGTCAACCAGTTTATGGATGGCATTAAAGATGGCAATATTAAGTCCTTCACTAACTTCTACATGCAAGTAGACGTGTTGATTATTGATGACATACAGTTTTTGGCAGGTAAAGGGAGAACTCAGGAAATGTTTTTCCACATTTTCAACCACCTTCACCAAAACAAAAAGCAAATCATCATGACCTCTGATTGTGCACCAAAGGATTTGATGGGCTTAGAAGATCGTCTATTGTCTCGTTTTAAATGGGGATTGACAGCAGACTTGCAAATGCCTGATTTCGAGACAAGAATAGCGATTATCAGAAAAAAAATGCAATCCGAAGGTATAGATATCCCTGACAATGTCATTGAATACCTGGCTTATACGGTAGATACAAATGTTAGGGAGCTCGAAGGAGTAATGATTTCTTTAATCGCCCATGCCTCACTAAGCAGGGTAGAAATCAGTCTTGAATTGGCCAAAACGATAATGAAAAACATCGTTAAGGACATTGAAACTGAGGTTAGCATAGAGTTTATCCAAAAATCATGTGCTGAGTATTACGGCATTAAGTTAGAAAACCTTAAAGCTAAGACGCGGAAAAAGGAAATCGTAATTGCCAGACAAGTCGCAATGTACTTTAGCAAGGAATTCACCAACCACTCACTCAAATCTATAGGGTACCATTTCGGCGGAAGGGACCATAGTACAGTAATTCACGCCGTTCAGGCAGTTAATGACTTAATGGAAACCGAAGTCTCTTTTAGAAATGCAGTACTTGAGCAGAAAAAACAATTCAAAATCAGGTCTTATTAATTGACGATTCTCATTGAGTCTGCCTTATCAGGAAATTTCAATGGGATTCATCGAAGGGGTATTTTTTAAAACTTGTTTGACCCATCGCAGTTTTCTCATAACTACCAATGCATGATTCTTGATAAATCTCTTTAAAGTGAGGGGAGTTAGGAGATAAATCAAAATCATCAATAGGCTGGTCAAAAAAGTAAACCTTGGTATTTCCATATTTTGTATGCGGCATATATTCCCCGTAGGTACGCATTTCTTCCCAATTTTTACTTTCCGTAAACACCGCGAAAATTCTAATCACAGGCCCTGTATTGTTTTCATTCCTGTATACAGCCAATTCCTTGTAATTCCCTTCCAGGTCTTTTACCCCTGGTTGACTTAAACTCTGGTAAATTATGATTAGAATAAGCGCACCAACAATGAAAGTAAGTAGATATATTATATTTTTTGATTTCATATGTCTCAATAACGATCAGAATCCATTAATTTAGCCAAAAATAGCAAGAATGGCATTCGAATACATTAAAGCCTTACATATAATTTTCATTGTCACCTGGTTCGCTGGATTATTCTATATCGTCAGGCTCTTTATCTACCAAACAGAAGCTTTGGACCGGCCTGAAAATGAAAAAAACATATTGAAACCTCAATTGGATTTAATGGCCAGTAGGCTTTGGTACATTATTACCTGGCCATCTGCTGTGTTAACACTTATCTTTGGATCATGGGTATTGTATTACAATCCAGGCTATTTGTCTATGCCATTTATGCATGCCAAGCTTGCTTTTGTTTTGTTGCTTTACCTTTATCATTTTCGATGTCATTACATTTTTAAGTCCTTACAAAATGGGGTTGCCGTCTGGAACAGCTCAAAACTTAGACTTTGGAATGAAATAGCAACACTGTTATTATTTGCCATTGTCTTTTTAATCGTGCTCAAAAGCTTAATAAATATGCTTTGGGGAATCACTGGTTTGGTCTTGCTGGGCATTACCTTAATGCTAGCAACCAAATGGTATAAAAAAGTACGGGAAAGGAACTAAACGGTGCTTTTCAACGTCATATTAATTAAAAAATAATGCTTCGATCCCTTTATTTAAATCTACTCATTTTAGGCGTTTTATTTCTAAATTCCTGCCAATCGAAATCAAACAATGACGCTTTACCCATCTTGGGAAATCGTCATGTAGAAGAGGTAATCGTTGATAATAAGCCGACAACAGATACGGTTTACCACACCATAGCCGATTTTAGTTTCACAAATCAGGAGGGAAAGCAAGTGACCAATGCCGATGTAAAAGGTAAGGTCTATGTAGCTGATTTCTTTTTTACCAGCTGTCCTACCATTTGTCCAATAATGAAAAAACAAATGTTAAGGGTCTTTGAGGCTTATAAAGACAATCCTGATTTCATGATTATGAGTCATACCATAGATCCAGAATATGATACTCAAACGCTTTTAAAGGATTATTCGCTTAGACTTGGCATTGAGGATGCAAGTACCTGGAATTTTTTAACTGGTGATCAGGAGAAGATATTTGAAATTGGCCAGACAAGTTACCTTACCACAGCCATGGATGACAAAAACGAACCTGGCGGTTTCTTGCATTCTGGCGCTTTTGTACTAATTGATCAAGAAGGAAGGATAAGAGGAGTTTATGATGGAACGAAAGAAACTCAGGTAAACTTACTTATAAAAGATATCCCCAAATTACTCGGAAAAAATAATGAAATCAGCAATAGGTAGCTTATTATTGATTATTTTCACTAGCTGTAGTAGTGCGGATACTAACGATCAAGAGGGTATTAATGGAATAGATGACCTAAAAACCAGGCAATATGCTATTCAAGGTCAACAACTTTATTTACAGCATTGTAGCAATTGCCACCAGGAAGATGGGACCGGTTTAAATAGGCTCATCCCTCCCCTAAGGCAAGCAGATTATATGATGAATGACGTAAATAGAACCCTCTACATTATCAGAAAAGGGCTAAATGGCAGTATTACTGTAAATAATGTAGAATACAATCAACCAATGCCTGGAAATAATAATTTAACGCCAATAGAAATCGCTCAAATAGGTACCTATATTTACAATATTTGGGGAAATGATTATGGGCTTATTACTCCCGAGAAAGTAAACGAAGCCCTTAATCAATAACTATCTTTACAACAAAGCCTCGCTTTTTTCTAAAGCCTGAAGAATTAAAGCTTTCACTTTTTCAACCTTAGTGAGCTGATCCTTCAAGTAAATTTCAGCCTCTTCATCTGACATTTCTTCAAGGTCAATCTCATATTGACGCATCCAAACAAACATTTCGTCATAGGCATTTCCACAATTCTCTGCAGCAGCTCTCAAATCCGCTATTTGTTTTTGGGACTCCCCTGATTCTTCTGATTTCTCGAGGCTTTCAGCTTTTTCATTTAACTTTTCTTGATGAGATTTCAAGCTACCTATCTTTGGCATTACTTCATCATGAACCAGAATTACCTGTTCTTGCAATAATTCATTTTGACTTTTCTTATTTCCACAAGAAAAAATTGAAACACTAAGTAAAATCAACAAAACAAATGATATCTTTTTCATGGCTTATAAAGGAAATTATCGTTATCTATTTTTGCCTTTTGGCAAATAAAATCAAATGTTATAAAAATAATGGGACAAAAAAATTTAAAACTGTAATTTTAACCGCTTGCCTATTCAAGACCTTAATAGCCTGTACAAAATTAACTGTAAAGTTAAAGGCGCCTAATACACCCCATCCTTCTACAATGATTCAAAGAGTCCAAGGCATCAAATTTGAAGTCCTAAATTTGATCACCCTTTTAGGGATTGATTAGCTCAGCTTCTTTGAGGATATACATCAATTTTTCTGGATCTTTCGAATTCAACACTAATTTACCCCTAACTTTTACCTTTTTAGAGGTGTACTTAACGGGTTCTTTTAGCATCACTTCCATAACTGTTTCTGGCCCTCCAGAACCACAGAAAAAACATTCGGCTAGAGGAAGGGAAGAAAGTATAATGTGCTCAGGTTTAAACATTCCTTCAAAAGGAATAATATAACCATCAGCTGTAATCTCTTTTCCTTCCATTTCAAGGGTTTTCTCGCCAAAAATCGGCACATACAATTCCCCAAAATCATCTTCTCCGATTTCATAAGTGACAAAGGAAAGGTTTTTCCAAACATTTTCCTGTTGACCAATGGCCGAAAATGAAATGAGTCCTATTACTAAAACTAAATGTCTCATACGCTATTAATTTTACCTGGTTAGTTGACCAGCAATATCTGTGCGGTAAGCATTCCATGCCGGAATAATGGAAGCAAGCAGCCCTACTAACAAGGAATATGCTATTATCCACCACTCTTTTTCCACAAATGCAAAAGCGGTAAGTCCTGAAATCACACCTTGTTCGTTTATTACAACCAATAAATAAATAAAAAGGTGTCCAAGAAACAAACCTAAAACCGCTCCAATAAAGGTGAGCATTACCCCCTCTAAAAGTATCATTAAAAACAGTTGGCTTTTAGCAGCTCCTATGGCGCGCATAACAGCCAAGTCGTATTTTCTTTCCTTAAGAGAATTGAATAAAGCAATAAATATTCCTAATCCAGCAATAAAAATGATGACCAAGGCCAGTCCCTGAATCAAGGATATTCCAATACCAAGCAATTCATAAAGTCTCGCAATTTCAAAACTTGGAGAGGCAGCTTGCAACGAACTTCTAGCATTAACCATTCGGGGAAGTTGTACTGCCGCTATTGGATTCCGGTAAGCAACCAGAACAGTAGTTATTTCTCTTGGTTCATCTGTTTTAGGGAATCCTTTTATTGCTACTTCCTGTTCCAATTTCTCATGGTCGTAAGCATCGTCATGTGAATACCAAATCGACTCAATACTAGTAAGTATGAGTTCGTCAATTACATTGTTAGCCGGAGCCAAAACCCCTACTATTACATAAGGGTGTTCATCATGCTCATGACTGGCAGAAGCTATACCGTGGGAACCAATAAAGGTATCCCCAACTTTAAAACCTTTCTCCTTTGCCACCTTACTTCCCAAAACTACCTCAAAAGGTTTGGCCCAGGCTTTTCCAGAACTAAAATTCACATTGTAAAGCTCAAGGTACTCATGATTGGAACCTACAATTCTGAACCCTTCATAATTATCTCCAAGTCCCATTGGAATGGCACTTTTTATGAGACGGTTTCTGGAAACTGCGCTGGCTTCATCTAAAGGGATATTGCCAGTGGGGAAATCTATGTGGTAAACCGAGGAGAGCACCAGTTGCAAAGGACTCCCTTTGGCGCCAATGACAAGGTCAATTCCTGCAGCATCTCTGCTCATTTTGTTTTCGAACTGATCCTCTATTAACAGTAAAACTGTTATTATCGATAAGCCCAGGGCAAGAAGAAGAATATTTAAACCGGTACTCAATGGTTTAGCCATCAAGTATTTCCAACTCAACTTAAAAATACTCATAAGCCGCTTGGATTGAAGGTTATACTGCGGTCAATGTGGTTTTTAATTCGCTGGTCATGAGTAACAATTATCAAGGCTGCCTGAAGTTTTCTCGCTTGATTTTTAAGTAGGTTTACCACTAAACCTGCATTTTCATCGTCCAAACTTGACGTAGGTTCGTCAGCCAAAATAATTTTAGGTTCATTTACCAAGGCCCTGGCGATAGAAACTCTTTGAGCCTCACCCTCACTCAAAGTTTGAATGCGGGCATGCTGCTTGCCATGAATTCCCAACTCTTTTAAATAATATAAAACCTTATTATCCGATGGCTTTTTGGCAAAAAAATAAGGTAAAGCTATATTTTCAGCCACCGTTAATGGTCCAAGAAGATGAGGCTTTTGAAATATTATCCCAATATGGCTTCCTCTAAATTTATCTAATTCATGCCCTTTCAACTTGTAAAGAGAAACACCATCAATCAAAATCTCACCCTGATGTGGAGCAAGCAAGCCTCCTAAGATATTTAAAAAAGTAGTTTTCCCCGATCCTGATTTTCCTAAAACCAATAGTTCATCTCCACCATTTAATTCAATGTCAGGGATATTAATTTTAGGCTGATTTCCATATGAAAACTGGATACCTTTGACTGTAATCATTCACAGTTATTTTTTTGCTGGGATCTCCAAAGTAAATTCTGTGCCTTTATTGACCCTACTTTTAAAGTTAATTTTCCCGCCGATGACCTCTATACACTTTTTGACGATAGACAAGCCTAAACCAGAACCTTCTCTTAACCCTACATTCTTGGCCCTAAAAAACCGATCAAAAAGCTGAGACTGTTCGGCTAAATTTATGCCAATTCCTTCATCTTTGATGTGTAAGAAAAGCGTGTCATTTTCATGTTTAACTTTGAAGTAAACCGAACCGCCATCTTTGGAATACTTTACTGCATTGGACAATAAGTTTTCTAGGATTTGGTATAACAAATCCATATCAGAGGTGATCATTTTAGGAAGTTTTTCAAACTCCACATTGATCTTAACGTCATTGTCTATTCCTGCCTTCACCATATCCACCACCTCATTAAGAAATGCGGAGGTATAAATCCTTACCGGCTTATAATTCATCTTATCTGCATCGGCTTTTCCGAAAAACAGGACGCTGGTCAGTAAACTATTAAGGTTTCGTACAGAATTTTCAATTTTATTGGCATGCTTGACCAATTTGGCTTTAAAAGGATGCTCTTTTTCAGCATACAATTTGAGTAACTGTGCGGAACTAAGTATGGAAGTCAAAGGCGTTTTAAAACCATGAGATACATTTTGCACAATTCTTGATTTTAATTCACTTAGCTCTCTTTCCTTTTCAAGTGCTTTTTGAAGTTCTTTATTGGCTTCGTTGAGGTCTGCGGTCCTTTTTTTGACCTTTTCCTCTAACTCGTTGTTTAAACTTTGTAATTCTTTCTCCTTTTTATCTTTAAATATGGCCAATTCAATAACCATATTTAATTCTCTTATATTAAATGGTTTAATGACATAGGCACTTGGATTGGTAACGGCAACCTTTTGTAGGGTTTCGCTATCAGAACTGGCAGTTAGGTAAACTACAGGAATATTATATTTTTCATTGATAATTTCAGTTGTCTTAATACCATCCAACTTCCCAGAAAGGTTGATGTCCATCATGACGATGTCTGCATGGTTTTTTTCAAGGATTTCCAATGCCATCTCACCAGAATCAGCCATTCCAATGATTTGGTGGTGGTTCTTTTCAAGAGCTTTTTTTAATAAAAGTGCCGAAACGGTATCGTCTTCGGTTATTAATATTTTAAGAGAAAACATACTTACAAAATTAAATAATAACGTGCCCTAAAATAGTCTATTTATAAAGTGGTAATGAAATTCTTACTAAAGTACCATTTCCTTTTTCACTTTCCACTTGTATTTGCCCATTTAATTTTTCAATTAAATGCTTGGTAATAGCCAAGCCCAAGCCTGAACCTTCAAATTTACGGCTAAAGCCTTTACTCTCTTGTTCAAATGGGAAAAACAACTTATCTAAGTAATCTTTACTAATACCTATACCTTGATCATGTACTTTTATGACCAATTGGTCTTCAATTTTCTCCACAACGACCTGGATCAACCCTGTTTCCGAATATTTAACTGAATTCCCTACTATATTATTGACAATAATTTGAAGGTATTTCCGTTCTATAGCTGCTTCAAACGGTTTTGTTAAAAATTTTGAAGTGACTAAGATACCTTTTTTTATCCCTATGGATTTATGATTTATCAATATTTTTGAAATAAAATCATTGACATTGGTATTTTCTAAAACAATATTTAGCTCATCTGACTCTAAAGAAGACAGGTCCAGGAAATTAGTAATGGTATGAAGCAGCCGTTCACCACTTTCTTTTATAATATTCAAGTGCTCTAAAAGTTCCTTATCCTCAGATCTGGTTTGAATAATGTATTCAGTACTCCCAAGTATCCCATTTAATGGCGTCCGAATTTCATGACTCATATTGGAGATAATATTACTTTTCATATGACTCACTTCCTCCGCCTTTTCCTTGGCAATTTTCAAGCCTTTTTCGTAAGCTTTTTTCTTTGAAATATCTCGAAAAACATTCAGAAACATAACTTTACCTTCGAAACTTTCCTTCATCTTTGAAATTGAAACTTCAATCTCTTTATCACCGGAACTTAGTGGCATCACAATTTCTCTGACGACCTTAATGTCATCGTTAAGTTTCATCTTCTCAGCAATCTCCTTTCTTATGGTTTCAAAAGTGTCGGAATTTGGAAATAAATACTGCAAACCATTTTCTTGCAGCAGTTTTTCACTTACATTTCCCATTGAGCAAAAAGCTGGATTAGCGGCCAACACTTTCCCTCCTAAAACAGAAAGCAACAACCCATCTTGGGAATTGTTCCAAACAAACTTGAAGCGGTCTTCCCTTTGGGCAATTTCTATGTTTTCTTTTGAAGGGTGCTTCTTAGAATTCCTCTATCTCTTGTTTGACGAACGAAAACACAAATACCACAAATTATAGCTAACAGAAAGATGACCACTATAAGCACAAACCAAAATTGATTGTAAATTGGAATTTCAACCATAAGTGGATCGGTCCCTGATTCAGGATAAACAGCCAATGCTGCCATCAAGGCCAATTGCTTTTTGTCTGAAGGCAGCTTTTTCGAATAAGCCTTTTTATTTCTGGAACTTTCCATAATTTCCCTTCCTTTGTGAGGAACGATTTACTTAAATTTTATAAAAAGCTTGTAGGTTAACAAAATCAATAACTTTAAAAGTTTAACGTACAATTATTTAGGTCTCGATCCTTTCCATTCAAGTTAGTTACTTGCTTTCGGTATCTCGATTATTTCAAATCTAACCAAAGGACAGAGGAAGTTAGCTAATCTTTTACCTGCCGAAAAACTATAAATGCTGTTTTGAAAACCTAAAAGGATCTTATCACCACTTTTTAGATTTCTAATTTTTAAATCTACCCAAATAAATCCCAATCCAACATTAAAAAGAGGTAATATTTGGTTGGTTAAACTACTTGCCCCCCTTATTTCTGTTTTAATATCACAATTTCGCCTCGTTTAAAAAAAAGCAAATAAACGCAAAAACAGTCTAGAAAAACTTATCTCATTGGAGAAGTTATCTCCCATAAAAATATAAAAAGTTATCCATAGTATAAATTTAATTGATATTGTTTGCCATTTCTTTTTGTGATCACTCTTTATCTTCTATTTTTGTAGCAAATTAATTAAAAGTAGACTTATGAGCGTATTGGTAAATAAAAATTCCAAAGTAATTGTACAAGGGTTCACAGGAACTGAAGGTTCTTTTCACGCCCAGCAGATGATAGAATATGGTACCAATGTTGTAGGAGGCGTTACTCCTGGAAAAGGTGGTAGTACTCATTTAGGCAAGCCAGTATTTAATACGGTTGAAGATGCAGTTAAATCTAAGGGAGCAGATACTACTATAATCTTTGTTCCCCCAGCTTTTGCTGCAGATGCAATTATGGAAGCTGCGGATGCGGGTATCAAAGTGATCATCGCGATTACGGAAGGAATTCCTGTAAAGGATATGATGAAAGCCAAGCCGTATGTTAAGAAAAAAGGAGCAATTTTGGTTGGACCTAACTGCCCTGGCGTAATTACTCCTGGCGAGGCGAAAGTTGGCATTATGCCTGGCTTTGTATTTAAACAAGGTCGAGTTGGTATCGTTTCAAAATCAGGTACCCTTACCTATGAAGCAGCTGACCAAATTACAAAAGCTGGATTAGGTGTATCAACTGCTATTGGTATTGGTGGTGATCCTATAATCGGAACATCTACAAAAGAAGCAGTTCAGTTGTTAATGGAAGATCCTGAAACTGATGCCATAGTGATGATCGGTGAGATTGGTGGTAATTATGAAGCAGAAGCTGCCCAGTGGATTAAAGAAAATGGAAACAAAAAACCTGTGGTAGGTTTTATCGCAGGACAGACAGCACCTCCAGGTAGAAGAATGGGACATGCAGGAGCAATTATTGGTGGCAAAGATGATACAGCCATTGCAAAAATGCGTATCATGAAAGAAAATGGCATTTTTGTAGCTGAATCTCCAGCCGAAATTGGAGAGGTAATGGCTAAAGCATTGGGTGTTGATGCTTAATTTAGCATTCCAAACACTTCACGTTTGAAGCAGTATTTTTATAAGGAGATCAATTGATCTCCTTATTTTTTTTGCCTATTACATAGGATTCCATCAGCAAGTTGTAGTAGCATCATGCTGACAAGACTCAAGTCCTAAACCAATCCTATATAGTTATTACATTATTGCATTAAACTTATACAAAGTTTCTCCCCAATATTCATCCTTCCTGAAATAAAGTGAAGAAATTGAAAACAGTATTTGTTGTTAAAATACTGTTTTGACCTCCGCATCACCTTACATCAACTGCATATATTAAGTACCATTAACACCTTCGCTTTAGCCTCCTAACCGAAACATTTAATAGAACTGCTACTACGTGATGAGACTACTCCTTATGAAAAGTCAGGAAACCCAGGCGCAAAACGTGGAATCAAAAATTGTCATGATGCTTACCATATGACTAAAACGCCCTTGTCTCATTGATTTCCAGTATTTTCAACGTAAAACTGATTAAAAATTAACATTTTATGTTGTACCTACTAACCTATCACCTTCCATCAAAATAACATTGGAATTAATCAATTAATTACGTTAAATTTAAGGCGTAACCTTTAACGGAACCCAATAAAATCTATGCCATTAATGAAATCTTATATTTTACTGATACTAGCTACCTTTAGTTTTTTTGAAGTTAGGGCTCAGGAAACTTTAGATTACACTACCGAAATAATCCCGGTATTGGACAAGCATTGCTATTCATGTCACAACACAGGAAACCCCTAAAGGTGGGGTAAACCTCAAAAGATATGAAGAAGAAGGGCGCATTGTAAAAGATGGGCAATTTTGGCTAAAGGTAGTGGATCAAATACAGTCTAAAGAAATGCCTCCATCAAATAAGCCAAGCTTAAATGAAGAGGATTATCATGTTCTTCTGGACGGAATCAATGGCATTTTAATAAAGTCTCTTGAGAAAAGAACGCCCGGTAAAGTTATCATCCGAAGGCTGAGTCACACAGAGTATCATTACACCGTTTTAGATTTGACGGGTGTAAACTTTGACGCTGTGAACAGATTTCCTGCCGATGGTTCGGGTGGTGGTGGATTTGACAACCAAGGAGGATCCTTGTTTTTCACCCCCCTTAAAATGGAACGTTATTATGATGCCTCTGAAGAAATCGTTTCACGGATCTTTGAAGATCCGGAGAAATGGCAGGAACTAGTCCCTGAGGACTATCATCAGAATCTTTGGGAAAGGTTTATAAATTGGCTAATGCCTAAATTCTCAGATAATTTCAAACCGCTCAACCCACCGGAAAAGGCCGCAGAAGAAGTGCTTTTCCCTTTCGCCAGCAAAGCCTATAGAAGACTTTTGAAGACAGAAGAAAAAGAGAAATTTATAGATCTTTTTTCTACAGTCTATCACTCTCGTCCTGAAGATCCAGATCCACAAAAATTTAATCGATCAATTGCTGAAGTTTTTAAGGCCGTATTAATTTCCCCTTCCTTTTTGTACAAAATGGAAGAAGAACCTTTGGGCCCCGACCCAATCGCCCTGGGGGATTTTGAATTGGCTACCAGGCTTTCTTTTTTCTTATGGTCAAGTATGCCTGATGATGAACTGTTTAACCTCGCTATGGAAGGCAAGCTTCAAGCTCCCGGAGAAATAGAAAATCAAGTAAAAAGAATGCTCGATGATCCCAAGTCTGAGAGGTTTTCAGAATCATTTGTGAGTCAGTGGTTGGGAATCAATAAATTAAAGGATGCCAACGCACCCTTGGCAGATCTGGTTCGATTTCCAGAATTCACACCTTCTATAAGAGAGGCCATGTTCAAAGAAACAACTTCTTTCTTCCATTATGTGATGACTGAAAGCAAAAATTTTCTTGACCTAATCAATAGTGATTATTCCTTTCTCAATGAAGAACTAGCCACCTATTATGGAATCGATGGTGTTGAAGGAAACGATTTCAAAAAAGTGATGCTAACCAATAATTCCAGAGGAGGCTTTTTAGGATTAGGCAGTGTACAGGCTGTCACATCGTTGCCTACCCGAACAAGCCCGGTACTTAGGGGGAAATGGGTTTTAGAGGAGATATTAGGGACATCACCACCGCCACCGCCGCCAGATGTCGCTGAATTGTCCGAAGATGAATCATTGCATGAAGAGTTAGGCTTGAAAGCACTTTTGGAAAGACATCGAGATGACCCAGCTTGTCAATCCTGTCATGAAAAAATGGATCCTCTTGGATTAGGCTTGGAAAATTTTGGGGCCGATGGAAAATGGAGAGATAGCTATGGAAGTACCCCGATAGATCCTACAGGTGTACTGATTTCAGGAGAAACCTTTGCTGGACCTGCAGAATTGAAAAACTTACTCATGAAAGAGAAAGATAAATTTGCGCGAAACCTATCCAAAAAATCATTGTCTTTTGCCATAGGTAGAGGTACAACTTTCACAGATGAAACCGCTATTAGGGAATTATCTGCCAGCTTACTAGAAAATGAATTCAATCCAGATAAATTTATTACTGCTTTGGTTCAAAGCTATCCTTTTCGAATGAAGATCAAAGATTTTCAAAAAAAGGTAAATGAGATTGATTAATAAATAGTTAGTAACTAACTTGAACCATAGTTACATTTGGTATTCCTAGAAATAAAAGAATAAAAGCGTAACTAATGACTGGTTTTAGGAAAGGAACAGAGGGGTAAAAACAGATTTAAAGTATAAGCTTGCTTTATAACATTAATATTTATGAATAAAAAGTGGCAAATATCCAGGAGGAAATTATTGAAAGGTATGGGGGCTGCCATTGCACTACCTTTTATGGAAGCAATGGCTTCTCCGCTAAATATTAAGAAATTTGGCAATGATGGGTTTCCGGTAAGATCCACCTTTATGTTTATGCCAAATGGTGTTCACCCTGGAAGATGGACCCCTGAGGGAATTGGTAGAAATTATACCCTGTCCCCTACTTTGGCTCCATTAGCGCATTTAAAAGATGACATTTTGGTCTTGGGCCAGTTGATGAACCAACATTCCATTTTCCAAGGAGCGGACGGACATTACGCCAAAACGGCCAACCTTTTAACTTGTCTCCCAATTTCAAAAACGGCTGGAGACAATATCAACAGTGGTGGCATTTCTATAGATCAACTTCTTGCCAACCACTATAAAAATGAGACGCTGTTTCCCTCTTTGGAATATGGATTGGATCGAATACAGACTGGAGTAGATATCAATGTAGGGTTTACCCGACTTTATGCCAGCAGTATTTCCTGGAAAAATGCCATGACACCACTATCCAAGGAAATTGATCCTAGGATGGCTTTTGACAGGTTATTTCGAACTTTCATTCCTGGGAATAACAAAATAGAAAACCCATACAAAAGCAGCATTTTAGATGCCGTATTGACGGAGGCCAAATCACTTAAAAATAATTTAGGCAGGTCTGACCAAGACAAGCTTGAAGAATATTTAGAATCTATCCGCTCAATTGAAAAAAGAATTAATAATCAGGATAGTTTAAAGGATTTTGCAAGCAGTATTACCCCTGATATCAAGCGTGAATTAATAAGCGTAAACCAGAATATTGAAGAATATGCTGAAGTACACAGTGGTGTAAATGTGACAGAGAAAACCAGGTTAATGTTTGACATCATTGCGCTAGCCATGTGGAGTGATGCCAGTAGAGTAGCCACTTTCATGTTTGGCAACTCCGTAAGTAACAGAAATTTTTCATTCTTAGAAGGTGTGAATGGGGCCCACCACTCTCTTTCTCACCATATGAATCATCCAGGGAACATGGAACAATATGACCGTATTACCAAATGGCACCTTGAGCAATACGCTTATTTTTTAGACAAGTTAAAGTCAATTAAAGAAGGGAATGGCACTTTATTGGACAATTCTTTGGTAATGTTTGCTTCTGGATTAAGAGATGGAAACAGACATTCTCCAAGAGATCTGCCCATTATTGTTGGGGGTCATGGAGGACATAAAATCAAATCCGGCCAAAACCTTATCTATGAGGAAAACACTCCACTGGCCAACCTCTATACAACCTGGATGCAATCTGTTGGTTTAGAACAAACACAATTTGCAGACAGTACTGGCACCCTAAATGGCATTTTAGCCTAATTTCTCATACTATCAAAAAGCATCACCGCAATAACAGGTTCTTAGCACCTGGTATACAGGAATCATATGGACAACAACGACTTGCCACCAAACGATAAAAAGTGGAACCTTTATTCTAGTAAAAAAATATTTTTACCCACTATTCTTATCCTACTTTACCTCACCATCCTTTTTGTACCTATTAGCCTTGAACAAGAAAGTCATTTGCTCGTTTTTTTCGGCAGGTTCCATCCACTTGTGCTGCATTTCCCAATAGTATTGATCCTGATAACCACTGGCTTTATTTTAATGGGTTTTTTCAATCCCAATTTCAATAAACCAATTATAATCCGATCACTTCTTTGGGCATCAGTATTCTTCTCATTTATCACCATTGTTGCTGGATTTCTATTATTTATTGCTGAAGCTTATTCAGGAGACATGGTAAACAATCACCTTGATGGTGCTCTGATCACAGGTATATCCATATCGGTTTGCCTTATTATTTACGAATCAAATCTGCATCAAAAACTTAAAGGCGGTTTTGTTTTTACTTGTTTCTTGGACTAGCAAATCTCTCACTGGCTTACACCAGTCATCTTGGCGGATCCCTTACGCATGGGGAAGATTTTCTAACAGCTCCTTTAGAAGCTTTACTGCCTGCAAAAAAAATCGACAAATCCCCTGAACAAATGTTGATTTATGCCGACATGGTAGCCACAATTTTAGATACAAAATGTGTTTCCTGCCACAATGAAAATAAAACCAAAGGAGATCTGCTCCTCAACAGCTATATGGCTTTATTGGAAGCGGGTAAAAGCGAAAAACATGCTGTTGTACCCGAGGACACAAGCAAAAGTGAACTTATTGTGCGGGTGTTGCTTCCCGAAGATCATGACGATAGAATGCCCCCTGAAGGAAAGCCAGGATTGACGTCCAATGAAATCACCTTACTATCTTATTGGATAACCAATGGTGCTTCTGATACCCTAAAGTACGGAGACATTGAAAATCAGGAGATCTTGGCAGAAATTGAAGGGTTAATGCCCGAGATTCAACATGCCCAATATAAGATTCTTGAAGAAAAGGAGGCTTTTAATGCTGCTTTGCAGGAATTACAGGAGATCGGCAAGCAAGTAGGAGTAGAAATTTCTGCAGATGAATTGACGAATAACAAATACTTTGGAATGAAAATGAAGTTCCCTCCAGCTCCTGTAGGAAATGAAGAGATTAAAGCATTTTCGGTTTATTTCCCTTACTTTTCACGCCTTTCTTTAGCTTCTTCGGGCATAGATGATGATGCACTATTTCTATTGGCAAAAATGCCTCAACTTCGCAGGCTTATCTTACAAAAAACCAATATTAACGGAGAGGGCCTTCCCTATTTAAAAGACCTTCCTCATCTCGAAGAGCTTAACCTATCCTTCACCCCATTAGATGACGGCAACTTGCTTTATCTTCTTGATTTTAAAAATCTTCAAAAAGTCTATCTTTTTGGTACCCCAGTGAAGCCTGAGGTTATAGCTGCCCTTCAAAAGCATAAACCGGACATGGAAATTATTTTAGAAGAAGGTCCATTTTATTAATGGTCTTTTTTATTACTTTTAGGTAATACATCTATAAACTACTCCTATAATACATGTTCAATACAATCAAGATACACAAAGCGTTACAACTGGCACTCTTAATTGGCATTAGCCTCTTTTGTTTCCCCAATTGCCAGCCAAAAGTCAATTCTGACACTGAAGTTCAAGCAGAAGAAACCAAGGTAAGAGGTTTTGACCTTTTAAAGGCCTACGTAGAAAAGGACCAGGACGTATACAATTACGAATTGGCTTTTGAATCCAAAGGTGATGGATATTCCTATTATGTCCTTAAGGTCATTTCGCAAAATTGGTTGACGGAGAAAGAAGTAACCGAAACCACCTGGTGGCATTGGGTTTCCTTTGTAGTTCCAGATGAACTTAAACACAACACCTCTTTATTGGTTATTTCCGGTGGAAGCAAGAACACCACTGTACCTGAAAAGCCAGACGACATGATTCTTCAGGCAGCACTTGCCACCGGATCTACTGCTATAAAGGTTCATAACATACCTTTTCAGCCGGTACAATTTGTAGGAGACACGCTTGGTTTAAGAACTGAAGACGGATTAATCGCCTATGGTTGGAGAGAATTTATGGAGAATGGCGCTAAAGATGAAGATGCGATTTGGTTGGCTAGATTTCCTATGACAAAAGCTGTTGTTTCAGCAATGGATGCAGTTGTAGACTATTCTAAAACCAACTTAGACTTATCTCTAGAGAAGTACGTAGTTGCAGGTGCATCTAAACGAGGTTGGACTACCTGGACAACTGCTGCGGTAGATGACAGAGTAATCGGAATGGTTCCTATAGTAATAGACATGCTTAATTTAACACCTTCATTTAAACACCATTGGCAGACTTACGGATTTTGGGCTCCTGCAGTAAATGATTATTCACATGAAGGAATATTTGATTGGATGGACAGTAAGGAATTTAATCGATTGGTTGAAATCGTAGAACCTTATGAGTTTCTGGAAGAATACAAAGACATCCCTAAATTACTAATCAACGGATCTGGAGATCAGTTTTTCCTTCCAGACAGCTGGAGATATTACTGGAATGATTTGCCAGGAGAAAGCCATTTGGCATATATCCCTAATGCTGGTCATGGCTTAAGGGATTCCGATGCTTCTCAAATCCTTTTAGGATTTTACTCTCACATTATCAATAACGTAAAACGACCTTCTTACAGTTGGGAGGTAAAAGACGATGCCATACAAATTAAAACAGACATCAATAATCCACCAGTAGCTGTAAAACTATGGTCTGCTACCAATGAAACTACTAGAGATTTCAGGATAGATGTTTTAGGCCCTCAATGGAAAGCCACAAATATCCCTTTTGAAGCAGATGGCGAATATACTATAGCTATAGCTGCTCCTTCTAAAGGCTGGTCTGGTCATTACGTTGAACTTACTTATGCTGGTGAAGCACCTTTGAAATTTACCACAGGTATAAAAGTGCTTCCAGATACGTATGCACATGAGCAATATGTACCAAAAGATAGAAAAGGAACACCGATAAAATAATATTTTTAATCCAAAGCAAATGCTATGTAGTAATCGCCAGACGGAGTACCCATTTTACCTCCTCCAGCTGCGATTACTACATATTGTTTTCCCTCAACGGAATAAATGGCAGGCGTAGCGTAGCCCCCAACAGGGAGTTTGTACTTCCATAGTTCTTCCCCTGTATCTTTATCGAATGCTCTAATATGTTCATCTTTAGACGCAGCGATAAAAACCAGTCCTCCTGCTGTTACCACTGGACCTCCATAATTCTCTGTTCCGGTTTGAGGAATTCCCCTCTCTGTAAGCTCCGTAAACTCACCCAATGGAACAGTCCATTCCATAGTACCTTTATTAAGATTGATCGCGCTGAGTGTACCCCAAGGCGGCTTAATGGCTGGGTATCCTTCCTCATCGAAAAACCTATTGTATCCCGTAGTGGTATAGGGCACTTCATTAACATTGGCTGTTGCTCCCGAATTCTGAAAATCTTCAGGCTTTTCGGTACTAAACAAATAATCAATAATTTGTTCCTTTACTTCTGTGTTCAATTGTTTGAAGGCGGGCATCCTTCCTTTTCCGTTACTTATCAATTCTGCCACCTCTTCTCTGAGTAAACGACTATCAAGATTTACAAGTGAAGGATAAGCTCCTGTCCCATCTCCATTTTTCTCTGGGCCATGACACATCGCACAATTGGTAAGATAGGCAGCATTCCCTAATGACAATTTTCCTGAATTAGTGGGAACCATGGTTAGTATCCAAGGCATTTCGTTGGCATTCACATATAGTAAACCTGTAGAAGCATCATATGCTGCTCCCCCCCACTCTCCTCCTCCATCAAAACCTGGTAAAATCACGGTCCCCTCTGTACTAGGAGGCATGAATTTCTGCCCATATTTTAAACCCTTCAATTTACTTGTTACATAGGCAGTAGCCTCTGGCGAAATATTGGTCACTTCCTCCTCCGTAAATATTTGCCTGGAAAATGGCGGTGGCGAAAGAGGCAAAGGTTGACTTAGCCAGGCCTCTTCTCCTAATAAAGTGGAAGGTGGCACCTCAACCTCTTCTATAGGGAAAAGCGGTGTACCATTGGCACGATCAAAAACGAAAACTCTACCTGATTTGGTGATTTGAGCAACTGCAGCAATGGTACTGTCTCCCCTATTGATCTGAACAAGGTTTGGAGGAGCAGGCAAATCCTTGTCCCAAAGATCGTGTCTAACTGTTTGATAGTGCCAAATTCGCTCACCTGTTGCGGCATTCAATGCCAGCAAAGAGTTGGCAAATAAATTTTCTCCCAAACGATGCCCTCCCCAAAAATCAAATGCGGCAGATCCAGTAGGAATATAAACAATTCCAGTGCTTTCATCCAAAGTCATTCCCGCCCAACTATTGGCTCCTCCTCTATTTTTATAGGCATCTTTTGGCCATGTATCGTACCCAAACTCACCCGGCCTGGGAATTGTATGGAATATCCATTCTACCTTACCAGACACCACATTAAACGCACGGATATATCCTGGAGCAGCATCTTTGCTTTCTGAAACCCTAGTCCCTACTATTAATTTATCTTCGTAAATCACACCAGGCGTGGAAGATGAAACAGAAAAGTCCTGCGCCCAATCTCCCAACCCTTCTTTGAGGGAGACTTTGCCATCCTTACCAAAATCTTTTATCCGCTCACCGGTATTAGCGTCTAATGCCAATAAATAAGAGCCAACAGAATAAAACAATCTCGCTTCAGAAGCTGAGGCCCAATGAACAAGACCTCTATTGACACTTACTCCTATTTTAAAATCTTTATGAGGGTCATACACCCAAAGCTGTTCCCCTGTAGCTGCATTTAAGGCAAAAGCCTTTAAATCAGGACTTGTACCATAGAGGATACCATCAATTATGAGTGGATTACATTGAATCTGACTTTTACCATTTTCAGAATGGCCTCCTGCTCGATACTGCCAGGCGGGCTGTAAATTGCGAACATTTTCTTTGTTGATTTGTTCCAATGCAGAATATTGGGAACTACCTTTACTTCCAAGGTAAGCCGGCCAATTCTCCTCTGCTACCTGATCTGAGCTTTGCCCAGTGCTACAGGCCAATAAAGTGGAGAAAACCATTAAATAGCAAATATTTTTATGCAATTTCACCTTACGCATCTAATTCATAGTTATGTTTCAAACAAATATATCATTTTTGTTTGAAGCAAAAAGGCTATTAAACCTGGAACAAGGAATAGTGCCAGGATTGTTATCCTTATCCACCGATAATATGAAGGTATAGAGACGGAATTATAACCAAGAACCTTAAACAAGTAAGTAGTTAATGCATAATTTAAGTATTTGAAATTTTAAGATTACAATTGCCTTACGTCAAACTTAATTACCAGCCCCTCATGAAAAAATTAGTTATTTGTAGACATGCAAAATCCTCTTGGGATGATCCAAAGTTAAAAGATCATGAAAGGCCCTTGTCTAATAGAGGTTTAAGAGATGCACCAATGATGGCGGCAAGGATGAATACCAATTCTATTTTTCCTGAAAAAATATTTACATCAGATGCTACAAGGGCTAAAATGACTGCTGAATTTTATCTTAAAGCTTTTGAAAAAATAGACGTAGTATACGAAGTTTCAAATGCTCTCTACATGGCTTCTGTAACCGAACTTCTAAAAGAGATAAAGAAAACAAGTAATAAGATAGACAGCCTGTTTATTTTTGGCCACAATCCAGGATTGACAGAATTGACCAATTATCTCGGGCAGCCATTAGAAAATCTTCCAACAGCTGCAATTATGGGATTTAAATTTGATGCTACTAGTTGGGAAAACATAAGTAGTGACAATGCATCATATTGGATGTTTGACTTCCCTAAAAACACATCACCTAAAATTTTCTAACATCCTGCAATACGGACTCAAATTTTGAAGGATTTTCAATCAAATACAGGACTTTATCAGCGACTTCTTCCGGAGTACTTAAGTCTCCATTATCCTTAAAAGATTTGAATTTAGAAAGTCCAGAGAAATCAATTTCAGAAGCTGCTCTAATTGATTCTTGCATAGGAGTATCGATGATGCCCGGTGACAACGCAAACAATTTAAACCCTTGATCCTTAAGGTCAGATTCCTCCTGTGCAATTAAAGTCATTTGATTTAAAGCGGCTTTTGATGAGCTATAGCCCGACCAACCATCTACTACCTTTGCTGCCGCACCTGAACTTACATTAACAACGACTTTAGTACCTTTGTTGTTTTTGTATTTTCGCATAAAGGCATTCATTAGAATTGCCGGAGCAATTACATTCACCGAATGAATTGTCTTGATTGCCATTGGAGAAATATTTCCATTATAAGCGATTTCCCCTATCCACCCAGCATTATTAATCAATACTACCTTGTCATAATTTCCAAATGGGAAAATCTCATGCAATTTATCGATCAAGCTATTGGTGTCAGAAAGGTCAATTTGCAAAGGAATAAAATTATCTTCTGGCTGAAGGGGACTTCTGGATATACCAATTACTCTTGTATTTGGCAATTTCAACAATAGATTTTTTAGTGCTTCACCAAGTCCTTTACTAGCACCTGTTAGTATATAGAGGGATTGTCCTTCCATTTTTTAAATATTTATTTTTATTTATTTGTTGAAAACGCCATTCCTTTTCAAAAACCCAAATTCAACTTTATTTTACGGGAAATATTCAATAGTCATTCCTGAATAAAGGATTGTCCGTTTCATTGAAGAAAGGAGTCTTTTAACCTAAGTTTCAGGCCAGGTATTTTGGGAGTTATGTTTCGGAAGCTTCCACACGGTGCTTTAGCTTTAAACTTAAGGAATGAAAGCGATAAACAAGCATTATAGCGGTAAGGGTAAGACCAATCAACAATCCGACCCAAATACCCAATTCGTTCCAATGAAGCGTGAAAGCCAGATAATACCCCAATGGGAGCCCAATTACCCAATAAGCAATGAGTGTTACCACTGTAGGTATTTTGACATCAGACAATCCCCTCAATGTACCCAAGGCAACGACTTGCAAGCCGTCAGAGATTTGAAAAATCCCAGCAATAACCAAGAGGCTAGCAGCCATTTCTACTACCTGACGATCATCTATATAAAGCAATGGCAAGTAATTTTTCAACAAAAGAAAGGTGATTGCAAACACGGACATAAAGACGGTCACCATCCCAAAGATAGAAAAACCTACTTCTCGAAGTTTCGAAATATCTCTTTTGCCCAGTTGATTCCCTATCCTTACCATAGCTGCTGCTGATAAACCTGAAGCCATCATATAACTTATGGAAGCAAGGTTAATGGCAATTTGGTGCGCTGCTAAGGCATTGACACCTATCCAACCCATCATAATGGCTGCAGTACTAAAGGCCCCTACTTCAAAAATAAATTGCAACCCAGTAGGAATGCCTATTGCGAGCATTTTTTTAATAATAGGCAACCTTAACTGCTTCAAATGTATGCCTCTAATATATTTTTTATACCTTTTTGATTTGGTCACATACAGGTACAATGCCCAAGCCATAAGGATTCGAGAAATCAATGTAGCCCATCCTGCACCATTTAATCCTAATGCCGGAAAACCCCAATTGCCATAAATTAGCAACCAGTTTAGCCCTATATTCAAAAGGTTAAATACGACCGTAATAAACATGGCTTGCTTGGTTTGAGAAAGCCCTTCTATAAACTGCTTATAGGTTTGGAAAAACATAAACGGCAGTAAAGAAAAGGTGATAATCAACAAATAAGGAATGGCAAGCACCACAACTTCCTGGGGTTGATTGATCAATTTCAAACCAGGAGAAATGGCTAAAATCAAAAGAAATAGAAAAACAGAGGCCACTGTATTGATCACAAAACCATGATTTAGGAACCTACCTATTTTACCAGTTTTTCCTTCACCATCAGCCGCAGCAACCATAGGAGTTACTGCCATGGAAATCCCTATTCCAAACATTAAAATCACGAAAAAAATACTATTAGCAAGAGAGGCTGCAGCGAGTGGAACGGCTCCTAATCTACCTACCATAATATTGTCAGCCACTCCCACCATTACTTGACCAAGTTGACTTAGCATCACTGGGTAAGCTAGGGTAAATGTCTTGTCAAAATTATTTCTAAAGCCCTTAAACATAAAAATTAAGTATTATCTCTTCAATAAAACGGCGGTTTTTAAAATTGCGGCCATGCTAATGGCATCAGTAATTTGTCCATCCATAACCATCTGGTAGGCTTCATTAAACGGTAAGTGCCATATTTTCAGGTCTTCAGTATCATCGAACTCAGTTTCTCCCTGTGTCAAGCCTTTGGCCAGGTACACATAACCAACCTCATCTGTTACAGAATTTGATGTATGTATCTTTAGTAATTCTGTCCACTCCTTAGCCTGTAAACCAGTTTCCTCTTTAAGTTCTCTTTTGGCACTTTCAAGAGCTGTCTGATCGGCCGGTCCACCTCCCATTGGTATCTCCCAGGCATATTCATCCACAGTATAGCGGTATTGACCTACTAGCCAGGTATAACCATTTTCATCAAGTGGCAGAATACCTATTGCCAGGTTTTTAAAAATCACTTTCCCATAAATACCTTTTTTTTGAGTAGGAGTTATTACCTGGTGTTCTTCTACCTTGATCCAAGGGTTGTCATACACCTCTTTTTTAGAAATTGTTGTCCACGGATTTTTCATAATAAAAAAAGGGTGACTAAAAGCCACCCTTTAAACGCTTTAAATAATTGTAAGCTTATGCCGGTATAGGCAAAACTTTGCTGTCTTTAAAAGTGGAAAGGATAACCATAGATTGCATAGAATCCACTTCCTTAATCTCACTTACTTGCTCCAACATTAACTTCTGATAAGAATTAATGTCTTTAGATATGATTTTCAAAATAAAATCTCCTGTTCCTGTGATGTGATGACATTCAATCACTTCTGGGATTTGATTGATCTCTTTCATAAATGCGTCTATGTTAGACTTATTATGACCAATCAAACCTACCAAAACAAAAGTACTAACTCCAAGTCCAATTTTTTCTGGATCTAACTTAGCGTGATAGCTTTTAATTATTCCTGATTGTTCCAATTTTTTAACCCTCTCTAAAGTTGGCGCTGGAGACAATCCTATATCTTTTGAAAGCTGCGCATTTGTAATTTTTGCGTTGCCTTGTAGAATTTCTAAAATCTTACGGTCAATTTTGTCAAATTTCACTTTTATACTATTATCCATATTGTAAAGAATTTACCGAATTATATGTGGCACAAAGGTAATCTAATTTATATTTATTTTAAAGACATTTACGAAAAAAACGCAAGCACGGACGGAATATTGTTGTTTATTTATCATTATTTTTAAAATTATTGTGCTTACTGTTTCGTGATTCGCTAAAAAACGTGGTTTTACCCTCGATTAGGCTAACAATGAACAATTTAGTGCTTATAAAAGTTTATTCTTTTTGGAAAATTCTCGTGCTTCCTTATTAGCAGGGTGACGGCGCTTCGAATTTTCTTTTACTAAGTCTAAATAACGTTTGGCTTCTTTTTTATTTCCTTGCTTAAATAAAATTTTGCCTACCTGAAGAAGGGAAAACAAATAGTACCCACTTTCCTGAGCATCCAACTCATTCCCGAAAGCAACAGATCTTAGGTAATAGGGCATGGAATTCTCTGACTGACCCATTCTTTCGTAATTCTGGGCCACAAAGAAAGAAGCGTATCTCCCACTGGTTGCTTCATAACCAGTCCATTTCTCATCAATTCGTTTAAGAATCTCCAATGAAACATCCTTTGCTTCCCGTCCCCTGCCTACAGCATACAATTGCCTGGCAAAATGTCGGTGGAAATAGGGGTTATTTGGATATTTACTATGGAGATAACTCGTAATTTCTAACGCCTTAAAAGGCTTTTTCTCCTCTGTAGCATAAAGTCTAAACAGAAAATATTGAGCTTCTACCCTAGCATAGAAAGAACTTTTCGCAACTTCTTCCAACTGTTTCAACCCCAATTGCTGATCTCCTTTAGGAAACAACAACATTAATGGCTTTAACAATGGGTAATTTTCAGGTATCCACACTGAAAAATAATTGAACAACGCATCCCCCAATAATAATTCAGGATTCAACTCTTCCTCACCCCTGCTTAGTTCCAGGTATTTCAACGCATTTCTGCTGGCAAAGGTCGAACTTGTCCAATTTTTTCTTTCACTATGTAACCTTCCCTGAAAACCATAAGCTCCAGCAAGAAAAAAAGCGGCTTCTTTATTCTCAGGATTGTCTCCCAGCATTTTCTCCGCTTTTTCTATGGTTAGATCCATGTATTTAAGCATGAGCGCATCATGGCTTTTGTTGTCTACAGCCACAACAATTTTCCACCATTGGCTCAATCCCATTAAAAAATAAGGAAGGGGGTGTTCTGGGTAAGTATAACGCATGACAAGAAAACCCCTTTCAACTTTCTCAAAATCAAAGTTATACATACTATTAATAGCATCGGTAATTCTAAACTGGAGTCCTTTATCAAGCAAAAGATATCCGTTTTCTTGCTTGTTAACATCTGTAATGACATCCTCCTGAGCCTGCACCACTGCAGGAACAATACTATTAATTAATAGTAATAAGGGTAATACTATCTGGGTATATTTCATTAAGTCGGTTTTCTATAAAACTCATTTTCATACAGCATAAACGCTATTTGACGATAATTAATTTCGAAAACCCAAAGAATTTCTTTTGACTTACTAAAAAACAGGTTCTGATGTGAAAATCCTGAGTAAAACCTGGTCACCATTTTATTCAGAGTGGCCATAAAAAAACAGACCCATTAAACCACGATTGCAATAAATGCAATTTAGGTCAATGGATCTGTAAACAGCAATAAGATAAAAAAATTAACAGCTTACCTTAATACCTAATCGATTTTTCTTGGATACATCTGAGATGGTGCTTTTCCATGCTTTCAATGCCAAAGAATCGGGTATATTAATATCGTCGAATGTAATTATTTCTCCTTCCTCAATATTTCGCTTCAATTGAACTTTGCTCATTAAACCAATAGGGACATGGTTTGGGCAATCAGTAATCTTGATTGCTTCACCCCTTACTTCCATCCCACCGATTCCTTTGTCAATATAAGAACCTGAAGTCAAATTTTTCTTTGCAATCGTACCTACACTAATGGAAGGCACATCTCCATTGTCAAGTAAAATTTCATTGTTATTCACCAAATTTAAAATACTGTTAGGTATCTCAAAAAAGCACAAATGCATGGGCTTGTATAGTAAATAAAATGGTCCTTTACCCATTTTGTAGGTTGTCAATTCTCCTGCCAAATCTTCTTGGTGAGTAGCAGTGATAAACACACCTGGAGGTGACTCTCTGGAGATAATATAGTCACTTATTACAGCATTTTCTTTTTGGGCTATTTCACCTAAAGCAAAAGCCCCGGTTTCAAAGTCACTTGTTTCGTAACCTACTAGCCCGCGCTTAACGATATCCAAGCCAAGGCCATTTGCGATAAGCGCTTGTTCAATCTGTAGTTTTGTTCCATCTGTAAAGGAAGTAACAGAACTAAGGCTGTAACCTTGTTTCTGCCCCCAAAACAACATGTCTTCTAATGTTGGATTCTTGTTTAGAAAACCTTTAATATTACCATATACCAAAGGCTTAAAACCCATTTGAATCACTTCTTTATTAAGAGCGGCTAGACAACCAGGTTGGTCACCATTTGCCTCTGTAATCACACCACGTTTAGACAACCAAGAACCAGTAACTACCTGAGTGTCTGCATCCATAGTTACAACTGGAAGTCCGTAAACAAATGCTTTATCAATGATTTCTGTTGAATAAATAGGATCTCCAGTGCTTACTACAATTAAATCTGAGCAATCAAGTACCTCTTCAGGTGAAGTGGTTAAAAGTTCCTGACTAACTCCAAGATCGTTAATTGATCCTTCTCTTCTGGTCAATATTTTTGAGATGACCATGTCCTGTCTTCTAGCAATAAGTTTAGCCAAACCTCTCCCGATCCCACCAGTACCTACTATCCCAATCCTAAGTTTTTTGCTGTTTATACTTTTCATCTTTAAAAATTTTGTTTGCTGTTTGTCCGCTGTTTATACTTGACAATGTAAAGGTAAGTAAAAAATTTAAAAACCATTTTATTGTATTTAAAATACATAAAAAATATGTTAAAAAATCGGATCGTATTAAATTCCTTATGTCAATTCAAACCTTTACAACCTCCTATTTAACTAGGTTTTTGTAAAAAACATAGGGATAATATAACACAAATAAGTCTATTTAAGAAATTTAATTTCGATCCTTTTAATTTCATTTTTTTTTCATTCTATTCCGCATTTAATGGTTAATCATCTAAGATTTCAGGCAACTGAAGCTTTTTTAGTTTTTTAAATGAAGCAATTCACCTATAATTCATTATAATTTTTTTATTTTCGCCTTTCATAAATAACCAGGTAACATGCTAAATTATGCCAGGGTCAACAATCTTGCAGGTTGGACCACCTTCTTTATTGCATTTATTACTTATTTGCTCACCATCGAAGAAACTGCTAGTTTCTGGGATCCGGGAGAATTTATAGCTGTAGCCTATAAATTACAAGTGCCTCATCCCCCGGGAGCTCCTTTCTTTTTACTAATCTACCGAATGTTTAGTTTTCTAGCACTCGGGGATGGTCTGGAAATTGCCTATTGGATGAATGTTGGTAGTGCCTTACTTTCAGCATTTACCATACTGTTCCTCTTTTGGACCATTACACTTCTTGGTAGAAAGTTATTGCTTAAGAACACTGACACTCCTGATCAAGAGCAGGTTTACACCTTGATTGGTGCGGGATTTATCGGCGCATTGGCGTACACCTTTTCAGATAGCTTTTGGTTTTCAGCTGTAGAAGCTGAAGTATATGCCATGTCTTCCTTTTTTACCGCCATAGTTATATGGGCCTTTTTGAAATGGGACGTTATTAAAGACCCCAGGGATGAAAACAAGTACATGATCTTCATAGCTTACCTGGTAGGCTTATCAATAGGAGTCCATCTCTTGAATCTTGTAACACTTCCAGCACTTGCATTGGTTGTTTATTTTAAGAAATACAAAAACCACAACTTAAAAGGTGGAATCATTGCCTTTTTATTAGGAGGTGTTGCTTTGATTCTTATCAATAACTTTATTATACCTGGTCTTCCAAGCATTGCTGGTTCTTTGGAAATATTTTTCGTCAATAACCTTGGGCTACCCTTCGGTTCTGGAATAATATTCTTTTCAATCGCTTTTTTAGGAGGCCTTGTATTTGCCGTTATTTACTCTTACCGCAAAGAGAAAGTTATCCTTAACACCATATTATTATGTTTCTCCTTTATCCTTATTGGATACAGTAGCTACGCATTGATTGTAATCCGAGCAAACGCCGAACCTGTAATCAATGAAAACGATCCAAAAGACATTATCAGCTTTGTCAGTTACCTTAAAAGAGAACAATATGGTTACAGACCATTGGTTCATGGACAATATTTCACCGCTGACATTGTAGATCAGGTAGAGGGAGATCCTGTTTATGCAAAAGGCAAAGAGAAATATGAGATTGTAGATTACCAACTAAAGAATATCTACGATTCGGAGAAAACAACGCTCCTACCAAGAATATACTCTACTCAAGAGCGCCACAAGCAAATCTATAGGACCAAACTAGGATTGAGAGAAGGCCAAGACCCTACTTTCTTTGATAACATCTATTTCATGTTTGATCATCAGCTTGGGCACATGTACTGGCGATACTTTATGTGGAATTTCAGCGGCAGGGAAAGTGACCTGAGTAATGCTGCCTATTTAAGTATATGGAATACCGTTACCACAGATTTCCCGGATTACATCAAAGAAAACAAGGGACATAACAATTACCTTATGCTCCCCTTAATTTTAGGACTGATAGGAATGTTTTTCCAAGCCAAGCATGATCCGGAATCATTCTGGCTTACCTTATCACTATTCCTAATGATGGGCGTAGTGTTGGTACTATATCTCAATTCACCACCGGTGGAACCACGGGAAAGGGATTATATATACGTTGGTTCGTTCTATACTTTTGCCATCTGGATAGGGTTTAGTGTAATGGCAATTAGCAGCCAACTTAGAAAAATGAAAAAAGGGCTGGTGATGGCAGGCGTATATGCTGCTTTAATCACACTTCCTGTACCATTATTAATGGCCGCAGAAAACTGGAATGATCACAACAGATCTGATCGTTATTTCTCAGTGGATTCTGCAAGGAATTTCTTAGCTTCTTGCGCTCCAAACGCTATCCTATTTACAGGAGGAGACAATGACACCTTTCCACTATGGTATGTTCAGGAAGTAGAAGGCTTCAGAACTGATGTTAGGGTTATTGTACTGAGTTATTTTGATACTGACTGGTATGTAAAACAAATGGCCAGGCCAGTTAATGAATCTGCGGCACTGGATTTCTCCTTGGACTTTGACAATTATAAAAAAGGCACCAATGATGTGCTATACGTCACAGAGAGAATTGAAAGTCTTCCTTTGGTAGACTACCTTAAATTGTTAAAAGAAGACAGTGACTTGCTAAAATTATCTGGCAACAGGTCAAGCAGCAATATCAACACCGTCCCTTCTCGTATCCTAACATTGCCTATCAACACAGAGAATGTTGATAAATCTGGCATTGTACCAGAGCAGTTTGAGGATTTAAAAATACCAAGCATCAACATCCGTATTAAAGGAAACTATGTAACCAAAGGCAATTTGATGCTTCTGGACTTAATTGCGACCAATAATTGGGAAAGGCCTATTTATTTCAATAACACTTCTCTGGCTACAATAGGCTTTGACATGAGTAACCATGTAGTAATGGAAGGCCTTACCTATCGTTTGCTTCCTATTCAGAAACCAGACAACCAGGATGAGCTGATCAATACAGATTTGGCCTATACGAATGTCACTGAGAATTTCGCCTTTAGGGGAATGGACAATCCGGACAACTATTTTGATGACGAGTACAGGAGATTCACTTCCAATCACAGAAGCGCATTGAATAGTATTGCCATTGCATTGCTGGAAGAAGAGGATAAAGAAAGGGCAGCAGACATTATGCGTTTGAGCCTGGAAAGACTACCGGGCAAGGCGATCCCTTATGATTTGGCAAGCGGACAGGCTGTTCCAATATTATTTGAATTGGGAATGAATGATGAAGCCCTGGATATAATAGATCAAATGTCTAAAAAATCAATAGAGATGCTTGATTTCTACCAAGAGACTGGAAGAGCAATGGATAGAGAAGCTCAAATTTCAATGGAAATGTTACGTTACTTTGGGCCAGTGTTAACTGAACAAGGCTATGAAGAAAAAGCCAATCAAATTCAGCAGGAATTTACACGAATTTTCGGCACATCAGCTGGTAGCCAACGGCTACAAAGGAGATAATAACTATTCTAATACCTCAACGGTAGGTTTGGAATCAAAAAATAAGCCATAATGGCGTAATTATTTACAATCGACTGCCCGTCACAGATGGGCAGTCGATTGTTTTTTTAAGCTATTTTTTATGCAAAATATAATAAAGGTCAAGGGCATTTTCAGGATCATCCACAAATAGATAGTCCTCATGATTTAACTGCTCTACAGCCTTCCCCTGTTTTTTATGCAACTTGTTTCTATTGGCCCTGTTAAGTATTTCGTAGGGAATTCTAAGCAATGCAGAAGGTAGTCTGTACTGTAGATTAAGCACATCCCAACGGGTGATCTTATTAACAGATTCTTTATTGGCAGCATAATAATCCCAAACTTTGGAATTGCCTCCAACGCCCTTCGTCTCTACTTTATCAAATATAGAAGCACATAACTCTTTTAATTGAGTTGGAGTATATTCCCTGATATGCCAGGGATTTCTAGTCAATGAAAATCGGATGTTAGGCGTGGAAATCAAGGCCATTCCACCAGGTTTTAGCACGCGATAGATTTCTTCAAGGTATTTTTTATCATTTTGAATATGCTCTATCACCTGAAAACTCACCACTGAGTCGAAGGAATTGTCCTTTAGGGTAGCCATGGGTGGAATAATTGCCTGTTCAAAAGTAAATTCAGGGAATTTATCCTTTAGTCTGTCCAGGATTTCTCCTATCTTGTCCATGCCATGGTAATGTTGTACCAAAGGGCCGAGAACATGTACCCCTCGACCTTCACCACAGCCTATTTCCAGCAGATTGCCTGAAACATACTCTTTAGCAACAATGTATGCTTTAAAAAGGCGTTGATGAATTGGGTTGTCACTGATCAACTTATCGGAAGTAATTTCCGTTGTATAGGTAGCCATCTAAAATTTTATTATTTTCAACAAAATTAAGGTTAATTTTTAAAACCAACTATGGAAAAAATAAAGTCATTGCATATGAAACGATTTATTGGGTTTTTATTTATTTTAACCCTGCTTTACCTTCCTACCTTTGCACAAAATAACCTGCAAAGTATCAACCAAAGCTTAAGGTATTCAAGGTATTCCAGAATATCATTAAAAGTTATTCCTATTGAAACTTCTGACAGAACCTTTAAACTTCAAATGTTGGTCGAAAAAATAGAAGATGGGGCCAATTTTGATGATTACCTTTTTCTTACAGCATAGTCAATAGTTTTGAACAAAGAATTGATGATGACAATGTAATCGCGCTGGACCGAGACCTGCTTAAAAAAGACACAGACAGTCATTTTTATTTTGAAGAAACGGTGGAAATACCTTCCTCTAATGATCAGGCCTATGTGATTTTCAGGGCAACAGACACCCGACAGGAAGATGAATATGTTTACCATGCAGATTTAATAAGCCCTTTTATTGCAGAACAACCTTCTTTCGGCGCTTATTTCGGAAATGATATCCCTTATGATCAAAATTTCTTAAACGCTGAAGAGTCTCTGCTTTTCAAAAGTGAGCACAGTGTAAGTTTGTACAGGTACTTTTATCCCCAGGAATTCCCAATCCCACTTCCTCCAATGGAAACAAAGTCACCAGAAATAGCCAAGGAGACCCAAGTAATTGACGATGGTGACTTTTTGGTAAATGTGCCTGTTCCATTTGAGAAATCAGGATATTATTTTGTACAAGAGGACACCTCCTCAGCGTCAGGTCTAATGATAAAAACTGCAGGAAAAGCTTTTCCCAAGGTATCTACCTGGGAAGAAATGATCCAAATGGTCGCTTATATTTCCACCCGAAAGGAACATGAAACCCTCCTTGCCGCTGAAAATAAAAAAATAGCATTGGATGAATACTGGATCAGAATGACCAGAGATGAGGAAGCAGCCAAAGTATTGATCAAAGAATATTTTAGACAAGTGGAATTCGCCAATATCCTTTTTACTGACTACAAAGAAGGATGGGCGACAGACCGTGGAATGGTTTATATTATTATGGGTCCTCCACAAGAAGTTTACTTTAATTTAGACAAAGAAACCTGGGTTTACCTGGCTCAGGATTCAAATTCCAAAATAACCTTTACCTTTGCACGTGTAAAGAATATTTTAACCCCCCAATATTATACATTGAATCGATCCAGAGCCTATCAGCCTGTATGGTTCAAAACAATCACAGCATGGAGAAACGGAAGGATGGTTTTTTAATTGACAAAGACGAAGACCAAAAAGATTTTATATTTGGCATCAGGCCTATAATGGAGGCTTTGAATGCAGACCGAGAAATAGACAAGATATTGGTCAATAAGGAACTCAAAGGAGACCTCCTAAAAGAATTACTTGCTATAGCAAAAGAAAAGAAACTTCCGGTAACGAAGGTTCCAGATACCAAACTTAATCGGATTACCAGAAAAAACCATCAAGGGGTAATCGCTTATATTTCGTCTATAGCCTATGCTTCATGGGAAAATGTGGTCGACAGTACCTTTACCAAAGGGGAAGCACCACTTATATTGATGCTGGATAGAGTTACAGATGTTCGTAATTTTGGCGCTATCGCCAGAACGGCAGAAGTAGCTGGTGTTCATGGGATTATTATTCCTGAAAAAAGCAGTGCTCAGATCAATTCAGATGCTGTTAAAACTTCAGCTGGTGCATTGAACTTTTTACCTGTAAGTAGGGTAAGAAACCTTTACTACACACTCAAAGACCTGAAAAAATCAGGTTTAAAAGTGGTGGGAGTAACTGAGAAAACGGACCGAATGATGTATGCGGCAGATCTTACGACTCCTACTGTATTGGTAATGGGTTCTGAAGAAGATGGGGTTTCTGATGAATTGCTGGGCTTGTGCGATGAGTTCGTAAAAGTACCTGTACATGGTCAGATTGAAAGTCTTAACGTTTCTGTAGCCACTGGAATAGTGATATACGAAGCGATTCGACAAAGAAAACAAGCCGATTCTTAATTTAAGTTTAAATGGCAATTGAACTGGTTGCGCTTTTGGTGTTGATGGTAGTGATCATAGCTGTATTGGCTATTATCTTGTATCAATCTCAACAAAAGCGTGACCTTTTGGATAAAAGCCTGAATGCGCTAACCTTAGAAAAGGAACGCTACAGCGAGAAATACCAAGTCCTCCTGGAACAACAGGAAAGTATCAAACAAAACAATTCAAGCCTTTCGATTTCAATCAAGTCCCTCGAAAAAGAAAATTATCAGCTTGCACTGGATAAAGGAAAATTGGACAGCCAATTGCTTTATCTAGAAGAAAAACTAGCCTTCCAAAAACAAGAGCTTAACAAAATTGGCAGCCAATTTCAGCAAGAATTTGAATTGCTGGCCAACAAAATCCTGGAAGAAAAAGCCAAAAAATTCACTAGCCAAAACCAAATAAACATTGAAAACATTCTCCAACCATTGGGGAAAGAATTGGAGGCATTTAAAAAACAAGTTCAGGAAGCCTATGCTATGGAATCCAGGGAACGTTTTTCTCTTGAAGGAAGGGTAAAAGAATTGGCATTGCTCAACCAGCAAATCAGCCAGGAAGCCAAAAATCTAACCAATGCCTTGAAAGGAAATGCAAAAATCAGAGGCAATTGGGGTGAGGCAATTTTGGAAACCATCCTTCAAAACTCCGGTTTGGAAAGAGACCGGCATTATAGCATTCAGGGATTTTTGAAAGATGAAAATGGTCATCCCCTCATTGGGCCAGACGGCAAAAGAATGCAGCCTGATGTGATCATTCACTACCCTGACGACAAGAAAGTAATCATAGACAGTAAAATATCATTGATCGCCTACGAAAAATACAGTAGTGCTATCGATGAAAGTGAACAAAAGTTAGCTCTTGATCTTCATATTAAGGCTATAAAAACCCATATAGACCAGCTTTCTGCCAAACAGTATGAGAGCTATGCAAAGGCCTTGGACTTTGTGATCATGTTCATCCCACTAGAAGCTGCTTATATTGTAGCCCTTCAGGCAGACCCTCAAATCTGGGAATATGCCTACAAAAAACGGGTATTATTGATCAGTAGCAGCAATCTTATCGCAGCCCTTAAGATGATTAAAGATTTGTGGATTAGAGATGATCAATCAAAAAACGCCTTGGAAATAGCTGAAAGAGGAGGCAAACTGTATGACAAACTATCAAATTTTGTAAATAGTCTGGAAGATGTAGGCAAACACCTGGACAGGTCGCAGGACAGCTATGCAACAGCCATCAAGCAACTTAAAACCGGCAAAGGGAATCTTATTTCACAAGCTGAAAAACTCAGAACTTTGGGTATCAATGCCCGGAATAAAATTTCAGGAGAGCAATAAATCGGTACGGACGGATTTATTTATAACTATAAACCTGGACTAAAACGGAACATCTCCTGGATCATCCACTTTTTTGACCACCGCATTATTTGATATCAGGTAATTTCTTCCAGTAGAAATTTCTTGACAAAGTACTCTTGACCTTTGGGTACGCATTTTCTGAAACACTCTTTTTTTCAATTCGAAATGTGCATGTTGCGGAAGATCTCCCAACAGCGGTTGCACAAAAGTGAAGGCATTTTTATCATATTTCCGCAACTCCTTCATTAAGAAAAAATCAGCGCCGGTCGACGCTTTGGGATTCCCCATATGTAACCGAAGCGGGATTAAAACATCCTTTGGAAACACTCGCTCATGTAACATAGGTGCCATAAGCCATCTGAACGATTGCTTCCACTCTATGCCATGTGGCATGATACCGTTCCCAATTCTATCCTTGTATTTGCTAAAAACCCGGTGATGGGCCACCTCGTGGATGAAAGTAATTAAAAATTGGTATTGATTAAGGTCATGATTGATGGTGATCTTTTGAATGCTTTTGTCCTTTCGATAGCGGAAATCACCCAATTTAGAACTTCTTGACTTGGTGATTTCAAAGGCAAAAGGTTCTTCTTCCCAAAGGGAAAAACAATAGGACAAGGCGTTTTGAGGCACCTTATCCTTTAATAATTCCAACCACTTTTCTTTATTCACCTATTGTCTTTAAGCTGAATTCAAAATTAAGTATTTTTATCTTCGTGAATCAGTTGAACCAGTTTTTTTCTAAACAATTCCTCTGCTTCCGGCAATAAATTGCTTATTCTACACCTCCAGGTTTCATACCCCCCTTTTTCGATTTCATGAGCAGGAGGAACATATCCAACGTTATCATTGGCAAGACTAATGGTAAAATAGGGGAAATCAACTTCAGCTTTTACTTTGAGCCCCGATTCAGCAAAGAACTCCCCAGGCAAAGCGCCTATTTTCCCTTCTCCAATGTGAAATACCTGCACTGGACTTTCCGCTGCATCGGCAAATTCGTGGAGCAACATTTGTTCCCTTGCATAAAGCTTTCGCCATCCCTCTGTGTCCGGCTTCAACTCCTCCAAACCCCCAGTCGCCAAAATTGCCCTGGCTGATTCCAGTTCATCCCTACTTGGCATTCTTCGACCTGCCTTTACAAGGGCAAAACTATTGTTGAGGTATGGATCCTTATTCCACGCCACATTCTCCAAACTAGCCAGCACCTTGTCTGCTAAGTCATTGCCAATTTTCTTACTTTTAGCCAGTTCTCCATCAGGAAATTTCTTTTCTCCGCTAAAATCCCAAATATTGATGTCTCCACTTGTGCCATTGCTCATTATGCCCACAAATTCAGTTCCCGCTTCCAGCTTTTCTCTCAAGGCATTTGAAAATTCCCCAAAGTAATCAGCTGAGATGGTTCCGTTTTCCCAATCTCCAACATAATGAAGGGAGTAATTCCCTAGAAGTGCTATCCATTGGTCATCCAAACCTTTGACTGCCAAAAACCCTAATTCAGGGTCTGGCGTATTAAGGGGTTTAATGATCTCATCTTCCACTCCAAAAGGGTTGGTTTTCATCAAATCTGCTTTCCCTGTCACAGGATTTAGAGAAGTATAGCTGTCTTTCATCCAATACCGACGACACATCACATACTCAGGTGCATCAGCTGTCCCGAAGGCTAGTTGAGCAGGCTTTAATGTGTTTAATGCCTTTTCGACTGCCTCCACTATTAGGTTTGGCAAGCGTTTCCTGTAAGCCAAATCAGCAGGTACCATGTGTACATCTTCTACTGCTCCTGAGGCATGAGTATGAGTAGCTGAGATCAGTACCTGTTCGGGTGAAATCCCAAATTTATTTTGGATGATTGCCTTTGTACTATCGAGTAATTCTTTACCCAAAATGCAAATATCTACAACCACCAATACCAAAGTAGTTGCCTCATTTTTCAACACCAAAGCTTTGGCATGCAAGGGATCATGAACTTTCTGTGCGTAATGCGTGACAAAGTCACCATTGATAATGGTACCTAAAGGGGGAGTAGTAACAACACTGGCTGCACCAGCCTGAAAATTATTTGACATCGTTGGCGTAAATTATTTAATGTAAAAATTAGCCTTCTGGTAAAGCATTTCTCATAAATCGAAGAAAGTTGCCATGGAATATATTGTCAATGTCTTCCGATGAATAACCTCTTCTATCTAGAATCTCTTCATACTTCTGAAGGTCTGCTATGGAATTAAGGTCCCAGGGAGATTGCTCTGTACCAAATATTCCATCCAAATCACTGCCTATACCGATATGCTCACTGTTCCCCGCCAATTGACAAATATGGTCCCAATGGTCTACCAGATGCTCCAATTTAATGTCTAACTGCCAAGGGTCAGAAATGGTATCAATAAAGCGAATATCCATGGCCCAACAGTCTAGCATTCCACCAATGACAGCCCCACGTTTCACCAGATTTTTAATCTGATCATCTGTCAGTTGTCGCTGGTTCGGTACAATTTTGCGCACATTGTGGTGGCTGGCCCAAATGGGTCCAGTATACAAATCCATGGCCTGCTCGAATCCTTGATCAGTAAGATGGGTTACATCTAAAATCATTTTATACTGCCCCATTTTTTCAAGCAACTCTTTACCCAATTCGGTAATAGGTCCCTCAGACTTTGTACCTGGGGCATATCTTCCCGGACCAAAATGAGAAAGGCCTAATGCCCGTAAACCGTAAGCATAAGCCCTATCAAGATAATCAGGGGACACCAAAGAATCGCCACCCTCAAGATGTAGTAGATAACCAATCGGCTTCTTCTCATCTGGAATGGAATCATCTTCCCATAAACCCACCATCTGATCCAGGTCCTTTCGGTTCAAAATCTGCTTCATTTCTCCCTGAACTTCCATTTCACGGTACCAGGCCAACTGAGCCTGCGTCATGGCCCATGCCTGTTGGGGTGAATTCCAGCCTGAAAGGGCAGAATCAGGAGGAGAATACCGGGCCAATTGCGTGGCCACCACTATGCCAATTTTACCTTTTCTAAGCTCTGGTAAACAAACGGTTCCCCTGCCTCTATCGGGCTTGTCTGGCATGTGCATTTCTGACTGCCTGATTTCCGAAAGAGGTCTACTCAAATCTCTGTTCCACTCTATGGCATTCATAGACAAGTCTAAATGCGCATCTAGAATCAGTCGTTTGCTCATTTTTCAGTAGGTATTTTAGCGATACAGTCTATTTCCACCTTAAGGTTTTCTGCCAAGACAGATTGAACCGTGATACGGGCAGGCTTGGTGTTTTTAAAAAAGCTGGCATACACTTTATTGTAGCGATCAAATTCAGAGATATCTGACAAATGAACGGTACACTTTACTACATTGTCCATTGTTCCTCCAGCAGCTTCGATAATCGCTTTTATATTGTCCAGCGTTCTTTGCGTCTCCTCTTCAATGGTTCCTAACTTAAACTCAGAGGTTTCAAAATCTACTGATGCTTGTCCTGAAACGAATAAAAATCCATCCGTTAATATAGCGTCTGAATAAGCGCCTGTATCAAAACTTAAATCTCTTTTGGGGTGTACTATCTTTTTCATTTTAATCTTTTTTATTGTTTTAACTATTTTATCACCAGGCAGTCCATCCACCATCCACTACCAAGTTATGACCTGTAATATAGCTGGAAGCATCCGAGAGTAAAAAACAAACGGCTCCTGCCACTTCACGGGCCACTCCTACTCTTCCTAGGAAGGTTTTTTGTTCCAATCGTTTAACAAATTCCGGGTGATCTTGCTGCACTTGGCTATTGGGAAATGGCCCTGGGGATATGCTATTGCACCTAATGTTTTTAGGGCCGTAATACATTCCTAAATATTTCGCCATCTGTATTGTTCCAGCTTTCTCTACCCCGTATTCTATAGGGTTTGGCATCATAGGGGGCTGATACATGTGCATATCAGGAGCTTGCATTCCATACATGCTGCCAAACAACAATATGCTTCCCGATTCTTTTTCTGACATTATGGCTCCTACCGCTTTTGCAAGTACAAAAGTTGCCGTGAGCCCAGAATGATTTACCTGATCAAAGTCCGCAGCTTCCATGGCTTCAAAAGACTTTCCACTAGCAGAATAGGCCAAATTTACCAGACCATCAGGTATGCCTAATTTTTCTTGTTTTCGATGACAAAACCAGGGATGTCATCCGTATTCGAGAGATCAAAACTGGCCGACACTAATGAATTACCAAGCATGGCTTCTTTTTCAAAAACCATTGCCTTGTCTTCTCTATCTATGCATAAAACCTTTGCTCCTTGCGAACATAGGAGACGCACAACTTCCTGACCCAAGTATCCTGCTCCGCCTACCACCCAAATACACTTTCCTTCTAAAGAGAATGGAGACTTTATAGCGGGGCTGGAATTTGAATCAGGCATTCAATCCTCCATCCATTAAAATATTTTCGCCATTGATGTAAGCTCCAGCATCAGAAGCTAATAAAACGGCTAGACCCTTGATGTCATCATTATTGGCCATCCGCTTCATTGGTACTTTTTTGTTATAATTCTCAACAAATCTCTCGGGCTGATTATTAAACAATCCACCAGGAGAGATGCAGTTGAATCTAATATTTTTTCCTGAATTCATCTTGGCCATAAAGCGAGTAAGATTGATCAATCCTGCATTGTGGAAGAAATAATCAGGAGGTAAATCTCCCATACTGGTGCCTTCATAATTAGTTAAATCTGGCCCTTTCATGCCCATCATGGAACTGATATTGATCACTGCTCCACCCCCGCTTCCTATGATCAGGTCTGACATGGACTTTAGCAAATCCCACATTCCTGTAGCATTTACCCGCATCGATTCATCAAAATCTGCCAAAGGAGCATTGTAACCTTTCATTGGCCTGGAAACGGCATTGTTTACAAAAACATGCAATTTACCAAACTTATCTTGTAGGCTTTTGGCAAAGCGACTTACTGACTCGGTATCCCCTTGGTCCACTTCCATAGGGTGCACATCTAAGCCTTTCTCGCGAAATAAAGCAGCTGTCTTTTCTGCCGACTGTATGTCTCTAGAAGTAGTAATAACAGTCCCCCCTGCTTCGGCCAAACCTTCAACAAGGCATTTACCGTATTGACCGGAACCACCAGTGACTACAATTATTTTTCCTTTTAAGCTAAATAATTCTTTAACGTCCATGTTTTTCTAAATTAATCACCTTACCTCCATTTTCAAAACTTTCTTTCGCTCCAATCACTACTTGCATAATAGCAGCTGTTTTAGCGAATTCTAAATAGGGCTTTTCATCCCTAAGCGCATCAATAAATACTATGAGGTTGTCCCTAAACATAGAATAAGAGTTCTGGATATCAGCTATTTTCCAACCCTTTTCTCCAAAAAAACTGAGTTGGAAAGTTCCACAGATATCCTTAAATAAATGTACAGTGGCTTTGACTCCATTTTCAAAAGTAACCAATACAATGTCCTCATCCTCTTCTCCGATATGCTGAACCTTTACTGGTTTCGGATCATCCAGGGTGCTAAAGAGCGCTTCCAACAGGTGTACGCCATACTTTTTCCAATCTTTTTTTCCTACTGCCGTAACCAAATGAATTTTCCCCAAGGACTTTATGCCTGTTTTAACGGTCCTACATTCCTGCGAATAACGCATAGAGGAACAGGACATAAAAACTTTTCCTAAATGGTGTTGTTGAGCAAAATAATCCAGATCCTCTTGGGAATAGGCCAATGGTTTATCAATAAAAAGCGGTATACCTGCATCCAGAAAAGGCTTTGCCATTCCCACGTGATTTTCAGGATCATCTCTTCCAAGGATCACTGCATCCACCTCACCAATCATGTCCTCAAGTTTGTCCACAACAAAAGGGATCCCAGCATTTTTCGCAATGCTTTGACTAACCTCAAGGTTTTGGCTCCACACATGACTGACCGAAGCCCCTGGAATTCCCAGCGTGTCTATGTTAGCCTGGAGATAATCTGCCACAGCAGGATAACCGATGGCACTGATAAGCTCGCCATCAAATGTCCCATTTATGATTGAGGACCAGGAATAGGGATGGGCATTTCCCGGACTCATTCCTATCATTCCTATTTTTAACATGTTTCTTTCGTTTGAAGATAAACTTGGTTAAATGTATTATAGCCCTTACATTTCAGACTAAAGCCAACCCATTCTATCCCAATAGGGGATATTAATAAATTCCGGATCTGGAAATGGAATGGCCCCAGCAAGTAATTTCTTACTTAAGGCCGGAAGATTGGCTGTTTCCAATGCCTTTTCCAAATAAAGCGATTTGTCTATACCTACCAACACGGATGATACGTTTGGTTGATCAAGAACAAATCGCGTTGCATATTCAGGCAATGTCAATCCTTCTTGTGTCGCGAGGGCAGCATATTTGGCAATGTGTTTTTCAATTTCAGCCAAAGGCTCTTTTAGATTTTTTCCACGGTCACTAAGCATGCCACGAAGCAAAACGGAACGGACCACCATACCTACTCCCTTTTTAACTCCCAGGTCAAATATATTGCTTTGGCGCTGATCCAGTAGATTATAAGGCAATTGAATTACTTCCCACAAACCTGAATTGATAGCTGTTTCTGACTCCTCCACAGTGTAGGTTGAAGCCCCAATTGCAATGGAAAGCCCCTCCTTTTTAATGTCCTCAAAAGTACGACAAACTGCCTCATTCTGTAAAATCTCAATGTCCGCCTGGTGTAACATTAATACATCCAAGGCCTCCATTCCAAGTGCTTTCAAACTTCCTACAAGAGATTCCCGGATAATCTTAACCAAAGCTTTCTCATCAGGTAAATTCCCTGAAACATCTCTCAAATGCTGGCATTTTGTGCAGATGACTACTTCATTACGGTGCTGAGCAAAGGCTTTGCCGATTAATTCCTCACTTTTCCCATACATTCTCGCTGTATCGAAAAAATTCACGCCCGAATCCAGGGCTTGAAGTAGCAAGTCAATCGCTTCATTTTCCTGAAGCATGTCCTTTTCGGAAGTTATACCTGGACCATAAGGTAAACCAATTTCCACTCCTCCGAAAGCTATTTGAGAAACTTCTATTCCAGTATTGCCTAAAGCCTTATTAATCATTTCTTGGCTGCGTAATAGTCCTTATCCTTATCCCCTTCTTCTTCCGGTCCATTTTTGAAACCAGTCACCAGGTCACTGCAATATTTGGTCAATGTCAAAACATCTGCTCCGATACTAATAAACTGGTAACCCATTTTTTGGTATTCAGCTACTTTTGTTAAAGGACCTGTAGTGCCAGCAAATTTCCCGTATTTCCTAGCCACTTCTACCACTTTTTGCCTTGCGTCCTGGATTTTGGGATGATCCATATCCCCAGGAGCTCCTATGGCCTGACTGAAATCTCCAGGGCCAAAAAACAACATATCAAAACCATCCAACTGTGCGATGGCTTCTATATCTTCCAAAGGTTCTGGATCTTCTATTTGAAAGATGACAAAACGCTGTTGATTGGCATCTCTTAGGTAGTCTTTGAAATTACCAGCTGCATAGCCTCCATCTGCATTTCCACCATCAATGGCTCTCTTGCCAATCGGATGAAAACGTGTCATTTCGATTACCTTCTTAGCATCCGCCAAGTTCATTATATGTGGCACCATAATGCCACTGGCATCAAGCTCTAAAGGCTTTACATAATCACTATAACTACCTCTAGGTACTCTTACCAAGGTGTCCTTTCCCTGAGATTTGGCTGCCCAGATCTGGGACGCCAAAATGGACCAATCCTGACCTATGTGCTCTTGATCTAGCCACAAACAGTCAAAACCCGCCTGAGCAGCAATTTCTACAACTCGTGCATCTGCCAGGTTTACTTTAAAAGAACAAACGTTTTCTCCGGCCCTTAACTTTTTTAGTACCAGGCTTTCTCTCATTTTTATAGTCATATCCGTTTTTTGCTTGATCAAATATAACACAGGTCTCTTAGAGACACTATTACTTTTATCTCAAATAATGGTACTATTTTTCGGAATCGGTTGACATACCAATTAAGGTAAATTAAGGCAGGGAAATAGAAGAATGTTGTTCCTATTCCTGTACTATGGTTTTTACAAGTACAGCGGATTATTGGGAATGATATTGGTTTAAAAAATCCTTTGATTCTGTGGGCCTTAAAAAGCAACACAATTTGGAAAATGGTAATTTCATTCTATTACCCATAGGGTATTTTTACTCAAGTCCTTTTTTGTCTGGGTTCCAAAAAGGTTTGATTTTAATTTGTTTGGATTCCCATTTCAATTCCTTTCTAAAATACTTGTTTAACTGCACACATACCCGGCTATCCCCTGCGATATAAACCATTTTTTTACCTGACATCTTAGAAACGCTTTCTTTTACCAATGCCATAATCTCTTCTTTGGGATTTAGAGCCAATTCATGAAAATCAAATGGTTTTGTACCGGCTAAATCCGGGAACAATTCATTTTTGTCTTGGCTGTAAATTATGCCTGTTACTTTCTTTTCTTTGGGAAGGTTTCTATTTATCATATACAAATGGGACAAAGCGGACAAATCTCCTATCATCAGGTAACTGTCTGCTGAATTGTCTACTAAAAAATTGCCTTTTTTCCACTTATAGTAAACCTTATCACCTGCCTTGCATTGTTTTGCCCAAACGGATCCTATTCCATTACTGTGGGTGGCTATGGCCAGGTCTATGTATCCCTGTGATTTGTTTATGTCCCAAACACTATAGCTCCTCATTTTGTCTTTCAACGAAATATCCTCCTTATCTATACCTATTCCTAAACGTAAAAAATAGCCTGGAACAAAATCTACTGACGCAATTCCTTCGGATTTTAAACGAATTTTATAAGCTCCTTCAGAAAGCTTAGACTTTTCAACAATAACTGCTTCTTGTAGTACTATTTTTTTTAAGATACTATCAATAATTCCCATTGTACCGATTTTAAAACTTGCTCGATTTTTTTACTTTGTAATCCTAATTCCATCCAGAATAGGTAATAGTCCTCCAATTTCCCAATAAGAGTTCAATAATAGTTATACGCGTTATTTTAGGATATCCTTTAATTCCTCAATCATTGCTAATGGAGCTTTGTGTGCCCTTCCTGTAGCCTTTTCAAAATCTGACTGCACGTTATTCGCCCCAATTTGAATCCCTTCATAGATACCCGCAATAACAGTTCCTATAAAATCCCCCAAGGCCTCTTTTCTTTCTTTTTGATATGCTGCCACGGACACTGGATAATAAGAAAGGCTGGTTCCATAAACTTTATTAATAATGTTGGCCAATTCTGCCTGTGTAATTGGATCTCCTGCAAGGTTGTATACCTGGCCATTGTGCTTTTCATGCAATAGCATTTGTGCGTAAGCCTGGCTCAACTCTTCCCTGCTGGTGTAAGCACATTTTCCCTCTCCAGCACAATTCCTAATTCCACCTTCTTCAATATAATGGCTGATGTACTCAATATCTGGCTCAATATAAATTCCATTCCTTCCGATTACCCATTGAAGACCGGAAGCCTGTACATCTTTTTCAGTCTGTCTGTTACTCGCTACTATTGGGCTAAATGCGGTGTTTTTCTCATCCCCTATTATACTTGTATATACAATTTTTTTAGCTCCATTTTGCTTTGCTGCCTCAATCACATTTCTATGTTGTTGAATTCTTTTTTGAGGCTCATCCATACCAGAAACCAATAAAACTGTGTCAATGCCTTTCAATGCTTGGTCAAGTTGTTCCCTATCATTGTAGTCGCCCTTCCTAATTTCAACACCAAGGTGTTCTGCTTTTTCCGGTGTTCTGGCAATCCCTATAACCTGATCTTTTCCAATTTCTCTTACCAATTGTTTTACGATGGAGGCACCCAATTTCCCACTTGCTGATGTTACGGCTATTTTCATATTTTTTTGATTTACAGTCACAGTTGGGGATTCCCACTACTTAACTCATTTTAATTTAGTCAAAGGTCGTTATATCACTTTGGTATTTAAAGGTAAATGCATTGCTAAAAATGGTAAATATGGGAATGATAATTCTTAAAGACTAGATTATATTCCTTTAAACTGCTCGATACAATCATTCCAAATACTATTTTCTTAGACAATAAAAGCAGCCACCAAGGCGGCAAAAACAATTAGAAAAACACCGGGTAAAATCTCCTTTTTAAGGGCTATATGAGCCGTAGACAAGACGATGGCTGCTTTCACTAAGGTGTTTGAAACCGCCGCGAGGGATATTGCCCTAATGGCCACGCTGGGCTCTACTGTTCCTGTTGCCTGACTCATTTCGGCCATCGTGAGTGTAATTGCATCCACATCTGTGAATCCAGCGGCAATTGCCGACAAATAAATCCCCTTATCACCAAAATTAATCTGCGCGATATTCGCTATAACGATAACAGCGGCGTAAAGGCCACCAAAAATTAGTGATTTCTTCAAGGAAAAAGGCTTTTCTACGTCAACCTCCTCAGCAATGGCTTCGTGTTTCCCATCTTTCATGTATAGGAACCAACAATACAAGCCTCCTACAACTGCTGCTGCAGCCATTGGTATCCACATCTCTATAATCAATCTTGAATTTACAACAGCTACTTCGACAAGAATACGAAGAAACATAGTAATCCAGGAGACGATGATTGCAATGGCAAATGCTTTGGATAAGGTTGGACGACCTTTACTTTGAGAAGAAAAAGACAATGTTACTGCTGTACTTGAAACCAAGCCTCCAATGAAACCAGTTAAAACAATTGCTTTTCGGTTTCCAATAAGCTTTTTCAGAAAATAACCAACCATTCCTATGGCAGTCACCAACACTACCATTAACCATATATTTCTTAGGATCAAAACATCAAATGGGGCAGGAAGCGTAGGTTCATCCGGAAGTATTGGTAGCACAATTGCTGTCATAAGGCCAAATTTGGCCAAGCTTACAATCTCTTCACGTGTAAGCATTTTACTAAATTCGTGGAGCTTTACTTTAAAGGACAGTAAAACCAAAACAATTATACCCAAGGCTGCAGCAAGTTCTATTTCGCCATAATAGCATATAATGCCGATGATAATAGTGAGCAATGCGGCTACTTCGGTGGTCATTCCAAAGTCTCTCTTTTTAACAGTCCCAGTATAGGCCACAACTAAAAAAGCTCCTGCAATAACAATAGGAATGGCAAAGCCCCAAGGTGAATCCATCAAATCACCTAATAATCCAGCTGAACAACCGATAAGCGCCAGCAAAGGAAAAGTACGAATCCCGCCAAAAAGAAATTGTTGCGCTTCATCGGACTTTTTAAATTCCCTTTCCAGCCCAATTAATAAGCCGATTGCCAATGCCACTCCAAAATGGTAAAATAGTTCACTCATAAATTATCTCTATAAATTACTTCGAGCCAATTTTGAACCTTGACCTGGCTAAAAATCGACTGCAGCTTTATTCGTTGTTAAAACAATGACAATACCCTTTCACTATTATGGAAGAGCCTCCAAATAGTACGAATTAATTGATTTCTTCTTAAATCTATGTACGTGTTTAATGCCTGGAATTAAATCATGGTTTGCATTTGATTTTTGATGCTTCCGTCCTTATAGATTTGCTGAACGAATTCAGTATACAATTTAGTAAAGCGCTCATTCTGACCAAGGTCTCCAAAAAGTGATTTTTGTTTTATAAAAGCGAGCGTGTCCGTTTTAGTTTGTCTGGCTGCTTGTTGTAATTCGGCAGCCATGGCATCGATTATTTCTATTGGCTGGCCATTTTTATCCATTCCTTTGTCGCTGTAATAACACCAGGCAGCGATCACCAGGGTTGCAAATTGAATACTTCCCCCTGAATCCAAATTTTCTTGAAGCGTAGCAATCAAAAATTTCGGCAATTTGGCAGAACTTTCTGAACAAATTCGGCTAACACTGTCCTTAATATTGGGATTGGCAAAACGCTCCAACAAACTGTCTTTGTACACATTTAAATCAATCCCTTCCAGTTTATCTAGTGTAGGAGTCGCTTCCTCGTCCATAAATGCCCTCAAATAAGTGACGAAAGTTTCATCTTCCATACAGGCATTGATCGTTGGATGCCCGTGAATAGCACCTAAAATACCCAATACAGAATGTCCTGCGTTTAAGAGGCGAAGTTTCATCTTCTCATAAGGTTTTACATCCGATACAAATTGCACCCCTACCTTCTCGAATTCAGGTCGCCCATTTGAAAAATTATCTTCTACAACCCACTGAATGAAGGGCTCACAGGTTACTGGCCATTCATCTTGTAATCCAAAGGTTTTCTCTAAATAATCAATGTCTGATTGGGTGGTAACCGGTGTTATTCGATCAACCATGCTATTGGGAAAACACACCTCTTTTTCAATCCAATTGGCCAATTCTTCATCTTGTCTTTTAGCAAACGATAGCAACATATTTCGCGCGACATCACCGTTGTGCTGAATATTATCGCAGGACATGATGGTGAATGCCGGCAGGCCAGAATCACGACGCTTTTTCAGCGCAGCCGTTAAAAACCCATAAATTGTTTTTGGACTGTCTGGGTTTTTTAATTCGTGTTGGATATCCTGGTTCTCAAAATCAAAATCTCCAGTGGATGGATTAAAATTATACCCTCCTTCTGTAATTGTAAGCGAAACAATTTTCGTGTCAGGATGGGCCATTCGTTGAATAACAGGCTTAGGACTATCAACTCCCAGTCGAAAATCGATTATTGCCCCCATAATTTGAGGTTCAATTTTCCCATCAGGATGTTTGACGATTAAGGTATATAAACCCTCTTGCTCATTAAGAACGTTATGTATTTTTTGGTCCCCTTTTCGCAGCCCAATTCCGCAAATAGCCCAGTCACGGACATTGAATTTCTCCAGTAACATATTGGTATAATACGCCTGATGGGCCCTATGAAAACCTCCAACGCCAACATGCACCATGCCTACAGTTAACTCATTTCTAGGGTAGGTAGGGCAAGGGATTTGCTTGGCGATATTTGTTAGGTTATTTTGATTAAGTGCTATAATGTTTTTCATTTCAATTTTGTTTTTTTGTTTTCCACGAAGCAAAGCCCAATAGGCTACAACGAAATAAAGTACAGTACAAATGAATGCGTATCGATAAAACACTTCTCTATTTGCCAAATATAGGCTTTCATCAGAACTACCGAATAGTACGATGCACGCCAAAACCAAAGTTATGAGGAGCGCAACAATACCTGTGACTCTTAATACACTTGAGAAGGTCGAATTATCTGTGGAATGGGGGACTTCAAATTTGCCTTTTTGCTCTTGAAATTTCTTAATATTTTCGTTGCGTAATTTTTCCTTTAGCTCAGCCTCTGGATATTTTTGTTTGGCACCATAGCGGGCTGCTAGCAATGTATATACCAAGATTGTAAAAACCCAAGTGGGAACAAATAGATAAAAGAAGGACATTACATCAAGTGCATTTAGTCCAAAACCAAATACTAAGCCCAACCCCCAGGAAGCCACGGCCGGTGTACTGAATGCCAATTGTCGGTAGGACAACCAATAGCGGGTATATCCTATTCTGGGGAAGATTTGGTGCTCTGCAAATACAATGGCACCTACAGGAACAACCAGCAAACCTGCATAGGTCAATAGTGGGAGAATTTGTGAAAAAACGAAAGGAAAACAGGCTATCACAATGGTAACCAACCCAACCACTATGGTGGTTTTCTTTCGGGAATGGTTATAGAAAATGGCCTGAGCTGCCAAGCCTGCCCTGTATAAATTTGTTATGGCAGTGGTCCATCCAGCTACTATTACGATTACAAATCCAGACCAACCAAGCGCATAGTAAGCCACATCTCCGGGATCAAGTTCCACTATTGATTTCCCTAAAATCACGGCAGCTCCTGCCCCCATAATACCTGCAGCAATCCAGGCAACGTAATGACCAAACATCATTCCCGTACTTGTAGCCAATCCATAAGACTTCTTCTTTGCAAAACGTAGCAATGCCATATCAATAAGTCCAAAATGGGTAATGGTATTTGCCGCCCAGGCAAAACCAATGACTTCAACCAAGCCTATGCCAGGTTCTCCATTACTATCAAATCCGGTCCATATAGATTGATTTCCCAAGGATATAAAATCGTCCCAGCCAGCGGGCAATGTTTTGCCCAAAACATCAAGACTTAAGGCAGGCAAAAGCACCATTGCTCCACTAGTAAACATTACGAATAACCATGGTGCACAAATACTGGAAAACTCAGAAACGGCATTGAACCCATAAAGCGCTATAGACACCACAACTATTCCAACCGCAAATACGATCAAAACAAACCAGGGATTGGTAGGGTACCAGTTGAGTTGGGCGGGTATATCAAAAGCAAACCGAACCGCTGTAGCAGATACAGTGATCATGGCTGCAGATATAACCGAAAAGATGATCACATTCGCCCAATTGTAGAGCTTGGTCATCGAATCCCCTGCGATTTTATTGAGATAAGTATAGAGACTAAGTCTTGTATCCACCGCAATGGGCGAAGTAATAAAGGTCCAACTGAGAACAGCTAAAACATTCCCAATCAATAGGCCCAGCACAATGTCCATTGTCTTAGCACCTAATGCAACGAATGTTGCTCCTATAACGAACTCTGTAGCGGCGACATGTTCTGCAGCATATAATCCTGCAAAATGTGTCCAATTATGAAGTTTATTTTTGGCAACTGGTAATTGTTCTTCGTCTATTTCTTCAAACTCTTCAAAATCGCTGCTCATGAGTATATTTTGGGTTGGGTTTCAATTGAAATTTTAAAAGTTATGGTGCTATTCTTCTCAACTTTTTGAGTTAAATGCATAAGGGTGATTACAATCCACCTGAGATAATCCCTTAAAAGCACTTGACTTAAAGCCCTCTGCTTTACGGATTTCTTAATGTACTTTCTAACACATGAATTAGAGCTTCTGCTCATTTTAATATTTCCTGAACGTAATATATAAAAGACTTTGGACAAATAATAACCTTCGAAATATCCATGAAAAGGGATGCATTCCCTTGTATACAGCTTGGGTATAAGGTAGATGCTACCCTGTTTGAAATAATGGCCCATTAATGAGGAGGGCCTAAAATCTCAAATTATGAATCTATTTTTTCAGACCAAACTACCAATATATAGAATAACTAAAATTTAATTTCCTTGGTCCTAACCTTAAAATTTCACTTAGAACAAGACCATCACCCCTACTCTTTATCCTCCAGTGCATTCAAAAATTTTGCTAAGACAAACCCCATACTAAAGCAACCCTGCAATAAATACCCTCCAGTGGGTGCATACCAGTCAAGCATCTCTCCAATAGCATAAGAATTAGGTATTTTTTTTAACTGAAAATTTTCATCTATTTCATCCAAAGCGACACCACCTAAAGTTGAAATGGCTTCATCCAATTCACCTGCAGATTTGATGACAATTGGTACAGACTTGATTGTTTTTACCAGCATGTCAGGATTTGAAAAGGCGTCTTTGTCGCAGCATTGCTTTAACAATGAAATGGCCGTACGGTCAAGATTTAAATCCTTATTCAAAACATCAGTTACCTTGGATCGATGAGAACGTTTGTATTTTGCCTTCAACTGATCTATTGTCATGGTAGGCTTTAAGTCCAAATGGACAAGGACACTTTCTTCGTCAAGCAATTTTTCTTGAATCTTTTGGCTTAAGGCATAAATGGCATTGCCCTCAAGACCAAATTTGGAAATATTCAACTCTCCTTTAGAACTATGTCCATCGAAAGACAGGGCTATATTCTTTAAAGGTTTCCCCTCGTGTGTAGAAATAAAAGTTTTATCCCAATCCACCTCAAAAGCACAATTGGCAGCTCTAAATGGCTCTACCTTTACCCCATTCGCTTCGAAGGTTTCTCTCCAGTCACCATCGGAGCCCGTTACCTGCCAGCTGGCTCCACCCATCGCAAATACAACAATGTCAGCAAGAACACCCTCCATTTCATGGAAACACAAGTGCCCTTCCTCATTCCAGCCTTCCCATTTTGCACCTAGCTGAAACGCTATATCCCTGTCTGATATATAAGTTGTGATTTTATTAAGTACCTCAATAGGCTTAATTCCCAATTCAGGAAAAACCCGATTACTAGAGCCAATAAATGTTGGGATTTCATGTTTATTTAGCCAGCTCATCAGATCCTGATTGGTGAACTGACGGAGGACAGGAGCCATAAATTCTCTTGGAAAGTATTGATTTGTGAGGGCTTCTAAGGAAGCATTGTAGGTCAGGTTCAATCCACCTTCTCCAGCCACTAAAAATTTTCGCCCCACTGTCTTTTTCTTATCGAAAAGTGTCACCTTATATTTTTTGGTGTCAAGCTCTGCTGCAAGTATAAGTGCGGCAGGACCTCCGCCAATAATTATTAACTTCTTCATCTAAAAAAACAAGTGATTATTTAACCCAGATCATGAAATGGCATTTCCTGATCCTTCTTAGCACCGCCTGATCTTTATTCAGGGGTAGTAATGAAACCATGAGGAAATCAGGATAAATTCGAACTGAGGGTTTTCAATTCGTTTTCAATTTGCAAAATACGATCTATATGTTTGTCTGCCAATTTTTGATGTAGCGCATCAAAGGGCAGAATGGGATTTCGCACATTGGGAGTGGGATAAATACCCTGGCGGTAAAGCAAGCGTTTAAAAAAGTGTATGGAGATGTCCAGGTGTTGATTGGAAAAGGCCAAAACAGGAATGATCTTCTCAAAAAGCGCTTCCGCATCCTCATATTTCCCTTCCTCAAAAAGATGGTAAATGCTTGTGTAAATAGAATGCATGCCTGTAGGCATAAAAGCATGGACCCCACGATGCAGGCCTTCTATCATTTGGGAAACTGCCCAGCCTCCACTAACGTTCAATTTCCCTTTTGTCAATTCCAAGATCCGTGAATATTTTGGACCTGCCGGAACAGTTTCAATTTTCAGACATCTGAAATTAGGCACTTCTTCAAATAAATTGCAAATAAGGTCGTCCGATAAACCATATCCTGAAGCATTCCAATCTTGCAACATGATCATTTCCGGATCAAGTGCCGCCAATTCCATAAAATGATTCCTGAATTGTAGCTCATCCACAAACGGAATTTGGAACAGTACATTTTTACAACCTAGATTTAAATAGGTTTTCAATAGGGCTTTACTTTTGGATAAATCCTGTTCCCCAGCTCCTCCAATAACCGGGACCCTATTCTCCACCGTTTCCAAAACAAGTGCAAGCATTTTTTGTCGTTCGGTGTAGGACAGTTTATAAACTTCAGCAGCCATTGCAGGAACTAAAAAACCCGCAACACCTGCTTTTAAAGCTTCAAGAACATTGTTTTTTAACGCCGAATAATCAATTGTATCCTCCCTGGTAAACGGTGTATTGAGTACTGTTACTATCCCCTTTAAGGGATAAAGCTCTTTCTCAACTAAAGGTTTGTCGTTTGATTCCATTGTCATTGTTTGATAACCCAAACATCGGTAACACGTGATTGCTTTCTCCAATTCAAGTGTTCTTCATCGGGTTTGTCAAAGCTAATCTTTAATTTACCATCCGTAATCAAATCCTTAGAAAGGGGGAATTCTTTAAATTCTTCAAAATTCTTTTCGTATTTGGTAGGTTGAAGCCGTTGCCCGTTGGCTCTTAAAAGGGCCTCACCATACCCTGAAACACGAATCAGGTAATCGGAAGTTGCATCTAACCCACTGTACTCCAAAGTGGGGCTAAACTGAAACAATTGTGTTGAGAGCCGTTTTTTGCTTAAGCCATCATTTTCCCATAAAAAATCTATGGCATCATCCGTTTTGGAAGTGACATGCATGGCATCCGCACTAGAGATATTGTCATAAAAGCTACCTTCTCCTGGAAACTCATAATTTTTGATAAATTCCAACCGCGTTAACTTTTCTTCCTCAGATTTAAACATGGCGATCTTCTTAAATTCATCTTCCAACCACCACCTATTGTTCAAAGGATAATCTATAAAATCCAGGACTGCTCCCCTTTCTGCACTGCGTGCCTGGTACATTTCAACACTGCTTTGGGCGCCTATGGATTGAAATAATTTTTCGCCATAATCGAATACTTTCTCCTTCAAGTCTTGTGAAACGAGTTCTGTATCCGCTTTATTAATATGTTTCAAAGCTTGCGCCATAGCTTTGTCTGCGCCAATTGTATTGGCTTGTTCCAATATTACATAGGCTTCGGTTTCAAGCATTTTTTCAAAGGCCAGCCTGTCTTGGATGTAAGCATCATAATAAGCCCTCATCACCAATTGTTGCCACCTCCAATTGCTCGACAAATGTGGATTGCTATCTTCCAGCCTTTTCCATAAGGCCAGGGTTTCCTTAATGGAATTGTTTTTAAAATTGGCCCATCCCAGTTTTCTTCCAAGGCAAATATTCCTTGAGCAGCAGCTTCAGCTACGTCAGGACCAAAAAAGAATTGGGTATATTCCAAGACGATTTCTTTGGGATCATTATTGGGATCTACACCCAATTGACTCCATAATACTTTGTTCACATCATCATGGGAACCATCGGAATAAGTGATAAAGCCATCTGTAAATTTGCTGTCTCTATTAAAGAGTTCAGTATACATTAATGGTTGTGGATTACAAGGTTCTCTTCCCAAAGTCAATGCAAACGCTTGGTCCCAATTGTCCACTGGATATTGGCATCTAACGGTATGGGTAATGTCTGGATAAAAGCGATGCAGGTATTTTTTGGGTAACCGCTCTCTTTCCAAATCTATTGGCGGGCTACTGGGCCCATAAACCAAACCTTTGAGCCAGTCAGGATTGTTTTCTTCCAGGTAAGCGAAAAAATAATCAACTTTTTCTTTATTAAAGCCTTGTAGAGAAACCCAAATCCCTGCATCTGGGTGGTACTTGTGCAATCTAGCCGACAAATCATTCAAATAAGGTATTAACTGGGCAGGATGGTTTTCTCCTGGATCGCCACCTGGGACAAATACCCCATCTAATCTGGGACATTTTGCAAAAAAAGCTTCTTGTTCTTCAAGCCCTTCCTGGTGGGCATTTGTAACTTTCAAATCATGTGGAGCTGGTGTCCAAACCCAATACTCAGCATCGTATTTTTCGCAAATTTTGCTTAGTTCCACTTCCATGATCTGTGGATCTACTTTAAAATGAGGACTCGAATTTACTTCCTGAAAAGGAATGTTCTCAAAACTATTGGCGCCGAAAAGCACCTGTTCTCTAAAATGCTGGTCAAACTGCTCCACCGTCCAGGCATCCCAGGAATTGGCGGTATTCCGATAGCCAAACTGATGGCCACGGAGGGTATATTCAGGAGCTTCGGAAAAATCAATTTTGGAATCAATAGTTATATTTCCATTGCTCATTTTGGCAGTTCTCAGCAATTTGCCTATTCCGTATAAAATCCCTCGTGCATCTGCCCCAAGGATCCAAATGGTGTTTTTACCTCCTTTGTTTTCATTGAAAATGCGATAGCCTTCTTTTTGTAGTTCTTCTGCACTTTTAGCACCCCGTGCAGGAACCTCTTCCCCAAACAATTCAATTTCTTCTGCTAATGCCAGCGCAATGGTGGTTTTGGCATCCCAGTTATTTGTTAAGCCAAGATGAAGCCCTGTTCGTTTTTCAATTTCTTCCAGAAGAATATCTCCTGCGGTATCCTTGATAGGTGATTTAATCTGGGGAGATATCAAGATTTTTGCCTCCGAGAGATCCAGCTCTTCTTGTTCTTGTTCGGAACAGGCTAAAAAAGCATTTAATGCCATTAGTAATAGCCAAAACTTTGCGATTGTTTTCATCTTATGCCGCTTTTTACCTTATCGAAATTAAGGCAACTAATTTATAAACTTTGTCTAAGGTTTAAACCTTAATAGTAACTACTGCAAAGTGAACAAATCCTACCACGACAAGTAAAGGACGACCTCTTAGCTTCAAACGAAAGGTGATCCTGATAATCTTAAAATGGCATTCCATTTACGTTTTTATTGATGGGTACATTCCACCCCATCAATAAAACACCAACTGGAATTTAAAAACTTTTAATGCCTTCCGGGCTCTAATCGCTATTCATAAGTACTGTTGGCATAAGCATTAAAATCAGCAAAATATTGGGGGTAGGTATTGTTTACAAACTCATATTCCCAAAGTTCAATGTACCTTACTCCCATGGTTTTTGCCTGAACAAACATGCTATTGTAATCATCGTCTTTAAACCTTTCGGTTTGGTCAGACCTACCAATGGCCTGGGCATAGATATCTCCTGGAAAAGCGGTTAACACATCCAACAAATTGGGTTGGTAAGTTGTCTTCCCAGAAATCCACCAAATTGCAGCCCCAACACGTTGATTCAAAGAACTGTCATTCCACAAGTCCGTAATGATTCGGTTTGGAATAGAGGTATCATTTATCACATCATGTACTTCGACTGCAATGGCTTTATCAGGAAAGGCCAATGCGAAATTTTCAGCTGTTTCTTTAACAGAATTTACCCACCTGTCAGCAGTGAATCCAGCATCAGTAAGCAAGGAGACAGGGACCCCATTAAAATGCCCTTCAATGCCATTTGCAGTCATTTGAGGGACATATACCAAGGCTAAGTCTTCATCATTTCCATACTCCTTTGCCAATGCTTGGGCCAACTGCGCTAATTTTTGATTGACTATAGGATCCCAAATTTTAGGGATTTTCTTTACATTATTGTAATAATCTGTAATTTCAAAAGAATCCACATTAAGCGAATGAAATAACCAGTATGGACTACTACCCCCAGCAATAATCCCCAAACTCCATTTTAAGTCTCTTGATTTAATTGAGACAAGAAATTGCTCTATTTTTGAAAAATCATAATCGCCTTCACTTGGTTCCAGATCACTCCAGGTAACACGAATTAAAGTGCCCTGAACCTCCTCATTGTCCAATGCTGAAACATTGCCAAAAGAACTGGAATACAAACCTTTGGGTTTGTAAACATTGCTATTGTTTTCAATTATATCGTCTTCAATCGTATTACAGGAAAAAAGCACTAATAATAAAATAGAAAATAAATATTTATCCATAGTTATAAATGATTAAGCTTACTGAATCGTTTGACAATAGTTTAATGAAAAGGTTTATTTGGGGAATACTAAACCAGGATTAGAGCAATATCTTGTAAGTAAACACCAAAAAATTGAAATTAGCGTCGATTAAATCCGGCTTACAGTATAGAGTAAATTGGGTTTCTTTTCAATTAATAAAGAAATGACCAATATCGTCTTTGATAAATTTTCAGAAAAGCTTTTGTTTGGATGGGCCTATTTGTTAAAACTTTGGGAAGCTAGCTATTCTAAATTTTCATTTCTTAAGAATAGCTATTAAACAAAAATTCTCCAAATTTGAGCCACTAAAAAAGTAACAATAAAACCAGCAATAACCGGTAATATTGACGCAACTACGGTCCATTTCACAGAATTTGTCTCTTTGTAGATGGTATATATTGTCGTACTGCATGGATTATGCAATAAGCTAAACAACATTACATTTACAGCTGTAAGTAAAGTCCAACCACCTGACCTCAGGATATCTGCAGTGGCTGATACAGAATCCAGTTCAAACATTACCCCATCTCCTACGCCACCAGCTACACCTGTAACCATTACGGTAAGCATTAAAATGGTAGGTATTACGATTTCATTGGCAGGAATGGCAACAATATAGGCCAACAGAATAACACCGTTTAAACCTATCAGGAATCCAAACCCATCAAAGGAACCGATTAACCAAGAAGCTATACTTTCATCTCCTAAATAAATATTAGAAATCAACCAAATGACTGCTCCTGCCGGGGCTGCAAAAACAATCGCTCGCCATAGCACAATCAAAGTTCGATCGATTAATGAGGTATAAATTGTTTTCCAAAAAACAGGTGGTCTATAAGGAGGCAACTCTAAATTAAAGGTCGAAACCTCTCCTTTCAATACGGTTTTGGACAATGCCCAGGAAAAGAAAAACATAAAGGCAATGCCTAAAACAGCTATGCTTATAACGGCAGTTAAGGAAGCCAAACTAGAGTAAGAGGCTGGAACAACCGCACCTATAAATATGGTGGCCAATAATATTTGTGTTGGCCAACGACCATTACACAATGAAAAATTATTGGTAATTATGGCAATTAAACGTTCTCTGGGACTATCAATAATACGCGTCGCAACCACTCCTGCTGCATTACAACCAAACCCCATACTCATTGTCAATGCTTGTTTTCCATGTGCCCCAGATTTCTTGAATAGGTTATCCATATTGAATGCGACTCTTGGCAAATAACCAAAATCCTCCAAGAGGGTAAACAAAGGAAAAAAGATAGCCATTGGCGGCAACATCACTGCTATAACCCAAGCAACAGCCAAATAAACGCCATCGAATAAAAAACCGCTTAGCCACCAGGGAAAGCCAATATTGGCACCAAAACTTTTCAACATTGGTTGAATGGTGTCTAATAATAATATAGCAAGCATCGAAGATGGGTAATTGGCACCTATTATAGTAAGCCACAATACGGCTCCTAAAATAAAAAGCATGATCGGAAAGCCCCAAATTCTACTCGTAACAATTTTGTCTATTTTAGCATCTAATCTAAATTTAGATTTATTGTTGTCTTTTGTTACAGCATCCTCTACAATTTTAGAGGCATCCGAATAAATACTTTCGGCTAAATTATCGTGAAAATCATCACCAATTTCCCAACGCAATTCTTCTGATAATGCGATTATATCATCTATATTCTTAGTACTCATTGGTTGCTATATTACCTGTTTTTAACGCCTCTATAATCTGAGTATCTCCTTCTAAAAGTCTAAAAGCAATCCACCTACTATTAGAAATGTTGGGATATTCTTTTGTCAAGGAATCACTCAATTTTTGAACAGAATTCTCAATGTTTTTAGGGATGTTTTTTATCCTGCGTGGTTTGCACTGAATCTTTCCATTAGCCAATTCACTTATCGTTTGAATAAGTTCTGGAATTCCTTTTTGAAACCGTGCACTTGTCGGCACAACGGGAATTCCCAGGTCTTTAGATAAAATCCTGGTATCTATTTTAATATTGTTTCTTTCTGCTTCATCTATTAAGTTCAGGCATAAAACAGCATTATTGGTGATTTCTAAAATTTGCAAAACGAGGTTTAAATTTCGTTCTAACCTGCTGGCATCTGCAACAATTACCGTTACTGTGGGTTTGCCGAATAGGATGAAATTTCTTGCAACTTCTTCATCTTCTGAAGTTGATAACAAAGAATAAGTACCTGGTAAATCTACCAATTTATATTTTTGCTGATTGTACTCAAAAGCACCCTCAGCTCTAAGGACAGTTTTCCCAGGCCAATTTCCTGTATGTTGCCGCAAACCAGTAAGGGCATTAAAAACAGTACTTTTACCTGTATTTGGATTGCCAGCAAGGGCAACAACAAAGTCAAAATCATCCGTTTTCACACCAAGCTTTTTAAGCCCATCAGCATTGAAAAGGCCACAAGTTTCGCAAGCACTATTCGGTTTATTCTCCATTACTCAATTCTGTTTATTAAAATTTTTGAAGCCTGGTCTTTCCTTAAAGCAATGGCAGTTCCTTTTATATAGTATGCTTTAGGATCACCCAAAGGGTTTAATAAATCAATGGCTACAGTTGCCCCTTTTACAAAACCCAAATCTAATAATCGCCTTCTACTTTCTCCCCTACATTCTTTTGATAAACCAACAATTTTTGCCTGTTCATCTATTTTTAAACTGGATAACCGAGCAATATTTTCTTCCAGAGTCTCATTTTTCTCTGATACAGATATGGTAATATTTCCTGCTACTATTGGCGCTAAAACAAATTGCTCCCCCTCTGAATGGAAAACTACCCTGGTGTGGTTATTTTCAATAACTCTAATAGTGGAATATAGGTGAATGTTTTCTGCTAAAATCTGCTTATAAATAATATCTGGTTCATCTTCAATATGAATAATCTGACCAATATCATTTTCTTTAAGTGAAGACAAAGACACCCCCCTTTTGCTTTTCATTTTCCCTTTACTCGTGGGTATGGGGTCTCCGTGTGGGTCAAATCTTGGATTGCCTAAAAGATCAGAAAGCTTGTTGATTTCAGATTCGCTTAATTCATGTTCTTTGTCTTCTGCTCTTTCGTGCCATTCTTCTTTATGGAACCCCGTTTTTTCTGATAAATATTTTTCCCACAACCTGTGTGCTCTTATGATTTGAAAAGCATATTCATTGCCATTTGGAGTTAGCTTATAGCTGTCTTTTTCTAAAACAATTAACTCATTGTCCATCATTTTTTTGAGACTTTCGATAATCAATGAATTGGAAAAGTTTAGTGAATTTGTCAGGCCAATAGTTGTTATGGAGTTATTGGACAATTGATTGTGGTACAAAAATTTTAAGATGTCCTCTATGATAACTTTATCCTTTTGTTTATACATGCTTTTAAGTAAAAAGTAAATCCCTTTTTTAGGTCTAAAAGCAAAATAAAGCAGCAAACATATTCCAAAAAATATGGCAAGGGCTGTTATCGGGTTATAATTCATTCTTTTTAAGTATAATTTTTTTGTGACGTATTCAGCAATTTTTAAATGGTTTTTATCTATTTCAATATTGAATGAATCACCAAACTATTCATTAACAATCACTTAAACATTACAGAAATTCCAATGTCGGTTTTGATTGAATTTTTAAACAACACCTATAACAACTGTGACTTCAATAAAAATCCTAGTGACTTCGATCTTGCGATAAATAAACAATAGGTATAAAATGGGTGCAACCTTTGCATTAGTATCAGAAAATAGACCCTGAAAAGAGTCAACTTCCAGGTAAATTAAATACTACAAATCGATTTATCAATTCCCTCAAATGAAACTATTCCAATTAAGCTGCAATGTCGTCTACTTAATCCACAATACTATTAAGTTAAGGTATTTAGGCAACTAAAATTGTATCCCAAGGTACAATTTTAGTGTTTTCTTCTGATTTTCACTTTTAAATTGCGACATAAATTGATTCGTGATACTTCAACTTGATCTCCCCTCTTTCAAGCTGCGACTTATAGCTTCGGGCAATTTACCAATTAGCACCTCAATCTACGATATTTAGGACCGTCTTGGTTCTCCTTACCTGTAGGGAAACTTTCATTCTAAAGTTTATCATGAATAAGTACCTCTAATTTAACGCCAATAAAGTTGCCATACATTTTTTTAAATACTGCTTTTGTTACATTTGTCATAATTATTTATTCAATTCCACATTTAAACTTGCCAAAAAAAGCTGTTTTACTGCTGGGAAAATGTGTTTTTGAAAGTCCTCGTCTGGAATAATCACACCATTCAATAAATTAAAGTAATGGCTCAAAGCTTTGGGGCTTTTTGTATCAAAACCCACAATAACAGGTAGAACACTGAATAACAAATTGTTAATTAATTTATTATTCCTTTAAAATCGCATTAATGCTAATTCTCCCCTTGTTTTTAAAGGCCCTACGATAACTGAACAGGTAACTGACACCTATTGACAATGAACAATTTATTTAAGGGATGTTAAATAGAAATACGGTCTCATTGAGAAATTGGCAATTAAAGCCATAAGGTATTATACGCATTTCACACAAAATAAGCCATGCTAGAAAATGCTCCTTTCTGACAATGGCTGTATATTAGCAAACGTAAAATTACTTTTGGGACGAGATTCCCTATCATATAGCATAAATTATGAAGCGAATATTTTCAAACTTACTGTTTAAAGTTTTTCTGGCCATAGTATTGGGACTTATTTTCGGGCAATACCTCCCGGAATCAATCAATCGGATATTTACCACATTCAATGCATTTTTCGGACAGTTTCTAAATTTCGCTATCCCCTTAATTATCATGGGATTAATAATGCCTGCCATAGCTGATTTAGGGAAAGGGGCCGGTAAGTTATTATTGCTAACCGCCGCAGTGGCTTATGGTTCGACTCTATTTTCTGGGTTTATGACCTATTTCACAACATCCAACCTCTTTCCAATGCTTTTGGCATCACATGTTAATGATGTTGCCCCAATTGCCGGGGAGGGCCCGCAATTAACGCCCTACTTTAGCATTACTATACCACCCTTACTAGATGTGATGTCATCCTTGGTACTTGCTTTTGTGATCGGCATAGGGCTTTCCTATCAAGAGAATTCCAGTTTAAAATCGGTGGTTAAAGACTTTCAGAAAATCATCATGCAAGTGATAGAGAATGTCATCATCCCGCTTTTGCCACTATTCATCCTAGGCATATTTGCAAGCATGTCATTTAGCGGACAAGTCTTTTCAATTCTATCCGTATTTATAAGCATAATCGGCGTCATTTTCGCCTTGCACATTTTACTATTATTGCTTCAATACACCATTGCAGGGTTGGTTACGAAGAAAAATCCTTTTAAACTATTGGTAACGATGATGCCTGCTTACTTTACGGCATTGGGCACACAATCTTCTGCAGCCACCATTCCTGTGACCTTGGAACAAACAATTAAGAATGGTGTTTCAGAGAAAATTGCAGGTTTTGTCATTCCATTATGTGCAACTATTCACCTATCCGGGAGCATAATGAAAATCACTGCTTGTGCCATGGCATTAATGATATTATTTGGGATGCCATTTACTTTTGCGCTCTTTTCGGGCTTTATTTTTGTATTAGGAATTGCCATGATAGCAGCACCAGGAGTTCCAGGAGGGGCCATAATGGCTGCTGTAGGCATCCTTCAATCTATGTTAGGGTTTAACGAAGAGATGATAGGTTTAATGATTGCCTTATACATCGCTATGGATAGTTTTGGTACTGCTTGTAATGTTACCGGCGACGGCGCTATTGCCATCGTTTTAGATAAAGTAACAAAAGAAAAGTTGGCCGCTTAAAACTGAACCAGCAAATAAGTGACTGAATCCCTTACTGAAAAACGGGAAAGAAGCTACAAACCCTATCACCTAATTCAACCTATAGCTTAATAGCTTAAAATCACACTCTATAGTGATTTTAACTGTTAAATTCAACGAATCCTAAAAACCCAGACAGGGGTGAAATGATTATAGCCAGAGGCATCAGCCCCTGGTAAAACGATGAGCACAACACGATTTTGGCGGTATTGTTGCTTTTTTTCTGCAACAATACCGCCAAAATCTCTTCTTTTATTGAGCTTTGAGAATCCCATAAAACTCTTTAAAACTTAGCTTAGCGTTTTCTTAACCTTTGACCTATTAGACTAACGCTAATAAACAGCAAATTTTAATAGAGAAATCCTAAGCATCGTTACGTGAAAATAAAGAAGCGGCTTCGATACAGAATCGAAGCCGCCATTATTTTCACACAATTAACGCTAACGTCTTTTTCTTTACTTCAAATCAAATCGATCCGCATCCATTACTTTTGTCCAGGCCTTCACAAAGTCATTTACAAATTTTTCTTTGCTGTCGTCTTGTGCGTAAACTTCAGAATACGAACGCAAAATAGAATTGGAACCAAACACCAGATCCATACGGGTAGCTGTCCATTTTACTTCTCCTGTATTGCGGTCGCAAATATCATAAAGTCCTTGCTCTTTCGGTTTCCAAACGTTCCCCATATCGGTTAAGTTGGCAAAGAAATCGTTGGTTAAAGCACCTTCATTGTCGGTAAAGACACCATGCTTGGTATTGCCATAATTGGTACCCAGCATGCGCATTCCCCCAACAAGCACCGTCATTTCTGGTGCAGTTAATCCCATTAGCTGTGTTCGATCTAGCATCAATTCTTCTGAACTGACAACATAGTCTTTTTTGCTGTAGTTTCTATACCCATCAGCCAATGGTTCCAGAGGAGCAAAAGATTCTGCATCCGTCATCTCATCTGTAGCATCTCCCCTACCAGGTGAAAATGGAACAGTAATGTCATGACCGGCTGCTTTAGCAGCTTGCTCTACACCCAGATTACCTGCAAGTACGATGGTGTCAGCTATACTAATCCCAAATTCAGCTGCAATTGGCTCAAGGACAGATAAAACATGTGCCAAACGTTGTGGCTCATTGCCTTCCCAATCTTTTTGAGGCGCTAAACGTATGCGGGCACCATTGGCGCCGCCACGCATATCTGAACCACGGAAAGTACGTGCACTGTCCCAGGCGGTAGCTACCCTATCTGAAATAGATAAACCTGAAGCAACTATTTTATTTTTTACGGCTTGTACATCATAGCCAGTAGTTCCAGTTGGAACGGGATCTTGCCAAATCAAATCTTCTTGTGGCACATCCGGACCAAAATACCTTACTTTTGGCCCCATATCTCTATGCGTCAATTTAAACCAGGCACGTGCAAAGATATCTGAGAAGTATTCAGGATCTTTCATGAATTTTAAGCAGATTTCCTTATAAATGGGATCTACCTTCATGGCCATATCTGCATCCGTCATCATTGGATTAAGACGGATACTTGGATCTTCAACATCCACCGGTTTGTCTTCCTCTTTGATACTCACCGGTTCCCACTGCCACGCACCAGCAGGACTTTGACGAGGCTCCCATTCGTGATTGAACAACATGTCAAAAAACCCATTGTCCCATTTTGTTGGGTGGGTAGTCCATGCACCTTCTAGCCCACTTGTTACTGCATAGCGACCTTTTCCGGATTTGGTAGGATTGTGCCAGCCCATTCCTTGTTCTTCTACATCCGCAGCTTCAGGGGCAGGCCCCAATATACTTGCATCCCCATTGCCATGTGTTTTGCCTACTGTATGTCCACCTGCAGTTAAGGCTGCCGTTTCTTCATCATTCATTGCCATTCTTGCGAACGTTTCACGAATTTGAGCGCCTGTTTTTAAAGGATCTTGTTTGCCATTAACCCCTTCTGGATTCACATAAATTAGCCCCATTTGTACAGCGGCTAAAGGGTTTTCCATTGTAGAAGGGTTTTCTACGTTATCATATCGTTCGTCACTAGGTGCCAACCATTCTTTTTCAGCTCCCCAATAAGTATCCATTTCAGGATGCCAAATATCTTCCCGTCCAAAAGAAAAACCATAGGTTTTTAATCCCATGCTCTCATAAGCAATGGTCCCTGCTAAAATTATTAAATCAGCCCAACTAACTTTATTTCCATATTTCTTTTTAATCGGCCATAGCAATCTTCTTGCTTTGTCCAGACTTACATTGTCAGGCCATGAATTTAACGGTGCAAAGCGTTGATTTCCTGATCCACCACCACCACGACCATCAGAAATACGGTAGGATCCTGCGGAGTGCCAAGACATTCGTATAAATAATCCTCCATAGTGTCCCCAATCTGCCGGCCACCAATCCTGACTATCGGTCATTAAGGCATGCATGTCTTTTTTTAATGCCTCAACATCTAGTTTTTTAAGTTCTTCATGATAATCAAAATCTTGCCCTAAAGGATTTGTTTTAACATCATGTTGATGCAAGATATCAAGATTAAGGGCATTAGGCCACCAACTCATAACAGATGCTTTGGTGGAAGTATTTCCGCCATGCATCACAGGGCATTTACCAGCAGAACCGCCATTGGAAGACGAATTATCGTTGCCTTCAGCAATGGTTACTCCTTCCTCCTGATTTGGATGGTGTGGGCATTTGCTTTCATCCTCTGATGATTTCGGGTTTTTGTTATTGTCCATAGTTGAAAAGTTTATTATTTTAAATCTTTTACAAATTCAATTTGAGCTTTCGCTCATTTATTTATACAAATGGTATTCATAACACTCTTTCTACCCTTATGTTTTTTTAAACAAATCCTAACCGTGAAATTTTCATCAGGTGTAAGATTCTCTCAAAAAATCAGGATAGTTAACCTAAATGCACCTATTTAACGTAATTATTGAAATAGACTTATATTACTTCCCTCAGTACCCCATGCTAAAAAGCAATTTCTGGAAACAATCGCATAAGCTGTTCATTGTCAATTACAAAATAGTAATTTCTTATAGAATTTCAGCAATAGAGCGAAGAAAAAATCAATACTATGGTAAAATCTAAAAAATCATTTTTTGATATATCACACTTTTAGTTATAGTCAATAAAAATAACAGCCACTCCCTGATCCCAAAACAAACTTGAAAGAATAATTGGTGGGAATGGCTGTTGGTACTCGTTAAAGCTCTACTACATTAAATTCAATATCTACCGTTCCATCGCTTGGATGAGGAATAATATTAGGAGTAAGCTTTTCTGAATCAAATAGACCTGATTCAATGATCTTCTTTTGAGAAGACACCAGCTTACTTCTGCTAAACAGTTCACCCTTCACAGTATCTACCATTTTCAGGATTTGCTCAGTTGGCACCTTATTGTTTCCAGTAATTAAAACCTTGTCAATTACCGATACCTTTCCCTCTGAAATTTCAAAAGTTATATCAACTTTATTTCCTGTGATCTCTTTTTTCATTTCTATAGTGAAGTACAGGTAACCCTGGTCCATAAATAAAGAACCTAGATCACCTCCTTCCGGCTGGTAGGAAAGACTTTCATTAATTCCCTCTTCATTGAACTGACCCCCTTTTTTAAGCCCTAAATATCCAGACAAATAATCATCGGAGTAAAGGGTATTCCCTTCCCAAGATATACTTCCAATTACATGGGGTGTTTCTGAGCTAGCAAGAATCTCAGGAGAATTGGGGTTCTTTTGGACGAAGGAAAATGCTACCAATAGCAGGATTAAACATGGCGCCACCAGCATGTATCGTAGCGCGATACGCTTATTGTATTTTGTTTCATTTAGCATAATGATTCGTTTTTTTATAGTGTTCATTGAAAATTGATGCGTTAATAAACTACTCCCGTTGTTAGAGGCAAGTTTTAAAATGAGCTTAGAATAGCTTTCATTATTTCCTTTGAATGCTGAGGCTTTTGCATCGGCATAATATTCATGGACGTTGTTGAGCTCCTTTTTTATAAGCCTTAAGACTGGGTTAAACCAACATATTAGGATAGACACTTCCATTAGGAGGTTATCAAGGGTATGTCGCTGAGTAACATGTGTTTTTTCGTGTTCAATTACTTGAGAAAATTCCTCCTCTGAAATAGCTAAATGGCTCTTGTTAATGAATATATAATTCAAAAACGAAAAAAATGAGGGGCCACTGTTTATGTATATGATTTTAATGCCATCCTCTTCGTAGGATTCATATTTTCGGGTAAGTTTTACAACCGCGATAATTCCACTGAAGAGTTTCCAAAGGCGATATGAAAACCCAATTAAATAAACCAAACCCAAAATGGTCACCAACCAGTTAACATTAAAACCAGTAGCATGCGTTGACAAGGGCTTATCTGGTACAAATGCCAATTCTATATGCTGAAGTCTCTGAAAAACGGTCAGTGATGCCTCACTTGCAGGTGCATTCCAAAAAGGGATACTTAATAGCGGAATGATAAAACTTAATATGGTAACTGTTAACAGCAAGACCCTATTGGCCTGAAAAAAAGAAAGATTACGAAAGACAGTCCAATAAAGAAGACCAAATAGGATCTGGCAAACAGAAACTTCAAGCAAATAAACTAGCCAGTTATTCATTGCCCTTGTTTTTATAATGTTCAATAAGGGTAGAAATCTCTGTAATCTCTTTTTCTGTTAGTTCGTTTTCCTTGGCCATAAAGGACACCACATTATCAAAAGAACCCTCAAAAAAATGAGAGACCATATTTTTCAATAACCCTTTTTTGTACTTAACCTTAGAAATGCAAGGTGCGTATTCATGGGTTTTTCCAAAGGCCTTGTGATTTACATATCCTTTGGTTTCCAAAATTCTAATTATGGAAGACACCGTTGTATAGGGGGGCTTTGGGTCTGGAAACTTATCAAGCACATCGTTTACAAAACCGCTTTCTATCTCCCAAAGAATCTCCAATACTGCCAATTCTCTTTGCGTTAATTCTTTCATAGCATAAATATATAACGCACACATGAGTTATACAACTCATGTGTGCGTTTCATAACGTTAATATGCGTTAAAATATTTCCCAAATAGAATAAATGCCATGGATTGACTATTGTAGCCTAAAAACGGTATGGTTGGTTAACAAGAAAAGCTCTGGCCCCAGAATACAAAAAGCCACAATAAACATCACCATAGAATGTTAAGCTATAAGCTTCGATAAAGCCTCTCCTTTTAAACAAACAAAATTTCATTCACTACATCAATTTGGGTTAGCGCTATTGAAACAGCACCATAAGCTCCTGATTCATATCTGTCTTAATGGTAATATCTGGATTCTCATTGTCCCCATATAGGATTTCTTTAGGAACCTGAAATCCCCGGTCAAAAATATACACAGGGTATTTGCCTTCAATTGCTTCTGCAGGAATGGCGGCAACTTCCATTTCCCCCTCTTTTTTAGTAAAGTATCCTACAGCAATCTCCTTCCATTTCACCTCAGACCTTCCACACCTGTTGATCTCCGTACCCTTGTCGTCAAAAAATAAGATGCTGTAATAATCCTTTTCATTGATACGTGAAATTGGTTGATCCCAGATGGCAACAAACTCGTTCCCCGGCAAATCCAAACTGAACTCTCCAGTAGCAGTGGCCATAGGAACGCCTAGCCTGTAGTCTTCCAGGAGGTTTTTACCACTGGCCTTTACCGGATTAAGCTTAAAATTTTCATCTTGGTTTTGCGAGAAACTAGGACCCTCCCTTTGCGAAAACACCGTAATCAATTTCTCTTCCTTTTTGATACTTCCATTCAGATCATCCTGAAACCTGAACCAATCCGAATACTGGGCATAATCTTCGGTGACATACCAGAGTTTCACTTCATCATCTTTTTGATAATTGATCGTGGTATTCTCTAGCTTAAAGAACACACATTGCAAAACAATTTCTTCTTCTACATTGGTGAAGGCATTGCCACTGATTGTGTTTCCTTCAGTGTTGATTTTTATTCCGATGGTTGAATTCTCAATGGTATTGTCCGCTATAAGGTTATAAAAAGCATAGTCACGCCCCTCGTCCGTAATGTCATTTCTTGTGTCCCTTCCCATGCGTGAACCTATATGAATGGCTACCGAATAACCATCAAAATGGTTGCCACGAATAATGTTATTGTGGGGCATCTGTTCCCTCAAATTATTGCTTTCCCCCATATTTCTGAACATGGAAATCCCAATTCTCCTTTGATCGGTTTTTATATGGGATTTAGCAAACGTATTGCTGCTTATTTCACTGTCAAAAAAAGTATCACCTATAAAATCCCCATAGGAATGTTGATTTTGACTCAAAGTATTGTCTCGAAAGGTATTGCCAATAAATTGATTGCGCCGACTGCGACTTCCTGAATAAATGGCCCCATAGCCATTCTCAAAGAGGTCACAATTCCTCAAAAGTGTATTGTAACCATTCGTATAGAACCCAATCTTGTTTCGAGTAAAAACGCAATTTTCCACAATCAACCGGTGCTGTTCCTGATCACCTGTGCCATTGATTTTAATGCCTCGTTTCCAGCCCATAAACGTGAAATTCTTTATTTTTGTGGCTTGGATTCCTTCTATTTGGGGAAGATTATAAAAAATTCCCCTAAGTTCGTTTCCATCTGTCCATGGCTCCTTTTTTAAAGCATACAATTCATCAAGGGGAAGCTTTTGCCTTTCGGTTCTCACATCCATGATCAGTCCATTGCCATCCATTACTATGCCTTGTTTGGCGATGGTAAAAAGAGATTTATTGGTAAACTTCTCACTAATCTTCACTAACCAAGGCTCATTTCTTGATTTGAATTTAACAGAAGTATCCACATCAAACTGTCGTATTATTTCTCCCTTTTCATTGTACCAAGCAGACCAGCGTTGGGTATTCCAAGGGTCAAAATCCCCTTTTCCATCTTGTAGAACCTCTTTTATATAAAAAACACTTTGGCTTGATTCAGATGCTTCCTTCGTTGCTTCATTTTGAGCAACACTAAAATTATAGCTAAAAATTAAGGCTATGGTCAACAGGAATGGGATTGATCTCATGTGGTTATTGGGTAAATTATTAATTGAAAATGAAATTCCTGAAACTAGGATAAAATTCATCTGAAATTAAGCTAATTAATTTTTATCTCCAATAAGTGCTTTTACAAAAAAATACTATAAATAATTCTGACAAAATGAGTGAGATTTTCTTAAAGAGTTATAAAAAATATTAAACTTAAGGGCAGTTACAACAAACTGAAAGTTAAATGGCAAAAACAGTTTTAGGAATCATAACAAATAAAAATTATTGAATAAGGAACTTATCAAATAAAGGCTATCGGTTTTAAAATTTCATTGTCATAGGTGTTTCTAAGGAAGCCATCTAACTCAAAAATGATAAATACATTCCCGGTAGGAACTACACGCTCAATAGAATGTTTAGTCATAAAATCCTTAAAGTGAAATATTGCCTCAATGTACTGGTTTAATGTGCCTTTCAGTAAGTGTCTTTCAATTGCCATTTCCGCTATGTTATCCTTACCAATTTAACAAAACCAGAAGCAATTTTAAGTAAAATCGTTATAGATATGGGAGTTTGAAAGCCTAAGGCCTGATAATTTAATTTCTTACTTTTTTAATGAAAGGATAAATCACTTGTTACCAGAGGCTTTAAGCCCATGGTAACAAGTGATTTAATATTTGGTTTTAGAAGTAATGATGTTGCTATAAACTACTCAATCTTAATTTTCACCAATCTTTCTTTAAAAAATTTGGCGGCTACTCCTACATAAGTGTTATCTCCTACTCTTGATATGGTGCCAGGAACCAACCAAAAACTCTTCAATTCACCACCTTTCCTAGATTTCAAAACCGTTTTAGAACTTATTTCCCCGTCACTATTTATATGACCTACATGAATTTCCTTTTTAAGGGGCTCATTGTAAATAAAATAAATGGTGCCATTTTCATACATTTGGTAAATACCATTCGTATGCAGGCTAATGTCTTTTTGTCGTTTGTTGAAATTTTGAATCCAATTGATTTCACCATTTTCCGAGATGTTGGTAAACTGAAAATCTTCGTTAACATGATACAGTTTACCATTATAGGTATAGGCCTGATAATACTCTGAAGACAACGTAATACTATTGTCATCATTGACAAAAATCGACTTGATATAAGTATTGGGAGGAACATCCATTTCTTTCCCCTTTTCTACTTTTCTTTTGTCTTTACCGGTTAAGTATTCCTCACTTTGGTATAAAAAATCCATTTTATTTTGGTCAGAAAATGGGATGAATTTTTCATTGTCTATTGCCAAAGTAAAAGGGTTTAAACTCTGAACAAACATCCCATCAATTTGTCTAAGTTTCTTATCATTGGAGTAATAACCAACCAATCTAACATCCTTGTTCTTGTCCTGAACCAGTGACATTCTCAAAAGGTATTTGTCCGTGTTTTTCAAATAATTAATGACTGGATCATCAATTCCCCTATAAAATGAATACATGAAGTGCATAAATTCATTGCCCCCTTTTACTATATCCACCTTACTCAACATATTAAACACCCCTTCATTAGAAAGGCGAACATTTCCATTGCTATTTAAGGATTTTATAATACCATATAATTTCGTATCCAATCCACCCTTATTGTATTCTGGTATGCTGGTGTTCATTTGCCATTCGGAGTTCATCGAGGAATCAAACACTTCGACATATGCTTCGGACCCTTCATTGCTCTTGTTACCCACAAAGGAGAAAACAGCAAATTTGCTATTGTCCTCAGAAGGGACAATACTATAGCTTGATCTTCTGTCCAGTTTTTTGTCTACAATAGGCTGTTCAGAAACCAATATTGGCGCACCAAAAGCTAAGGTATGTTGGTCCAGTTTTTTCCTGAACAAACGGTTTTTATCATTGGATTCATCTGAATAAAACAACCAAATGCCTTTATTGCTGTCTTGGTAAAAAAACTCAAAACTTTTGTCATTGGCCTTATTCATGACAGTCATCGGAATGTCTTCTATTTTTCTGCTTTTTTCCAGTACATAGTCTTTGTTAAACTTTTCGACAACCAACACCCCTTTGGTACCTACACCCACTCCATACAATGAAAAACCTTTGGAAATGGCTCGCAATAAAAAGTATCCATCTTCTGCCGTACCAATAACGCCAATTGTACCAGTTAAAAGTCCTCTTGAAGTAGGATCTGTAATTTCCACGTTTATTGTCTTCTCTTGTGCAAGCAAGTCAAGATTAAGTGCCAAGAAAATCAATGCCACCAAGTAAAATTTTACTTTCATTCTCTTAAAGTTTTTGTTAAAAATTATTTAAAATAACACGCTTATAAAAGTCAAAAAATCCAGCTACTTTATTCAAAAAAGAACCAACAGCTACAATTCCTTACACTTTACTCATTCCCACCTTCTGCTACTTCCTACCGTTAAGATATGTACCCAGCCTAATTAAAGCCCAATCCAATGATTAGACGGTATCAAATCTATTTGAAGAAAGAATAACAGATGGCAAAACTAATAATTAAATTATTTTTAAACCAACTTTTTTGTATTTTAAATGTAAAAAAATGTTTTACAGGTGAATATTGAGGATGGATTGAAAAACCACTTCTTGATATATTAAAAAAATCAATCCGAAACGGTATTTAGGTTTGCTTATAATTGTGGGAGAAAAGTAAGTTATCAAAAAAAAATTCAGGTAATCTCTACTATACCACCTTAAAAAGGTTTAATTAATCTTTAAATATTATAATATCTCTAAATAAATATTACAATTATGCCTGATAAAACCTAGTCATCATAAACTAATAAATCATGCATCATTGAAAAAAAAATTGTAAAACAGATTTTGAAAGATTTTCTTTTTCCCACCTTAATACAGGCTGAATAGGAAGTCCTAACCTAAAGTGTAGGCTACTTTTCAATGTAATAGATGTTAGAGCCCATCTATTAATCTTAAGGTTAAAGCCATAAAATTAAGATTGTAATCAATCCTAATATCCACGTTACAGTAACAAAATTTGCTTTAAAATATCTACTTAAAATATACAAATCATCATTCCCCCAATATTTCCATTTTTTTGGAAATAGGGTATCCCCCTTTATATAATAATTCTTATCAAATGCTTTTAAACCATTACTAATTTTAGCAATTACCTTACAGGTTCTATGACTATATTCTCTTT